>CALUST010000027.1 GCA_944323505.1 uncultured Bacteroidales bacterium
TTTTTATATTTCGTAGTGGGTAGGGGAATCGAACCCCTATTGCAAGAATGAAAATCTTGAGTACTAACCGTTATACGAACCCACCGTTCACCCCGTTTTTATCAAACGGGAGTGCAAAGGTATGTAATATTTTCTACACGACAAAATATTTTTACCTTTTTTCTTGCTCGTCCGCCCACTCAAATGAGTATATTATGGATTCTACCTGTCTGAGGTAATTTCGCTTGTCATACCTCGGAGCGTAGACGAATGCCTCAAGCACGATGATCTCCTTGCCGTCCTTGCTGTAGAACGAATGCGAGATGAAAGGTCCTCCCATATAGTCGTTGTGGACTTCCCAGAACCCTCTCACCTGGGCGAACTCGCGGTCTCTGTACTTGATATATTCGAGACTCGGCTCTACGGCTTCCGCCGTGGTCATGTAGGTGTTCTCGAACATCCCAGGCACATTGGCTTTCAGCATCTCGTTCCTGTGGCTGATGATGCTTCCGATGGTCATGTCGTCCTTACCTTCGACGGGGTATTTGTAGACGAATATCCCCTGTATGGTATATTGGGTGTCGTATGAGATCCAGAAGAAATCTCCGGTCTGTTTCTTCATCTTGTATCCCATAGGGAAATACGGGGAGCCTCCGAACACCTTGTTTGTCGCATCCCTGAGGGCGAATTCCTCATATTGCATGGAGTTGATTATCACCCTGTCCCTTTCGGCCTGCTCAAAAGAGTTGAGAATGAGTTCCCCGTTTTCCTTGACAAGATTCAATGCCGTGTCGCTGTCCGGCGCATTCACAAGGATGATGCACTGCGGCTGTGCCCATTGGTCAGTCTTGTAGACTACTCCAGGCTCGGTCACTTTCTCGTCAATGTTCACGAACACTATGTTCCTGTGCAACTGGAAGATGTTGGTGAATGTGGCAGGCGTGATGTTTATGAGGGTATAGAGAGGCTCTTTCTGCGGCAGGAAAGGGCAGTCGCTTGCCAGCAGGCTTCTCAGTTCATTGCCGACGGCGCCTTCCCAGTCGCCCTTGTTGACCACCACGATTATTTCTCCGGCCTTTCCGCTTACGTTCGGAAGGAGTTTCCCGGAGCCGTTCCCGCATGATACGGCAGCCATCAGGCTCACGCACATGAGTAATATCGAAATCAATTTTTTCATATCGTACCGGTGTTTTGTTGTTTTATATGCAGTTATCATATTATCCTGGCGATGTCATTGCCGAATGCGAGTATCATCAGCCCGAACAGCAGTATCATCCCCACGACCTGCGCCTCGATCAGGAACCTGTCGCTCGGCTTCTTGCGCGTGATCATCTCATACAATGTGAATACTATGTGCCCGCCGTCCAGCGCAGGTATCGGCAGGAGATTCATGACGCCGAGCATGACGGACAGCAGGGCAAGTATGTTGATGAACCTGTACCAGTCCCATGATGCCGGGAAGATCTGTCCTATCGAAATGAAGCTTCCGACGGACTTGTATGCCTCCGTGCTCGGGGTGAAGACCAGTTTCAGATCCTGTACGTAGCCGCCGATGGTGTCAAAGGCAAGCCTGAATCCTGCTGGTATGGCCGATATCACAGAATACTCGTGGGTTCTGATGCCGGGCAGCATGATGTTTACTCCGAGCATTCCCGTCGAGTCCACCTTCATTGTCAGGGCAATGGTGTCTGCTCCCCTGACCGCTGTCACAGGGACTTCGGACAGCCTGTGCTCCCTCAGCAGTTGCCTGGAGTCCTGGACGAATCTTACAGGAGTGCCGGCGATGCCGATGATGCGGTCACCTCTGGTCAGTCCGGACCCGCGGTTGACTGACGAAGGCGGAATGGTGTCCACCACAAACGGCAGTGCGAGGTCGAACATCCCCGGTGTGTTGAGGACTTTGCTGATCATCCTCTGGTCAATGTAGATGTCGAGTGTGTCACCGTCCCTGAGCACGGTGGCTTTCCTCGGCGTCTGCCTGGCCAGGTCAGGCTGCAGCATGGCGAACTTCTCGGGGACATAGTCATCGAAACTCAGGATGCGGTCTCCGTTGCGGAATCCCATGTCGTATGCCAGTTCGTTGACATATACGCAGTTGTCCTCGTTGCTGATGTAACTTTCCCCCCATCCTGCAAGTATGCCGATATATAGTGCTATCGCGAAAATGAAGTTGAACAGCACGCCTCCGGCCATGACCAGGAACCGCTGCCATGCCGGTCTGCTCCGGAACTCCCATGGCTTCGGCTCGCTCTTGAGCGAGTCTGTGTCCAGTGATTCGTCCACCATCCCTGCAATCTTGCAATATCCTCCCAGAGGAAGCCATCCGATGCCGTATTCCGTATCCGAGTTCTTCGGCTTGAATCTGAGCAATGCAAATCCTGCATCGAAAAAGAGATAGAATTTCTCGACGCGTATCCTGAATATCTTTGCGAATGTAAAATGCCCCAGTTCGTGCACTAAGATGAGCACCGAGAGGGCAAGTATCACTTGTAGTATCCTAAGCAGTATGTCCATTTTATCCTATGGTCTGTTTGGTGCCTGTGAGTTCCATGGCCTTTGCGGCCGCGGCCTTGTCTGACATGAAAATCGTGTCAAGGTCCGGATCACTGACAAAATCCACGCCGTTCATGCATTTCTCCACGATGTCCGTTATCCCGTAGAATCCGAGCCTGCCCTGCAGGAATGCCGCCACGGCGACTTCATTGGCGGCGTTCATGATGCATGGCATATTCCCGCCTTTTGACAGGGCCTCCCGAGCCAGGGCGAGAGCCGGGAACCTCTCAGTGTCCGGGGCCTCGAATGTGATGGCCCCGAGCATGGCGAAGTCCAGTCTCCGGCTGTCAAGAGGCAGCCTTGCAGGATAGCCGAGTGCGTATTGTATGGGGATTCTCATATCGGGGCATCCGAGCTGCGCCATGATGGACCCGTCCGCGAATTCCACCATCGAATGGATGACAGATTCGGGGTGCACCACCACGTTTATCCTGTCCGGCTCAGTCCCGAAGAGCCATCTTGCCTCGATGATTTCCAGCCCCTTGTTCATCATCGTGGCCGAGTCGATGGTTATCTTGCTGCCCATTGTCCATTTCGGATGCTTCAGGGCCTGTTCTTTTGTGGCTTCCGCAATCCTCTCCCTGGACCATGTCCTGAACGGTCCGCCGGATGCCGTGAGATGTATCTTCTCTATGGATGCGTCAGGAGAGCAGTGCAGGCATTGGAAGATGGCCGAATGTTCCGAGTCCACAGGCAGTATCGGAGCCTTGTGCTGCCTCGCGAGGTCGGTGACTGTCTTTCCTGCGGCTACAAGCGTCTCCTTGTTGGCCAGTGCAATCGCTTTCCCGGCCTTGACGGCAGCGACAGTGGACTTGAGCCCGCTGAACCCCACCATGGCGGTCAGCACCATGTCTATGTTGTCTCCTGCCACGAGATCGCAGACGGACTCCATGCCGGCGAACACCTTTATCATGTGCGGCTGGAGTGCATCGGCCACCTCCCGGTACTTGTCCTTGTTGCAGATGACGGCATTGTTGACATTGAACTCCAGCGCCTGCTCTATCAGGAGCGCGGAATTGTTGTTCGCAGTGATGAGTTCGACTTCAAACAGGTCGGGATGCTGTCTCACGACATCCAGTGCCTGCCTGCCTATCGACCCTGTCGAACCGAGTATCGCTATGTGCCTCTTTTCCATCAGAAATTTATATATTTGGTCGGGTCTATGGCATTCCCCCTGTACCAGAGTTCAAAGTGCAGGTGGTCTCCCGTACTGAGCGACCCCGTATTGCCTACAAGGGCGACAGGAGTGCCTGCCGTCACTTTGTCCCCGGTCTTCTTGAGGAGTTTCTGGTTGTGCTTGTAGATGGATACGATGTCGTTCTCGTGCTGTATCTGTATGGTATAGCCCGCCTCGTCGTTCCAGCCCGCGAAAATCACAGTCCCGTCAAGCACGGACATCACCACGGAATTGGCCGGGGCCGTTATGTCGATGTAAGGGTGCACAATCGGGTCGTAGCCCTGTGAGATGACTCCTTTCAGCGGCACGAAGAAATGCATGCCTTCTATAGGCAGGTCTCTCTGCCTCCTCTCCGAAAGCCCGAACTGCTCCTCATCCAGGACCTTCTGCCTCAGTATCGAGTCTTGCCTGCCAGGCTCCATCGACCTTGCCGCATTCCTTGCCGCATCCTTGCGCCCCATGATGCTGTCGATGCTGATCGGGTCTGCCCCGTCCAGTACCCGCCTCAGATTCTCCGTATACAGTTCCCATGAATTGATGACAGTCTCCAGAGAGTCGATTCTCATTGCGTTCTGGATGGCTGCACGCTTGCTGTGGGCGTCCGGATAGCCCGGAATGAATGTCCTTACCGGTGTGAAGGCCGTTATCGAGAATATGGTCAGGGCAAAGACTATCACTGCCGAGACTGTCGTCAGGATGAAACTTGTGCGTGTGAATTTCATTATCCACAGCCTCTCATGGGTCTGGTCGTCAAGAAGTGACAGCCTGTATCTTGTCGTTTTCCTCTCTTTTTTTTGTTGTGCCATACTTTTATTACCTTTGCACCCTGGTTTTATGGACAGAATCATCGGAATAGACTATGGACGGAAGCGGACGGGCGTTGCAGTAAGCGACCCGCTCGGTATCTTCGCATCCGCATTGGATACTGTCCAGTCTGCAAAGATAATAGAATATCTCAAAACTTATTGCGAAAAAGAGAATGTCACTGCCTTTGTGGTCGGATGGCCGGTAAATATGGACAACACACCTTCTGAGGCGGCTGCTGACGTGCAGGCTTTTGTGAACAGGTTGCGGAGGGAGTTCCCGGACAAGGCTGTGGAGATGGAGGATGAGAGGTTTACGTCCGTCCTTGCGCACAGGGTCATGATTGACGGGGGGATGAAGGCAAAGGACCGCAGGGACAAGGAGTCGGTGGACAAGATAAGCGCGGCTATCATCCTCCAGGGCTGGCTGGACAGGCGGAATGGTGGTACAAATTTTGTAGTCTCTAACCAGTTTGTGCCTGATTCATTGTCGGATAAGGTGACAAGGCAGTCCCGGAAGACGGGAGGATGGAAAAGGAGAAAGTAGCGGATCCGGATGTCCGGACCGGATGATAATATTACAACAATATGGTATTGCCAATCTATTTATACGGTGCAGAGGTGTTGAGGGAGGATGCGGCGGATGCCGATCTCTCGCAGAAGGAATATCTCGCAGGACTTGTAAATGACATGAAAGAGACGCTGGCTTCGGCTGACGGGTGCGGGCTTGCTGCCCCCCAAGTGGGCGTCTCGTTGAGGGTGCTGATTGTGGACGGTGATGTCGTATCCGAGACTTATGACTATCTCAAAGGGTTCAGAAGGACGATGATCAACCCTGTCATTGTCGAGGAGAGCGAGGAGACCCGGGAGTATTCCGAGGGATGTCTCAGTGTGCCGGGGGTATATGCGGATGTCCGCAGGCCGGCAAGCATCAAGGTGGAGTATTATGACGAGAATCTTGACAGGCATGTCGAGCAGTTCGACAAGTTCGCCTGCAGGATGATCCAGCATGAGATGGACCACCTTGACGGTCATCTTTTCGTGGACCGCGTGGCCCCGATACGTAAGAAGATGATATCGAAGAGACTGCAGGGAATCATGAAAGGCAAGGTCTCTCCAAGATACAAGACAAAGGCTTGATTATACTGATATTATGGGAGCGTTTCATGCTTATGACATCCGCGGGGTCTACAATGTGGATTTCGACAGGGAGATTGTATATAAGGTAGGATATTTCCTGCCGGAACTTCTGCAGACAGACAAGGTGCTTGTCGGCAGGGACTGCAGGCAGTCGTCGGACGAGATTCACGACTGGCTTCTGAAAGGTCTGACCGATGCTGGGGCCGATGTGTATGATATAGGGCTCAGCACCACTCCGATGGTGTATTTCGGGACTGCGAACTATGGTTTCAAGGCGTCGGTACAGATAACTGCCTCTCACAATCCGGCCGAGTACAATGGCATGAAGGTCTCAAGGGAGAATGCCCTTCCTGTCGGTCTGGACAACGGACTCGGGCAGATAAAGGAGTGGATAGATGCCGGACGCCCGTGCCTGCCGGTGCAGAATCGGGGGGTAGTGAAGGCTATGGACATCCATGCGGATTATCTCAGGTTCCTGAACGGGTTCAAGGAGGATTACTCGGGGCTTGAGATTGCCATGGACCTTTCCAATGGCATGGCGGTGCTCTATGCGAAGGAGATTTTCGGGAACGCCCCGTCATATATCTTCGACGAGATGGACGGAAGATTCCCCAATCATGAGCCGAATCCTCTTATCCCTAAGAATGTCAAGGCATTGCAGGAACTTGTCCTGAAAAGGAAAGCCGATGTTGGAGTCATCTACGACGGGGATGCGGACCGCGTGATGTTCGTGGATGAGAACGGCAGGTTCATCTCGCCTGATCTGATGATAGCCGTGCTCGGACATTATTTCCTTGAGAAAAAAGGGGAGAAGGGCATAGTGCTCCAGGATATAAGAAGTTCCAAGGCAGTGGGAGAATATCTTGTCCCGATGGGGGCAGAGATGCATACCTGGAAAGTCGGAAGGGCTTTTGCTGCACGCAAACTCCGCGAACTGGACGGAGTGTATGGCGGGGAACTGGCAGGACATTATTATTTCAGGGATTTCTTCTATTCGGACAGCGGGCTGCTCGCCTCGATTCTGATTCTGGACGTGCTGGCTGACATGAAGAAGAAAGGCGTGTCTCTCAGCCGCCTTATCGCCGGTATAGAGAAGTACCGCAACTCGGGCGAGATAAATTTCCGTCTTGAGGACAAGAAAGGGGCCATGGATGCCGTCAGAGACCATTTCATGGCACAGGAAAAGCATACCGCTTATATGGACTTCGACGGGTACAGGGTGGAATTTCCGCAATGGTGGTTCAATATACGCCCGTCGAATACCGAGCCTTACCTCCGCTTCATCTGCGAGGCATCCTCTGAGGAACTGCTCAAGGAGAAGGTCTCGGAGGTACGGGATATCCTGGTCTCCAGGTTCGGTGCGCAATAAATTGTTTTATGGTAAGTAGCAGAGCAGCGTCGTGCTGCGTGTCATTGTTGGTTGCGGGATTGTTCCCGCTTTATGCCGGCGCTGCCGGCGGGACCTTTCCGGAGTCCGGAGAGGAGACAGTACAGAAGATTTCTGGTGCCGCACCTGTCAATGTCAAGGACAGGGATGAGGTGGTAAGCGGATTCCGCCCGGCACAGAGGACGGTGCCCATGTCAAGGCAGGAGGCGGAGCTGATTGTCCCCCGTCCTGCTCTCAGGCCAGTGAAGTCATTGCAGGATACTGATGCCATGGTGCTCGACACTCTTGACACTGTCAATGAACATGTCAAGGTAGTCCTCTACAGCGACAATACATGGCAGTATGTCAAGGATGCCGATTACATGATGCAGGCAGATGTCTTCAAGGAATATTGGGACGAATACAGCATGAATCCATACAAGACCGACCTTGACAGTCTTGACAACGTGTGGTCATTGTGGGTCGTGGACAGTCTCAGCCAGTATCATTGCCCTTATCAGGGCGACGTCCATCCGAGAGGCAAGTTCGGTGTCAGACGCGGGCGCAGGCATCAGGGGGTAGACCTTCCTCTTGCGTCAGGCACTCCGGTACATGCGGCCTTTGACGGCGAAGTCAGGGTGTCAAGATATGCGGGAGGTTACGGCAACCTTGTGGTTATACGTCATCAGAACGGGCTTGAGACATTCTACGGTCATCTTTCATCACGCAAGGTCAAGTCAGGGGACTGGGTCCATGCGGGAGATGTGATAGGGCTTGGCGGCTCTACCGGACGTTCGACAGGGCCACACCTGCATTTTGAGACCAGGTACAAGGGACTTGCCTTTGACCCCCAGTGGCTTATCGATTTCGGTACAGGGGATCTGCGCTACAGGCTTTTCGTCCTGAAGAAGAAATATTTCAGCCCTTACAGCAATTATGAGCAGGACTTCGAGGATGAAATCCTCAATGCCGAGGAAGACAGGAAGGAGGATGCCGAGAAGGCAGCCATGAGATATTATACCATCAAGTCCGGAGATACTCTGAGCAAAATTGCGATGAATAACAACACCTCTGTCGCGTCTCTGTGTCGTCTCAATTCCATCAGTCCAGAATCAGTTATCCGCATAGGCCAACAGATCCGCATCAAGTGACGCATTGCTTGCGAACAGGGATTGAGTACGCGATTGATGATTTATTCAGTGAAAAGATATTGCGAAAACAGTACCGGCGGGTTCCCAAGCAACTTGATATCAAATTTCAAGGATGGCTCAACATAAGTACTGGCATTGTGAAGTCTGAATGATATTGTCCAACCTTTGTCCAGAATCATTATTAATGTATTGGTTGATTGTCCGCAATCTTCATGAATGCCTTTAAAGTCAAATTCAACAATTCTTTCTGGCAGATGTATTGGCGCTGTCTTGTAGAGAGACTTTGTCCCGTTTACTGTCTTGTTTAATTCGCCGTTGATATTATAGGCTTTGACAACCACAACGTTATAAGCATCATCCTTGATGATTTTATAGAATGGATATTCTCCAATAAGGTATGATACGAGTTTCTGAGGAATATCAGTGTTTCTCTGATTTATTTTCAAAAGTTCTGATCTGAATGCATTCAGCAGGGGGATATAGACTTTTGTGACTTTGTCGTTTCCGAGTTCATCCCATTTCAATCCTGCTGATTTCATATCTGACAAATATTGGAAGATAGGGGTTGTCTCTTGCTTGTATGTATTTGATACGGCTATGTTCATCCAAGACTTGCCAAAATCAATTGTTTGAGAAAGACGGGAATGTTTCACTGCATCATTATTATTTTTTGCAGAGAATCCTATCTCCCACTTCGATGCTCTCCTGAAGATCACGTCTCTGACATCTCCCTGCTTTCCAGCAGAATCTTTCGAGATTGAAATATGCAGAATGTCATCTTTTGTTTGTTGAGATATCAGACCAGGCTCAATCCTTATCATAGTTGGAATGGTTGCTGATGCAGCTGTGTCAAATTGATGTTTTTCTTTTTGCGAACATTTTTCAAAAGCGTTTTTTGCAATAATGTATGCAGAATCTTTTTCTATCTCCGCATCAAGCCCCATGCCGGTCAAAAATTGATGATACTGACTGGCAATGGCATATTCAAATGCTTTCCCGTTTTGAACCTGTGAAGCTGCCATTTATAAAAAATTTTTTACTGATTCTGCTGCGATTTTTGCCAAATTGACAGGAACAGCGTTCCCGATCATCTTGTATCCGTGGTTTATGTTGTTGTATTTGAATTCGAAGTTGTCAGGAAATGTTTGTATTCTTGCTGCTTCTCTGACACTGATTCTTCTGTATAAACTCTCTTTTCCTTTTTCAAATATCCAATTGTCCTGACCGAGTTTAATCATATCCGGACATCCCGGATGGATAGGGGCCTGTCTGCCGCTTGCTTGAATTGTAAAAGAAACTTCATCCCATTTACGTTTGCGATTTCTGGACATATATATAGGGGAAAATCCGCCTGTCATATACTCGTGATTCGGCACTTTATGGTTTCTGTCAGATGAGATGCCGTTCGGTAAACCTATAGGCTGTTCTGACGTCAAGTCACCTATGGCTGATTTTAGATTGATCCGCTTGCCGTCAGGGGTTGTCGGATCCGGGAATGCATAATCTTTTACATCCAAGTCTTTCCTGAAACCAATAAACAGGACTCTGTGCCGCTCTTCAGGAACATCATAATCAGCGGCATTGACGCATTGGAAATACAGGTCATATCCAAATTTCCCGGCAGATTTGAATGATTCCTTAAAATTCTCTAAAATATTTCCATATCGAGGGAGAAGCATCCCTTTCACATTTTCAGCGAGGAAAAATTTAGGATTTTTTGCATTAATGATTCTGATATAATCCCAAAATAATTTACCTCTTGCATCTTCTATTCCACGTTTAGACCCTCCTGCGCTCCAGGATTGACAGGGAGGACCGCCAATAATGCCGTCAGCATCGGGAATCTCGCCTGCATCAATGTCTGTTATTGACCGGCAATCCAAAAAAGTTGAAGGATGGTTTATCCGGTATGTTTCCCAGATGTCTTTGTCGAATTCATTTGCCCATATGATGTTGAAACCGCATTTTTCAAAACCGGCATCCAATCCGCCACATCCTGAAAACAGAGATATGATATTCATTTTGTGTCAATATTTTTTGACAAAAATAGCAAATATTTATAACTATCTGCATTGAAACGTTCTTAAAGTTCGTGTGTAGTGCCGTTAGCGATGATTCCGATTGCTGATCATATGACCGACATCCATATGCAAATGATTTGCATTGCTCTCGGCTTCTGCTTATCTTTGCCGGATATTTTTTAACCGGAAAGCGATGAAGATAGTCATAGCAGGAGCAGGGGAGGTCGGGACACACCTGGCAAAGATGCTCAGCAGACAGGATCATAGCATAATGCTGATAGACAGCGACCATGAGAAACTGGAACAGCTGGAGTCCCAACTGGATATATTGTCGGAGGAGGCGTCGTGCACTTCCATAGGGGCATTGAAGGATGCCGGGGTAAGCGAGTGCGACCTTTTCATTGCTGTCAACCATCAGGAGGACCAGAATATCAATTCTTCCATTCTGGCCAAGCAGTTGGGTGCGAAATATACTATCACGAGGGTCAACAACAGCGAGTATCTTGAAGAGTCCAACATGGAATATATGAGGACTATAGGCATCGACTCGATGATATATCCCGAGAGACTGGCTGCCGAAGAGATAGTGTCCGCCCTCAAACTGGCCGGGACAAGACAGCAGCACGAGTTCTCAGACGGCAGGCTGCAGCTGCTCGGAATCAAGATATGGGAGAATGCCCCGGTGCTCAATCTGACACTCGCGCAGACCGCACAGGCCTATGGGACGGACAACTTCCGCGTCGTGGCCATCAAGAGGGGAGACCAGACCATCATCCCGCGAGGCAACGATTTCTTCCGCTACGGAGACCTCGCATTCTTCGTCACAAAGCCGATTTATATACCTGAGATATATTCGATATGCGGCAAGTCCAAATATGAGATAAAAAACATAATCATTGTCGGTGGTTCCCGCATCGGGGCCAAGGCCGCCTCCCTCCTTGAGCAGCACTACAATGTGAAACTCATCGAGAAGGACAAGGAGAGATGCTTCTTCCTCGCCGACAGGCTCAAGTCCACCCTCGTCATCAACGGCGACGGCAGGGATCTCGCTCTGCTCAGGGAGGAAGGCATCAGGACGACTGATGCATTCATCTGCCTCACAGGTTCTTCCGAGACAAATATCCTCACCTGTCTTCTTGCCAAGAAACTCGGGGTGAAGAAGACGGTCGCGGAAGTGGAGAACATCGACTATACCGACCTTGCCGAGAATCTCGGCATCGGTACGCTCATAAATACCAAACTCATAGCGGCTGCGAATATCTACCGCTACACCATCAATGTGAATGTCAAGCACCTGAAGTTCGTCACATTCTCCGAGGCGGAGGTCTTTGAAGTGACTGTGGAGCCGGGTGCAAAGATTACCGGAGGCACTTTGGCCGAACTTGATTTCCCTGACAACGCCAATGTCGGCGGGATTATCCGCAACGGGGAGGCCATCATAGCAAAGGGAGACGTCCGTATCGAGGCGGGCGATGACGTGGTCATATTCGCTCTCCCGTCTGCCGTCAAGAAAGTGCTCAGGATGTTCCGCAAATAGGTGTCAGAGATGATCAATTTCCGCTTCATAGCAAACATACTCGGCAAACTCCTGCTGGTGGAGTCTGCCGCCCTGCTGCTCTGCATGGGTGTGGCGTTGATTTACGGGGAGGACGATGCTGACGCCTTCCTGATTTCGGCAGGCATCACGCTTGCGGCATCACTGGTCCTGATATTCTCTGTCCGGGTAAAGGACAAGGTGCTTGCCAAGAGGGACGGTTATTTCATAGTGTCGTGCATCTGGATACTGTTCACTGTCTTCGGCAGCCTGCCTCTCATGATAAGCGGCTATATCCCGTCTTTCCCGGATGCCTTTTTCGAGATAATGTCAGGTTTCACCACCACGGGCTCCTCAATCCTGAATGATGTCGAGGCTCTGCCACATGCGTCTCTTTTCTGGAGGGCTCTGACACAATGGATGGGAGGACTCGGGATTGTGGTGATACTGCTGGCGATACTGCCGAGCCTCGGCATAGAGGGAAGGGACTTGTATGTGGCTGAAGTGCCCGGTCCTATGCACGACAAGTTCTCGTTCACATTCTATTCCACAGCCCGCAGGATGTGCATCCTGTATTCCGGGCTTACTGCCGCGGAGACCGTGCTCCTGATGTTCGGCGGGATGTCATTCTTTGACGCCCTCTGCCATTCATTCGCCAGCATGGCGACAGGAGGCTATTCCACCAAGACGGCAAGTGTCGCATACTGGGATTCCCCTTATATACAGTATGTGATAACAGCCTTCATGTTCATAGCAGGCACCAATTTTGCCCTGCTCTATTCGCTTTTCAAGGGAAAGGCTTTCAGACTCTTCAAGGATGAGGAGTTCAGGCTGTATTCCGGGATTACCCTGGCTGTCTCCCTTGTGATTGCCGGAGTGCTGTACTTCGGAGGGCATTCCGGTCTTGAGAAGAGTTTCCGTGACGCCCTCTTCCAGGTGGTGACGATTCTGACCACGACAGGTTTTGCATCGGCAGATTATCTGTATTGGCCTTATATTGCCCAGATGCTGCTTTTCATCCTCCTTTTCATCGGAGGCTCGGCAGGCTCGACTGTCGGCGGCATCAAATGTGTCCGCATCCTGCTCCTTTTCAAGAATGCGTTCAATGAACTCAAGAGGGTCATTCATCCGAATGGCGTGATAAATGTCAAATACAACGGGAAGAGTGTCCGTACCGAACTTCTCAGCAGCATCACGAGTTTCTTCTGCATGTACATTTTCACTTTCGTGGTAGGAAGTATCGTCATGTCATGCTTTACGGATATCATGACCGCCACGAGTTCGGTCATCACCTGTCTGAGCAATGTCGGACCGGGATTCGGTGAAGTCGGCCCGATGTCCAATTTCTCCGGTCTGCCGGGCTTCTGCAAGATTTTCCTGTCTTTCATAATGCTGGTGGGGCGTCTGGAACTCTTCACTTTCTTCGTGATTTTCACTACGGCATTCTGGAAGAAGTAGTGCCCGGGGCGGGGGCTGTCACGCCTTGTGGTACAGCATATACAGGATGATAATGAACGGAAGATAATCCTTGAGGGATGTCCTCAGTATTTCGAGGGCGTGCTGCATCTCTCTCTTGACCTTTCTCGGGGAGATGCCGTATTTCTCGGCAATCTCGTTGTATGTCAGGTTCTCGAACCTGCTGGACAGGAAGATGTTCCTGGTGGCCGGAGGCATCGTGTCGAGAAGATTCTTGAATATCTTGATGATGTCCGACCGGAATATCAGCCCTATCTGGTCAGCCTCCAGTATATTCATCTCAGTCAGCATCGCCTTGCTGCTGTCCTCGTGCATCTTCTGCTGTATCCTCAGCCTTGTGGTCTTGGCTATCGGTTCACGTCCTAAACCAAGATGATATTGCTTGGCCCTATGCGCCTCGAAAGCAACGATTAAGTCTCGCAGGCTCTCACGGTTACTCAGTTGTCCAAACATCATCGCGAGCATCTGATTCCAGCAAGTGAAATGTTTCACATATC
>CALUST010000028.1 GCA_944323505.1 uncultured Bacteroidales bacterium
CAGAAACGAGTTACTTGAAAGCAATTCAAGGCAGAACGCAGCATACGGCACAGTTGCCAAGTCATTACCTCAAAATCGGGTAATTCTTCCAAAGTCCTTTGTATAAGGCACAAACGAAAGTTTTCCAGAATTAAACAAAAATAATGGTAAGAGGAATCAGGTTTTTTCATAACTTTGTCTCCGGCTGTCCTCGCCCATGCAGACTTGCCTGCGGCCGGACAGTTTGGAATTGATTAACTTACAAACATTGAGCTTATGGCAAAAGAAACAGAAAAAGAAGGGACAGATGTCAATGCCGCCAAACTGAAGGCATTGCAGGCCACGATCGACAAGATTGAAAAGGACTACGGGAAAGGGACGATCATGAAACTTGGAGATCAGCCGAAATGGGATGTTTCTGTGATTCCGAGCGGCTCGATTGCCCTCGACCATGCCCTGGGAATCGGAGGCTATCCGAGAGGCAGGGTGATTGAAATCTACGGACCGGAATCCAGCGGAAAGACTACTCTGGCAATCCATGCCATAGCAGAAGCGCAGAGGCTTGGAGGCATCGGAGCCATAATAGACGCCGAGCACGCCTTTGACAGGACGTATGCCAAGAATCTCGGAGTAGACCTGGATTCACTCCTGATATCACAGCCGGACAACGGGGAACAGGCTCTCGAAATCGCAGAGAATCTCATCAGGTCAGGAGCAATCGACATCATTGTCATCGACTCGGTGGCCGCCCTCACGCCAAAGGCCGAAATCGAGGGAGAGATGGGCGATGCCAAGATGGGGCTCCAGGCAAGGCTCATGAGCCAGGCACTGAGAAAACTCACGGCAAGCATCAGCAAGACGAACACCTGCTGCATCTTCATCAACCAGCTCCGCGACAAGATAGGAGTGATGTTCGGCAATCCCGAGACGACCACAGGAGGCAATGCCCTGAAGTTCTATGCTTCAGTCAGAGTGGATGTGCGCAGGACCACCCAGATCAAGGACGGGGAGGAAGCCCTCGGCAACAGGACAAGGGTGAAGATAGTTAAGAACAAGCTTGCCCCTCCATTCAAGAAAGCCGAATTCGACATAGTATTCGGAGAAGGGATCTCACATGTCGGCGAAGTCATCGACCTCGGTGTCGAATTTGACATCATCAAGAAGAGCGGCTCATGGTTCAGTTACAATGACACCCGGCTCGCCCAAGGGCGTGAGGCTGTCAAACAGATGCTGACCGACAACGTCGAACTCTGCGATGAAATTGAAGGCAGGATCCGCGAGGCCCTCAAGGCAGTCAAGGACTGACCGGATATGGATACAGCAGAGGCAATCGGGAGGCAGAGGGAATTCTTCGGAAGCGGCAAGACTGCGGACATACGGCTGAGACAGCGGATGCTGGAGAGGCTGCGGGACAGGATAAGGTCGCTGGAGGAGGATATAACGGCCGCACTCCATGAGGATCTCGGGAAAAGCCGGACAGAGGCCTATATGACCGAAATCGGCATGTCCCTGTCAGAAATATCATTCACATTGAAACATCTGAAGGCATGGAGCCGGCCAAGGAAGGTGAGGACTCCTCTCGCCCAGTTCCCGTCCAGAAGTCTTGTCTTCCCGGAGCCATACGGCAATGTCCTGATAATGAGCCCGTGGAACTATCCTTTTCTGCTGTGCGTCTCTCCACTTGTCAGTGCCGTTGCAGCCGGCAACACCGCCGTCATCAAGCCGAGCGCATACTCTCCTGCCACATCCGCCATTGTAAGGAAAGTGGTCTCTGATGTATTCCCTCCTGAATATGTCACAGTCATCGAAGGAGGACGGGAGGTCAATTCGGGACTTCTGGAGCAGAAGTTCAACTATATCTTCTTCACCGGAAGCAAGGCGGTAGGCCGGCTGGTGATGGAGAAGGCTGCAGTGCACCTGACGCCAGTGACCCTTGAACTCGGAGGAAAAAGTCCTGTAATAGTGGACAATACGGCAGACCTTGCCGTGTCCGCAACACGAATAGTATTCGGGAAATACCTCAACTGCGGACAGACCTGCGTCGCACCGGACTACATCATCGTACATGAATCAGTTGCCGATGAATTCATCTGCAAGTGCAAGGATGCGGTCACAAGGATGTTCGGAAAGCGGCCGACGGACAATCCGGATTACGGAAGAATCGTCAACAGGAAACATTTCCTCAGGCTCAGCAGGATGATGGAGGAACTGACCGGGCATGACATAGACGTGTACGGGGGCTGCCGCGATGAGGCAGGACTGAAAATCGCTCCGGCCATAATCAGGCTCGGAGACATCACCGATCCGCGATGGGACAGCCTCAGTCTGATGCAGGAGGAGATTTTCGGACCTCTGATGCCGGTGCTCACATACAGGGACATCGAAGATGCAGTAAGATACATCAGTCTTCGTCCGAGACCGCTGGCAACGTATGTCTTCACAAGGGACAGACGGATGAAAAAAGCCATGACACAAAGACTTCATTTCGGAGGCGGGTGCATAAACGACACCATCATTCATCTGGCTTCGGAAAGGCTCCCGTTCGGAGGTGTCGGAGAAAGCGGGATGGGACATTATCACGGAAAATACGGATTTGACACATTCTCACACCTCAAAAGCATTGTGGACAAATCATTTGCCGTTGACCTGCCCATGCGCTACCAGCCGTATTCCTCATCAAAGGAAAAACTCATAAGACTCTTCCTGTAGATTTTTGTGATTTTTTTGTACTTTTGCGCCGCGGCTCCGGATGGCATCACACCACGGAGTCGCGGCATTATCCATTATTCTGATAAAAACTATTTTTATGGGCGGCTTCTTCGGGACCATTTCCAAGCAGAAATGCATCAACGACCTGTTCTATGGCACCGATTACAATTCCCACATGGGGACAAAACGCGGCGGTCTTGCCACATACAGCAATGAGGACGGGTTTCAAAGGTCAATCCACAATCTTCAGAGCGCGTATTTCCGCAGCAAATTCGAGGATGAACTGGACAAATTCAAGAACGGGACATCCGGAATAGGCGTCATAAGCGACACTGACCCGCAACCGATAGTCATCAATTCCCACCTCGGGAAATTCGCCATTGTGACGGTCGCTAAAGTGTGCAACATGAAGGAGATAGAGGATGACCTCCTGTCCAGGAACATGCATTTCGCAGAACTGAGTTCCGGCGGCACGAACCAGACCGAACTGATCGCATTGCTGATAATCCAGGGCAAGGACTTCGTCGAAGGCATCTCGAATGTCTTCAATACCATAAAAGGCTCATGCTCAATGCTTCTCCTGACCGAAGACGGCATCATTGCGGCAAGGGACAAATGGGGCAGGACCCCGATTGTCCTCGGCAGAAAAGAGGGGGCCTATGCAGCCACAAGCGAGTCTTGCAGTTTCCCGAACCTCGATTTTGAGATTGACAGGTATCTCGGTCCGGGAGAGATAGTGAAGATATATCCCGATCATGTGGAGCAGTTGAAAAAACCGGAAATCAGGATGCAGGTATGCTCGTTCCTCTGGGTATATTACGGCTTCCCGACTTCGAGCTATGAGGGCAGGAATGTCGAGGAGGTACGGTTTATCAGCGGATACAAGATGGGAAGGCAGGACACGTCAGATGTGGACTGTATCTGCGGCATTCCTGACTCTGGCGTAGGACAGGCCTTGGGATATGCGGAAGGCAAAGGTGTACCTTACCACAGGGCAGTGACAAAATATACTCCGACATGGCCGCGAAGTTTCACTCCGAGCAACCAGGAGATGCGCTCCCTCGTCGCAAAGATGAAACTCATCCCCAACAGGGCGATGCTCCAGGGCAAGAGGATAATATTCTGCGATGATTCCATCGTGCGCGGCACCCAGCTCAGGGACAACGTGGATATACTCTACGGCTACGGTGCAAAAGAGGTGCACATGAGAATCGGTTGTCCTCCGCTCATATACGGATGCCCGTTCATAGGCTTCTCCGCCTCGAAGACCGACCTTGAACTCATATCACGAAGAATAATCAAGGAACTTGAAGGGGATGCCGACAAGAATCTCGAACTGTACGCGACAACCGGTTCGCCGCAATACAACAGGCTCGTGGATGAAATAGCAAAAAGATTCGGCATGACTTCACTCAAGTTCAACACGATAGAGACCCTGATAGAAGCAATAGGACTGCCTAAATGCCAGGTATGCACCCACTGTTTCGACGGCTCAGGCTGCTTCTGATCAAGGCTTCTCTATGATACATCCGGACAGTTTCCCGGCCATATCAGCCTTAAGTATCCCCGCTTTCTCCAAGGCGGGGATATTCCATTCTGATGCAGGGTTGTTCTCCCTGTAGAGGACAATTCCGTGAGCCACGGCATAGGAGCCGATGTAAGGATGCAGCCTTAACGAGTCCTCTGGCAAAGTCCATAACGGATATGGACGGACTCCTGTTGTATCGACAGTGACAAGGTCTGCAAGCCCGTCATACTTCTCCTTGTCGAAATTATATATGTCCATCAGCTGCTCCTTGTACGAATAGTATCCGCCGAGCCTCCTGCGGTATTCCACCATCCTCGATGCAAAATACCCTCCAATTCCGGGGAGACCATCGAAGTCGGCTGAATCGGCCAGGTTGAGGTCAAGCAGAGGGATGTCAATATACGCCTCAAGCCGTT
>CALUST010000029.1 GCA_944323505.1 uncultured Bacteroidales bacterium
ACGGGATGTCAATATCCTCGTTCCGGCGGAACTTCTCTGTGCCGATGACGGACACCCGGCTCATCCTGTCCATCCCGAAAGTCTTAAGTTCTCCGTCAGTATCATAGCCTGCCAGATACCACCTCTGCTGCGACTCCTTGAGGGATGGTTCTGAGCGAAACTGACCCCATGCGCTCATCCAGAAGCCTTGCCCTGTCAGATACATATTCGACAAGTGCCTCAGGAGTCATACCGTGGCCGCTCCTCAATCTGTTAAGGATAAGAGCCATCCTTTTCAACGGGAATAATTTCGCCATAACCTGTGTCTTTTAGGGTCTGTCATGACAGTCTGACTATCAGTACCGGAATATACAAAGGTAATCCAAATCCGCACATTATGAAAATGCCGTACCGACATTATCACAACTTCCCCGAAAAGGAGCCGGCCGTGAATTTTGCGAAATTTCGAAACAATTTACAACTTTGCATATATTTGAAAAATACAGCATCATGAAAAAGACATTTGCACTTCTTGCAATAATCTCAGCAGCCGCAGCCGTCCTGACGTCCTGCAGCCAGGAATTCCGGACCGGGAAAACGGAATTTTCCGAAAATTTCGCCCTTACTGACGGGCGGACAGACTCTCTGCACATCTCCGTCTCTGTTGAATATCCGGTATCCGGCCAAGATGCGGATGCGAGGATGAAAACCTCCACGGCGATAACAGCAGCCCTTTTCGGTGAAGAATATTCGGGTATGGAGCCTGAGGCGGCGGCCGGCAGCTACCGCGATGACCTGGTCGAAGAATACCGGGCAGAGAACCTGCCTCTTGCAGAAAGCGAGGAGTTCCACGAGTCGGCATTCCGCTGGGACGATGACATCTCGGGACATTTCGGTCCGGCCAGCGACGGCATGGTGTCATACATTGTCACACATTTTTCTTACAGAGGCGGTGCTCATGGCATAACTTCCGAGATTGCATACAATTTCGACCTGAAAACAGGAGAGACTGTGGCCGAAAGCGACTTTTTCTCCCCGGGCTATGAAGAGCCTCTCTCAAGGCTGCTTACGGCACGCCTGCCTGAATCCCTGGAAACTCCTGCGGACACATCCATGATGTTCATCAGGGAAATAGGCCCGAACGGCAACTTCTCTGTCTCGGAAGATGGTGTCACATATATCTACAATCATTATGAAATCGCACCTTATGCAATGGGAATCATCAGAGTGACCCTGCCATGGGACGATGTAAGAGAATTATTGAAATAACACAATACTGAAAATGAGGATATTATCAGGATTGCTTGCCCTCGGTCTCATGGCAGGCTACGCCGTGGCTGCTGACGCTGAAAATACCGGCAGCAACACTCCACGGCCCAATTACGAACTCGCAGAAAGATTCTCCCAGAAGAAAATCTCACAGATGGTGTTCTCGACATCCATCAGACCCAACTGGTTCAAGGACTCGGACAGGTTCTGGTACGAATGGAAGACCTCTGACGGAACAAAATATTATATAGTAGATGCCCGCACCGGCAAGAAACAGCCGGTCTTTGACATGGACAGGCTTGCAATGCAGATAACCTCCATCGTGAAAGACCCTTTCGACGCCAGGCATCTCCCGCTTCAGGCATTGAAACTGAAAGACGACAAGGTATTCACTTTCCGGGTGCAGAGTTCGCTGCCCGAGAAAGACTCCGCAAGGATTGAAAGGTTCGGGAAGAAGAAGACATATTCTTTTGAATATGATTTCACTACAGAAGCCCTGACGGACATCACCGGCAAGGAAGAAGAAGAGAAATACCCGTCATGGGCAAATGTCTCTCCTGACGGGAGGATAGGAGTGTTCGCCAAAAATGCCAACCTGTACTGGATGGACGCCGAGAATCTTGCCAAGGCAGCAAAAGACCCAAAGGACAGTACCATAGTCGAGCATCGAATCACCACTGACGGGACTCGGGAATTTTTCTGGGGAGCGGACAGTTATATGGGCTGGACAGAGCAGGATACCTCTGCAAGGTTATGCCCTTACTATCTGGTGTGGTCTCCTGATTCAAGGCACTTTGCTGCCATGAAGTATGACATGAGCCCGGTCAAGGAGTTCTGGGTGATAAACTCGCTCAGCCAGCCGAGACCGACACTGGAGACCTACAAATATCAGATGCCTGGAGAGCCTGGGCCGAAAGAATATATGTACGTGTTCACGACAGATGACATGTCATCAAAGCAGGTGAAGATAAATGCCTTCAAGGATCAGTCGACCGAATTTGAGACAATGCCTGAGACCAATGCGGACGCATACGAGGACTTCATCACCAACAGATGGCTCGGGGACAATGACGGATTCTATATCCTGAGGATGAGCCGCGACCTGAAGAGGATGGACATCTGCCGGGTAGATGTCGGGGCCGACTCGACAAGGACAGTCATATCCGAAAGGATGAATACCTATGTGGAATACCGGCCATTGAGACTCGTGAACGGAGGGCGGCAGATGATCCACTGGTCAGAAAGGAACGGCTGGGCCAATCTCTACCTCTACAATGCAGACGGGACTCTTGCCAACCCTATTGTCGAGGGGGCCTTCCATGTGGAGGACGTACTGGCTGTCAATGAGAAGGAAGGGTATCTGATATTCAGTGCATGCGGATATGACAAAGACGAGAACCCGTATCAGATGCATACCTTCCGCGTAGGCCTTGACGGCAGCGGACTCCGCCAGATAGACATGGAGGACATGGATGTAAAGGCATCCGTAAGCGACAACGCGAACTACATCGTCTGCAACTATTCAAGAGTGGATGCAGTCCCGGCATCAGCTCTGTACGGCAGTTCCGGGAAAAAGATTGCGGATCTTGAGACCGCCGACCTGTCCAGGCTGTTCGAAGCCGGATACAAGATGCCGGAAAGATTCACCGTGAAGGCCGCAGACGGCATCACAGACCTCTACGGAGTGATATACAAACCGTTTGACTTCGACTCCACAAAAGTCTATCCGATCATCGAATATGTCTATCCCGGGCCACAAGTGGAGGCCAACAACATCTCCTGGAGTTCAAACATGACACGCACCGACCGGCTGGCACAGATGGGATTCATAGTAGTGACTGTCGGCAACCGGGGAGGACACCCGAACCGTTCGAAATGGTACCACAACTACGGATACGGCAACCTGCGGGACTACGGGCTTGAAGACCAGAAGACCGCCGTACAGAAACTCGCCGCCAGATACCCTTGGATTGACGGGACCAAGGTCGGCATACACGGACATTCTGGAGGAGGATTCATGTCCACTGCTGCTATCCTGAAATATCCTGACTTCTATACGGCCGCCGTGTCTTGTGCCGGGAATCACGACAACAGCATCTACAACAGATGGTGGAGTGAGCAGCATCACGGGATACTTGAGAAAATCACAGAAAAAGGCGACACGACATTCGTATATAAAATCGACACCAATCCGGAAATCGCCTCAAACCTGAAAGGGCACCTGCTTCTCGTACACGGGGACATCGACAACAATGTGCACCCGGCCAACACCATACGGGTAGTCAATGCCCTCATCAGAGCCAACAAGAGATTTGACATGCTCATCCTGCCGGGGCAGCGTCACGGGTTCGGCGATATGAACGAGTATTTCTTCTGGAGGCTGGCAGACTGGTTCAGCGAATACCTTCTGGGGGAAAGCCGGTCTGACGAAGTGGATATCATCCAGTTGAACAACGACTGACACGGACACAATGCCATGCCGCATACATTGTAACACCATACGACCATGAAACCTTTGCCCGAATGGATCATTACCCGAGTGGACGGGAAAATCGCAGCAGTATCGACTGACTACAGGCTGTTTGCAGCCGTGGCGGAAAAAATCGCAAGACTCCCGGCGGAGAAAACCGGTTCGGTCACCTGCACAAAGACAAGTACCGCCGATCTCTTCAGACTGTCCGAGACCGTCACGGCAGATGACCTGGTACTGTTCGGGTCAAAATTCCAGAACATGGTATGGAGCAGGCTTTTCAGCCTGACGCATCCTGCGAAGGGAGAAGGATGTCCAGGCAGGAAAAGACTGATGAGCTATACTGAATTCGCCGGATACTGCGGATGTCCTAACGGTGTGAGGGCAGTCGCTCATGCGGTGGCAAAGAACCCGATACTTGTCATCATCCCATGCCATCTGATAATCCCAAAGGAGACGATGGACAAGATACATGAGACAGAAAAAGAGGCAGAGACCACGTTGTTCGGAACAGATGGTCTCTGCCTTGATCCGTCTCTCCATTTCGGGGACTACAGACTTGGTCCGAATTTGAAGCACAGGCTCATTTTTGAGGAATTCAATGCCGGCTGACACTGCTGTTGTCATCTGTGGCTGAGCCACCGGAGACAGAGTCCTTGTCAGGAGTCCCATGATCAGGTTTTCTGTTCTTGTACTTGAACCTCCTGATCTTCTGTGTTGCCGTCTTTTCAAACGGCTCTTTCATCACTTCAACCTCCTTTATCTTGGAGAATTTGTTGACATGCTTGTTGACATAGTTGAGGATGGCTTTCTTCCTGGCTTCCAGTTTTTCGAAGAACTGGTCCTCTCCCTCCTGATCCCAATCTATGATGTTGTCATTGAACTGTACGAGAGCCACCAGCCGTCCGTCTCTTTCGAGGACTATGGATTCATTGACCTCATCCATGTTGTTGATGACATTCTCAATCTCCTCAGGATAGATATTCTCCCCTGACGGGCCGAGAATCATATTGCTGAGACGTCCCTTGATGTAATATCTGCCCTTCTCGTCCACCGTGGCGAGATCATTGGTCCTGAACCATCCGTCATCGGTAAATACCGTCCTCGTCCGCTCCGGATCCTTGTAATACCCGAGCATGACATTGTCTCCCTTTGCTGCAATCTCGCCCTCTCCTGTCTCAGGATTGACATTCAAGAGTCTTACTGTCACTCCGTAAGCAGCCACACCCGTCGAGCCAGGCTTTGTGAACTTGACTCCGGCATTGCAGATAAGAGGGGCGGTCTCTGTCAGGCCGTATCCGATGGCATACGGGAATCCTGCCTTCTTGAGGAACTCCTCCACCTGGATATCCAGTTTTGAGCCCCCGATGCCGAAAAACTTCAGCCTCCCGCCGAATGTGGCCTTGAGTTTCATGCCGATGATGCGGTACAGCAAGGTAGGCATCTTCTTTCTCATCCACCTCAATACCCGGCTCCGTCTTATCGTCGGGATGACACTGTTCCTGTAGATTTTCTCTATTATCAGCGGCACGGACAGCATTATCGTAGGCCTGACTTCCTTCAACGCGGCAAGAAGCACCGTAGGTGTAGGCGGCTTCTGTATATAGCAGACGCAAGCCCCGCAGAAAATCGGATAAAGCACACCTATGCTCAGTTCGTAAGTATGAGCCATAGGCAATATTGACAGCCAGACATCCTTCTCATTGCACTTCTGGGCATGGAAGGATGCGATGATGTTGGCACACAGATTCCTGTGGCTGAGCATCACGCCTTTCGCATTTCCTGTCGTCCCGGAAGTATAGATGATAGTGGCCAGGTCATCAGGCTGCGGCTGTCTCACACGACCGTCACAAGTAAACGACGAGTCATCCCTCCTGATGATTTCAAAGGTCTCGATATCGATGACAAGCACCATCCTGTCCATGCATTCCGCACTGAGCTTGGGAAGCATCCTCTTTGAAATGAATATGGCCTTGCTGCCTGAGTGGGTCAGGATGTTCGTCACCTCATTCTCTGAAGAATCCGGCAGAATCGGGACTGACACCCTGCCGAAAGGCACAAGAGAAAACATTGCGACTGTCCAGTTGGGCATATTCTGCGAGAGTATGGCCACCCTGTCGCCCGCGCCGATGCCATATCTTGACAGTCTGGCGGAAATCTCGTCACATTTCTTGCGGAACTCCTTGTAGGTATATCCCATGTCCGAGCCTATCATCCTGGACAGACGGTTATTCTCGTATATCGCCGTCGAATACTCGTATAGTTTGCCCAAGGTGTCGATATACCGTTCCCTGAACTTCATCAATGTCTTAAATAAAAAATTCATGTCATGATAGAATCTGCACCGCGAAGGTAAGGTTATTTTTCAGTCCTGTCAAGGTACGACCTCAAAGCGGTAACATAATTTATGCTTTGGTCAATGTAGTCATTCTCGGCCTCCTGAAGCCTTGTCTGTGCCTGAAGAAGTTCAGACAGAGGGGACATCCCGGCCTTGTAATATGCCGTAAGGTCCGCCACGTCAACCTTGGCGACACTGACGCTCTCTTCCGCTACCAGCAGCTGTTCCCATGCCGACTCCAGATCAATCCACAGTTTCCTTACCTGCAGGACGAGCTGGGCGTCAAGGTATTCTTTCTCATTCATGGCTTTCTGCAACTGATAGTCATATCTCTGCATCTTGCGCGCAGTCTTGCCCCAGTCGGACAGCGGGATCTGTACCATGGCATATACTGCCCCGTTCATCCTGCCGTCGGTCACCATCTCAGAATACCCGTATGATGCCCCGATGCCTACCTTCGGCAAGGCCTCCCCCATGGCCATCTTCTTTTCCAACTGCTTTGACCGGACAGATATTTCCAGCAGACGGGACTCGTCCTGCCGGGCCGCGACCTCTTCCTCCGGCTGATAATACATGTCCGGCGAACCTTCAACCTCCAGCCTGTCTGTCAGGATGATATCATCAATATACGGAATCGAGTCGTTCCTGACCGACCTGTATGGATTGTAGCGGACTCCGATGGAGTTGCACAGATTCATCTTGGACACACGGATGCCGTTCCTCAACTGTATCTTCCCCGTCCGCAGCTCATTCTTTTTCAGACGCACCTGAAGCAGGTCATTCATCGTCGCGAGACCTGCAGACCATGCTGCATTGACATCTCTGTACAGCGTATCGACCAGAGACGTCATCTGGTCAAGAGTCTTCATCTTCTCTTCAAGCGAGATTATCTGCCAGTATGCCCTCTCGACATCCTCGGAGGTATTCCTCTCTATGACATTCTTCTGGAGTCCGGCCGCTTCCAGCCCCAGAGCAGCAAGCCTGTTCCCGTTGACAATCCTGCCTCCGGCAAAAATCGGCTGCATCACAGAGACATTGGCCGTGATGCCATGCTTGAGTGTGGAATATACCGGATCGAAGCCGTATGTGGAGGCGAAACTGTTGAGATAGTTCTGGAGCGTGTTGCTGAAATCAGACTCCCCGATAATATCCTTCAGCCCTATTTCGAGCATCGGGTCAAACGCATAGAAAGCAAAGGCATTGACCGAGACTTTCGGGAAATATTCCGCCAGAGCCTCCTGTTTCTGTGCACGGGCTGCATTGACATCAAGTGCGGCATTCCGTACATAGGCATTATTCTCCAGTGCCATATTGCGGCACTGCTCCAAAGAGAGCCTGCACTGAGGGACGGCAGCATCCACGGCGACAAGCGTGTCCCCCGCAGGAGATTCACGGACGGGCAGCGTCCCGGCCGACATCCACGGCTGTGCGAGAACCAGCCCTGCCACAAACATTATTATCAGTCTATTTTTCATCTGCGACCGCCTCCTTTTCCGAATTTTTGAATATCTGCCAATATGAGACAGGCATTATCAGAGTAATCAATATTATCGACAGCATTGTACCGAAACATATCACGACTCCCATAGGCATCCAGAGCGCATCCCCGCTGATAATCATCGGAAGCACCCCCAACGCAGTCGTACATGAAGTCAGGAAAATCGGACGCATCCTGCGCCGTCCCGCTTCCAATGAGGCAGACTTCACATCCCAGCCTTTCTCAAAACGCAGTTCCTCGGCATACTCGAACATCAGTATCCCGTTCCTCACAATGATACCGACGAGGCTTATCAGGCCGAGTACGGAGGTAAGCCCGAAATCAAGGCCGAATATCCACAGTCCGAAAAACGCCCCGAAGAGACAAAGCGAACTGAGGACAAGCGTCAGCACCGCAATTGAAATCTTCTTGAAATGTATCAGCAGGAAAATGAATAGAATGGCCACTGCGCAGATGAATGCCATGAAAATCTCAGGACCGACATCCCCGTTCATGGATGAAAGTCCCCCGTAAGATATGGTGACACCGTCCGGAAGACCAGGCTCAATCTCCTTTTTGACATACTCTTTTATCGCTTTCATCGCCTCTGGCTGGCTGATGCCGAACCGCATGTCCGCTCCGACAGTGATTGATTCCACCCCGCCGGTCCTTACGAATGTCTCCGGTCGCCACTCTGGAGAGACGTCAGCCACTTGTCTCAAAGGGACTGAGACTCCAGGTATGGATGTAGGGACAATCTGGTTAGGGACAGCACTGTAAGACATGGAGTCCGATACAGAGCGGCTGTACAGGTTGACAGGTACCTTGACATCGCCTTCCCACAATGTCGCCACCGGGACTGAATTGAATGCCCCGGCAAGAGACATGGAGAGCATGGTTCTGCTGACCCCGAGTCTTGACGACTCGTCAGGATCAGGCTTGACATCCACAAATGCCGAAACCCCTTCGCTGTCAGTATGTATCCATTGCAGTTTGTCAGACAGGCTGGTGTACATGAAATGCTTTATCGTATCAGCCACAGCCTGCAATATTTCGTAGTCCTCTCCTTTTATCTCCACCTCTACAGGAGCGGACACCGCCTGATAGTCCATCTGCTTGAAACGGACAAGGGCATTGGTGAAATAATGCTGGTAAGACGACTCATAGTCCCTGAGTACGGATTCCGTAGCCCTGGTGGAGACCGTGTTGACAATGAACTGGGCAAAATCAGGAGAAGGAGTCTGCGGGGCATAGGTGGCATGGAATCGCGGCGAACTGATCCCGACGAATGACGTCACGGACTTTATTCTCCTGTCCTTAAGGAGGATGCTGCGGAGGGAATCACTCACAGCCTTGGTCTTGTCCAGCCCGGAGCCGCTCTCCATATAGATTTCAACCACAAAGCATTCCCTTGCCGCCTTAGGCATCATCTGGATATTGACATTAAGGAACATCAGTATCCCGAGAGCGACTGCGACAAATCCTGCCAGGATAGTGAGCCGGGGATGCCTGAAACAGGCTTTCTCCATCTTTTCATACCCTTTCTGCATGCCATTGAAAAAGAAGGCCTGTCCACGTGCAAACCAACCCTTGTCCGAACTCTTGGAAGAATTGATATAACGAACCTCCAATGACGGGACGACCAGCACGGCATAAGCAAGCGAAGCTCCGAGCGCAATGGCCACAATCCACGGGAAACTTGTGACGAAATCCCCGAGATAGCCAGTAATCAGGGCTTTGGCAGGAAAGAACATGACGCTGATGGCGAATGTCGCGGTAAACATCGGCATGAACAGTTCCTTGGCACTTGCACAGGCCGCGTCAATCTTCGACATCCCCCGTCCCAGTTTGTCCATATATCCGTCCATCGTGATGATGGAGTCATCCACTATCATTCCCAGGACCACTATCAGAGCGGCAAGAGTCACTGTATTCAGATCTATGCCCGTAACGAACATTACTGCCACAGCAACAGCCGTACACACCGGTACTCCGGAACTGGCTATCAGTGCCGAACGTATCGGGAAAAGGGCAAGCATGACAAAAATGACAACGAGCATCGATATGACAAGGTCGCGGAGGAAAGAAAGAACCGAAGACCGGACCACATGAGGCTGGTCTGTAATCTTGCTTATGCCGACACTGTCCGGCAATGTCTGCTCAAATGCATCCAGGACTTCGTCCACTTCCCTGCCGAAGGCGACGATATTATTGTCCGGCCTCATCTCCACAGAAAGGATGATAGCCGCGTTCCCGTTATGATCAACAAGGGATGATGCCTCCTGATACCGCCTCTCTATCTTCGCGACATCCTTGAGTCTCAACACATTCCCGTCCGGGTCCGAATATATGATTTTCTCGGCAATCTCCTGCTCCGTGGAAACGGTATTCTCAACCCTTATACGGGATGATATGTAGTCTGTATCGAATCCTCCTGCAGCAGGCTGGAATCCCGAAGACTGACAGGCCAGCATGACGGATGCCGGGCTTATCCCGTATGCTGAAATCCTTTCCATATCCAATGTCACCGCGATTTCTTCCGTCTGCTCCCCGACAATCCTCACATTGGCCAGGTCCGGAATCTCCCGCAGGCGATAACTCAGTTCATCGGCATAACCCTTCAACTCCCCGTAGCCCTTGTCATCCGACTCCAATGCCATCAGGATAGAAGAGACAGCACTGAAATCATCCATGACAGCCACGGCAAGCACTCCGGACGGCAATGTCTGCTTTGCCGCATCAAGCCTCAGTTTTATCTTTGACCAGACCTCATTCTTGGTCGATGCCGGAGTGGAAAGGTCGGTGTATATGTAGCACATCCCGTTCCTGGAATAAGATGTCGTGTTCTCCCGGCTTATCTCAGAAAAAGAGAACAGCACATCTTCCAGAGGCTTTGTCAACTGCTCTTCGACTTCCTTGGCATCGGCTCCCGGGTAGACGCCCACAATCAGACCATTCTTGATCTCAAATGTAGGGAATTCATCCTTGTTCATATACACAAGTCCCGTGATGCCGAGGGCAATGAGTACGGCCACAGCGAAATAGACCATTTTCTTATGGCCTATGGCGCCCTTTACTATATCTGCGACATCCATTTCTCTGTCGGTTTAACAACCCTGGCCTCTTATTTCACAGAGACAGCCATCCCGCTGCTCACTTTCTGCATACCCTCGCAGATGACCCTGTCTCCAGAGACCAGCCCGTCCGTAATAATCACCCCTTTCCCGGAGAAACCGCCTGGGGCGACATGGCGCTTTCTCACTTTGCCGTCCTCAACAATCCACACATACCTGCCGTCCTTGTCGGTCCTCACGACAGCAGCAGGAATCACAAGTGCGTCCTCAGTGCCGGAAAATGTCACCTTGCACACCATTCCGGGCATAAGCCCCTCCACACGGGTGGAAGGCACAAGTGTGCATTTGTAACTGTGAGACAAGGCAGACGCGACAATGCCCTTGGTCCTGAGACTTGCAGGGAATCCGGCATAGTCGAGAGCGGGGACAGAGACCTCTGCCAATGCCCCTTCTTCCATCTGTCCGATTTCTCCCTCGGGAACGGAAATTTCTATCTCAAGCCCTGAAATATCAAGTATGCGAACCAATGGTTCGACAGAGGAGACATCAACGCCTTCTTCAGTAAACACATCACCTATCACACCATCAAAAGGAGCCTTGACCACGCAGTCTTCCAACGCCTTGTCGGCAGCCTCGGCCGAAGCCCTGGCCTTAGTGAGTTCAGTCTCGATCTCTATCATCTTGACATCGGCCACACTTCCGCTGTCATGTACCTGGACAAGACGCCTGTATCCGTCTTCTGCCTGTCTGAGAGAAGCATGTGCCATCTCCCAGGAACTTCTGACAGCCCTGGAGTCAATCACGGCGACTGTATCCCCTTTGCACACCCTGTCCCCTTCAGAGACATGAAGCGCGACAAGTGTCCCGGGATAACGGCAAGACAGCACCGCCGATTTGGACGGCTGTACTGTCCCGACATACACATCCGACTCCGTCCCGCCCGTATGCTCAACTGTAAAGACCCTGACAGGAACGGGACCACGCCTGTCAGCACCTTCTTTTTTCTGCCCGCAGCCGCCCAGAAGCATCAGGGACGCAGCCGCGACACACAAAAACCCGATTTTCCTATTCATATCCTTGCCTTTATTTCTTTCATTCCTCCAAATTGCCGTCAGTGCCGCATAATTTATGCCTGACAAAATGAATCCGAGGAAGAATTATCCTTATCTCGTCTGTCATTTCATTGTTCTTCCACATGAGGACAGTATCGACTTCCGCTCTCTCTGGCACATATCCTTCAGCCTGTAATTTGCCATATTCCTTACTGAATCTGGATGAAAACCTGAGAGCCTGCCTGTCATATTTGTCACAGAGCATCGCATCTTTCACATATAAAGGATCTCCCGCAAAAAATTTTGACACCACAGCCTGTCTTCTGGAGAAATCGCTTAGCCAGACATCCTGCATTCCCAAGACCAGGTCGACCTCATCAGGCCTGCTATATTCAGCATTATCATATTTCCTGACCAGACCATCGGCATCAATCCCGTCCAGTAGCCCGGTATTCAGATGTATCGCCAGATTATTCTTTGCCCGGGTAAATGCGACATACAGCAGACGCCTCTCCTCGTCTTTGTCACATTTGAAATTGTCAAGCATGATGACAACATTGTCATACTCCTTGCCTTTTGTCTTATGCATCGTAGAGACAATTATCTCCGAAGTGCCTGTCTCCACAAAATCCTCAGCAGAAGATTCGCGAACAAATACCTCGAAATCCGATTTGTACCTGGACTTCCGGTATTCAGACTCAAATGCCTTTATCAACCCGGCACAAAGCTCGTATCTGGAACTCCGTCCATATACTGAATACAGATTTCGCTTGGACTCTTCCCATTCTTCCTCATCTATTGCCGCCCCGTCTTCATGGAGACCTATACATTGCATGAAATACCTTATTTCCACCAGATTATACAACGAAAAGCCTTCATTTGCCTGAATGAGCCTTGCAGGTAATCCGGCTTTCAAAAGCATTCCGGTGATTTGTAGAGCCTCAACATTTGTTCGTGTAAGTACTGCAACCGAGCCTTTAAATCGGCTTTCTGACAAGAATCTTACAACAGGGCAGAAAAGAATAGTCCCGTCCGGATACCTCGTTATCTCCAATCCGCCTTTTTCCTGACTTCGGGCTACGACAGGATATCTTTTGAGCCTATGACTTATGGTAGCAGCAAACTTATTGGAAAACTCTACGAGATTGGATCTGCTCCGGAAATTCTCGACAAGTTCATATCCGGTCGTCTCCGTTTATGATATGGCTTTTTAGGAAACAGCAACGGAGACAGGTATAATGTATCTATTGCCTTGTCAAGACCGATTCCGGCATCCTGAACGGCATCTGCCACATATTTCAAGTCATGATTGATGATATTATGGCCGCAGATATAATCACTTCCCTGAAGGAAAGAAATGAAATCTGCCATATTGGTCCCATGAAAAGACACCCCGTCCGTCCTGACAGCTCCGATGTCAAGTATTTTCCTCGTCCTGGGATCTATTTCAGTATCTATGAATGCTACAACCGTCATTTCTCAAACATGTTTTCAGACTATAATTGCCCGGCCTACGACCTGCGGTATTGGAGAGGGGTCATGCCGGTGCGGGACTTGAAGAATTTATAGAATGATGCGGAATCGGGGAAACTGAGACCGGAGACAATATCTTTTACCGGCAGGGACGTATATCGAAGCATATTCCTGGCCTCCAGTATGACATAATCGTCTATCCAGTCTGACGCAGACTTCCCCGTTGCCTGCTTTACAAGTCTTGAAAGATATTTCGGAGTTATGCACAACTTGCCGGCATAGAAAGACACCAGCCTCTCTTTCGTATGATATTCCGCGACAAGACCCAGAAACTTGTCTGAGACTTCCTTGCTCCTGTCCGGGCGGCAGATCGCCTTTGTCCGATGCCCGGATGAGGGTCCGGACTTACGGTCGGTCCCTGCATCATTCAGCCTCTGCTCAATCACACCTCCGGCGAGAAAAAACACAGACGAAAGCAGGAGGGATATGCTCTCTCGCTTATAGGAGAGATTGGACTCAAGAATGTCCACGGCAAGCGTCATATACCTTTCGGCTATCTTCTTTTCCCCGTCTTTGATGACAAAGAACGGATTGCCGAGGAACACCTGCCCGTTCCAGATAAGGTTGGGGACGTCCGTCTTGAGACTGCCCATATATTCCTTTGTCATGGCTATCAGAATGACTCGGAGACCTGCCCTCTGATCCTCGCCGATTTCAGGTACGGAAATGATGTTGCCGGGCATGTACACAAACAGGGTATTTTCAGTCACATCGAACTCAGTCATATTGACCATGACTTTCATCCGTCCTGATACACAGAACATTGCAAGATACCCGTCAAAACGGCACGGATGCGTCAGGACTGACAGGCTCCCGTCATATCCGGCATCCACAAGGCACAGGTCATCCCCCATGCATACCCGTTCGGATACAGGGAAAAGCCGGCTGAATTGAGCCAGACCAATAGTATAGACCGATGTTTCCACGCCTTGTTTTCTACAAATATAAAAGATTTTGTCCCTTTTGACAATTTTTGTGGCAATCCGGCGCATAAAACTGGATTTCAGGGCAATTGATTTGCATGATGCCGCCGTTCTTGAACATTACAGACAAGCCATATATGAAAATCAGAAAACTCGCCCTGGCAGCCATCATCACATTGCTTCCCTGGGCAACAAATGCGGCGGAAATCCTTACCCTGCAGCAATGCCGGGACTCTGCCGTGGCAAACAACAAAAGCCTGCAGGCTGCAAGACAGGAAACCGTAGTGGCAGGATACGACAGGAAAATCGCCCTTGCGAACTATTTCCCGGACGTGTCGGTCTCAGGAGCGTATATGTACAACAGCCGCAATCTCAACCTGCTTCCGAAAGAAGCCTCGGATGCCCTCTCGGGAATCGGGTCTTCAATGCAGACTTCAGTGCAGAACTCGATAGCGGGACTGCTTTCCGACCCTGTCATCGGTCAGATTATCATGAACAACCCGGAACTGATGAACTTTGTCAAAGAGCTGGCGGACGCTGACATTGCCGGGCCGGTCAATGCAATAGGCAATGACATCAACCAGGCGTTCGAACTCGACATACAGAATATGTTCATCGGGGCGGTCTCGCTCAGGCAGCCGGTCTTCATGGGAGGAAAAATCGTGGCGGCGAACAAGATGGCCGCACTGGCGGAAAATCTTGCCGAATCCAGATACGACATCAGCCGGACGGAAGTCATCAACGAAGTGGATAATGCCTACTGGCAGACAGTCTCCATAGCCAACAAGAAAAATCTGGCAAAGGACTATGCAGCTCTGCTGGAACAAATGCTGCACGACACTGAGATACTGGAGGAGGAAGGGATGGCGACACAGGCCGACCTGCTGACAGTGAAAGTCAGGGCCAACGAGGCTGCAATGCTCCTGACAAAGGCATCGAACGGACTGGTCCTGAGCAAGATGCTTCTGTGCCAACTCTGCGGGATGGATCCACGCAGCGAGATAGAACTTGCTGATGAGCAGTCTGAGACGCTGCCGCTCCCGTCCCCGGTCATCCATAAAACCGACGAGGAGATCTACGCTGTCCGTCCGGAGATAAGAAGTCTGGAACTCGCCGAAGAAATATACGGGAGAAAAGTTGCCCTTGCAAGGGCGGACATGATGCCTCAAGTAGCCCTGACGGCAAATTACTTCGTGACAAACCCCAATCTGTATCATGGTTTCAGAAACAGTTTCTCGGGGATGTTCAATGTGGGTGTTGCCGTCAATATCCCGATTATCCACGGATGCGAGGCAATGCAGAAAGTACGGAAAGCCAAGGCGGAGCAGGTGATTGCAACCTGCCGGCTGGAGGAAGCCAAAGAGAAAATCACTCTCCAGGTGACGCAACTGCTCCAACAGGAGGAAGAAGCCTACGAAAGGCTCGGCATGGCGGAGAGCAATCTTGACAGCGCTGAGGAGAATCTCCGGACTGCGACTGCAGGATATCGGGAAGGAGTGGTCCCTGCCAACACGGTCCTCGCGGCACAGACAGCATGGATGAAGGCTCACTCTGAATACATTGATGCCGGAGTGGAACTCAGAATCACTGCGGGAAGGCTTGCCAACGCGGAAAACTGAGAGTATAAATGGGAATACTGACAAATAAACATGAAAAATCACAAAAATGGAAAAGAAAAGAAAAAGCTATAATCTGCTGATCGGGATTATAGCACTGCTGTTCATCGTGGCAGCCGTGGCACTGACAGGATATATAGTATCCAAGCCCGCACCTGAAATAATACAAGGACAGGCAGAGGCGACAGAATACAGAGTCTCCGGCAAAGTGCCGGGAAGAATCGAGAGATTCTATGCATCCGAAGGTGATTTCGTACACAAGGGAGATACTCTGGTGGAAATCGACAGCCCTGAGGTCAAGGCCAAACTGGCCCAGGCAATGGCAGTGAGATCCGCTGCCGAGGCACAGAAATCAAAGGCGTTGACCGGAGCACGGCAGGAACAGATTGCCGGTGCTTACGAACTTTGGCAGCAGGCTCTTGCCGGTCAGGAGGTGATGGAGAAGTCTTTCTCCAGAGTCAGACGGCTCTATGAGCAGAAAGTGATCAGTGCGCAGAAATACGACGAAGCCGAGGCGCAATACAAGGCCGCCAAGGCGACCTGCGCAGCAGCAAAATCCCAGTATGACATGGCTGTAAACGGTGCCAGAAAAGAAGACAAGGAGACAGCAACAGCACTCGTGGACCAGGCTGCGGCAGCAGTGGCGGAAGTGGAATCCTATCTCGGCGAACTGTATCTCACCTCTCCGGCGGACGGCATCATCTCGGCAAGATTCCCGAATCCGGGAGAACTTGTCGGACAAGGCTCTCCGATCATAGCTGTCACAGATCTTGATGATGTCTGGTTCACATTTAACATTCGCGAGGATCTGCTCCACGGACTCAGAATCGGGGACAGGCTGACCGTGACAGTCCCGGCACTTGGAGACAGGCAATACAGGACGAGGATAACCTATATCAGCGTACTCGAATCATACGCGACATGGCGGGCGACTCTCGACACCGGGAGTTTCGATGCCAGGACATTTGAAGTGAGAAGCGTGCCCGAAGAACGGATTGACGGACTTCTTCCGGGAATGACAGCAATAGTTATACAGGCATCGGACAAATGATAAAGACCGACAGGCCGAACATCGGTCAAAAAACACAGATCCAATGATTTTCTTGAAAAATGTCAAGGCCTCGATGCTGAGAGAATTGCGCCTTATGCGACAACGTCCTGTCTACCTGCTGGCATCGGTAGGGGTAATGACATTCTGCTGCATATTCTTCCTTACATTCCTCAGGGACGGGATGCCCGACAATCTGCCCATAGGCATCGTTGACAATGACAACTCTTCCCTGTCGAGGAATATCATACGTCAGATTGATGCCACGCAACTCGGAAAGACCGTGGTTTTCGACTCATACGCATCTGCAAGAAAAGCCCTCCAGACCGGCAGGATAAATGCATTCTGCGTGATTCCGGAAGACATGTACAATGATGTGCTGTCACAACGGCAACCTGTACTCACATTTTATGTCAATTCCCTGTATTTCGTAGGAGGGGCGCTTGCGTACAAGGACCTGCTGACAATGGCCAATCTTTCCTCGGGAGCCGTCCAGAGAGAGTTCCTGAGGGCAAAAGGCATGAATGACAATGCAATTATGGGACAGATCCAGCCTATAGTGATTGATGCTCACCAGATAGGGAACACGACCACCGACTATGGGGTATATCTGACCAATGTGCTCATGCCGGGAATCCTGGAAATGATTGTCATCCTTGTTACCGTGTATGCCCTCGGCTCGGAATTGAAATACGGGACATCACGGCATCTTCTGGAAAAATCCGGAGGCTCGATGACTGCCGCCATGCTCGGGAAACTGATTCCGTACACCGTGCTTTTCACGATACTCGGCATCATCTGCGATCTGATACTGTATGACCTGGCCGGCTTTCCGCTTGCAGGCTCCATCTGGAACATGTTCCTCGGGACATTTGTGATGGTACTGGCCTGTGAGTCCGTGGCGTTCTTCATTATAGGGGCGCTACCGATACTACGGCTCGCAATAAGCATCTCCGCACTTTACAGCGTGCTGGGATTCTCTTTGGCCGGATTCACATTCCCTGTGGAGGCAATGCCTCCGTATATACAAGGTCTCGCAGCGGCTTTTCCTCTGAGACATTATTATCTGATGTATGTACAGGAGGCAGTCTTTGCAAGCGGATTCAACGGCTGGTATCCGCAGATTGTGTATCTGCTGATATTCATGTTCCTGCCGGCGCTTGTATACAAACGGCTGCGCAATGCCTATCAGAGCCTTTGTTTCCCGAGGAACTGAATCGGGGCATGATTGGTCAGATTACAGGGGATGATATAGCGATCATATCAAAAATTGTTCAGATGAAAAACAGAATTTCATATCCTGTCCGGTGGTTTTCCGACTGGTACCGGACATTCTCTCGCGAATTGCTTCATATATTCAGAGACAGCGGCGTGATGGTCATATTCTTTCTTGCAGGACTGGCATATCCGATATTATACGGCCTGATCTACAGGAACGGCTCCGTTGACAATATGCCTGTCGCCGTCGTGGACAATGCCGGGAGTCCGGAAAGCAGACAATTCATAAGGGATGTCGATGCCACAAGAGAATTAAGCGTCAGATATTCCTGTGCTGACATGTCCGAGGCGGAAAGACTTATGCAACAGAGGCTGGTCAAAGGCATAATAATGATTCCCGATGATTTCAGTGACAGGCTGGCATCCATGCAGCAGGCTACCATTTCGACCTATGCGGACATGAGCAGTTTCCTGTATTACAAGAATCTGACGATGGGAACGAATATGGTGATGCTGAATGCAATCCATAAGATACAGGCAGAGAGATTCTCCGCAGCCGGATACAATGAAGGACAGGTGTCAGCAATGGTGCAGCCGCTCCGATATGAGGAGAATATCCCGTACAACCGGACTTTTTCCTACAGTATCTTCTTCCTGTCGGCGGTCTTGCTTATTGTCATCCAGCAGACAATGTTTTATGGCGTCTCCATGCTCTCCGGCACGATGAGGGAGGAAAACAGGAGTTTCGCAATCCTGCCGGACCACCTTAACGGGCATGGGGTCTCCCGTACCGTACTCGGCAGAGGTGCGGCCTATTGGCTGCTCTATATAGCCATCGGAGTGTACATCACTTCCATTGTCCCGCGCATTTTCGGGCTGCCTCAGAACTGTCCGTACTGGCAGATTTTTGTCCTGCTTCTCTTCTATGTCTCTGCATGCGTGGTATTCAGCCTCACATTCAGCTCCATCATCCGGCACAGGGAGACTGTATTCGTGATTTTCCTGTTCATGTCCCCGATATGCCTGTTCCTGACAGGATTCTCTTGGCCGACAAGCAGTTTCCCTGCTTTCTGGAAAGTCTTCTCGTACATTTTCCCTTCAACGTTCGCAGTGCAGGCATTCATCAACATGAATACAGCCGGAGCAGACCTGTCTCTTGCCTCCCCGCAACTGACAGCCCTGACCGTGCAGATAATCGTCTACTACATCCTCTCCTGCACGGCCGTCCTCATCGAGAACCGGATTTCCGAAAAATCAACATGGATTTTCCGTTGATGCGGATTTTCCGTTGATGCCAAAGTCAGGAGCAGACCGGAACGGCATCACAGTCACGCCAGAGCAGCATAATAGACTGATATATACGAAAATAGCCCCACCGAAGTGAGGCTAAGACTGGAGCGGAAAACGAGACTCGAACTCGCGACCCCAACCTTGGCAAGGTTGTGCTCTACCAACTGAGCTATTTCCGCAAAACTTCCATTCTCACGAATGGATTGCAAAGATAGGCATATTTTCCTTATCTCCAAAAATATTTTGCATTTTCTGCTTTGTCAAGCAAATATCCATGACGTCACACGGCGACAACAGCCCTACTGCATAGGGACAACGGCAAGGAATTCCAGATCGGCATCAGAATCGTTGATAAGGCTGTGCGTATGACCTTTCGGACAATAATGACAGATACCTGCCTGCACAACAGACTTCTCGCCGTCAAAAATGACCGTCCCCTTACCGGCAGTGATGAAAATGATCTCACTACTGTCTTCGTGCGTATGCATTCCTATTGACGCACCCGGGATGAGCAAGCCTTTCATGATGCGGTTTGTCCCGTCAAAGAACATCTTCGCGCGATATTCCTTCTCCCCACCCTTGAAGGACGGGATGACGGACAGCCCTATCTTGTCAAAATCTATATTCATCGCCTGTCATATCCTGAAGACTGCGGAATCTGCCGCATCAGATGGCTGACTCAAATTCCTTGAGGAACCGCATATCATTCTCGAAATAGTTGCGGAGATCCTTGACCTGCCATTTGAGCATTGCAATACGCTCCACGCCCATTCCGAATGCAAATCCGCTATACTTGCTGCTGTCAATGCCCGATGCCTCAAGCACATTTGGGTCTACCATCCCGCAGCCGAGAATCTCAAGCCAGCCGGTACCTTTGCAGATATTGCACCCCTTCCCGTGACAGATGTTGCAACTCACATCGACCTCTGCCGACGGCTCTGTGAACGGGAAATATGACGGACGCATCCTTATCTTGGCGTCAGGGCCGAACATTTCGCGGGCAAAGAGCAGAATAGCCTGCTTCAAATCGGCGAACGTCACATTCTCGTCAATATAAAGCCCCTCCACCTGATGGAAAATGCAGTGCGCCCGGGCAGAGATGGCCTCGTTTCTGAAGACACGTCCGGGACATACTATACGAATCGGCAGAGGAAGAGTCTCCATGGCACGGACCTGCACTGAAGACGTATGGGTCCTCAACAGGATGGGATCATGCCCGGAAGTGATGAAGAATGTGTCCTGCATATCCCTTGCAGGATGCTCAGGAGGGAAGTTCAGAGCTTCAAAAACATGCCAGTCATCCTCTATTTCAGGTCCTTCCGCCACATTGTATCCGAACTTGCGGAAAATGCTGATTATCTCCTCTCTGACAATCGAGACAGGATGGCGGGAGCCGAGTTGGAACGGCTCTCCCGGCTTTGTGAGGTCAAATCCTGCGGCAGCCGGCTCGGCATTCTCTTCAGAAGCATTCTTGAGAGACTCTATCTTGGCCATCGCTGCATTCTTCAACTGGTTGAGTTTCTGTCCGTATTCTTTCTTAAGTTCGGGAGCGACGGTCCTGAACTCTTCGAAAAGCCTTGTCACCTCTCCTTTCTTCCCGAGAAGCCGGACTCTTGCCTCTTCTATCTCCTTGTCTGTCTTGCAGGCGAGAGCGCTGATATCCGCAAGCAAGGCTTCTATTTTCTCTTTCATATTACCTCCGTCAAATTGTTAATCCCCATTGCCTTCCGACAATCTTCCATGCAAACTGCAAATTTAAGCATTTTTTGTTTCCGTTCGCACGGATTCTTCCATCTTAAAGCCTCTTCAGCCTTTCAAGCGCAGCATCTGCCTTGGCTTTCCGCTTTTCCCGAGCCTTCTGCTGCTTTGCAGCCCCGTTCTTAAGGTATGTATCCCACTGCTCCCGGGTGAATATCTCCTTGAATGAATTATCCGTGGCCTCCATCCACTTGTCCTGTACCGACACATACATGGAACGGTTGGAGACCTTGGCTGAACTCAGCCTCATATATTCTTCCTGCATTGCCTGATAATCGTGTTTGAGCGTGGAATCAACATAGAACAACTGACCACCGTCCAGATTGAGCAACCGCTGCAGGCGGTCGGCCTCGTTTTCGGCAATCAGAAGAATGTCCGGATCTTCAGGCTCCTGGGCAGCAGAGACTGCCGACCAAAGCACAGGCATTATCGCAGCAACAATAAGAAATCTTCTCATATCATTTCCTCCGATATTCTATTCAACAACTTCTATGACAGAGCCGTGCTCTCTTGCGACAGACTCTTTCCACTTGTCGGTGTAGCCAGGATTGGTGATGTCCCCCGGCACGCCGTCATCATAGCCGTTGGTGATGAATGAACCGTCCGGATTCTGCCCCTTGACATTGCCGTCCATGAATTTGAGCAGCAGGAGGACCTCCAGATCCGTCCAATCCTTGAACATCTGCTGCGCCGTATTCACCGAATAGCCGGTAAGTATCTTCCTTGTCCCCGCAAACCTGTCGGCAGACTGTCCTTCATCAGCCTTCTTCTGTCTCTTCGGCGCGGCGTCCTCCACCTCATACATAGCCATAGCCTGCCTGTCAATCTCCGGGATTGCCGCCATCTGGGCATTCTCAAACGCGTCTATCCTCTCTCTCACGAACGGCGCCATCACGTCATACATCTTATAGCAGGCATTGGCCACCCTGTTGCACATCCAGAATGCGGATGTCGGAGAATATTCAAGCATACTTCCGTTCCCTTCTGCAAAGCAGCCCGGCACCTCGGTTACGCTGGTATATATCGGGGTAAGATATGACGTGGCGGCATCATCTGTCCCGAACCAGATGATTCCTCCGATAATGTCAGGCAGATACCCCCGGGCCTGTCCGACAAACCAGAATCCTGTCTGTTGCGTGGCAATGGCGCGTTCGTTCGTATATGTCTTGCCGTCATACTCAAAATCCATCGGACGCCATCTGTACGGAAGCGCGTTCCCTCCGGCTCCGATGTCCCGGGTCATATCCATAGGCGTGCCCTCGAAATGGTCACGCATGACATCAGCCACATCCTTGACGGAGATTTTCTTAGCCGGCTTGACGAACAGAGGGAATCTCCTGGTCTTGTCATATCCCATCGCATAATCTATATATTCATACGCATCATGCCCAATGAGATTACCTGCGGCATCCTCGTATGCGAAACGGCCGTCACAAAGGATGTTGAAGGCAGACCACGCCCTGGCCTCACAGCCCCTCATACCCCCGAAAGTCAAAGGATTGTAGGCGTCACAGAAACTGAACTCCTCATCAGGACCGTCATAATATCCCATCTCACGTGCAAAGGAGATGACATCAGGAGCATAAAGGCAGTTCTCCGGATCATCAAGAGGAAAAGTGCTGATGCGGGACTGGTTGGCATGGGCGCAGATATACCCGTCAGGGACTCTTCTTGCCACCCATACTATACCTTTGTTGACATTCTTCCCGTCTTCCATCTTGAGTCCTTTACCAATGAGATCCATCACCCAGACCTCATTCTTGTCGGCAATCGAGAACGACTCTCCGCTCGAATAATACCCGTATGTGTTTGCCAGATCGGTTATCACTTCTATTGCCTCCCTGGCTGTCGTAGCCCTCTGCAGTGCCACATAGATGAGCGACCCGTAGTCCATGACGCCCGTACTGTCAAAAAGTTCAGGACGTCCGCCGTATGTCGTCTCCGCTATGATGACCTGATGCTCATTCATATTCCCGACCGTCTGCCAGGTGTGCCTCACCTGCGGGATCTCTCCCAGATACTTCCCGGTATCCCATTCATATATCTTCAGCATCTCTCCTTTCGCCCAGTCTGCGGCAGGGCGGAAATAAAGTTCTCCGTATAACTGATGGGAATCGGCGGCATAAGATACCATGCAGGAACCGTCCGCGCTCGCACCTTTTGTCACAAGGACATTCGTGCAGGCATCTGCATCAGACATGTTGAAAGCCATCGACACGACGGCAACAGATGCCGGAATAATTGATTTGAGATTCATTCTTGAATAATTATTGTCCTACTTAAATAAATTTCAGCGTATCAGGTGCAAATCTATGAAAAATTTTAATTCATATCCGCATTATTACACCCTGAAAGATTGCAGGACGTGAAATTTGACCGGCATAAACTGTGAGCGGTAGTTTTAAATTAAATGAAAAAAGAAAGACTCCCGCCTATATACCATAAGGCAGGAGTCTTCAATTGTCCTTATCCGGGACGGATCACTTCTTGTCACTGACGGTGATCTGACCGTCCTTGACATCTATTTCAATGACAGAGTCCTTGTGCACCCGACCGTCAAGAACTGCCTTTGCAAGCAGATTGACAAGCTCCCGCTGCATCAGCCTCTTGATAGGACGAGCACCGTACGCCGGTTCATAGCCCTTTGTACTCATATAGTCCACAAAACCTTCGGTAAACGTTATGGATACCCCGTTTTGCGACAGTTTCTTCTTCAGGTCGTTCATCTGGAGATGAAGGATGTCCCTGATATCCTTCTGCGACAGAGGCTCGAACATGATAATCTCATCTATCCTGTTGAGGAATTCCGGACGCACCGTCTTCTTCAGGATGTCTATCACATCCTTCTTGCACTCCAGAAGCATCTCATCCCTCTTCTCCCTGGCAGCCTTTTCAGCAGAAGGGTCCGCACCCTTCAGTCCTACTGCCGGAAGCCTGTCCATATAGGACTGGATGACTTCTGCCCCCACATTGGATGTCATGATAAGAATGGTGTTCTTGAAATCTACAGTACGCCCCTTGTTGTCAGTCAGACGCCCGTCATCAAGCACCTGGAGCAGGATGTTGAACACATCAGGATGAGCCTTCTCTATCTCATCGAGAAGAATGACGGAATACGGTTTCCTCCTGACGGCCTCCGTCAACTGTCCTCCCTCGTCGTAGCCGACATATCCCGGAGGCGCACCGACAAGACGGCTCACTGAATGACGCTCCTGATACTCGCTCATATCGATACGGGTGATCATGTTCTCATCATTGAAAAGGAACTCGGCCAGAGCCTTTGCAAGTTCTGTCTTTCCGACACCGGTAGTACCCATGAACAGGAAAGACCCGATAGGGCGTTTCTCGTTCTGCAGGCCTGCACGGCTTCTCCGCACCGCATCTGCCACCGCAGCAATGGCCTGGTCCTGACCGACCACTCTCTTGTGCAGTTCGTCCTCCATCCTGAGAAGTTTCTCCCTTTCGCTCTCAAGCATCCTCTTCACAGGTATGCCTGTCCATTTCGCCACAACCTCAGCAATATCCTCAGGCGTGACAGACTCAGTGATTATCGGGTCCTTGATGGCGGCCTGTCTTGCCGTAAGTTCGTCTATCTTCTTCTTGGTCTCGGCCATCTTGCCGTATCTGATCTCAGCCACCTTGCCGTAATCCCCGGCACGTTCGGCATTCTGCGCCTCAATCTTATAGTCCTCTATCCGCTGCCGCGCCTCCTGAAGACCGGACAATATGCCTTTCTCCTCATCCCATTTCTTCATCAGCACTTCCCGCTGCCTGTTCAAGTCCGCAAGATCCTCCTTGATCTTGTCCATCTTCATCGACACACCTTCCCTCTTGATGGCCTCCTTCTCGATTTCCAACTGACGTATCTTGCTGTTGAGGTCATCTATCGGCTCCGGTACGGAATTCATCTCCAGCCTCAGCTTTGAAGCCGCCTCGTCCACCAGGTCTATCGCCTTGTCCGGGAGGAAACGGTTTGTGATGTACCTGTGCGAAAGTTCCACAGCGGCGATCAGCGCATCGTCCTCGATACGGACCTTGTGGTGGTTCTCATATCTCTCCTTCAGTCCTCTGAGGATTGATATGGACTCCGCAGGCGACGGCTCATCCACCATCACCATCTGGAACCTTCTCTCCAACGCCTTGTCCGTCTCGAAATATTTCTGATACTCGTCAAGGGTGGTCGAGCCGATTGTCCTCAGCTCACCCCTTGCCAGGGCAGGTTTCAATATATTGGATGCGTCCATCGCTCCCGATGTCCGCCCTGCACCGACAAGCGTATGTATCTCGTCTATGAAAAGGATGATCTCACCGTCGCTGTCAACGACTTCCTTGACCACGCCCTTAAGCCTTTCCTCGAATTCGCCCTGATACTTCGCACCAGCGATCAGCGCACCGAGGTCAAGCGAATATATCTTCTTGCTCTTCAGATTCTCAGGGACCTGACCGTCAACAATCTTCTGCGCTATCCCTTCCGAGATTGCAGTCTTTCCGACACCCGGTTCACCCACCAGGATAGGGTTGTTCTTGGTCCTCCTGCTCAGAATCTGGAGCACCCTCCTTATTTCCTCGTCCCTGCCTATCACAGGATCGAGTTTTCCCTGTGCCGCCTTCTCATTCAGATTGACGGCGAACTTGTTCAGATTTTCCAGTTTATTGTTGTTCTCCATAATACATCTCCTTTTTGATGTCCCTCGGGTAAAGGCGGTGCGGAGACTCCCTCAACGGAAGATAGCCGTCTGCCCGAAAGGACAAACGGCTATAGTCAAATTATATTCCATCGGCCTCAGTCTGACATTTTGTCAGAAGAGAGCCATCCTGATGTCATGCAGCGATACCGGTATTATTCTGCAGGAGCGGCCTCTGTAGCCGGGGCATCCTGTGCCGGTGCCTCCTGCTGTACAGGTGCGGTAGGGAACTCCGGAACCTGCTCGGTAGAGGCATTCTCCACTCTCTCTGTCACGTCAATCTCATTTCTGCCGGAGCCTCCGGTAGTGAATGTAGTCACAATCGAAACCACAAATATGAAAGCGACAAGTCCCCAGGTGACTTTCTCAAGTATATCTGCCGTCTTGCGGACCCCGAAAGTCTGGTTGCCTACTGCGAAATTACTTGCCAATCCGCCACCCTTGCTGTTCTGAAGCAATACCACTATCGTCAGAAGCACACTTGCGAGAATCACAAATACCGTAAGAATAGTAAATACGACACCCATAATCAATCGTTTTATTTGATTTGTTCGTTCAATTTTTCAATAAGGGCTGCAAAGTAAGCATTTTTTTCCGGATATGCCAAAATTAGTTTGGAATAAATGTCCCGCGCCTGTTCGTAATATCCCTGGTCTGCATATATTTGTGCAAGTGTTTCTGTATAAAACACCAGGTCTCCGCCAGATGGGGCAGCCTGTCTCTCCTCCGGCACACCGCTTTCCTTGAAGACGAAGCCGGAGAACACGGAATCCTCACGTGTGCGCACTCTGTCATACTGCTCCTGGGTAAAATAGTCCCCTCCGGCGACACGTACAGGCCCCGGTCTGAAATCATTGCTTATCTTCTTCAGCATTTCGGACAGTCCGGCATCAGAGCAGTCCGACTTCTCAGACTCGCGTACAATATCCGCTATGATGCGCCTCGACCCGACATACAGAGCGGCATCCGCATACTGGTCCACTCCCCAGTCCCCGCCTCCGGCCTTGCTCATCCTCACGCAGAACTCCTTCCTGGCGGCTCCGAACCACGGGTACAGGTTTACCACCCCGGCAAGTTCCTCCATTGAGAGCCTTTTCAAGTCTATATAACCGTCCATCATGCTGCTACCAGTTTGCGACCGTCGCGTTGAATATGTCCTCTATCAATGTATCTATGATGTCTTCGCAAAGTGTCGCCTCGACGGCGTCGAGTGACTGCATGGAATCGTAGTCCGCATAGGCGGAGAACGACTTCTCGAAATCATCCTCAGGATATTTCCTGTTTGTGAAATATATCTTCACCGTCACTGTCAGCCTGTTCTGCGCCGCGACCTCATCAGCCGTGACGGCAGTCGCCCGGACATCATAGCCTGTAATCTCCCCGACAATCTCGAGGTCACCGTCCATATCCACCTGCTCAAGTCTGGTAAGCCGCTGGAACTGGTCCTTCAACGCCTCGGTAAGGTCATTGCTCAAAGTCGGGTTCACCCTCAGAGCCTTGTATTCAAAATAATTGATCGTCACAGTATTCACATCCGGCTGGATAGATGTCCCGGAAAAAGAATAGATACCGCACGACTGGAAAAGCGGCGCCGCCAGCGCGAGAACCGCCATTGCCATACACGAAGAAAAGAATGTCCTCAATTTCATCTTTCTGTCATTTTTGTCCACCACGGAAACACGGTCGTCATTCGTTGTCAATACTCTTCAGTTTCCTGTACAAAGTCCTCTCGGATATGCCCAATTCCGCTGCAGCCAGTTTCCTGTTGCCCTTGTATTTCTCCAGGGCCTTCCTGATGAGGTCCGAACCTGCCTTCTGCAGTGACAGGCTGTCTTCATCATGATTGTCCGCAGGCCTTGCCGCTCCTTCTCCCAGATTTATCACCTTCCCGGTCCATGTACCCGGCATCTCCTGCCCCTCGGCATCCTGCCAGTCAGCATCATCCCCCGGCTCCTGCGCCACACCGGCATGCGACTGTTGAACCTGCGGCAACTGCCTCACCGGAGTGCCTGTACCCAGCACAACCTCCTTGAGATAGTCAACCTCCTGCCGCAACTGATAGATCATCCTGATGATGGCCTCCCGTTCGGACGGATTGACAGTCTCCCCGATATTCGCAGACTTCACAGGAAGCATATTCGGGTCATCCTTCGGGATATATCTTGCCAGCACCTCTGCATTGATTTCAAATCTGTCCGTCCTCGACGATATCTTCTCCGATTCCAGTGCGGACACGGTCTCGGCGACATTCTTCAGCTGCCGTATATTCCCCGGCCATCTGTAGGACTTCAGAAGCGCGACAGCGTCCGGTGCCAGGGAGACCTTCGCCATACCGTATTTCTCCGAGAAATCAGAGGCGAATTTCCTGAACAGCAGGTGTATGTCATCCTGTCTCTCTCTCAGTGCGGGCATCATTATCGGCACGGCATTCAGTCTGTAGTACAGGTCCTCCCTGAACTTGCCCTTGGACACCGCATGCATCAGATTGACATTCGTCGCAGCCACCACCCTCACATCAGTCTTGAGCACCTTGGACGAGCCGACACGGATAAACTCCCCGGACTGGAGCACGCGGAGAAGTTTCGCCTGGGACGGCATAGGCAGTTCTCCTATCTCGTCAAGGAAGAGGGTGCCGCCGTCCGCCTCCTCAAAATAGCCTTTTCGCATCTCGACAGCCCCTGTGAAAGACCCTTTCTCGTGCCCGAAGAGTTCCGAGTCTATCGTCCCCTCCGGAATGGCCCCGCAGTTTATCGCGAAATACTTGCCGGTGCGCCTGCGGCTGTTCTGATGGATGATCCTGGGGATATTCTCCTTTCCCACTCCGCTTTCGCCGGAGATAAGGACCGTCAGGTCCGTAGGAGCCACTGCGACAGCGATTTCAAGAGCCCGGTTAAGCGCCGGGTCATTGCCGATTATATCGAATTTGTTTTTTAGACTTTGTAATTCTTGATTCGTCATAATGCACAAAGTTAAGAAAAGGAGCGAAAAATATATAAGGAATAACAAAAATTTAAAATTATGCTTATATTTGCAATGATTACGCACTCCCCGGAAAGACCGTCTCTGACGGCTCCGGAGCAAGTCGCGGAAAAAAGACAAACCATTAATTTTATATTGAAATGAAAAGAGGTATCAAACTTTTGTCATCTGTCATCCTGGGTCTCGCTGCAGTAGCCTGCAGTTCCCCAGAGAAAATGGCGGATATGGCGGAGGACGTGACTGTAAAATGCGATCCTGCCGTTCTTGAAGTCGTAGCCGGCAACATCGACGCTACAGTATCTGTAACATATCCTGCTGACTACTTCCATCCGAAGGCTATTCTCGAAGTGACCCCTGTGCTTGTATACGAGGGCGGTGAGGCAGCCATGGAGCCGTTCGTATACCAGGGCGAGAAAGTCACTGACAACTACAAGACAGTTCCGTCCGACGGATCGACAGTGACTGAGAAAGTACATTTCACTTATGTCCCTGGAATGGAGAAGAGCTATCTCGAACTCCGCGGTGTCGTGAAGTACAAGAACAAGACTGTCAATATGCCTGTCAAGAAGGCTGCTGACGGAGCCAACACCACTTACATGCTCGTAGACAAGAGAGGAAAGGTGGACTTCAAGGCAGACAACTACCAGGAGATCATCAAACAGACTGCAGAAGGTCAGATTCTCTATACCATCAACAGCTCAACCGTAAGAAACAGCCAGCTCAAATCCGAGTCCATCAAGAGTTTCCAGGCTGCACTCGATGAGATCAAGGGCAACGAGCGCAAAGAACTCGTAAGCACCGACATCGTAGCCTATGCTTCTCCGGACGGTACCCAGGAACTCAACACCAAACTCTCAGACAGACGTTCAAGCACTGCAGAGAAGGCATTCGGCAAAGTGACAAAAGGTCATGAGGTAGATGCCCCTGTCAATGTGAAGAGCATCGGTGAGGACTGGGAAGGCTTCCAGGAACTCGTGTCACAGTCTGACCTCGAAGACAAGGACCTCATCATCCGTGTCCTTTCAATGTACAGCGACCCTGATGTCCGCGAGCAGGAAATCAAGAACATGTCTGCTGTCTACAAGACTCTCGCAAAGGAGATTCTCCCTGAACTCCGCCGCGCAAGATTCATCGCTAATGTAGAGTTCACCAACTATTCAAACGAGGAACTCCTCCAGCTCATCGAGGAAAACATCGACGTACTTGACGAAGAGGCACTCCTCCGCGCAGCATCAGTGGTGAAGGAGAGTGCTGACAAGATCAGCGTCTACAAGAAGGCTGTCGAGAAATACAACAGTGACAGGGCTCAGTACAACCTCGCTGTGGTATATCTCAACGAGAACAACGTTGAAGAGGCAAAGGCTGCCCTTGCAAAGGTTCAGGCCAAGGATGCCGACTACCAGAACGCCATGGGCGTGGTTGCTCTCAGAGAAGGCAACTCTGCTGAGGCTGTGAAGTTCTTCAATGCCGCTGCAAACCAGACTTCAAAAGAGAATCTTGCAGTCGTGGACATCCTCAACGGCGAATATGCTGCCGCTGCAGAGAAACTTGCAAGCGCAAAGGACTGCTACAACAAGACTCTGGCCTACATCCTCACAGACCAGCTTGACAAGGCTGCCGCTTCAGCAAAATGCTCAGCACCTTGCGTATCTTATCTGAAGGCTGTGATTGCTGCACGTCAGGGCAATGCCGATGAGGTAAAAGCCAACATCGAGGCAGCAAGCAAGGATGAGAAACTTGCAGAAAGGGCTGCAAAAGACATTGAGTTCGCACAGTACAGGTAGTATTTGTCGGACATCTGAAAGAAGAGAGGGCGGGTCAAAAGTCAGACTCGCCCTCTTTTTATTCGCACTCCTATGGAATCCTGTTCCAAATATTCAATTCTCAAAGAGGAATAATTCCTTTTGGGCCATCCTCTTAAACGTCTTTCTTAGAAAGACCGGACCTGTCCCCTTTTTTTGGGAAATTTTGCGTAAGTTTGACATTATTTATTCAAACAGCATCTTATGAAGAATTCTTTTCTTGTAATCGCGGCAGCATTTCTGCTATGCGGTTCTGCATCATTGCACGGACAGACTCCTGATTATGAACTGAAAGACTATTCGCCTTCCGAGGAGAATCTTCTCTCCAGAGAACAGTTCCGGGAAGACAGATTCGGGATATTCATCCATTGGGGAGTATACTCCATGCTGGCCACGGGCGAATGGACAATGACCTCCCGCAATCTCAATTATCTCGAATACGCCAAACTCGCAGGAGGATTCTATCCTGCTCACTTCGATGCGGCGGAATGGGTGTCAGACATCAAGGCCTCCGGAGCCAGGTACATCTGTTTCACGACAAGGCACCATGACGGATTCTCCATGTTCGACAGCAAGGTCACTGACTATGACATCATGGACGCATCCCCGTTCCGCAGGGACATAGTAAAGGAAATTGCGGATGAATGCCATAGGCAGGGCATCGAGGTGCATTTCTATTATTCCATCATCGACTGGGGAAGACCTGACGCCCCGCGCGGAAGGACCGGACTCGGGACAGGCAGACCGACAGACACAGTGGACCAGGACGCCTATTTCGACTTCATGAAAGCGCAACTGACCGAACTCCTGACCAACTATGGACCTGTCAGGGCCATCTGGCTCGACGGGCATTGGGACCAGGACATCAACCCGGACTTTGACTGGAGATATGATGAACTGTATTCCCTGGTGCATTCCCTCCAGCCGGGCTGCCTTGTCGGGAACAATCATCACCTCGTGCCTTTCGCCGGCGAGGACATCCAGATATTCGAAAGGGACCTCCCGGGAGAGAACACCGCCGGGCTGTCAGGACAGGCTGTGAGCGAGGCTTTGCCGCTTGAGACATGCCAGACAATGAACGGGATGTGGGGATATAAAATCACGGACCTGGACTACAAATCCGTCAAGACCCTTGTGCAGTATCTCGTAGGCGCTGCAGGGCGCGATGCCAACCTTCTGCTCAATGTGGGTCCCCAGCCTGACGGGAATATGCCGTCACAGGCAGTTGACAGGCTGAAAGGTATCGGTGAATGGCTGCAGGAATACGGATGCACCATATACGGCACCAGAGGAGGAGAGATGCCTCCGCATGATTGGGGAGTGCTGACATATAAGGACAATATCCATTATGTGCATATCCTCAACCTCCAGGACAATTCGCTGTTCGTACCGTTCACTGCAGGCAAAGTGAGGAAAGCCACCTGCCTCAATGACGGGGAGGAGATCAGATTCAGGCAAGACAAGGACGGAGTGCTTCTGAAACTCGGACGCATCCCTGACGAGATTGACCACATCATACGGCTTGAAATATGATATCGCCATAAGCGGCGGATAAAAATTTGAGAGGGTGACCGACAGTTGTCTCGGATCACCCTCTCTCTTGTTATGCCGGGCAGTTATTATCTATGATATCAGAAATTGTATCCTATTGAGATATTGACGTTCCAGTTGTGTACCTTGTCATTGGTACCGAAATACGCTCCGGACACTTCATCCGTATTGGCCATATTCAGAAATCCATTGCTATAATGTACTCCGAGAGAGAATTTCTTCCACTGTCCGGTCACTCCGACTCTGATTCCCAGATCTGAACGGAGAAGATAACCGCCGTCTTCGGTTTCTTCATTGAATTTGCCGAATACCTTGATTTCTCCCTGCTCCGAACCACTCTGTCCCGAATATGACACTGAATATGAATAGTCATATTTTATTTTTCCGCTTATCCCCAAAGCATAGTAGAGACCCAGACTCGGATAGATGGTGAAATCCCCTACGTAAAACTTGTAATTGACCATCAATGGTATACTCATATACCAAAGATTATAAATATGTTTTTCTGTCGAAGAGTATCCCGATTCATCATAAGAATATTTTTCGCTGCCTCCGGCCATGGAGAATTCAAGGCCAGTCTCAAGATAGAACGGAAGATTGCTTGTCAGAAGCCGCTGATATGTACCGGCGAAAGAGACACCGGCGCGTGCACCATGCTTGAGTTCCGACGCATCGTAATCATACTTGAAATTCATCCCTGAGGTCACAAGCCCTACTTTAACTCCGAAGATGTTCTCCTGATAGTCCTGTGCGGACATTACCCCCCCCGCTGCAAATATAAGGGCGGCAGCGGCGATTAAGATTTTTTTCATAAAAAATAAATTTAAGGTTATGTTTATCGCCCGACTCGGCAAAGATAGAAAACTTTTCAAAAATGCAGGAGGATTCCTCTCAAAAAGAAATAATCAGAAAATCAATTCAGATGACCGGCACCTTTTCAATTGAGCGGGATAGACGGACTTCTAATGGTCTCAAAATAAGAAGAGGCACAAGCGATTGAATTTCAATTTCTTGCACCTCTTCTTCTGCGGTGAGAGGGGGATTCGAACCCCCGGTACAGTAATCCCGTACGGCAGTTTAGCAAACTGCTGGTTTCAGCCACTCACCCATCTCACCGGGTATCGTTCTGAAATGTCTTCCCGCCGGAATGCAGAGCACTATGCCCCATCCGAATCGGGACGACAAAGTTATATCAAAAAGTTCTTATCTGCAAAATAATTATCGCAAAGAAATCAATAGTCCGTCTCCACAGGCTTGACGTAGATCTTGTTGTCCTCAATCATAACAACCTCTATTTCAACATCGGCACCAATAATTCCCTCAAGGGATTTCACCTCGCAGTCGATGTCTCCGATTCTTGCAGACCCTGTCGGGGAAAGCCGCGTGAGAGTCATGCCGGTATCACCTACCGCAATCCTGGTCTCGTCAAAGAAACTGATCTTGGAATCGATATTCGCATTCAAGGACCTTTTCTTCCTTACCCTGGCACAGAGCATATATATTGCCAGCCCCAGAAGAAGCGCCGCATTGACAATTGTAACCACAGTCCCTGCCACAGGGCCCAATTCATGAAAGGCGTAGAAACAGGCCCCTCCCAAGGAGACAATCCCGAGAATGCCCGCAACGCCAATCCCCGGGATAATCACAATCTCGGCAAGAATCAGCATAAGCCCGAGGGCGACAAGTATGATAATGAATGCCATACGGTTGACAAATATCTTATTTCGAAGACATATTTCCGATTCTGGACACTGTCACATCCCCGACTCCCGCAGCCTTGACGGCAGCCGCCGTCTCCTCGGCTTTTATCCGGCTGCCGAACGGACCGGCCACGAACATTATCCTGCCGTTGTCCTCCACCCTGACAATATCCTTGCCTGCCTGCGAGACTGCCTTGATTGCCAGATCCGGAAGGACACCGCCCGACGGGGACATCCGTATCTGGTATTGTATGTCAATCTCCTTCTCCATAGTCTTGGCAACCGCCATCTTGATCACTTTCCCGTCAAGGAACGGAACGATATATGCCGTCTTGAATCCGGCTTTCTTGACCGCGTTCAGCCTGGAAAGCACATCGTTGTATGTCCTGAACACGCCGACCCTGTAGGTGTATTTTCCGGTAGGTGTCCTCGACTCGAAGACAGGCGAAAGACCGTTCAACTGCTTGACAGTCGCCTTTTTGGATAATGTGAAAATCTGGATCTGATAGACCAGTCCCGGAGGGAGGGTGTTGTCCTCTGCAAACCGCCCTTCCGGCAGGACCATGAACGAATAATCGAATTTCTTCTCAGGGATCTCGAACTTCAGGGAAAGCCCCTCCCTCGGGTTCATTCTTGTGAACACGAAGCCTGATTCAGCCCCGACGACCTCTCTGTCCGACTCCGTCTCTATCTTGTCTGGGTCAAGGACAACCCCGTTGAACAGGAACTCCATCTCAATTTTCTGGAGAGCTGCCATCGCCCTGTCAAGAGTGTCCCTGATGCCGGGGATCAGAATCTCATTTGCCGCAATCCTCCCAATCAACAAGGTACGCTCCTCTTCATCCGCACTCTCGGCAAGCCTTCCACGGTCAGTATCGATGGATGCAAGGCAGTCGTACAGCGAATCCCTCAACTCGCGCACCTCCGCCACCTTGTCGGCATACCTCCTTGTGTCAACATTCTCAGGAATATGATCATCATGGGACGACGCCCCTCCGTCAAGCCCGTCTTCCGGGTCAAGCCGGCACAGTCTGCAAAGGGCATCCATATCCGTAAACTCCTTTCTGACCGGCATATTGTCATATTCCAGGACAAAGACATCGACACTGTCTGCCGGACAGTACCTGTCAGAGGCAAAAATGGTGTATTTGCCGTCATCTGTATCAATATACAGGAAATCATTGTATGGGGAAGAGTACGGGAATCCCATATTGACAGGGACGCCCCACTCGCCTTTCGCCTCATCCCAGGAAGATTTGTAGATGTCGTATCCTCCGACACCGTACAGGCCCGAAGATGCAAAGAACAGGGTCTTGCCGTCTTTTGAAAGCATAGGGTAGATCTCGTCAGAAGATGATACCATATCCTCGTTAAGCAGGATCGGAAGACTCCAGACGGTATCACGGTCTTCTGTCCTGTATATGTTCATTGCCCCCGATGCGTCCGGAGCCGAGAAATATATCTCGTCTGAGCCCTGAGAGACATACGATGCCCGACTGAACCTGTTCTGTCCGAGAGTGTCGAGCTGATTGGGAACAGCCACCCAGCTGCTGTCCGCAAGAGGATAGTAAAGAAAGAAGTCGTCTATATGGAACCTGTGCCTTGCCACTACTACAGGATCACTCACAAAGCCGGCCATATTCTCGCCGTTCTCGGCCAGGAGAAGCCTCTCGGCAATTTCAAGCCTTGCCACGGAATCGGCAGTGGAGGCGATAGCCTCTCTGTACGCTGCAGCCGCCTCTCCGAATCTGTATTCCATTCTCAGGGAATCCGCCTTGCGCATCAGCTCCCCGGTCCTGTCCTCTTCTCCGCCCATCGGGACAGGCAGGAGCAGGACAAGGCAAAAAACAGATAAAAACGTCAGCCTGTATGGTTTCATATCTCTTTTCTTGCTCATTAACAACCAACAAAAATAAGAAATACTTTATTTATAAGAAAAAAATAGTAAATTTGTGCCCTATTTTGCGGTCGGCATATATTGCCCGCAATGACCGTGCCCACGCTGACATACGGAGAGAATTTGACCGAAACAAACAAAATTTTATAAACGATACAATTATGCAAAGTAAAGGTGCTATCAGATTTGTGGCGATTGTTCTGGCCATTGTCTGTCTCTGGCAGCTTTCGTTCACCCTTGTGACCCGCATACAGGAGAACAAGGCAGCGGAATATGCCGAGAAAGCTGTTGAGGCTGTGAGACTTTCAGCCGATTTCAGCAATGTTCCCGAAGAAGACAGAGCCTTCTATCTGGATTCCATAAGCAAGGATCAGAACAGGAGGTATATCGACTCAGTATCATCTGAGAAGATCTATTTGGGTTACACTTATAAAGATGTTAAGGAGAAGGAGATAAACCTTGGTCTTGACTTGAAGGGAGGTATGAACGTTATGCTCCAGGTCCAGCTCGAAGATCTGGTCCGCGCTCTTTCCGGCAACAACCAGTCTCCGGAATTCTCCCAGGCTCTTGCACTCGCCAACGAGCGCAGTGTCACTTCAAGGGCAGACTTCATCACCCTCTTCCAAGAGGCATGGAATGAAGTCGGCAACGGACAGAGGCTCGCCCAGATTTTCGGGACATACGAGATGAGGGACAAGATCAAGCCGGAATCTTCCGATGACGAGGTAATCGCTGTCATCCGCGACGAGGCCGAGAGCGCAATCTCCAACTCATTCAATGTGCTGAGAAACCGTATCGACCGTTTCGGAGTGACTCAGCCGAGCATCCAGAAACTCGGAAACAGCGGAAGAATCCTTGTCGAACTTCCTGGTGTCAAAGAGCCTGAGCGTGTGAGGAAACTCCTTCAGGGAACTGCATCCCTCGAATTCTGGGCGACTTATGACAACAGCGAGATATTCCCGTTCCTCCAGGAGGCCAACAGCACACTTGCCCAGTTGCTTGCAACAACCGATACTGCTGTAGTTGAGGAGGAGACTGCCGAGGAAGAGACTGCCGCAACGGACACCCTTCTGTCTGAGGAGCTCCGCAACCAGGCTGCAGATGCACAGGAATACGAACAGTACAAGAAAGAGAACCCCCTCTTCGCTGCCCTCCAGCCTGCAATGTTCAACGGCAGACTTGCAAACGGTGCCTGCATAGGATATGCAAGTTATGTGGATACGGCACAGATCAACCATTGGCTCAGAATGCCGCAGATTGAAGCCCTCTTCCCTGCAGAATTCAAGGCCTGCTGGACAGTAAAGCCTTCTTCCTACATCCAGGGAGGGAACACATACGAACTCGTTGCCATCAAGGCCACCTCACGTGACGGTCAGGCACCTCTTGACGGAGGCGTCGTGACAGATGCCCGCGTACAGTACGGCAACAGCGGCGGTAACCCTGAGGTGTCAATGACGATGAACGCAGAAGGTGCGAACATCTGGGCAAGAATGACCAAGGACAACATCGGCCGCCAGATAGCCATCGTCCTCGACGGCATGGTATACTCTTATCCTACTGTCAACACAGAGATTACGGGAGGAAGTTCGCAGATTACCGGCAACTTCACCCTTGAAGAGGCAGAAGACCTTGCCAACGTGCTCAAGTCAGGTAAGCTTCCTGCACCTGCAACCATCATACAGGAACAGGTCGTAGGTCCTTCACTCGGAGCAGAGTCAATCAACGCAGGTCTCATCTCATTCGCAATCGCATTCCTGCTCGTGCTCCTCTATATGGCATTCTTCTACCACGGTGCCGGACTTGTCGCAGACATCGCATTGCTCTGCAACGTGCTCCTGCTCCTCGGTTCTCTCGTGTCATTCGGAGCCGTCCTCACATTGCCTGGTATCGCAGGTCTCGTCCTGACGCTGGGTATGGCGGTGGATGCCAACGTCATCATCTATGAACGTATCAAGGAGGAGTTGCGCTCCGGAAAGGGATTGGGCAAAGCCATAGCCGACGGATATTCCAACGCCTACTCAGCCATCATCGACGGCCAGCTTACCACCATCATCACCGGTATCGTGCTCTTCGTGTTCGGTTCAGGTCCTGTACAGGGATTTGCGACAACTCTTATCATCGGTATCGTCACTTCATTGCTGACATCGATCTTCATCTCAAGGCTCATATTCGAAGACAGGCTTGCAAAAGGCAAGAACATCACGTTCGACAACAAGTTCACCCGCAACCTGCTTCAGAATACCCATATCAACTTCCTCAACAAGAGGAAATATACCTACACCATCTCAGGTCTCGTGATCATCATCTGCATCGTATCGATGTTCACCAAGGGCTTCACATACGGTGTAGACTTCACCGGAGGACGTACATTCGTCGTGAGGTTTGACCAGCCGGTATCGACAGAGGAGATCAGGGAGGCCACAATCGCAGCATTCAGTGCGGCTGACGCTGCCGACCAGAGCGAGAACTACGGTTCTGCAGTCGAGGTCAAGCAGTACGGAGGAGAGAGCCAGATGAAAATCACCACCCAGTACAAGGTGGCTGAAGAGTCCACTGAAGTGGATGCAGAAGTAGAACAGATACTCTATGACGCATTGAAAGGCTTCTTTGCAGAAGACCTGACTCTCAGCGAGTTCACTTCAACACTTGAGAACCCTAACGGAATCATCAGTTCCGACAAGGTCGGCCCTACCATCGCAAACGACATGAAGAGTGATGCAATCATCGCCGTCATCATCGCCCTGTTTGCAATCTTCGTGTACATCGCATTCAGGTTCAAGAAATGGACATGGGGATTCGGCGGTGTCATGGGTCTTGCCCACACTGCAATCATCGTGGTCGGATTCTTCTCCCTCTTCTCGGGCATCCTTCCGTTCAGCCTTGACGTGGACCAGACATTCATCGCTGCGGTGCTGACCATCATCGGTTACGCAATCAACGATACAGTGGTCATCTTCGACCGTATCCGTGAATACAAGACCCTGCATCCTAAGATGCCTTTGTACGAGAATGCCAACGGCGCGCTCAACAGTACGCTCTCCCGTACAATGAACACGTCACTGACTACCCTCGTCGTGATGGTTGCCATCGCAATCTTCGGTGGTGAGGTCATCAGAGGTCTTGCAGTGGCCCTCATCCTCGGTATCGCAGTCGGTACATACGCTTCCCTCTTCATCGCCACACCGCTCATGTATGATGTGACCATGTGGATTGAGAAAAGGAAAGCAGCAAAAGCAGAGAACAGGTAATAATCTTTGACTTTCATATTATTGCAGGAACGGATGCCCTCTGCCGGACATCCGTTCTTGTTTTTCATATTGAATATGGGTGAATTTTTGAGTATCTTTGTGACTCTTTGCGCAATAATTCACCTGATATATGTCATTCGTTCATCTGCACGTACATACTCAATATTCCATATTGGACGGACAGTCGTCCATAGAGAATCTGTTCAACAGGGCCGAGGAACTCGGAATGCCGGGACTTGCGATCACGGACCACGGCAACATGTACGGAGTCAAGGAATTTTTCAAGTTCGCGAAGAAACATCCGGGGATAAAACCTATCATCGGGTGCGAAATCTACGTGACAAACCATTATGACCACAGGTTGAAAGACAAGGACCACAGGGCATATTTCCATCTTATATTGCTCGCCAAAAACTATAACGGTTACAAGAATCTGATGAAGATAGTCTCCACCGGTCATATCGAAGGCCGGTACTATGACAAGCCGAGGGTGAGCCACGAGATTGTGGAAAAATATTCAAAGGACCTTATCTGCTGCTCTGCATGCATTGCGGGAGAGATTCCGAGAAATATCATCGCCGGAGATATGACAGGGGCCGAAAAAGCCATCAGATGGCACAAGGACATCTTCGGAGACGATTACTATCTTGAGGTCCAGCTGCACAGGACTGAGGTTCCCGGACAGTCCCAGGAAGTGTTTGAACGGCAGAAAATCGCCCTTGCAGGCATAATCGAACTGTCAAAGAAGACAGGGGTGAAGATTGTGGCCACGAATGACGCCCATTTCGTGCGGAAAGAGGACGGCCCGGCTCATGACAGGCTCATCTGCCTCACCACGAACTCCTATCTTACCGACGAGAAAAGACTGCGCTACACACAGCAGGAATATCTCAAGAGCGAGGAGGAGATGGCGGCCCTGTTCCCTGACCATCCGGAATTCCTGAGCAACACCCTTGAAATCTGCGACAAAATCGAGAAATATGCAATTGACAGGGACCACGTGCTCCCTATATTCAAGATTGACTCGGCCTTCCTCGAAAATGTGGACCACTATCTTGACAAGTACAAGGATGTCATCGACGTCGGCAGATGCGACAGCAAAGGGAATGACAGAGGAAAGGATTTCACGCATTCCGTGGCATACCTGTGCCATCTCTGCTATAAAGGGGCCGAGACAAGATACGGGGAGCTGACTCCGGAGCAGGCTGAGCGTATCGACTTTGAACTGAAGACCATAAGCAGGATGGGATTCCCTGACTACTTCCTGATAGTCCAGGACTTCATCGCTGCCGCAAGACGCAACGGAATCTCTGTCGGCCCAGGTCGTGGTTCGGCGGCAGGTTCAGCCGTCGCATACTGTCTCGGCATCACCAACATAGACCCAATCAAATACCAGCTGCTGTTCGAGCGTTTCCTCAACCCGGACAGAATCTCCATGCCTGATATAGACATAGACTTCGACGACGACGGCAGGTACAGGGTATTCAAGTATGTAGAAGACACCTACGGCAAGGATCACATATCCCACGTGGTGACCTTCGGCACTATGGCGGCAAAGATGGCCATAAAGGACGTCGCCAGGGTAAGCAACATGCCTATGGATGAATCCACAAGGCTCACCAAGATGATTCCTGACAAGCCGATAAAGGTGAAAGAGACAAAGGAACTGCCGATGGAGGATGACGAGGAGGTCGAGGCAGGATTCTCTGTCATAGAAAAGGAAGAGGAGATACCGGACCCGGAACATGAGGGACAGAAGATAAAGGTCATCAAGAGATACAAGAAAGGTCCTGTAGAAAAGGAATACAAACCGACCCTGCAGAACTGCATCAAATACATCGATGAACTGAAGAACGAGTATGAGAACGGTTCGGAGATGACCCGCGATGTACTGAAATACGCTCTCCAGCTGGAAGGCTCGATACGCCAGACAGGTGTCCATGCCTGCGCCATGATCATCGGACGCGGAGATCTCACGGACTATATCCCGATAAGCATCGCCGCAGATAAGGCGACAGGAGAGGATGTATGGGTATCACAATACGAAGGATGCTTCATAGAGGATGTCGGGATGCTGAAGATGGACTTTCTCGGCCTGAAGACCCTCTCCATCATCAAGGAATGTCTGGAGAACATAAGGAAGAGGCACGGCATAGAGATAGACATCGAGAAGATACCTATTGACGACAAGGAGACATACGACCTCTACGGACGAGGCGACACCAAGAGCGTGTTCCAGTTCGAGTCCGACGGTATGAAACAATGGCTTCAGAAACTCCAGCCTAACCGATTTGAGGATCTGATAGCCATGAATGCCTTGTACAGGCCGGGACCATTGGACTATATCCCGTCTTTCGTCGACAGGAAGCAGGGGCGGGAGCCTATTGAATATGACCTTCCTGAGATGGCGGAATTTCTGGAGGACACATACGGCATCACAGTGTACCAGGAGCAGGTCATGCTTCTGTCCCAGAAACTCGCAGGATTCACCAAGGGCGAAGCGGACAAACTGCGCAAGGCTATGGGAAAGAAGCAGTTGGATGTGCTTGAATCCCTGCATGACAAGTTCATTGCAGGAGGCAAGGCCAACGGACATCCTGAGAAAGTCCTCAAGAAAATCTGGAAAGACTGGAGGAAATTCGCCCAGTATGCGTTCAACAAGTCACACGCGACCTGCTACGCATGGGTGAGCTACCAGACAGGCTATCTCAAAGCTCACTACCCAGCCGAATTCCAGGCTGCCAACCTGAGCAAGAATCTCTCCAACATGGATGAGATCAAGAAAATCATCGATGATGCCAAGAAATCGAAGATAAAGATACTCAACCCGGACATAAACGAAAGTGACGCACGGTTCACAGTCAACAAGGCCGGCAACATCCGTTTCGGACTCGGGGGCATCAAGGGATTCGGGGACAACATTGTGAACGCCATTCTGAAAGAAAGGGAGAGCAACGGTGTCTTCAAGGACATATTCGACTTCGCCGAGAGAATGGCCGGGATAGTGAACAAGAAATCATACGAATCCCTGCTGTATTCAGGAGCCTTTGACAGTTTCGGACACAAGCGGACACAGTTCAATCTCCCTTGCGCCTCAGGAGACATGTTCCTCGATGCCCTGACAAGATATGCAGACCTGTACAGAAAGGATTCGCTGGACGAAAGCGCGACCCTTTTCGGAGGCTCTGAGGAGACCAGACCGCAAAGGCCGGTGATGCCGGAGATGAGAGGGGAAGAAGACACGCTCGAACTGCTCCACAAGGAGAAGGAACTCGTAGGAATGTACCTCTCGTCCCATCCTCTTGACAAGTATGCCTTTGAAATAGAGAATTTCACCTCCCATCATCTTCCTGACATACAACCTCTGACAGAGAAATGCCATGAAACCGACACGCCTCAGAACATAAGAATCGGCGGATTTGTGACTTCCGTGACAGAAGGCACCAACAGGTTCGGCAAGCCGTTCATGAAAGTGGCCATGGAAGATTTCGAGGGAAGTTATGAGACCGTCCTGAGCGGAAAGGACATTGACACATACAGGGGCAGTTTCAGACAGAATACGGCCATCTTCATAGAGGGCAGCATCGATGCGCGCTTCAGACGGACAGAGGAAGAGAAGAAAGTGAAAGGGATACCGCAATACGGGCTGAGAATAAGCCGCATAATGCACCTCGGCAATGTGTCGGAGACGTATATCAAGGGTTTTGCCATCTATGTGTCCACACCCATGCTCAACAGCGGATTCAGGGAGCATCTTGTAGATGTCATAAGGCATAACAAGGGCACCATCCCTCTGACAATGGTTCTCCAGGACCCTACGACAAAGTTCAATATCGAATTCCTGTCAAGGAAATTCAAGATAGGCATCAACGTCCCTTTCATAGAAGACCTGAAAGAGATGAACATAGGATACAAGGTACTGAAATAAGCGACATTGAAGCCGCCCGGTCAGAATACCAGGACGGCTTCGACAGGATAATGGTCTGAGATGAACGGCCATTCCCCGAACTTCCTTGTGACCGTACAGAATTGGCTGCACGATGAAAAGCCTGTATAGTAGATATAGTCTATTATCGTTGAAGCCTTTCCCCAGTTGTTGAAAGTGCTGTGACTGTCCGTCTTTTCAGCATATCTTCTGGCGCTTTTCATCGTACTGTCCAGCCTGTCCAGGACAGGGTCGTCCGGCTCAACATTGAAATCCCCGGTCAGGATCACAGGAAGGTTGTCAGTGTTCAGTTCGGCGATTTTCCCGAGAATCAGGTCAAGACCGTGCTGCTGCGCTGCCTTACCGACATGGTCAAGATGCGTATTGACATAGAGGAAAGCATTGCCGGACCTCTTGTCCTTCATCACTGCCCACGTCGCCGTCCTTTTGCAGGCGGCATCCCAGCCCATTGAAGGGACATCCGGAGTCTCTGAAAGCCAGAAAGTCCCCCATTTCTTCAAGGATACCGTCTTCTTGTTGTAGAGAATGGCCATGTGCTCCCCTTCCCGCCTGCCATCCTCACGTCCGACGCCTATTGCCTTATAATCCGACCTGTTTTCAGTGAAGAAAAGTATCTGATAGTCGAATGCTTCCTGAAGCCCCATCACATCAGGCTTCTCCTCATCCAGCATGAGCAGTGATGACGGACACCTGTACCTCCAGGAATTGGTCCCGTCGTTAGCCTCTCCGTATCTTATGTTCAATGATATGACTTTCAGGCAGTCCTGCCCGGTTTCCTGCCTGGCCTCTGATGTCAGGCCGAAGACAGCAGCCATTGTTGTAATGACGGCCGCCAGCAGCATCTTTTTCATAGTCCCTAATATTTGTCTGTCGTATTTTCAATTTCTGATGTAGTGATTGGCTTCCTGTCCATCGACCACCAGGCATATACTATGTATGCCAGGACAACCGGTATTATGAATGAGACATAAGTCATGACTTTCAGCGTGAACTCGCTGGAACAGCTGTTTGCTATGGTCAGGGATGACTGCAGGTCTGCCGATGACGGATAATAGGCTGTGCCGTTGTAGCCTGCAATCATGAATACGGCCATCACTGCCAGGACGGTACCTGTGCCAGTCCACCATATTCCTCGCCTGTAAGAACGGCCTGCCAGGGTCCTTATGATACCATAGAGGACAGAGACTGTCCCGACAAGGAAAATGACAAGGACAGCCGGCATCTGTATCAGATTGTGCCAGTACTTGTATTTTTCCATATATACGGTCCCGCTGCCGTCAACTGCATAGCCTTCAGAAAGGAGAATTGCAAGCACAAACGCGACAAAGAAGACCACGAAACCTGAGGAAGTCCACAAAAGGCTTTTTCTGAGATTTGTCTCAAGGGCATCATCGTCAATGTTGGCTGTCATATATAGGCATCCGAGAGTCGCTGCGAGGAACATCAATGCCAGTCCGAGAAGCACGTTCCTGATATCTGCCACAGCCTCAAGCCCATGCCATCCGCTTCCCCAGGAACTGATGACAGGAGCAAGACTGTCTCCTGCTGCAGCCTTGTCAACTATGAAATCCGACCCAGTAAAGAAAGTCCCGACAGCAGTGCCGATAAGAAGCGGGGCAAGGCATCCGTTGATAGTGAGGAACACCCTGAATGTATTCTTTCCGAGAAGGTTGCCGGCTTTCGTCTGGAACTCGTAGGAGACGGCCTGCAGGACGAACGTGAGAAGAATCAGTATCCACACCCAGAACGCACCGCCGAAACTCGTGCTGTAGAAAAGAGGGAATGAAGCGAAGAACGCACCGCCGAAAGTAACGAGCGTGGTGAATGTGAATTCCCACTTTCTTCCTGTGGAATTGACAATCATCTGTCTCTGTCTGTCATCTTTCCCTGCAAGGAAAATCAGGGCATTGCCTCCCTGTACGAACATCAGGAAGACAAGAAGACCGCCGAGAAGAGAAATTATGAACCACCAGTATTGCTGAAGAAATCCGTATTCAAACATATCTGTCTCTTTTTGATGTCAAACTTAATTATTCACCTGCCACGGCATCCTCCGGGCCCTTTTCGGGACCTTTTCTTATGGCATTGAGCATTATCCTTATCTCTATGGCGAGAAACAGCGTGAATACTGCCACAAATATGAAGAATGTGGTCATCACAGCCCCTTTGTCAAGGCTGGAGACTGCCGCATTCACAGGCAGCAGGTCCTGTATCGCCCATGGCTGCCTGCCCACCTCGGCTACTATCCAGCCTGCCTGCCCTGCAATATATACAAGAGGGATGGAAACCATCGAAGCCATCTGCAGCCATCTCATCTGCTCTATCCTGTTCTTGTGCTCGAACCATAGCACAAGCACCATAAGCAGCAGAAGCAGGCATCCCAGTCCTACCATTATCCTGAACGGCCAGTAGACCAGCCATACATCCGGGACAAGATCCTCCTTGTCCTTGATATATCCGTAGCCGAAATAATCCACATTTTGCTCCAGAATCTTTCTCGCCTCTGCGGCAGCCTCCGGATTGGTATCCCGCGTCTCCCTATACTGTCTGAAGGCATCCAGGGCTGCATCTCCCCTTGCAATCTTCTCCTCAGCAGACAGACCGGCAACCCCTTCAGGAGTCACATAGCCTTCCAGCAGGTCATTGATGCCCGGCACGAATCCGTCTATATCATGTGTGGCAAGAAACGAAAGCATTCCCGGAATCTCAACTCCCGGCACTATCGAGAACGGTGCTCGCGTACCCCCGTCTTCAAGACCTTCCGCCGCCGCGAGTTTCATAGGCTGATATCGGGCCACATGGACTGCCGAACCGTCACCTGTGAACATCACGGCAAGTGTCCCGACAATCCCCACTATAGATGCAACCTTAATGCTTGACCGGGCAAATCTGACATCCCTTTTCCTGAGCAGATACCAGCAGCTGATGCCTATGACCACAATGGCCCCTGTCATCCATCCGCTCAGCACTGAGTGGAAGAATTTGGTCACGGCTACCGGATTGGATACCACAGCCCAGAAATCCGTCATCTCATGTCTGACAGTGTCTGGATTGAACTCCATACCCACCGGATGCTGCATCCATCCGTTCGCCACAAGAATCCACAGTGCGGATATTGATGCCCCTATGCCTGTCAGCCAGGTCGATGCGAGATGGAACTTCTTCCCCACCTTGTCCCAGCCGAAGAACATCACAGCCACGAATGTAGCCTCCATGAAAAATGCGAATATGCCCTCTATCGCGAGGGGTGCTCCGAATATGTCTCCGACAAACCAGGAATAATTGCTCCAGTTGGTGCCGAATTCAAATTCCAGGATTATGCCTGTGGCTATGCCAACGGCGAAATTGATTCCGAAAATCTTCTGCCAGAATCTGGCCGTGCGCTTCCAGAAATCGTCTTTCCTGACCACATAAAGAGTCTCCATGACAGCCATTATGACCGCCAGACCGAGTGTCAGCGGCACAAAAAGCCAGTGATAGCAGGCAGTAAGGGCAAATTGGGCCCTCGACCAGCCTATCAATGCAGCATCTACCATATATTACCGATTAAATAGTGTTGTCAATATTCCCCCGGGCATTCATCCGCCTGTACCGCCGACCTGTCCACAAGTTCGCTTCCCACAAAATCGCTTTTCTGCTCATCTGTCCTGCCAGCAAGCACCGGCTCGAAAAAGAATACACGCAGGACAGCGAAAAGGATGACGAGTTTCAGGATGATGAGATACCACAATGGCCTGCCCCATGTCATATTCCTGAAACCGTCGACATAGAATCTGACGACAGACGATATTTCAGTCCACAAACGCATAGGTTGCGATTTCAACAAATGTATGAATATTTGTTCAAAAAACAATCAGCAGACATTGGTATGGGAGAAATTTACCGGCCCGAACATTCAGGCCTGCATAAGCAAGGGGTATTTTGGAGGATAGTCAAAAAAGTATTTTTGCGGAAAAATTATTATTGACTAATTTTATGACCTGATAAGACAACTATATATGGCAGAGGAAAAATTCTCGGAAATAGGCCGTGTGGAGGCTATCGAAAGGCTTTTTGACGGCACAGGATACAAACCGTGGGACGGATGCTCATTTGAAAGCGGGCAGAAAGGGGACATTGCATACAGCGCGTCAAGACTGCTGCTTGAAGGCATAGACTTCGATCTTGTATACTTTCCTCTTAAGCATCTCGGATACAAAAGCGTGATAGCGGTAGCCGGGGAACTGTATGCTGCCTTATGCCACCCGAAGACACTATCGGTGACCCTCGGACTGTCCTCCAAACTTGACTTCATGCAGGTAAAGGAGATATGGGAAGGGATAGTGACAGCCGCAAAAGAACATAAGGTCCGGAACATCTCCCTCGACCTTGTGCCGTCCCGAAACGGGCTGTGCATCGCGGTATCCATGTCAGGTTGCATCTCCAACCTCACTTCCAAAAGAAGAATGCCAGCCAAAAGCATGGATCTTATCTGCATCTCTGACAATCTGGGAGCGGCATTCATGGGGATGCAGATTCTTGAGAGGGAAAAACGGAAGTTCTCCGCAGAAAAAAACGACAGCAGGCAGCCTGACCTTTCAGAATACAGACACCTTGTAGGTGCATATCTGAAGCCTGAGATCAACCCGTCAACCGTAGACCAGCTGGAGGATGCGGAAATCATCCCGTCTCACGGATACTTCGTGACACGGGGCCTGTCAGATGCTGTCAGACGGCTTGTCAGGGACAGCGGTCTCGGGGCGAAGATATACGTGGACAAGATACCTTTCCCGGGCAAGATGTTCGATCTGGGCAAAGAACTCAATATAGACCCTGTATCAGCGGCGCTGAACGGAGGGGACGACTACAGGCTGCTTTTCACCATCCCGATTGGGAAACATGACAAGTTCAGACGGGACTTCCAGGTGTTTGACATCATTGGACACCTTGCCAGAAAAGAAGTAGGGCCTGTCATAGTCACTCCTGATGGTGTGGAGTTTCCCATGAAGGCCCAAGGCTGGAAATAGTCAAGGAAATCCTATCCTATTTCAATTTCCTGAGAAGATTGCTCATATTGACTTTGGAGCCGATAAGTGCAGGCAGGTCCTCTATCCTTACACGCTCCTGGGTCATCGTATCCCTGTCACGGACAGTCACACAATGGTCATTGAGAGAGTCATGGTCGACTGTCACGCAGAACGGGGTGCCTATGGCATCCTGGCGGCGGTATCTCTTGCCTATGCTGTCCTTTTCATCATACTGGCAATTGTAGTCAAATTTCAATTCATCCATTATGCTCTGAGCCAGTTCAGGAAGCCCGTCCTTCTTGATGAGAGGCAATACGGCCACCTTGACCGGAGCCAGAGGAGCCGGGATGCTGAGCACTACCCTGCTCTCCCCGTTCTCAAGCTGTTCCTCATGGTATGAATTTGACAATACGGCAAGCACCATCCTGTCGACGCCGATTGATGTCTCGATGACATACGGAGTGTAACTTTCGCCGCTTTCCGGATCGAAATACTGTATCTTCTTCCCTGAGAACTTCTGATGGTTTCCGAGGTCGAAGTCTGTCCTGGAATGGATACCTTCAAGTTCCTTGAATCCGAACGGGAAATTGAATTCTATGTCCGTTGCCGCATTGGCATAGTGTGCAAGTTTCTCATGGTCGTGGAAGCGGTAATTGCCGTCTCCCATTCCGAGAGCCTCATGCCATGCAAGGCGGTTCTGCTTCCATGTCCTGAACCAGTCGAGTTCTGTCCCCGGCTTGATGAAGAACTGCATCTCCATCTGCTCGAACTCCCTCATTCTGAATATGAACTGGCGTGCCACAATCTCATTTCTGAAAGCCTTGCCAATCTGGGCTATACCGAAAGGTATCTTCATGCGTCCGGTCTTCTGGACATTGAGATAGTTCACGAATATTCCCTGTGCGGTCTCAGGACGGAGATAGATGACATTGGTGTCATCTGATGTATTTCCCAACTGTGTGCTGAACATGAGATTGAACTGGCGTACCTCTGTCCAGTTCTTGGTACCTGAAATCGGACATACAATCTCGCAGTCTATGATAATCTGACGGAGAGCGGCAAGGTCATTTGCGTTCAAGGCATCGGCCATGCGCTTTCTCACTTCGTCTATCTTTGCCTTATGACGGAGGACATTCGGATTGGTCTCCATGAACTTTGATTCGTCGAACGCATCCCCGAACTTCTTTCTTGCCTTCTCGACCTCTTTCCTGGTCTTCTCTTCAAGTTTTGCGATATAATCCTCAATCAGGACATCCGCACGATACCTCTTTTTGGAATCCTTGTTGTCAATGAGCGGGTCATTGAATGCCCCTACATGACCGGAAGCCTCCCAGATCTTAGGATGCATGAAAATACAGGAGTCAATCCCCACTATATTCTCATGAAGTCTGACCATGGCCTCCCACCAGTATCTCTTGATATTGTTCTTGAGTTCGACTCCCATCTGGCCGTAATCATAAACGGCTGCAAGTCCGTCATAGATTTCACTTGAAGGAAATATGAATCCGTATTCCTTGCAATGCGCAACCAGCGTCTTGAAAAGTTCATCCTGTGTCATAATATACGCAAATTCAATTGTACAGCCTGCAAAAGTACTAAAAATTTTCATATCAGCACCTGCATGAGAGGAATTCTGACAAAATCCCTTTCATTCATCAAAGGATGCGGAATCTTCAGGTCTTCATCATCAATCCTCCAGTCGCCGATGAGCAGAATGTCAATATCTATGATTCTCGAACGGTAGATTCTTTTCCCGTCAATACCGTATTCCGGTCCGCCTGTACGGCCCAACGCCCTCTCGATATTCTTGCATATCCCGAGAATCCGATGAGAATATGCGGGCTCTGATGTTCCCCGTGGAACAGTGACCCGATAGCGCACCGCCGCATTGAGGAATCTGTCTGAGGACACAAAGCCCCACGGCTCTGTCTCGATAAAGTCTGACAAGGCTTCGTAATGGCATCCTAAAGCCTCATCCATCAACCTCAAAGCCTCTTCAAAATTAGCCTTTCTGTCACCGAGATTGGACCCGAGCCCAAGATAAAGAAGCACCTTATTGTCCGGCATGTATTGGATTCAGAAAAGGTTATTCATCCAGCCCGAGTTCCACAAGAGCCTCCTCGGACATCCTGCTCTTGTCCCAGGCAGGCTCGAATACAAGTTCGATTTTAGCGCTGACCACTCCCGGAACGTCTTCCACCGCAGCCTTCACAGCATCCACCACATAGTCAGCCATAGGACAATTCGGAGCTGTAAGAGTCATCTGTATATACACATTGTGCTCTTCGTCCACTTTCAGTTCGTAGACAAGCCCGAGATCATAGATGTTGACAGGTATTTCAGGATCATACACCTGCCTCAAAGCCATTATTATATCTCTTTCCAAAGCCATAATCTTCTCCTTCCGAACCTTCTTTTCCTCTTCCGAAAGTTCTCTTTTTTTCCCGAAAATATTTTTTAACCCCATATTCCTCCTCCGCAATACGGACTACAGATTTTCCGATGCGATTTCTCTGATAGTTGCAATCATAGACACAAGTCCGTTCGCCCTTGTCGGTGAAAGATTCTCCTTGAGCCCTATCCTGTCCACCACTGAGAAGTCCGACGAAAGAATCTCTTGCGGTGTCCTGCCGGAATATATCTTTATCAACAATGATATGATACCCTTTGTTATGATGGCATCACTGTCGGCATTGAGGAAAATCTTTCCACCGTCTATGGAACAGTCAAGCCATACCCTTGACTGACAACCTTTTATAAGTCTATCCTCTGTCTTCTTATCCTCAGGATAATCTTTAAGAGCCTTTCCGAGTTCGATGAGATACTCGTATTTGTCGAGCCATCCGTCAAACATAGAAAACTCATCAACAACCTCATTTTCAACTTCTTGTAAAGATTTTTCCATATCAGTATATTATTGTTGACTTTTTATCGCCGCCATATCATATTTCTTAGCCGAGCATAGAAATGGCTTTATGCAGGCATTCCATGAAATACACGGCCTCTTCCATGGTATTATAAGGTGCCAACGACACCCTGAGCATACCGGTCACGCCGAACCTGTCCATCAGCGGCTCCGCACACATCTGTCCTGACCTTACAGCCACGCCCATCTTATCCAATATCAAGGCCAGATCCTCATGATGCACACCATCAACGCTGAACGAGAACAACGGTATCTTCTCATCCCTGTCATCAGGAACTCCGTACAGCCTTATCCGAGCCTCAGACATTATGGAGTCCAGCAGAAAATCCCTGACAGAGCAGGAATATCTGTCAAGTTCCCTGTCATCTGATATCTGACTGGCAAGTTCAAGAGCAGGTCTGATGGTGGCAGCCCCGGCGAAATTCTGGGTTCCGGCCTCGAATTTCAATGGGACAGGAGCATAGGTCGTCCCGCTGAACCGGACTGTCCCGACCATCTCTCCTCCACCCATATACGGAGGCATCTTCTCAAGATACTGTCTCTTTCCGTAAAGCACTCCTGTTCCCGGGGCTGCATATATCTTATGTCCCGAAAAAACATAGAAATCACAATCAACATCCTGGACGTCCACTTTCGTATGTACAATGCCCTGCGCCCCGTCGATGAGTACCGGCACATTCCTGAGATGACTGATTCTTACTATATCCTTTACAGGATTGACCAATCCGAGGACATTTGATATATGTGTCACACAGACTATCCTGGTCTTATCCGTGATGAGGCTGTCAAGTAATCCTGTCTTAAGATGTCCTGTGTCATCTGTCGGGAGCACCTTCAGTACCGCATTTTTCCTCTGGCACATCATCTGCCAAGGCACTATATCGGAATGATGCTCGCACTCCGAGACAATCACCTCATCGCCCTCCGACACAAATGCCTCACCGAAAGAAAAGGCTACGAGATTGACAGATGCGGTAGTTCCAGAAGTGAACACTATATTGCTCCTGTCAGGGGCATTGATGAACATCCTTACAGACTCTCTCGCTGCTTCATACGCCTCTGTCGCCTCTTCTGACAAAAGATGCACAGCCCTATGGATATTTGCGTTGCTTTCGACAGAAATCCTTGTCCACTCATCAATCACAGACTGAGGACGCTGAGCCGTGGCAGCATTGTCAAAATATACGAGAGGCTTTCCGTACACCTTGCGTCCCAGTGCCGGGAAAAGACTTCTGAGTTCTTTTACATCCATAATCCGCTCTTTAGGCCGGCAAAGTTAACAAAAACAACAATCAATTGGCATCAGCATAAACGATTTTTAATATTTTTGCACTCATACTCAAATTAACCGACAGAATGATTGAATACATAAAAGGCCAACTGACAGAACTGAGTCCGACCGATGCAATCGTCGAATGCAACGGCATCGGATATCACATCCTTATCTCGCTTCAGACATTCAGCCAACTGGAAAACAAGACTGATGTCACTGTCTTCATTCACCATTATCTGCGCGAAGATGAGGAATTGTACTACGGTTTCGCCTCAAAAGATGAGAGGGAACTGTTCAGGCTCCTCATAGGGGTTTCCGGGATTGGAGCGGCTACAGCAAGGATGATGCTCTCATCTCTCTCTTCAGATGAAATCAGAAATGCAATAATCGCCGAAGACATCAACAGGATAAAAAGCATAAAGGGAATCGGGCTGAAAAGTGCCCAAAGACTCATCCTGGAACTTAAAGACAAGATCGAAAAAGGTGGAGGAGGCGCAGATATAAGCGCAATATTCGCAAGCAAGGATAATGCTGTTGTCGAAGAGGCTGTGACTGCACTCGTCCTTCTCGGATTCACCAAAGCCAACGTGACAAAAGCAGTCGCTGCAGTTGTGAAAGAGAATCCTGATGCCGGACTGGAATCAATCATCAAATTCTCATTGAAAAGACTCTAATGTTCCACGTGGAACAAAAATCAGAATAGAATCATGGAAACCGAACAGAAAAAGAAAATCAACTGGAAAGAGATTGCAACATTGATTTGCACTGTCATTATCCTTGTATGTTCCATCGCCTTCCTTTGGAAACATTATTCAGGCGAGGCCGAAATGACCACATTCACTGAAATCCTGTGGTGGTTGCTGCTGGTATACTCCGTTTACAGAATCATTGTACAGATAGTATCACGCTGCAGAAAATAACAATCATCTGCCGAAATACACAAGCAGGACAGAAATGTCAGCAGGTGATACTCCTGAAATACGGGAAGCCTGTGCTATCGTCCGAGGAGAATATCTTTTGAGTTTCTGACGGCACTCTATTGACAGACTCTCTACCCTGTCAAAGTCGAAATCCTCAGGAATCTGAAGGTTCTCCAACTTCATTATCTTGTCGGCGATTCTCTTCTCCCTTTCAATATATCCCTTGTATTTGACGGCAATCTCGCAAGATTCAATGACCTTATTCCTGTAATCATCAGCCAGGACAGCATCCATGTCAACATCCCTGACAAGAGAGACAGGATAATCAACATTGGATGAAAGAATCTTGAGGGCATCATGATAAGATGTAGACTTGACAGAACTGCAGACAATCTCATCAAGACGTTCCGGCTCTGACAACGCTTGATAGTATCCCCCCTTTTCCCTGAAGACGTCTTCTGCCGGAGAAGAGAAGGCAGAGTCAAGATTTATTCCGGACTTATCAAAAGTTCCACGTGGAACAATATTTATTAGAGACAAGAGACTGACTTGCGGCCGGACAATCAAATCTGAAATCCGCTTCTTTGAATCTGTCGTTGCAGAACCTACAGAAGAGAGATATGAATTGACTGTATCCGGTTTCAAAGAAACAGAGTCAAAGAAATCATCCAGTCGAGAGACAGTGTCATACTTTCTCATAGTAAGGTCATATCTTAACTTGTCAGCAAGACCTATTGAATATGACAGCGGAGTCAGACGGATGTCAGCATCATCCTGTCTGAGAAGAATACGGTACTCTGCCCGAGAAGTGAACATCCTGTATGGCTCATCAACTCCTTTGGTGATGAGGTCATCAATAAGGACTCCAATATAAGCCTGGTCACGCTTCAAGATGAAAGGATCCTTGTCATGAACTTTCAGATGCGCATTGATACCTGCAACAAGGCCCTGTGCAGCCGCCTCCTCGTATCCTGTCGTGCCGTTGATCTGTCCGGCAAAGAAAAGATTCTCTATAGACTTGAGTTCAAGAGTAGGCTTGAGTTGCGTCGGATCGAAATAGTCATACTCGACAGCATAGGCCGGGCGGTATATCTTGGCATTCTCCAGCCCCTTTATATGATGCAAAGCCTCTAACTGCACTTCAAGAGGCAAAGACGATGAGAAACCTTGAAGATAGTACTCATTAGTATTCCTTCCTTCCGGCTCAAGAAACAGCTGATGTGAATCCTTGTCAGCAAAAGTCCTTAACTTGTCCTCTATGCTTGGACAATATCTGGGACCTATCCCTGTGATCATACCTGAAAACAACGGGGAATCCTTGAATCCTGTCCTGAGGATATCATGTACCTCTGGATTGGTATGGACAACAAAACACGGCATCTGAGGAGTGCCGTTCTGGGCAGTGGAAAGAAACGGAAGATAAGAGAACTTGTCAGGATGCCCGTCGCCGGTCTGCACGGGAAGTGATGTTGTATCGACTGATGAAATATCTATTCTTGGCGGAGTACCTGTCTTCATTCTTGCTGTCCTGATACCCATCTCGACAAGCCGGGATGTAAGACCGTGTGAAGACAACTCCCCTATCCTTCCTCCCTCGAAAGAGTTTCTTCCTATGAAAAGACGACCGTCAAGAAAGGTTCCGGCAGTCAGGATAAGTGTCTGAGAATTGAATATTGCTCCGGTAGTCGTACGACAGCCCGCAATACGCGAACCAGAGAAGACAAAATCAATCGCTGTATCTTGGTAAATATCTATGTTACAAGTATTTTCAAGGATTTTTCTCCAATTCAGGCTGAAATGCAATTTATCACATTGTGCACGGGGACTCCACATTGCAGGGCCTTTGGACCTGTTGAGCATCCTGAACTGGAGAGTCGAAGCATCAGTCACAATACCCATATATCCCCCGAGTGCATCAATCTCGCGGACTATCTGGCCTTTCGCAATCCCTCCGACAGCCGGGTTGCATGACATCTGCGCAAACCTGCTCATGTCCATCGTTATGAAAAGGACAGACGACCCGAGCCGAGCCGCCGCCATCGCCGCCTCACATCCGGCATGGCCGCCACCCACAACTATGACATCATAGACTTTCTTTTCCATCAGACCAATTCTCTCAAAGACAGGTAATAATTCTCCTTGGATCTCATGACACTTATATCTTCATCCGTATGGTCATCATAGCCTATCAGATGCAGGAGTCCGTGCACTATGACCCTGTTGAGTTCATCCTCAAACTCTGTCCCGTACTCTATCGAATTCTCCTTGACACTGTCTACACTGATGAAGAGATCACCTGAAAGCCTGTCTCCTTCACAATAGTCAAAGGTGATGATATCTGTGAAATAGTCGTGTCCAAGATACCTTCTGTTGATATCAAGTATATAATTGTCAGAACAGAAAATCACAGCAATGTCCCCTATCCTTCTTATCTCACTCTCTGCCACAAGTTTGAGCCATCTCCTCGTAAGAGTCTTCTGTCTGAACACAAAAGGTGTCTCTTCAAAATGAAATGTAATCATACAAGAAATTTTTCGCAAATCTACAACATATATGGAAAAAATTATGAAATAATAATTATTATTTCTAACTTTACCGGGCAAAAAAGGAAATAAAACACAAGTAATATGGAAGTTAAGAAATCAGAAAAGGCTAATCTCGAAAACAAGAAGCTGCTTTTCCTTGAAATCGGACTTATCCTTGCACTTGCTGTAGTCTATGTGGCATTTGAATGGACAACAGCCGAGAAGCAGGTAGCCGTTCTTGAAGAGACAACACAGGTTGTGGAAGTTGAAGATATGGTTCCTATCACTCAAGAGACCCCTCCTCCACCTCCATCAGCACCAAGTATTCCTGTGCTTTCTGACCAGATCGATATTGTAGACGATGAGATTCAGGTTGATGACGACCTTTTCATGAATCTTGAGGACGATGCCAGCATGGGCGTTGAAATCATGGATTACGTAGAGAACGTGGAAGAGGAAGTCGTTGAGGAGGAAGCAATTCCTTTCCAGCTCGTCGAAGAGAAACCTTCATTCATGGGCGGCGATGCAAACGCCTTCTCGAAATGGGTGAATGAAAGACTGGTGTACCCTGAGATTGCAAAGGAAAACGGTGTATCAGGACGTGTCACTCTACAGTTTACAGTGAACACTGACGGTACTGTAAGTAATGTGAAAGTACTCCGTGGTGTCGACCCGTCACTTGACAAGGAAGCTGTCAGAGTGGTTTCAATGTCTCCTAAGTGGACTCCAGGAAAGCAGAGAGACCGTGCAGTGAAAGTGACCTACACATTCCCTGTGATATTCCAATTGAGATAAGCAGTTCTTGGAAGATTGCTGAAAGGGTGGCAGTATTTCTATACCGGCCACCTTTTTTGATGCCCTCATATAAGTAATATATGGACAATAGAGAAAAATACATCGAAAAAGCGGTATTTGTCGGAGTAATCAAGCAGAACGACGACGAAAGGCAGGTTTTGGAGTATCTTGACGAACTTGAATTCCTTGCAGAGACTGCCGGAGCTGAAGGAAAAAAGAGATTCATCCAGAAAGTAGACAAGCCTGATACAAGGACATACATCAGAAGCGGCAAACTTGAAGAAATAAAGAATTACATAGAAGAAAACGGGTCAGATGTTGTCATTTTCGATGACGAACTGACACCGACACAACTCAGAAACATAGAAAGGGAACTGAACTGCAGGATATTGGACAGGACAAACCTGATTCTGGACATATTTGCACAGAGGGCAAAGACAGCATATGCCAAGACACAGGTCGAACTTGCCCAGTATCAGTATCTTCTGCCTCGCCTGACAAGAATGTGGACACATCTTGAAAGACAGAAAGGAGGTATCGGTATGAGAGGCCCCGGTGAGACACAGATTGAGACAGACAGGAGAATAATCCAGGACAAGATAGCAAAACTCAAGGAACAACTGAAGAAAATTGACAAGCAGATGGCCTCACAAAGGGGGAACAGAGGCTCTCTGGTGAGGATATCTCTCGTAGGATACACCAACGTAGGGAAAAGTACCCTGATGAACCTGCTTGCCAAGAGTGACGTTTTTGCTGAAAACAAACTTTTCGCTACACTTGACACGACAGTCAGAAAAGTTGTCATAGAGAATGTGCCGTTCCTGCTCAGCGACACTGTAGGATTCATAAGGAAACTCCCTACACAACTAGTTGAGGCCTTCAAAAGCACCCTTGACGAGGTAAGAGAGGCGGATATACTTATGCACGTGGTGGACATCTCTCATCCGAACTTCGAAGAACACATCAGGGTAGTCGAAGAGACACTGAAGGATATAAACGCCATAAACAAGCCTATTTTCGTCGTATTCAACAAGATTGACGCATACAGATATGAAGAGTATGACGAGTTCTCCCTGGAGCCTAAAAAGCAGGAAAATTACACTCTGGAAGAGTTCAAGAGGAGCTGGATAGCAAAAGAGAACACACCTTGCATATTCATATCTGCAAAAAACAGGATAGGGATAGACAAACTGCGCGCAGACCTGTACAAGATGGTCGCGGAAATCCACGCAGGACGCTATCCGTTCAACAACTTCCTCTGGTAGGAAGTGATGTCAGAAACGGGAGATGTCTATGACTGATATCCCGTCAAGATTCTCAATCCTGAACGACTCGGCATCAGAAAGTGATACAGTTACATATTTCCATCGGAGATTGTCATAATCATGCCCTGAAGAAATGCCGTATTGCTCGAGTACGCCGTCTCCCCAGTCAACCTTGCCGGAAATATCCTGCCCACCGAAAACAGGAAGAGTGAAGAAGTCCCTGTCATGACATATTCTGAGAACCTTGTTGGACGTCTCCTGTATCACCTTGACCTCATCAGAAATACCGTCCTCAGACTCGAATATGATACATGCCTCCCTCCTGTCGTATCCTGGGTTAGACTCTACATGAAAAGTATACAATGTCTCAGAAAGAGATTTTGTCGCAACCTCTGAAATCCAGTCAACATCTTCAGCGATGCGGTATCCATAACTTATATTTGACATGACTTCAACCGCAATATTGCCTCCTTCGGCCGGAACATACATGACATGTTCCGAAATGATTATGGTATCTTCACCGTTCTGAACAAATACCACAGTCTCAGAAAAACCGGAGACCGATATTGTCAGCCTGCCTTCCCTCTCATTCCCCGAATCATTCTGCCCGATATCAACAAGAAGTACCGAATTGTCAGTGAAATCATCAGGATATACATATCCTATCCAACTGCAGTCCGATGACACGGCCCAGCGTTCATTTGAACCTATATGGACCTCATAGGTACCTCCTCCGACAGGCACATTGAAACTCTTGTCAATAATCTGAAGATAGGTCTCCTCAACTTTTGTACATGAGGACACCGCAAGAGACAATATCATGAAAAAAGCAAAGATATATCTGTCCATATCAGAAATCATTTATAATACCAGCGTGAAACAACCTGACCCCGCAGGCGAACTTATCCTGAAAAAATACTCCCCGGGCATGATATCATCCCTGGATACCACAATGCGTCCTGACTGATCTGACAATCCTGAGAGAACAGCAGTATCATCCTTATCGATAATTTCCCATTTTATCTCAGGATAAGTGATGATAGTGACTGTCCTTGCCAGTGCATCATATTCAAAAGATGTCTTCTCCCCTATATTTACCTCATCTCCGACATAAATCCTGTCATTTACTCCTGAATCCTTTCCTGCAGTCAGGAATTTCCAGTCACCAGACACTGAATCCCTGTACAGGAGCATTATGGCATCTCCTGACTCTATATCACAGGTGATTTCCGCATCTATCTTCTCTCCGGCCCATCCGTAAGATGAAGACAGAGGTCCGTCATCAAATGTCATCAGATTGCCCAGATTCTGCTTGAGATCGCCGTTTATGTCCACAAGACCGAGGATTATCTCCCCATTGAAGTCAAACATGCCGTAATTCATCAGAATCCCTATAATGACCTGGAAAGGCTGGTTCTTCGTAACATGTGATGTACCATAGAGTTCAAGACCGTCTATACCGTTATAGTCTGCCAGAACAAGCATACTACCGCTGTTTTCCTCGCTTTCAAAAGGTTTGATGCCGAGGACAGCCGTCTGATACTCCTCAAATCCATTCATATCAGGAAATGCATAATAGCCGTTGTCATTGCCTCCCCAGCCCCAGTTGACATGTAGATTTCCCCTGCTGTCAAACCCGTCTACCACAAAAGTATGCCCGCCTTCGGCAGGGTCGGTACCGGAATACCATACAGGACCTACCTCTCTCAGATTGGAATATATCATTTCAAGCCATTGCGCTGTGGAATATGAACGCCTGTCACACAATGTCATGCCCCAGTCATACCCCATGTGATCCTTCAATGCCGAGGCATAACTGTAGTCGCTGCTTGAAGTACCGTAATCGCCGTAGAACTGGGACTCAAGAGCAAGGGCGCAGTCAAAAATAAGATCAGAGACCGCATCAGCCTGTACCTCAGTATAGACAGGATGGAGTTCCTCCTTGTCGGAATAATACTTCAAAGGCATATTGTCCCAGTCATAACTGTCCCCTAATGTATGCTTCTCAACATACACATTTCTGCCGCTCATGTCGATATATGAGTATCCTCCTACCTCGCCTTGCCCGCATTCAGGATAAGAAAAATATCTCATGATGATAGCCATGGCCAATGCCCCGCAACCAGTATAAGGACCGTATTTTGACAACTTACGGCTGTAGGGTGACCCCTGATTCCATAAGGCGGTCTCATACAGCACAGGAGTCATGTCTCCATCAGGCTGTCCTTGCCCGGACATGAAATCCTCCCACAAGGATGACGTCCTGCCATCAGGTATGCAACCGGTATTTCTTATATGGTTAATGCCGTCCTTGAGTGTCGAGAACCAGTGACTGATATTGGATGGCATCCCTTCTGTACGGAAAGATGAATCATAGGAATATCCAAGTATTGGCTGCAGACAGTCATCTCCGGATATTATCACAAAGCCTCCGGATGTATTCTCGAATACATAGAACGGCGAAGATGCAGAATAGGACTTGGTAAGAAGCGACTCCCCTGTCCATTTGAGTACAATTTCAGATGTCTGCGACTTTGACGACGGGACGGAAGAAAAGAAATTCTCCGCAACCTGTCTCGCCTTTACGACACTTACCTCATCGGCACTTGCGCCAATATTCACTGCCAGCAGCAATGATATTGATAATGATTTCAATATAGACGAAATCACTCTGCCGGAAACATTTATTCCCATGTGAAATTATTATGATATACAAGGAGCAAATATATAAACAAAAAAGGGAACACAATGGTCCCCTTTTTATTGATATAATAATCCCGGTGATTATTCCTTGAACTTGGCTGAGATGAATTCTCTGTTGAGACGTGCAATGTGTGCGACGGTGACGTGCTTAGGACACTCCATCTCGCAGGCACGAGTGTTGGTGCAGGCTCCGAAACCGAGCTCGTCCATCTTTGCGACCATTGCCTTTGCGCGTTTTGCAGCCTCTACCCTGCCCTGAGGAAGAAGAGCCAGAGAACTTACTCTTGCAGCGACGAAAAGCATTGCAGAGCCGTTCTTACATGTAGCCACACAGGCACCGCAACCTATGCAGGCTGCACCGTCCATACTCTCCTCAGCTGTCTCGTGAGAGATAGGAATGACATTTCCGTCAGGAACTCCGCCCGAATTGACGGAAATGAAGCCTCCTGCCTGCATGATCTTGTCAAATGCCTTACGGTCAACCACAAGGTCCTTGATTACAGGGAATACATTGCTTCTCCAAGGCTCAATAGTGATGGTGTCACCGTCCTTGAACTTGCGCATGTGGAGCTGGCAGGTAGTCACCTCATCATCTGGTCCATGTGCACGGCCGTTGATATAGAGTGAACAGGCACCACAGATACCCTCACGGCAATCATGGTCGAACGATACAGGACCGCTGCTCTGGCATCCTCTCTCAACAGCTACCGGATCCATACCTTCATGGATGAGCTGCTCATTGAGAATATCGAGCATTTCAAGAAAAGAACTGTCTGGAGATATGTTCTTGACCTTATAGGTCTCGAAATGCCCTTTTGTCTTGGCGTTTTTCTGACGCCATACTTTCAAAGTCAAATCCATTTCAATTAGTCTTTATAGTTTCTGGTAGCTATCTTGATATTCTCGTAAACGAGTGGTTCCTTATGGAGTTCAGGTTCCTTGTCCTGACCCTTGTACTCCCATGCAGCGACATACATGAAATGCTCGTCATCACGCTTGGTCTCCCCGTCCTCAGTCTGCATCTCCTCACGGAAATGTCCTCCGCAGGACTCCTTGCGGTGAAGTGCATCACGTGCCATGAGTTCTCCTATCTCAAGGAAATCTGCAAGTCTGAGAGCCTTTTCGAGTTCCTGGTTGAATGTGTCCTTGTCACCTGCGACATATACGTCAGACCAGAATTCCTTGCGGAGATCCTGTATCATGCTGATGGCTTTCTTGAGGCCTTCCTCATTACGGGCCATACCGACGTATTCCCACATGATGTGTCCGAGCTTCTTGTGGATCTCGTCTACTGTATGCTTTCCTTTGATTGACATCAGTTTGTCAATCTTTGTCCTGACTGCATTCTCAGCCTCCACAAATTCAGGGGCATTCGTATCAGGCACAGGATATTTGAACTGTGATGCAAGATAGTCTCCGATGGTGTAAGGCAGGATGAAATATCCGTCAGCGAGACCCTGCATGAGGGCAGATGCGCCGAGACGGTTTCCGCCATGGTCGCTGAAATTGGCCTCTCCGATGGCGTAAAGACCAGGAACGGTAGTCTGAAGGTTGTAGTCAACCCAGAGACCTCCCATAGTATAGTGGATGGCCGGATAAATCATCATAGGCTCCTTATACGGGTCTGTATCAGTGATCTTCTGATACATCTGGAAGAGGTTGCCGTATCTTTCGCGGATCTTGTCGACTCCGAGTCTCTTGATGGCTGTGCTGAAATCGAGGAAGACTGCAAGTCCTGTCTCGTTGACACCGAAGCCTGCATCGCATCTCTCTTTTGCCGCACGTGAAGCGACATCACGAGGGACAAGGTTTCCGAATGCAGGATACCTGCGCTCGAGATAGTAGTCACGATCCTCCTCAGGAATGTCTGAAGGCTTTACCTCCTTCTTGCGGAGTCTCATCACATCCTCTTTCTTCTTAGGCACCCATATACGTCCGTCATTACGGAGTGACTCGGACATGAGTGTAAGCTTGGACTGCTGGTCGCCATGTACAGGTATACATGTAGGATGTATCTGGGCAAAGCAAGGGTTGGCGAAATATGCCCCCTTCTTATAGCATTGCCATGCGGCTGAACCGTTGCTGTTCATCGCATTGGTTGAAAGGAAATAGGTATTTCCGTATCCTCCTGAAGCGATAACGACTGCATGTGCGCCGAATCTCTCTATTTCACCTGTGACAAGATTCCTGGCTATGATACCTTTAGCCTCCCCGTTAATGAGCACCACATCAAGCATCTCATGGCGAGGGTAACTCTTGACAGTACCTTCGGCAATCTGACGGTTCATGGCAGCATACGCACCGAGAAGAAGCTGCTGGCCGGTCTGGCCTCGTGCATAGAATGTACGGCTCACCTGTGCACCTCCGAACGAACGGTTTGCAAGAAGTCCGCCGTATTCGCGTGCGAAAGGAACACCCTGTGCGACACACTGGTCTATGATGTTCCCGCTGACCTCGGCGAGACGGTATACATTGGCCTCACGGCTGCGGTAGTCTCCTCCTTTGATGGTCTCATAGAAAAGGCGGTAAACCGAGTCATTGTCATTCTGATAGTTCTTGGCTGCATTGATACCTCCCTGTGCGGCAATAGAGTGTGCACGACGAGGGGAATCGCTTATACAGAACACCTTGACATTATAACCGAGCTGACCAAGTGTGGCAGCTGCAGATGCCCCACCAAGTCCGGTTCCGATGACGATGATCTCAAGTTTCCTTTTGTTGCCAGGGTTGACAACACGAAGCTGAGATTTATGCTTTGTCCATTTTTCAGACAAAGGACCCTCAGGAATCTTAGAAATTAGTTTTTCGGCCATTTTATATCGATTAATGAAATTTCGGCACAATTTTAATCAATTTTA
>CALUST010000030.1 GCA_944323505.1 uncultured Bacteroidales bacterium
CTGCTCTCGGCTTCTGCGTATATTTGCCGCCGTTGCGGCATTTATACTGTTCACGCCTCGGCATAGCAAAAACATTTGCTCTGCTCTCGGCTTCTGCGTATATTTGCACAATTTAGAAAAAAGACGCCCAGATATGGAAGAGGTAAGGAATGACTCGAATGAGACCAGGAATCTCAACTTTCTCGAAGAGATCATAGAGTCGGATCTCGCATCAGGAAAATGTGACAGCATCATGACCAGGTTCCCGCCTGAGCCTAACGGTTATCTTCATATTGGCCATGCCAAGAGCATCTGCCTGAATTTCGGGCTGGCAAAGAAATACGGTGGCAAGACCAATCTCCGCTTCGATGACACCAATCCCGTCAAGGAAGATACCGAATACGTGGATTCAATCAAGGAGGACATCAAGTGGCTCGGCTTCCAGTGGGAGAACGAGAGATATGCCTCGGACTATTTCGACCAGCTCTACGAATGGGCAGAGGACCTGATCAGGAAAGGTCTCGCCTATGTGGATGACCAGACGCAGGAAGAGATACGTGCCGGCAGGGGGACTGTCCAGACCCCGGGAGTCGAAAGTCCGTACAGGAACCGTCCTGTCGAGGAGAACCTTAGGCTTTTCAGGGAGATGAAAGCCGGGAAATATGCTGACGGCGAGAAAGTGCTCAGGGCAAAGATCGACATGGCGCATCCGAACATGCTGTTCCGTGACCCGCTGATGTACAGGATCATCCATGCCAGCCACCACAGGACAGGGGACAAATGGTGCATCTATCCGATGTACGACTTCGCCCATGGGCAGTGCGACAGTATCGAACATATCACACATTCTATATGTACCCTTGAATTCGATGTGCACAGGCCTCTGTATGACTGGTTCATCGAGAAACTCGGCATCTTCCCGTCACATCAGTACGAGTTCGCAAGACTCAACCTCACATACACTGTCATGAGCAAGAGGAAACTTCTCGAACTTGTGAAGAACCATTATGTGAGCGGTTGGGACGACCCGCGTATGCCGACGATCTGCGGTATCAGAAGACGCGGATATACTCCGGAGGCGGTAAGGATGTTCGCCGAGAAGGTCGGAGTGGCCAAGCGTGAGCAGCTCATTGACCTGCAGCTCATGGAATGGTGTGTACGACAGGACCTCAATGAACGGTCCAACAGGTATATGGTCGTCCAGGATCCTGTCAAGGTGACAATCACCAACTGGGAGCCGGGCAAGGTGGAGTGGTTCGATGCTCCTCTCAATCCTGCGGCTCCTGACGGTCCTGCACGCAAGGTCCCGTTCACGGGAGAGGTCTATATAGAAAGAGCAGACTTCATGGAAGAGCCTCCGAAGAAATATTTCAGGCTCAAGCCGGACGGGGAAGTAAGACTCAAATATGCCTATATCATCAAGTGCCAGGAAGTCGTGAAGGACGAGGCCGGGAATATAACGGAAATCAAATGCACATACGACCCGGCTTCAAGACCGGGAGCGGGCGAGTGGCGCTCCGTCAAGGGGACTATCCATTGGGTGTCCTGCGGTCACGCAAAGGAAATCGAACTCCGTCTCTACGACAAGCTCTTCACTGAGCCGCAGATGAATTCAATTCCTGAAGACAAGGACTATAAGGACTATCTCAATCCGGAGTCCCTCGTGATAGCGAAAGGATATGCAGAGCCGGCTCTTCTTGAAGATGAGTCCGGGATTGCCGTCCAGTTCGAGAGGACAGGATATTTCTTCAAGGATCCTGACTCCGTACCCGGGCATTTCGTATTCAACAAGACCACCGCACTCAAGGATTCGTTCAAATTCTGATGGCTTGTACGGTATCAGACAAGATAATGGAAAGATTCTGTCAAAAGAGTCTTTCCATTTTTGTAAATCTGTGTATATTAAAGAATAAAACATATTAGTTATGAATCATAACAAAAATGTTTTATACATTCATGGCATGGGAGGAGGAGGAGACAGCCGCATTCCGGCCATTCTGAGTGAGCATATCACAGGGTGCAATGTGATAGTACGGACATACGATTTCGATCCGGAAGTCGCATGGCAGCAGATACAGTCATGGACTGAAGAACTTAAACCGACCGTCGTGGTCGGAGAGTCCCTCGGCTCACTCAACGCCATCAGGATAAAGGGTGTCCCGCATATCCTCGTGTCTCCGTCGCTGAATGCCCCGCTCTATCTCGGATATCTTGCTCCTCTCGCCCTTCTCCCTGGAATGACATGGCTGCTGGACAGGATCTACAGACCGAGGGAGGGAGACAGGCAAAGGCTGCATTTCACATTTTCCACGATGAGAAAGTTCCGCAATCTCAGAAAGGCAGCCCTCGCAAATTCCCCATACTCCGGGAGCAATGACAGTTTCTTCGCCTTCTTCGGGCGTCATGACCATTACAGGAGAAGCGGCATCGTCAGCATCAGGACTTGGCGCAGATATTTCGGAGAAGAGTCGTTTGCGTTATATGACGGCACCCATTTCATGGAAGAGGAGTTTGTCCTTTCGTTGCTGATGCCTGCAATAATGGAGACTGCAGGTGTCGGGAATTTTTCTTCTCTTTGACAAAATTTCGTATATTGCAATGATTTGCCAGTCCATCGGCACTCTTTGACATGAAAAACTGCCAAAATTTCTGAAATATATGAAAGATTATATCGAAAAGAACAGGGACAGGTTTCTGGACGAGCTGTTCTCACTGCTGAGAATCCCGTCTGTCAGTTCTCTTGATGAGCACAAGGGTGACATGAACAGATGCGCCGACAGGCTTGTCGAACTGCTGAAAGAAGCCGGCGCAGACCGGGCCGAAGTGTTTCCCACTGACGGTCATCCAGTAGTATTCGGAGAGAAGAGGGTCAGTGACGATGCCCCGACAGTGCTTGTCTACGGTCACTATGACGTCCAGCCTGTGGATCCGGTCGGACTATGGGAGTCTGCTCCTTTTGAGCCGGAAATCAGGGACGGGGCCATCTACGCAAGGGGGGCGAATGACGACAAGGGACAGTTGTTCATGCATCTGAAAGCCTTTGAATATATGGTCCGAGAGAAAGGACTTGCGCACAATGTCAAATTCATATTTGAAGGGGAGGAGGAGATTGGCAGCCCGTCTCTCGCCAGATGGGCGGAGGGACACAAGGACATGCTGGCATCGGACATTATCCTCGTCTCGGATACCACGATGATATCAGAGTCTGTCCCGTCAATCAATTGCGGAATGAGAGGACTTGCGTATGTGGAAGTGACAGTGACAGGACCTGACAAGGATCTGCATTCCGGGCATTATGGCGGGGCAGTGGCCAATCCGATAAACGTGCTGTGCGACATGATCTCGTCATTGATTGACAAGGACGGGCATATCACTGTGAAAGGGTTCTATGACGATGTAGTGGAACTTTCCGACGAAGACAGGGCAAAACTGGCCCGCGCCCCGTTCGACCTTGATGAATACAAGCGTTTCCTCAACATAAAGGAAGTGAAAGGGGAGAAAGGCTATTCAACGCTTGAACGTACCGGCATCAGACCGTGCCTGGATGTGAACGGCATCTGGGGAGGATATACCGGAGAAGGGGCCAAGACTGTGCTCCCGTCCTCGGCTCATGCGAAAATATCCATGAGGCTTGTCCCGAACCAGGACAGCGAGACCGTCACACGGCTGTTCATGGAGCATTTCAAGGCGATTGCCCCTGACTATGTGACTGTTGAAGTGAAGCCTTGCCACGGAGGGAACGGCTTCCTGATACCCATATCCTCTCCGGCCTACCGTGCCGCATCAAGGGCCATGACTGACGTCTACGGCATTGAGCCTGTACCGAGCAGGGGAGGAGGAAGCATCCCGATACTGGCAGACCTGCAGAAGATACTCGGGACGGATCCGCTTCTGATGGGATTCGGACTCGAAAGGGATACAATACATTCTCCCAACGAGAGTTACCTCCTGAGCCAGTTGTTCAAAGGCATGGAAGCAATTTCATTGTTCTATAAATATTATACAGGTAACGCAAATCAGCAAAATAAATGAAAAGAGAAGATTTGTACAGACAGATACAGGCCAAGCGGTCAATGTTGTGCGTAGGTCTGGATGTGGACTTCGCCAAGATGCCTGAATGTGTGAAGGTGCTTGCAGAGAGCGGGGAACTCATGTTCCAGGGACAGGAATTCAAGGGCAAGGCGAGGTCAATTGTGGAGTTCAACAAGGCAATCATAGATGCCACGGCAGAGCACTGCATCGCGTACAAGCCCAATCTGGCATTCTATGAATGCTATGGTTCGGACGGGGTGAGGGCGCTTGAAGCCACGGTTGACTATATCAGAAGCCACTATCCTGAGATGTTCCTCATCGCTGATGCCAAGAGGGGGGACATCGGCAATACTGCAAAGATGTATGCCAAGGCATTTTTCGAGACAATGGATTTTGATGCCGTCACAGTTGCCCCCTACATGGGAGCGGACAGCGTGACGCCGTTCCTCGGCTATGAAGGGAAATGGGCCATTGTCCTTGCGCTGACATCGAACGCATCCGCATCCCAGTTCCAGATGGCACAGAAAGAGGACAAGCCTCTGTACCAGGCCGTGATGGAGGAGATGATGGCCATCTCGAACCCTGACAACATGATGTTCGTGGTCGGGGCGACAAAGGCGGACAAACTTTCGGAGATCAGGTCATTCTGTCCTGATAATTTCCTGCTCGTGCCCGGAGTGGGTGCGCAGGGGGGCTCGGCTGAAGAGGTGATGAAATATGGCGCCAACGATATGGGAGGCCTGCTCATAAACTCGTCAAGAGGCATCATCTACGCGGACAACACAGCACATTTTGCCGAGACTGCCGCTGTCAAGGCAGCTGAGACCGCATCATTCTGAATGCTCAGTCTATTTCAGCGGCAAGTCCGCCCTCACCTGTCTCCTTGTAGAGAGAGGGGAGGTCTTTCCCGGTCCGTTTCATCACTCTGACCACCTGGTCAAAAGACACACGGTGCAGACCGTCGGTATAAGAAGCGTATATGTTGGCATCCAAGGCTCTGGCTGCAGCGTATGCGTTTCTTTCTATACATGGTATCTGCACAAGACCGCATACCGGGTCGCATGTCATCCCGAGATGATGCTCCAGACCCATTTCTGCAGAATATTCTATCTGGGCGGGGCTGCCTCCCATCAACTGGTTGGCAGCAGCGGCTGTCATCGCACAGGCGACACCGACCTCTCCCTGGCATCCGACCTCAGCCCCGGAGATTGAAGCATTCACTTTCACGACATTGCCGACAAGAGCAGCAGTGGCAAGAGAGCGTATGATGCGCTTCTCGCTGTATCCGTACACATTCTTCAGATGATAGAGGACGGCAGGAAGCACTCCGCACGAGCCGCAGGTCGGGGCTGTGACAATAGTGCCGCCGGATGCATTCTCCTCGCTGACTGCAAGAGCATAGGCGAAAATCATACCCCTTGTCCTGAGGACATCCTTGTATCCTTCAGCCCTGACGTAATAACTGGCAGCCTTCCTTCTCAGATGAAGCGGCCCGGGAAGAACGCCTTCCTTGTCCAGCCCGCGCTCTATCGATGCACACATGGCCTTCCATATCTCGTTCAGATAGTCCCAGATGTCGACATCCTCATATTGCTGGACATATTCCCAGTATGACCTGTTGTTGGTGTTGCACCAGTTCAGCAGGTCAGTCATCTTGTCGAGAGGATATATCTCGGGGGAATTGTCCACCGGCAGCTGGTCACAGGTGATATTGCCTCCTCCGATGCTGTAGAAAGTCCACTCGTCCATCCTGTTTCCTTCCCCGTCAAGCACCGAGAATACCATTGCGTTCGGATGCTTCGGCAGGAAAATCCTTGGCTGCCATTCTATCTCCACTCCTCCGGTCCTGGCCAGCACTTCATTGATGGCGACATCTGTAAGATGCCCCTTCCCTGTAGCGGCAAGAGAGCCGTACAGCGTGACGTGGAATCTCCCGGCGTCCCTGTGATGTTCAAGATATGTCTTTGCGGCCTTCTGCGGTCCCATCGTATGACTGCTCGACGGGCCTTTTCCTATTTTATATATGTCCTTTATCGTTTTCATAACCGTTCATTTTCGGGCACAAACATAACAAAAATGCGATAGCTTTAAAATTAATATTCTTGAAAACGGATACCCCATTCCTTGCGGAGCCCGTCCATTATCCGCATCACGGACAGAGTCTCGGAGTGCGGCATGAAGCCCGTCTCAATCCTGCCTTCGCGTATGGCATCAATGCAAGCCCTGACCTGATATTCAAAGCCCGTAATCTGTGCAGGGGCATCAATTGTCTCCAGGAGGACATGATTCTTTGACCATATCCAGGCATGAAGAGGATTGTTGATATTGTCGACTGTCATATAACCTTCATCCCCGCAGATTACAGCCTGCCTGTCATCCGCACACAGTACCGTTGCAGCCAGCACAGCCATCTTCCCGTCATCGTACACAAGACAGATGTTGTCCTGAAGATCCACACCGCTTTCCGCCTTGGTGCATGAGGATGTCACGCCTTTGATGTCATTCCCGAACGTCATCAATGCGAAATTGATGGCATACACCCCCAGATCAAGCAGGGCACCTCCTCCGAGAGCCGGGTTCATGATTCTCTCCTTGTGCGCCACAGGATAGCCGAGACGGGCGGAGAGCATCATCGGCCTGCCGATTCTTCCGCTTCCGACAATCTCCGATATGGTCCTGCTGAAAGGCATATACCTTGTCCAGATGGCCTCGGCAAGGAATATATTCCGTTCTTCAGACAGCCTTATGACATCTTCCGCCTCATTGCTGTCCAGCATGAAGGATTTCTCGCACAATACCGGTTTGCCTTTTTCCAGGCACATCCTCACATGTGGATGATGCAGGCTGTGGGGAGTCGCCACATATACCAGATCGACTTCCGGAGAGTCCGCCAGCGCCTCATACGAGCCATAGGCTCTGGTGACATGGTGCAGCCTTGCAAACCTCTCCGCCTTCTCCATGCTCCTGGAGGCTATCCCGTATGCCTCCACCCCTTCCATCCGGTTCAGCGTGAGAGCCATTTTCTCCGCTATATGGCCCGCACCTATTATCCCGACCCTGAAATTTCCCATAACCGGACAACGCTTACAGATAATCCTCAAAATACATTGTCACCTTATCCATGAGATGTATCCTGTCTCTTCCCGTCACATTGTGCTGTGCACACGGATACGGGAAATAGTCCACCTGCACATTATTCTTGATGCACTCACGAATGAAACTCAGGCTGTGCTCCCATACGACCACATTGTCCACCGCTCCCTGACATATAAGCAGCCTGCCTTCCAGGTCAGCCGCCTTGTTGATGAGGCTTACTTTCTCATATCCTCCGGCATTGAGGGTCGGATTGCCCATATACCGCTCCCCGTACATCACCTCATACCATTTCCAGTCTATGACCGGCCCTCCGGCAACGGCCACCTTGAATATGTCGGGATAATTGGTTATGAGGGATATGGTCATGAATCCTCCGTAACTCCATCCGTGCACACCTATCCTGTCCTTGTCGACGTACGGCAGTTCCATCAGCATCCTTATGCCTTCCATCTGGTCGGCCATCTCTGCCTGTCCGCATTGGCCGTAAATGGCCTTCTCATATTCCGCACCGTGATTGAGGGTGCCTCTGTTGTCCTGGACATACACCAGATAACCTCTCTGCGCCATATACATCTCCCACAGCCGCAGTTCCGCACACCATGTGTTCCTGACCATCTGGGAATGCGGGCCGCCGTACACATACAATATCACGGGATATTTCCGGGACGGGTCGAAATCCCTTGGCTTTATGAGTCTGTACCAGTTGTCGTATTTCCCGTCAGCGCTTTTCACCGTGCCGAAATCTATCTCGCACCATGCGTAGCCATCAGCCGGGTTGTCTGCCGTAAGGAGATTGCAGACCGTCCTGCCGTCTGCACGGCACAGATCCACCACGCGCGGTGTGCCGAGGTTGCTGTAACTGTCCACATAGCCCCTGCAGTCCGGGCTCATATTGATTTCATGCCAGCCCGGAACGGACGTCAGACGGGTGCTCTTGCCGCTTTTCACATTTACCTTGAACAAATGGCTTTCTGCAGTGGATACCTCTGCAGATGTATAGTACACATCCTTGCCGTCATTCGCGACATACTCCACATCAGCATCCGTATCCGTGAGCCTTGAGATGTTGCCGTCGGTATCACACAAATACAGGTTCTTGTAGCCGTCACGGTTGTCTGTCCACCAGATGAACCTGTCATTGCTGCCTTTGAGGAACCATACAGGATGCTGAGGCTCCACGAAACGGTCGTTACTCTCCTCTGCAAGAGTCCTGACGAGTTCTCCTGTGCGTGAATCGTACATATTCAGTCTCAGATGCTTCTGGCTCCTGTCCAGCACCTGTATGAATATCCGGCTGTCGTCCGGGGACCAGGATATGTTGGTCAGATACTGGTCGTATCCGAAATCATCCGCCTGTACATATACCGTAGTGTTGGAGGCGGTGTCATATATGCCGACTCTTACATTCTCCGAGCCCATTCCGGCCATCGGATATTTAATTTCAAAGAGCGACCCTGTCCTTGTAGTGATGTCGAGCAGAGGGAATGAGGTCACGGCTGACTCGTCTTTGCGGTAGAAGGCCATTTTCCTGCCGCTGTCAGACCAGAATATGCCTTGCGTTATCCCGAACTCGTTCCTGCTGACGAACTGCCCGTATGTGATGTCCGGACTGCCGCTTACGGCCACAGGGATGCTGTTGCCGCTGATGTCGCTCAGATACAGGCTCCTGCCTGATGTGTAGGCATAACCTCCTGCAGGGCATGGAGTGATGTTTGCGGCACCCTCTGGAAGAGGCGTCATGGCGCACGGCTCCATACGGGAGATGTCGAACATGATTATCCTGCCTCCGCTGACGAAGCGGAAAATGTCCTTGTCATGCCACTCATAGGCAGGGAATGCCTCCAGTCGCGTTCCTGCAGCCTTGTTGATATCCTCCAGCGTCACCAGGACAGACTGTCCGCCGTTTTCCGGCGACATACCCATCATGGCCGATGCCGTCCTGAAAGTCAGGTATCTCCCGTCCGGAGTCCATGAGCATTCGAAGTCAGCAGGATGCATCTCGGGAGAGATTGTGGCCTCTTCCATGTCGAGCAGCCTGTCACCTGAAGTGTCGGCAGGGAGAATCCCGACGATTCCGTCCTGTGCATGTATTAAGATGCAGAATGCCGAGAATAAAGCGGAAACCAATATCTTTTTCATATCCTGAATTTTAATGGCGTGCGAATTTAGCAAAAATATGATTATATTGCAGGGAATAAAAATTTTCAGTCATGAAAAATCATTTTCTCGGATCTTCCCTCGCTGTCCTGTGCGCCGGAATGATCATGTCCGCAACAGAGGCGGACGCCTGTACAGGCATATCCCTGACAGCAAAAGACGGCAGCCATGTCCTTGCCCGTACCTGCGAATGGGGCGGAAGCGACCTTGAAAGCCGCTATGTGATAGTACCCCGGAACTCAGCCAACACATCTCTCACTCCATCCGGGCAGAACGGACTTGAATACGTCACCAGATATGGCTATGTAGGCATATCTGTCACCCAGGACAGTTTTGTGACAGAAGGCATGAATGAGACCGGCCTGTCTGCCGGGCTTTTCTTCTTCCCGGGATACGGACAGTACGAGGAATACGACAGTTCCCTCAATTCCTCCACAATCGTGGATGTGGAGCTTACAGGCTGGATTCTGGCCAGTTTCTCGACAATCGACGAATTGAAGGATGCCATTGGTTCAATCCATATAGTCGCCACAAGTCCCCAGGCAGGGACAGCACACTGGCGCATAGCAGAGCCGTCAGGCAGGCAGGTCGTGCTGGAGATTACCGGCGGTAAGCCGCATTTCTATGAGAACAGGCTCGGGGTTCTCACCAATTCCCCCGGATTTGAATGGCAGATGACCAACCTCAACAATTATGTCAATCTCTTCCCGGGGCAGACCTCTCCGCTGAAACTCACTGACAGCGTCACATTGTCACAGTTCGGTGCCGGAGCCGGATTCCTCGGCATCCCGGGAGACGTCACGCCTCCTTCAAGATTTGTCAGAGCGGCATTCTACAAGGCTACTGCGCCCCAATATGCCACATCCGAAGAGACAGTGATGGAGACATTCCAGATACTGAACAACTTCGACATTCCTATAGGTATCGAGCACAAGGCAGGGGAGGCTCCATCGGTCTTGCCGAGCGCAACACAATGGACCACATCCGCAGACCAATCCTCCCTCAGGTTCTATTACAGGACCTGCTGGAACTCCACCATAAGATGCATCGATCTGAAGACGATAGACTTCGGGAAAGTGAGCAGGCAGGCCCATCCTCTTGATGCCGTCCGTTCGCAGCCGGTAGAAATGCTGCGTATCAAATAGTAAGCGGACGAGAGGCCGTGACGGATTCTTAACCGGCACGACACATTTTGATATGAAATATAAAGCCTTGATTACAATCTGATTAAGATTTGTAATCAAGGCTTTATTTATAGACTGATAATTTGGTGGAATGACGGATATTGTTTAAATTTGATAGCATGAATGCATGAAATGACGGTATTCATAGACAAAATCAGGACTTAACCCATTATTATCTGTGAGCCATGATGGAAGACTACATTATCAAAGAGGTCAGCAAGACCAGGGCAGCCGTTGATTCTGTTCTCAAAGGGCTGTCGATGCTTTCGGGGAAAGCGGATTCTGCGGAAATCCATGATTACGTCAAGACAGAGATGATCGGAAGACTTGACCTGGATATCGATGCCATCCTGTCGTCAGGCGATTTCATCAATGTCCTTGTTTCCAGATATGGTTTTGACGACAATGATCTCAACAGATTCGCGGAAATCCTCTACACCATGCTAAAGGCTGATGACGGAAAGGACGAGGCACATACTGTATATGCCAACGCCATCATCAGAATCAACGCCTGGCTGCAGGCAAAAGGAGTGGCATTCTCAATGACAAGGCATTATGTCCTTGAGGAAATGAACCGCTATTTCTGACATCACCATCCGGCGTCCATCCTTGAAAGCGGCATTGTCATACATCTGGCTCCGCCTCCTCCACGAGGAAGTTCGGAGCCGGATATTGTTATGGCACATCTGCCGGCAATCTCAGCCTTGCCGGATATGACGTCATCAGCCGATATGATGTTGAACCCGTTCTTGTCGAGTTCTTCCAAGGTATGGATATTCCTCGCGTATGTCAGTATCTGTCCCGGGGCAAGACAGAAGGAATTTGCCCCGCTATGCCATTGCTCCCTTTCCTGGTCCCATTCGTCACTGCCGCCGCAGACGACAGGCTTGAGATCAATCCCGAGTCTCCGCAAGGCGTAAATGATGTTCCTGACAGGCTTTATAGATGAGACGACCCCATCTGTCACTGTTATATCAACTGTCTGGTACTGATGGTCATCCAGGATGAGAGGCTCGAATATCATGCACTTGTCCCTGTCAAGCATGGTGAATACCATGTCGAGATGGATGAATGATTCGGGAGAGTGGGGAAGTTGCTGCACAATGATATGCAGAGTACCTTCGGGATGGCTCTTGCTGAATCTGTCGATCATGAAATCGATGCCTTGGGAGGAGGTCCTGGACCCGTTCCCGATGAGGAGTATGTCATCCCTTACCACAAGTATGTCCCCGCCTTCCATGGTGACAGGAGAATTTTCAGGATGATAGCCGTTTGCATCTGTGATGCCGCACTCAAAAGCCCCGCTGCACTGGTAGATTGCCTCCATTATGACTGACTCCCTCATCCTGACCTTGTTGGCCATCTTGCATATCAGCACATTGTCCCCGATAGTGACAGCGGAGTCACGGGTGAAATAGAAGTTGTACAGCGGATAGAGGGCATAATACTCATTGGCCAGATATGAGGTGAGGGTGTTAATTTCTGCCGGAAGCCCTTCAATAAGTACTGAGGCAAGGCGGGAGGAATCCATATCCATAAGCCTCTCATAATATCGTGTCGCATTTTCCCCGACACAGATCCTGCGGATGAGTTCGGCCCTGTCAATCGCATTGTCAAGCACTTTCTTCAGCAGCGGTCTGACTTCATAGATGCGGCAGACCTTTGACAGTACGCCATACAGTCTCGAATATTCCTCCTGGGCTATTGAGAGATTGAGGATATCGCTGTAAAGTGCCCTCTGGACATTTCTTGGTGTCATGTTCTCCACTTCGGCGCCGGGAGAATGCAGCATCACCGCTTCAAGTCTTCCGATTTCCGAGCGGACATTGATTCTAAGGGGAGATGTATTCATGATGCCCGTCATTTATAACAATTCATCCCAAGATAGGCATTTTATGAAATATTTTCAATACCTTTGGTCCGGAAGTCCGAGTACAATGAAGATAAAAGAGGAGTTCGGCAATCTTGACGGAGAGCAGGCATGGAAAATGGTTGTCGACTATGTCAAATCCAACGGCACTTTCTGCTCAGTCACAGGCATTCCGTATTCTGCGGTTTTTGTAGGCAGCTGCATCTTCCTGAAAGGAGGACAGCCGGGCACGAAAAGGTCGGTTGAAGGGGAGTATCTTACAGGCAAGGATTTCATTGCCGCCTATGACATCATCCGGACATTGGACGAGATAAACACAGGCAAGGTCAAGCCATACATCAGAAGGCAGCAGACACCATTCATGGGGCTGCTTTATTCGTGCGGCATCATTGAATAACAGGGAGTCCTCCGACAAGGCAGGATCGTCAGAGCAGGGCCGAGAGTTCTTTCATCCGGCGTCTGGCCGGAGCCTTGGCATACAGGACATCATACACCATATCGGCTATAGGCATATTCACTTTGTGCTTGAAATTGATATGCCTGATACAGTCCGCGGCAAAATACCCTTCTGCGATCATCGTCATCTCGTTCAGTGCGCTTTTGACGGTGCATCCCCTGCCTATCAGCAGTCCGAGACGACGGTTGCGGCTATATATCGAATAGCAGGTGACCAGGAGATCCCCCAGATATGCAGGTGCCATCGTATTTCTCCGGTCCGGATAACTCTCTTCAAGGAATCTTGTCATCTCATCGGCGCAGTCTGAAATGAGCACTGCCAGGAAATTGTCCCCGTAGCCGAGCCCCACGGCCATGCCCACTGCTATCGCATAGATATTCTTCAGGATTGCGGCATATTCTACCCCATAGATGTCGGAGGAGTAGCTGAGACGGACTGATGAGTTGGCCAGTTTCTCGCCTATGAGCCTGGCATTGTCATCAGATGTGCACACGACAGTGAGGTATGAGAGTCTCCCTTTAGAGACCTCTTCCGCATGTGAAGGCCCTCCGATGATGCCTATCTGCTTGAACGAAAGGCTGTACCTGTCCCTGAGATATTCCGCGACCGTCTGATACTCACCAGGGATGATGCCTTTGATGGCGGACACGATGAACTTGTCTGTCAGCGGCTCTGTCAGCGGCTCAAGAAAATCCTTGAGATATGCGGAAGGGGCAGCCATGATGATGATCTCCGAGTTGCGGACGACCTCATTGATGTCATCTGAAGGATGAATGCGTCCGAGATCGAACTCCACTTCGCTGACATATTTCGGATTGCGCCCGTCAGTCATGACTCCTTCGAGGACTTCAGGATTGCGTATATACCACCATACGTCCGATTCGTTTCTGGTCAGCAGCCCCGCAATGGCCGTCGCCCAACTTCCATACCCGATAACGGCACAACGTGCCTCTTTGCCTATCTTATAGTCCATTACCTGCTACGGTTCTCAGTTAACGGACACAAAGATAACGATAAAAGACGAAAAAGGAAAACGAAGATCAGAAATCAGTGCAGCCGTACCAGTCGGCACTGCCGTTCTCGGCCTCTACCTTATTTTCAATATTGTCAGGAAGATTGTGGAACAGGTCGAATCCCGTCAGAGCCTCGATCTCGTCAATTGTCTTCATCTCTGTCCTCCCGGTCTGGTCAAATACATATCCTATTGCAGTCCAGCCTGTCTCGGGATCATTCCTCAGCAGGGCCTTGAATACCTGATATGGCACGGCAATATCGTCATTTACCCCCACATATGCAGGCACGTCCCTGGCTCCTTTCCCTGCTGAGGACGGCACGATGCCTCCTACGATGTATATAGTCGTCGGATACCGGTGTCTTGCCCAGTCGCGGCTTTTCTCCTCGATATCATTCCACTCGTCATGGTTAAGACTTATGCTCATCGGGCAGATGTTGCTCATATAGAAACACTCGTCCATGGCCTTCTCGCTCCATTTGTTGTCCGCGGCAGGGCAGATGTGCCCTCTTTCGTAGCGGTATTTCTGATAGTTGTACTGCCTGTCCGGACAGCCCTTGATCTGAGGGTCAGGGACAAAAGCCTCGGTCCCGGGCCTGGAAGCGACATTGGTGTTCAGACGCTCCCTTGTGAGAATCCATGCCACCCAGTTCGGGATTCTCAGTCCCGGATTGAAAGACACAGTGTACCCTGTCCTGCGGACAATGACTTCCTGTCCTTTCCTGTCGGCAAATGCCGGCAGTTCATACATATCGGCCCACCTGCGGCCGTCACTGCTTTCTTCTATCGTCTGTGCCTTGACATCATAAGATGGCGAAAATACGACAGCCAACGCGAATGACAACGATGCCGCCGCCTGAAAAATCCCTTTTCTCATATATTTCATAACCTTGCTTCTGCAATATTAATAATTTTTAATCGGATAAGGAGGAATTCGCAGAATAATCATTAAATTTGAAAAATCTGAACATTTGAATCATTTTATATGGAAATATGGCATATCTGGGTGATTATCGCCCTTGTCCTTGTTGTCGTGGAGATATTCACACAAGGTTTTGCAGTATTCTGCCTGGCGTTGGGGGCTGTCGCGGCAGCCGTGGCAGCGGCTCTCTCTGCCGGGATAGAAGGACAGCTCATCTGGTTTTCCATCATCACCCTCGTCTCTTTTGTGACTGTGCGTCCATTGCTGCTTAAAGCATTCAGGAAGAGCAAGAACGGCCGTCTGAGCGGTGTGGATGCCTTGAAAGGGAGGGAAGGCGTAGTCTCGGAGAGGATTTCCCCGGCAGCAAACACAGGCCGGGTGGCGATTGACGGAGATGACTGGAAAGCAGTCTCGGCTGACGGCGGGGAGTTGGAGAAAGGCGAAAAAGTGACTGTCATCGATGTTGACAGTGTCGTGCTCAAAGTCGCCGGGAAACCATCCGGTGCCGACAATCAGGAACAATCAAAATAACCGCAAATAATATGGGAACTATCATCATTGTGGGGCTTATTGCCCTAATTGTAATCATTTTTGCCCTCATGGGGCTGAAAATCATCCAGCAAGGAGAGACCAAGGTCATCGAAAGGCTCGGAAAGTACCACAGCACGCTTTCATCAGGTATCAATATCATATGGCCCATACTTGACAAGCCGCGCAAAATCTATGTGAGGTATGTCCGCGAAGGCTTCGACGGAGACAGCAGGGTAGTGGTGAGGATGTCAGACAGGATTGACCTCAGGGAGCAGGTCTATGACTTCCCGGAGCAGAGCGTCATCACCAAGGACAATGTCACCACCCGAATCAACGCCCTCCTGTATTTCCAGATAACGGATCCGTTCAAGGCTGTGTATGAGATTGACAATCTGCCGAATGCGATTGAGAAACTGACCCAGACGACACTCAGGAATGTCATCGGTGAACTTGAACTCGACGAGACCCTCACATCGCGTGACACAATCAACTCCAAACTCCGCGCTGTCCTGGATGATGCATCCAACAAGTGGGGAGTCAAGGTCAACAGGGTGGAACTCCAGGACATCACGCCGCCTACCAGCGTGCGGAATGCCATGGAACAGCAGATGCAGGCAGAGCGCGAGAGAAGGGCCAAGATTCTCAAGGCCGAAGGTGAGAAGACATCTGCCATCCTGAAATCAGAGGGCGAAAAGGAGTCTCAGATTAACAAGGCGATGGCGGACAAGGAGTCACAGATACTTGTCGCCGAGGGAGAGGCAAAGGCCAAGATACTCCAGGCGGAAGCAGAAGCCGAGGCCATCTCGAAGATAGCCGACGCCATCCGTGGCACAAGTTCAGACCCTGCCTCATATATGCTGGCCGTCAAATATATCGAGACCATGAAGGAGATGGTCAGCGGCAAGGACAACAAGACTGTCTACATGCCTTACGAGGCATCTTCAATGCTCAGTTCCCTCGGAGGCATCAAAGACCTGTTTGACAAGAAATAGCATCTGCCGCATCATCGCGAGCCAGTACAAGTCATTTCTGAAACATACCTGCGGAACCTGTCCAGGGCATCGGCAAGCCTTGCCCTCGGGCAGGCAAGGTTCCACCGCATGAAGCCTTCGCCTTCTTCGCCGTACATGGAGCCGGCATTCAGCCATAGGCCGGTCTTTTCTATAAGATCCTCCTCAAGCCGTTCCGACTCCATGCCGAGATGGCGGCAGTCCATCCATGCCAGGTAGGTACCTTCAAGCTCCACAAGGGGGAAATCGGGCAGGGAAGTTGCGCAGAAATCCCTCATATACTGCCAGTTGCCCTCAAGGTACCCCAACAATTGCTCCAGCCATTCCTCGCCCTCATCATAGGCTGCAATGAGAGCCTCGACACCGAAAGGATTGACATCGCAGACCTCGTTGATGTTTATGGCCCTGTCAATCCTTGACTTCATCTCAGGATTGGCTGTCACGATGTTAGCAATCTGCAGCCCGGCAATATTGAAGGCCTTGCTCGGAGACACACAGGTGACGCAATTTCTGCTGAATTCCTCTGATATTGAGGCGAACGGGGTGTAGTTATGTCCGCCGAAGACGAGTTCACAGTGTATCTCGTCGGCTACGACTATGACATCGTGCCTCAGGCATATTTCTCCGATCCGCCTGAGTTCGTCCACAGTCCACACGCGTCCGGCCGGATTGTGAGGATTGCAGAGCAGCATCAGTTTCACAGCAGGGTCTGACGCTTTTTTCTCCAAGTCATCAAAATCAATCGTATATCGACCCAGCGCAGACGCCCCGTCGTCCGAGGCATTCCCGAGGACGAGAGGATTGGATGCAAATGTACAGCCGTTGTTGCGTATGGAAGAATAGAAGCAGTTGTATACAGGTGTCTGTATCAACACTTTGTCTCCTGGTTGGGTGAAAGCCTTGATGATGGCTGATATTGCCGGTACGACCCCGATGGTATATATTACCTGCTCCTTTTCTATCTCCCAGCCATGACGTCGGGCAAACCATCCGGAAAGGGCCTCATAATATGAGTCCCGCACCTTGGTATAGCCGAATATCCCGTGCTCAAGTCTCTTGCGCAATGCCGTCATTATCGGTTCGGCGACGCGGAAATCCATATCAGCCACCCATAGCGGCAGAATGTCCTTCCTGTCTGTCCCGTCCCATTTGTAAGAACCGCTTCCGCGGCGGTCAATCATCTCGTCAAAATCGTATTTCATGTCAGATACTTTATTTTACGTGTGAATATGTCATTTCAGCCACTTTTTCCTGTACAGCCTTATGAGGAATATCATCCCTCTGAAACACAGTTCGATGCACATTGCAGTCCAGACCCCTTCCAGCCCGTATCTCGGAGCGAGGAATGCGGCGAGGGAAAGTCTGACCGCCCAGATGCTTCCCAGATTCATGATGCTCGGGGCAAGCGTGTCTCCCACACCCACGAAGATTCCGTATGCCACGATTGACGCCGCATACATCGGCTCTGCAAATGCCTCTATCCGCAATATGCGTGCACCGAGGTCGACAACTTCCTGTACAGGTGTCATGATGCCCATGATATACGGCGCCCCGACATACATTATCACACCCATTGCCGCCATGACGGCAATACCCATAATGACAGATATGTTGGCAAAACTCCATGTCAGGTCCTTTCTCCGTGCACCGGTGCTCTGTCCCACAAGCGTGGTCGCAGCATTCGAGATGCCGTGACCTGGCATATAACAGATGCTTTCGGCTGTGATGGCAAATGAATTGGCTGCAATGGCTATTGTCCCGAGAGGAGCCACGATGACGGTGGACATTATCTGCGCCCCGCACATTATGACCCTCTCGCAGCCCATCGGCAATGCTATCCCCAAAGCGTTCCTGAAACATCTGGCCGTAGGGCGGAAACTGCCTTTCTCATGGGTCAGTCTCAGTTCAGGGGATTTCATACAGAGGGAATGCATCAGCAGTACCGCCACGATTATAGAGGCAAATGCTGTCCCCAACGCTGCACCTGTCACTCCGAGTCCTGCCCCGGGAACGGGGATTTCAGCCCCGAATATCATGACAATCCTTGACGGGAAAATGAGGAAGAAATTGAATATCACGTCGAGGATACACATGATGATGTTCAGGACGGTAGGTGTGTACATATTCCCGCTGCTCCTCAGCATACCGCTTGCAAGAATATTCAACTGCAATGAAGGCAGGGCGAGGATGTATATGAGAAAATACATGGTGGCGTCGTGCCGTATGGTTTCTTCGCCTCCAAGCCAACGGGGGAGAGGGCCGCTTATGGCACAGCCAGCCGCCACCAGCAGCAGGCTGAATATCATTGACATGGTGACGGACTGGCGCAGGACATCACGGGCCGCCACCGCATCCTTTGCACCGAGAAGATGCGACACCTGCACGAAGAATCCTGTGGCACAGGCGTATATGAGTCCGGCAAAAAGCCATGTCGTAGTCGATACAAGCCCTATTGATGCCGAGGCCTCAGCTCCGAGACTCCCCACCATCGAGGCATCGATGAACTGCATCAGGATGGAAGACAGCTGCGAGATGACAGCGGGGATACTCAACTGTACAGTCAGCCTCAACTGCTGCATCAAGGTCATCGGAAGACCGTCCTGCACCAGTTTGAGAAGACTGTTCTGCCTGTTGCCAAATACTCCCATCCGTACAATAACGGGGCATTACCCTTCAGTCATGGAGTGACAAATGAAAGGAGACCCGTGCTGAATCCGGATGCAAAGATAGCAATATATCGGTTCGGGAATGTACCGGAGTTCCGGAAAAATGTGCACGCCTTACAGCGGACGTGCCATATCATTCACCAAGGACATATTCCCCGGCCTCGTCGGACACCTGCTTCTGCAGTTCGGCAAGGGTATATTCCTTGTCAGAGAACTCCACAGTCGCCACAGGCGGCTCAAGAGTCACTGTCGCCTTCACTCCCGGGAGAGCATTCAAAGCCTTTTCCACGTGCATACGACAATGGTTGCACATCATTCCGGACACTTTAAGTTCTTTTTTCATAATCTTCTTATTATTAACAGGTTCTTTGTCTGGTTCCGGTACATCGGATGTCCCGATTCTCTTCCTTTTCAGCCTGAGGCTGTTGGTGACGACACTGACGCTGCTGAAAGCCATCGCCGCACCGGCAATCATAGGATTCAGAAGGAAGCCGTTTATCGGATAAAGCACGCCAGCCGCAATAGGGACTCCTATCATATTGTATATGAATGCCCAGAACAGGTTCTGGCGGATGGTGCGGACTGTCAGCCGGGACAATTGCAGGGACTCGGGAATCTTCGTAAGGTCAGATGAGATGATTGTCATCTTGGCTACATCCATCGCGATGTCACTGCCTGTGCCCATGGCTATGCTGAGGTCGGCCTGGGCAAGAGCCGCGCTGTCGTTGATGCCGTCGCCTGCCATGGCCACGACACGGCCCTGACGCTGAAGTTCCTTGATGTATTCTGCCTTGTCCTGGGGCAGGATGCCTGCCTTGAAATGTGATATTCCGGCTTTTGACGCCACTGATGCCGCTGTCTCGGGATTGTCTCCTGTCAGAAGATGAACCTCTATGCCTTCTTTCTTCATCAGATGCACTGCACGGATTGAACTTTCCTTGACCTTGTCCGTGACTGCAGCCACTGCGACAGCATCATGTCCTGAGGCCAGCCATATCACAGTAGCGGCCTCTGCATAAAAGGACTCGGCTGCCCTTCCGAGCAGCGGAGATACATTTACCCCATTGTCCTGCAGGAGTCTTCTGTTTCCGGCAAGATACATTGTCCCGTCGCATATCCCTTGCACGCCTGCACCTGTGATGCTTTTGAAGCCAATGATTTCCTGTGGAGTTGCACCATCCAGGCTCCTGACCACGGCATCCGCCAGAGGATGTTCGGAGAGCCGCTCCAGACTGTAGAATATGTTCATGAGATGCGGCTGTGCGGCACTGTCCGCAATGCTGTCATCCCATACAATGCCTGTCACCTCAGGCCTGCCTTCAGTCACCGTCCCTGTCTTGTCAAGGACTACGGTATCGACTTTCCGCGCAATCTCGATGCTCTCTGCGTCCTTTATCAGGATCCCGCGTTCTGCGCCCTTGCCTATCCCGACCATGATGGCTGTAGGGGTGGCAAGGCCAAGAGCGCACGGACAGGCTATGATAAGCACTGTCACCATGGCAAGAAGCCCGTGGGTGAATCCGTTCTCCCCGTCAAGGAGCAGCCACAACACGAAAGAAAGGAACGCTATCGACATTATCACAGGCACGAACACCGCCGCAATCCTGTCGACCATCTTCTGCACAGGTGCCTTGCTTCCCTGGGCATCCTGCACCATGACTATGATTCTGGAGAGCAAGGTGTCAGAGCCGACCTTGTCCGCCCTGAACACAAGACTGCCTTTCTGGTTGATTGTACCTGCGAATACGGCTGAACCGGCCTGTTTGGACACAGGGACAGGCTCGCCGCTGAGCATACTTTCATCTACATACGATGCCCCGGACACTACTGTCCCGTCCACGGCTATGCGTTCCCCCGGACGTACAGATATCCTGTCGCCTGGTCTTATTCCTGTGACCGGTATCACCTTTGGCTCCCCGCCGTCATCCACGACGGTCACTGTCTTGGGCTGAAGCCCCATCAGTTTGCGTATGGCATCTGACGTATTTCCTTTTGCGCGTTCCTCCAGAAGCCTGCCGAGGAGGATGAACGCTATGATGACGCTCGAAGCCTCGAAATATACATGAGGCTCTATGCCACGGGACAGCCAGAAATCAGGGAAAAGCATGTTGAAAACGCTGAAAAGCCATGCAATCCCGGTGCTGTTCGCCACCAGAGTGTCCATGTTGGCTGTGCGGTGTTTCAACTGTTTCCATGCGCTGATGTAGAAGCCACGCCCGAGCCAGAATACGACAGGTGTGGACAGGACGAACATTATCTCATTGGCGTATGGGATATCCATGAAGAACATCCCGATGACCGCTATCGGCAGGGATAGGGCGATTGCCCATATCGTCCGCCGTTTCAGAGCGGCATATCTTTCCGCATGAGCCTTTTCCGCCTCGTCTGCCACATCGCACCCGCCGTTGTCGCACAGCAGGTCGTATCCCGCATCCTGTACCGCATTGCGCAAGTCCCCGGAAGTACATACAGCCGGGTCATACTCGACATTTGCAGTCGCGGCAGCATAATTCACTGCTGCACGGGTCACGCCGGGATGGCTTGAAAGCGTCTTCTCCACTCTCGCCGCACAGGCTGCGCAACTCATCCCAAGGACCGGAAACGTCTCTTTGGCTATCTTATTCTTGTCTTCAGCCGGATTCATATCAAAATATTAAAGACCGTGCAAATATATACATTTCTTTTTTAGTGTATATTTGCAATTTTGTATTCATATATATTCTACGGCAATGGACAGACCCGTATTTCTTTTTGACCTTGACGGTGTGGTGTTCGACACCGAAGGGCAATACACAATATTCTGGAAAGACCTGGGACAGAAATATTTCTCAGACCCCGGTTTCGGCCACAGAATCAAAGGACAGACACTGGCCACAATCCTGGACAAATATTTCAGAGACAATGATGAAGGCAGGCGGGAAATCATATCCGGGCTTGAGGTTTTCGAAAGGGAGATGGACTACAATTATGTCCCGGGAGTGAAAGAGTTTCTTGAAAGCCTCAAGACTGACGGCTACATGACCGCCATCGTGACCAGTTCTGACAGACGGAAAATGGAGAATGTCTACAGGGCGCATCCTGAAATCCGCAGCCTGTTCACGAGAATATTCACCGGAGAGGACTTCACCAGATCGAAGCCGGCACCTGACTGTTATCTGATGGGGATGGAGGTGTTCGGCGCGAGACCGCAGGAGACTTTCATATTCGAGGACTCCTTTTCAGGACTGCAGGCGGCAAGGGATTCAGGAGGGAATGTGGTGGCACTTGCCACTACCAACCCGCGTGAGGCTGTAGCCCCGTATTCGATGCTCGTAATTGATGATTTCAAAGGTGTTGATGCGAGAAGTCTTGCAGATGCCGCCGGACTCCAAAACATTTGACGGATTATTGCGGCTTTTGCAGGATTTTTTGTACATTTGCATCTTGAAATTCTGAAACAGGCTTATATGATTTTGTCGGATGGTTCATATTCTCCATTGAGCGCATTATCAGATAATGCTTTCGTTTCTGTTCCTTTTAAGTTTATCAATTGATGTTATCGGCTGTCCTGTCTGCGGGATGGTCGTTTTTTTTAATTATTACAGGGTATAATGGACAAAAAACTTGGTGCAACTCTCAAATTGGAGAACGGGATGGAGTTCAAGGGCTGGTCATTCGGCTATGACGGGCCTACAGACGGGGAGGTTGTCTTCTCTACCGCGATGGTCGGCTATCCCGAAAGTCTTACCGACCCGTCATACTCAGGACAGATCCTGTGCGTGACCTATCCTCTTGTCGGCAACTACGGGGTCCCTGCGGCCGGAGATGACGAATACGGTATCTCAAAGAACTTCGAATCGGACAGGATCCATGTGAGAGGACTCCTGATATCGGACTATTCCTTTGAATACAGCCACTGGAAAGCCGTAAGAAGCCTTGACCAATGGCTTAAGGAACAGAAGATACCGGGAATCTACGGCATCGACACCAGGGAACTCACCAAGATACTCAGGGAGCACGGCTCGATGCTCGGAATAATTGTCCCGGACGGGCACACCAGGGATTTCCCTATCGAAGACCCCAATCTTGTGAACCAGGTGGCGGTGGTAAGCTGCAAGGAAGTCCGCAGATACGGACATGGGGACAAGAAGATAGTGCTTGTGGACTGCGGGGTCAAGAACAACATCCTCAGATGCTTCATCCGCAGGGGAGTGGAGGTCATCCGCGTGCCATGGGACTATGATTTCAACACTCTTGAATATGACGGGCTGTTCATATCCAACGGCCCCGGAAATCCTGCCCTCTGCGGCGTGACCGTGGAGCATATCAGGGAAGCCATGAAGAAGGACAAGCCGATATTCGGCATCTGCATGGGCAACCAGCTGCTGTGCGTGGCCGGGGGCGCATCCACTTACAAACTCAAATACGGGCACCGGAGCCACAACCAGCCGGTCCGCATGGTCGGGACGAACCGCTGTTTCATCACATCACAGAATCACGGGTTCGCCGTCGACAACGCCACGCTCGGCAACGATTGGGAACCGCTTTTCATCAATATGAATGACGGCACGAACGAGGGCATCCGGCACAAGACAAGGCCGTTCTTCTCGGCACAGTTCCATCCTGAAGCCACGAGCGGCCCGACAGATACGGAATTCCTTTTCGACGAATTCATCAGCAAATTGTAACCAAGTCTGACAGAAATCAACCCATTAAGACACAAGAAAATGATAGACAACGATATAAAGAAAGTGGTGATATTAGGGTCCGGAGCATTGAAGATCGGCGAGGCCGGGGAATTCGACTATTCCGGATCACAGGCCCTGAAAGCCCTGAAGGAAGAAGGCATCGAGACAGTGCTCATCAATCCGAACATCGCTACGGTGCAGACATCAGAAGGTGTCGCCGACAAGATATATTTCCTGCCTGTCACCCCGTATTTTGTCGAGAAAGTGATCAGGAAAGAGGCCCCGCAGGGGATTCTGCTTGCATTCGGCGGACAGACAGCCCTGAACTGCGGAGTGGAACTGTACAGGTCCGGAGTGCTTGAGCAGAACAATGTGAGAGTACTCGGAACTCCCGTACAGGCAATTATTGACACGGAAGACAGGGAACTCTTCGTGGAGAAGCTGGATCAGATAGATGTCAAGACCATCAAGTCCCATGCTGCGGAGAACATGGAGCAGGCAAGGGCGGCTGCCGAGGAACTCGGCTATCCTGTCATCATCCGTGCGGCTTATGCCCTCGGCGGACTCGGCTCCGGATTCTGCGACAATGAGCAGGAACTGGAGGAAGTCTGCGAAAAGGCCTTCTCGTTCTCTCCGCAGGTGCTTGTGGAGAAGTCCCTCAAAGGATGGAAGGAGATTGAGTATGAGGTGGTGCGAGACCGCTATGACAACTGCATCACTGTCTGCAACATGGAGAACTTCGACCCGCTCGGTATCCATACGGGGGAAAGTATTGTCGTCGCCCCGTCCCAGACATTGACAAATGAGGAATACCACTATCTGCGTGAACTTTCCATCAAGATTGTAAGGCATATCGGCATAGTGGGCGAATGTAACGTCCAGTATGCATTCAACCCTGACGCCATGGACTACAGGGTGATAGAAGTGAATGCAAGGCTCAGCCGCTCGTCGGCCCTCGCATCCAAGGCAACGGGATACCCGCTCGCGTTCGTGGCAGCGAAGCTCGGTCTCGGATACGGACTCTTCGACCTGAAGAACTCAGTCACCAAAGTCACGCCTGCATTCTTCGAGCCTGCATTGGACTATATTGTCGGCAAGATTCCGCGCTGGGACCTCTCCAAGTTCCACGGGGTATCGAGAAAGATCGGCTCCAGCATGAAGAGTGTCGGTGAGGTGATGGCGATAGGCCGAAGTTTCGAGGAAGCCATACAGAAAGGTCTCAGGATGATAGGACAGGGGGCACATGGCTTCGTTGGCAACAAGGAACTCAAGGTGGCCGATGTGGATGAGGCCCTCAGGGAGCCTACCGACAGGAGGATATTCGTCATCTCCAAGGCTATGCGCGCAGGATACACGGTTGACCAGATTCACGCTCTCACAAAGATTGACAGATGGTTCCTGGAGAAGCTTGCCGGAATAGTTCGTACTTTCAACGAGATGCATGAATATGACAACTGCGAGGCAATGCCTGTGGACCTGCTCAGGCTGGCCAAGCAGCAGGGATTCTCGGATTTCCAGATTGCGAGGGCCGTCTACAAGGACAAGATAGACAACGAGGACGCCCAAACCATAGTAAGGGCATTCAGAAAGGCTCACGGGATAGTCCCGTGCGTCAAGCAGATAGATACCCTTGCCGCAGAGTTCCCTGCACAGACGAACTATCTGTACCTTACATACAACGGCACATTCAACGATATCAATTACGAACATGACCGCAAATCTGTCATCGTGCTTGGCTCAGGCGCCTACAGGATAGGCAGTTCCGTCGAGTTTGACTGGTGCTCCGTCAACGCCCTCCAGACAATCCGCAAAGAGGGATACAGGGGAGTGATGATCAATTACAACCCTGAGACGGTCTCTACCGACTACGACATGTGCGACAGGCTCTATTTCGACGAACTGACGTTCGAGAGGGTCATGGACATCTACGATATGGAGCAGCCTCACGGGATGGTAGTCTCTGTCGGCGGACAGATACCCAACAACCTGGCTCTCAGGCTGGACCAGAACGGTGTAAGGATTCTCGGGACATCTGCATCAAGCATCGACAAGGCGGAAGACAGGCACAAGTTCTCATCGATAGTCGATATTCTCGGCATAGACCAGCCTAAATGGAAGGAACTTACGACCATTGAGGATGTCAATTCGTTCGTCGGGCAGGTCGGCTACCCAGTGCTTGTAAGGCCTTCTTATGTGCTGTCAGGTGCAGCAATGAATGTCTGCTACAATGAAGACGAACTCAGACGCTTCCTTTCTCTCGCATCGGAAGTGTCCCAGAAGCATCCTGTGGTCATAAGCGAGTTCATGCAGAGGTGCAAGGAGATTGAGTTCGATGCAGTGGCAGACGGTGGGGAAGTGATAGCATACGCCATATCGGAGCATATCGAGTTCGCAGGAGTCCATTCTGGGGACGCCACCATCCAGTTTCCTCCGCAGAAACTCTATATAGAGACCGTGCGCAGGATCAAGAAAATCGCCAAGAAGATAGCGTCAGCCCTCGAAATATCAGGACCGTTCAACATCCAGTTCCTCGCAAAGGAGAATGCCATCAAAGTCATTGAATGCAACCTCCGCGCGTCAAGGAGTTTTCCGTTCGTGTCGAAGGTGCTGAAAATCAACCTCATAGAACTTGCCACAAAAGTGATGCTCGGGATGCATCCCGCTCCGCCTCACAAGAGTGCCTTTGACCTCGACTATGTCGGCATCAAGGCATCGCAGTTCTCATTCTCAAGACTCCAGCAGGCCGATCCTGTACTTGGTGTGGACATGGCATCGACAGGAGAGGTGGGATGTATAGGGGATGACTTCAATGAAGCGCTTCTCAAGTCCGTCCTGTCAGTCGGATATACGATACCGGAGAAGAATGTCCTTATCTCATCTGGCGATGTGATGCAGAAGGCCGATCTCTTCGGAGCATGCAGACTGCTTGCCGACCACGGATATGAGATCTATGCGACTGCCGGGACATACAGATATCTGGTAGAAAACGGCGTCCAGGCCACTCGCGTGCTCTGGCCGAGCGAATGTGAGGATCCGGAACTTGCCGGGAAGTTCTCATCTGCATTGAAAATGCTTCAGGACAAGAAGATAGACCTCGTGGTCAACATCCCTAAGAACTATTCTGCACAGGAGATGGACAACGGGTACAAGATCCGCCGTGCAGCCATCGACTTCAACATACCTCTCATTACCAACGCCCGTCTTGCCACGGCATTCATCCGGGCGTTCTGTGCAATGAGTGTCGATGACATCAACATCAAGTCCTGGGACCAGTATTGATACTGACAGACATAAAAAAGCGATGTGGTGCCCTGCTCAGGACACCACATCGCTTTTATGGTAATAGCGCAGAAAACGCGCCTTTTTCACCCGGACTCACTATTGGAGTTTGTCACCGTTCATTGTGAGCAGGAACTCCTCGTTCGAGACAGTCTTCTCAAGACGGGTCTTGAGGAACTCCATCGCTTCAACTGATGTCATGTCCGCAAGATAGTTGCGGAGCACCCATATCCTGTTGCTCTGGTCCGGAGTATAGAGGAGGTCGTCCCTTCTGGTGCTGCTCAGCGTCACATCCACGGCAGGGAAAATCCTCTTGTTGGCAAGTTTCCTGTCAAGCTGGAGCTCCATGTTGCCGGTACCCTTGAATTCCTCGAAAATGACATCATCCATCTTCGAGCCTGTCTCTGTCAACGCTGTGGCAAGAATTGTCAGCGAACCTCCGTTCTCGATATTCCTTGCCGCCCCGAAGAATCTCTTCGGCTTGTGAAGAGCATTGGCATCCACACCTCCTGAAAGCACTTTTCCCGAGGCAGGCTGCACCGTATTATATGCACGAGCAAGCCTTGTTATGGAATCCAGGAATATCACGACATCATGACCGCATTCCACCATCCTTTTTGCTTTCTCCAGCACCATATTCGCCACTTTCACGTGCCTCTCTGCAGGCTCGTCGAAAGTTGATGCCACTACTTCGGCCTTGACGCTGCGCGCCATGTCAGTCACCTCCTCCGGTCTCTCGTCAATAAGCAGCACGATGAGATAGGCCTCAGGATGATTGTCGGCAATGGCGTTCGCGATAGCCTTGAGAAGCATTGTCTTACCTGTCTTCGGCTGGGCCACGATAAGTCCCCTCTGTCCTTTACCTATTGGAGTGAACATATCCACGACCCTGCATGAAAGATCGTTGTGGCCATGCCCGAGCAGGTTGAATTTCTCTTCCGGGAAAAGGGGAGTGAGGAAATCGAACGGAATCCTGTCCCTGATGAACTCCGGAGAACGGCCGTTGATATATTTTATTCTGACAAGAGGGAAATATTTGTCCCCTTCCTTCGGCGGTCTGATCTCACCTGTGACAGTATCGCCTGTCTTGAGTCCGTTGACCTTGATCTGACCTGCTGAGACATAGATGTCATCCGGGGAATTGAGATAATTATAGTCTGATGATCTGAGGAAACCGTATCCGTCCGGCATTATTTCGAGGACTCCGGTCGCTTCTACAACCCCTTCGAACTCTATCTTGTGATACTGGTTAGGCTGGATGTTCTGCACCGGCTTCTGGTTCTGCGTGTCATGAACCTCCTGGGCATCATACTCTGCAGGCAGCTGCTGCGGTCTCTGCATCGGGAGATTGCGGTTGTTGCGGTTGCGGCCGTTCTGGAAGTTGCGGTTCTGCTGCATCCTGTCATTTTTCCTGTCCGCGTTCCTCTGCTGGAATTTCGGCTGCTGATAGTGAGGCTGGGACTCCTCCTGAAGACCGTCCTTGTCCTGGCTCTGATTCTGATTCTGGACTGTGTCTGCCGGCATCTGTCCGGGTGCTGCCTCAGTGGCTGTCTGGACTGCATCAGGCCTGGTCTTCTGTATTCTTGTACGCCTCTGTTTCTTTGGCGACTCTGACGGCTCCTGTGTCTGAGGGGCTGCAGCGTCCTCTTTCTGACTGGCTTCGGTCGCAGCAGTGTCAGGATTCACGGTCTTGGCCTCATCCTGCTTCAGGCTCTGCTTAGGCTTCCTTCCGCGCTTTACCTGCGGGGCTGCTTTCTGTTCACCGGCTGTTCCCGTACCTGAGGTCTCGACTGCCTCTTCCACCGGTGCCGTCTGGCCGTCCTGAGGTCTTTCCTTTCTCGGACGTCCGCGCCTCTTCGGCTTCTCAGGCTCTTTCTGGGAATCTATCACCGCCTCCGCGTCAAGAATTTCATACACAAGTTCCTCCTTGCTTTTCTTCTTTGCTCCCTTGATCTTCAGATCAGCCGCCATCTGCAGCAGCTGCTCTTCTCCCATCTCTTTAAGATCGAAAATCTTATGCATAAATATAATTGGTGTTGGTCCGATACGGATTGTCCTTTATGGAATCTCTTCCGACTGGTATTCTTACTATGTAAGAGGACTGTACCGGAAATTTATTTTCAGAATCCGGCCTTGACAGGCCAAAGATGCTGCAGATATACGACAACAGCATAAATGCAGACAGGCAAATATACGCAGAAACAGGGAGCAATGCAAATTTATTTGCAATTGACGGGGAACGGACTCCGGCATCAGTTGTCCCAGTAACTGTTGCTCTTCTTGAATCTCAGCAGATCCGCAAGAGCTGCGGCATTGGCAGCAATCCTGAAACTCCACGACTCCCACTGGCCGCTCGGCACCCAAGACACAGATATGTTGAAACAGTGCAGGTCATACGTCGCACTGAACTGCGTAGTGGTCATCTTCAACGCCATCAGGTCAAAACCCGTGGTAATGTTTATCGCAAGGGCAGGGGTGATCTTGACATTTCCTGAGACACCGAGAGTCTGCGTATACCTGTGGTTCGTGATGAGCTGGTTGTTGGAATACTGGTAGGACCGGCTGTAATTGAACGAATAGTTCAGATTGACAGACCACGGTGAATTCGGATTCATGTAATAGAGCCATCCTCCCGGAATATATTCCCCTGTCACCGGATGATAATATATCCTGGTGTAATTGGCTGCAGGATTGTTGCTTCCTCCGCCTCCTGTGGCATTGGTACCGTCGTTGCCGTTGATCTTGCCTTCACCGGAGAAGGAATATGAGACCGATGCACTGGCATTGGTAAGTCTGAGAGGCTTGGACCAACCCTCCTGCTGCACATTGAACTTGTTGATTCTCTGACCTCTCTCATTCACTGCATAAGGGTCGAAATTGGCGTTCGCGCTTATTCCTACCTTTCCGAACACGGAAGTAGACATCGTGATACCTATATTACTCATGTTCAATGAGTCGGCAAGGAAGTTATAACCTGTGTTAAAATTCAGCTGGTCGATGAGCTTGATCTTCTTGGTGCCGGCTCCGGTGGTGTCCCTGAGATCCCTGACCTTCGCCTCGAGATTGTTGCCGATGGACAGGTTCATGCTGGCAGTCTTTCCCTTTCCGGGAGCGGAATATATCTGTCCGGAATATATGTTATAGTCCCTGGACTGCATATTCCCGTCAGCATCCACATAGTTCAGCGTCCTCCAACCGTTGAAGTAGGTCCCTTTCTCGGGACTGAATGAGAACGATATGGACGGGGATATGATATGCCTTATGGCCTGTATCTTACGATGTTTCCCGAACTGGAAGAGACCGTAGAGACGTGTATTGGCGGAGAGGCTCCCCGAATAGTTGTGCGTCGTGCCGAATGTCCCGAACTGCCCCGAGTCAATCTCTTCAATCTTGTTTGTGACAGGGTTGTATTTCTGCTCCGTCTTCCTGAAGAACCAGTTCATGCCGTATGTGATGCTCGGCGTGAAATTGATATATTTGAACAGGGTGAAGTTCGGCAGTCCGATCTGGAAATTGTGCGTCATTCCGTTCTGGAACTTGTCGAAGAATCCCGGTTTGTTGAACTCGGATGCCTTGAAGTTGATCTTGTTCTGCAATGTGGTGCTGTAGCCGAGGGAGAACTCCTCGTAAAATCTCTCCTTGCCGACCCTGTTCTTTCTCTTGAACGGATAGAACCTGCTGACCGAGAACGTAAGGTTAGGCAGGGTGAACGAATATGAGCTGTCCCTTGAGTTCTGGCTATGCAATGCATTGATGGACAGATTCATCTTTCCGTTCCAGTTCTTGGAGTAAGAAATGGAGGATGATATCTGGTTCTGCAATGCCTCAGTGACGCTCGTGGAGTTGTACTTGCTGTTGGACGGGCTGGAGAAGTTCACGGATGCGCTGAACGATGTCCCCGGCCTTGCCTTGGAATCCTGTGAGTGGCTCCATCTGACAGCAAAGTTCCTTGTCTGGAAGAAGTCCGAACTTCCTTTCTCTCCAGTCTGGTCATTGGAGTAGGTGAGGGAGAAGTTTCCCGTGCACTTGTAGTTGATCTTGTATCTCGAATTGACATCGACCGCCCATGAACCGAGGGTATATATGTCACCCGTCAGGGAAAGGTCGAAATAATCGCCAATGACAAAATACATACCGAGATCCCTCAGGAAGAAACCCCTGGCGCCTTCCTCCCCGAATGTCGGCATCAGAAGACCGGTCGCCCTGTCCGGCCGTTTCGGGATGAATCCGAACGGGAGCACCACAGGGAACATGGGCACACCCTCGACTACCGGATATGCCGGGCCGAACACCGTCCTCTGAGACGGCTTGGTCATGACTTTCGCGGCAGTGAGATGCAGATAATAATGAGGCTCCTCGCAGTCACAGACCGTATATTTGCCGTTTGTGATGTTTATCGACTGGTCAGGCATCATCTTTATGTTCTTCCCGTGCAGGATGCCTTCTGACTCCTGGGTGATCATATTCGTGATTCTGGCCTTCTTGGTGTCGAAATTATACCGGAGTTCCTCCATCGTGTATGTCTTGCCGTTCTCCTCCATCTTAGGCATGCCTATCACCGTCCCGGTGGAGTCGGTACGGCCTTTGGCAAACACGGTCTTGGTCTTCATGTCATATTCCATATACTCGGCGGAGAGTTTCATGCTCCCGTATGTCACAGTGACATCACCATAATAGTATATCATCCTCTTGCCGTCGGCAAAATCCTCTATGATAGAATCCCTCGCGGTCGTAAAAGCAGGCATGTCAAGCGAACTCTTGTTCAGCAGGGCTACAGAATCGGCTCTCGCGACCGAATCCGCCCTGGCAGTGGAGTCCATCGCCGCCCTCATCGAGTCGGATATGGCGACGGTGTCCGCAGGGACGACAATCTCTGTCCGCGCCCTCTGCCTGTTGCGCCTGGACCGTCTGTCATCCTGCGATGAGACCGAGAATGAACTGATGAGCAGAAGCAGGAATGCCACTGCGACCAGCCTCTCCGATACAGTCTTATGCTTTGCTTTTATATATTGAGACATCAATAATATTCTATGCGTTTTGCAAGTTTTTTTATATTTTTGCAAGATGCAAAATTAAAACTAATTTCACATTTTACAAAATACAGGTCCGCTCATCATGAAATTCGTCAAATCCGGAATATGTCTTCTGTTCCTGCTGCTCCTGTCCGGCGGATACCGCATGTCGGCAGGCCCGTCGGGACAGACACAACTCAAACTCAAGACAGTCGTCCTGGATCCGGGTCACGGGGGCAAGGATGCCGGATGCGTCAGCAGGGACGGTAAAGTCTACGAAAAGAATCTGACACTCTCAATCGCCACACTCCTCGGCCAGAAGATATCAAAGGCGTATCCTGACGTCAAAGTGATCTACACTCGCTCCACGGACAAATACATCACCCTCAATGACAGGGCGGAGATTGCCAACAGAAATCATGCCGACCTATTCATATCAATCCATATAAATTCATTTTCAACGACATCACCGAACGGATTCTCCGCCCACATCTTCGGCCGCTCGAGCGGAAAGGACAGCGACCTCTTCCGGGGGAACATGGAACTCTGCCGCAGGGAGAACTCGGTAATCCTGCTCGAAGAGGACTATTCCACGAAATACCAGGGCTTCGACCCCAACGACCCCGAATCGTTCATATTCTTCAACCTCATGCAGAACGCCTACTATGAGCAGAGCCTGCTTTTCGCTGCAGACGTGGAGAAAGAACTGTCAAAAGGGCCGATCACGCACAGCAGGGGAATATCCCAGGACCCGTTCTATGTACTCTGGAAGACAGCCATGCCGTCCGTGCTCCTCGAACTCGGGTTCATCTCCAATTCCTCAGACCTGAGGATAATGAACTCCGCTTCTGGAAAGGAGCAGCTGGCATCCAGACTCTTTGCGGCATTCAGCGAATTCAAGAAAAAATATGACGGCAGCCTCGACATCTCGACTGCCCAGGCTGCCCGCCCGTCAGAGCCCGACATGTCCGCACAGAACAATGAGGACACACAATACGGAGTACAGATTCTCGTTCTCAGCAAACGCCTCAAGGCAGGGGACAAGGCACTCAAAGGCTACAAGCCGGAGATATTCAGGTCCGGCAACCTATATAAATATATAGTAGGCGTGTCCTCGTCAGAGGCCGAGGCGCGGGACACCTACAAGTCGGTAAAACGCAAATTTCCGGACTCCTTCCCTGTGAAAATCTCCGGAGGCAAGGTATCGGCATTGTAAACACGGACATACGGCTTCTAATTCTTCTGACATGAAAGCAAGCAAAGAACTCAAAATCGGAATATTCGTAGTACTCGTACTCGTAATATCTTTCTTCATCATCAATTTCCTCAGGGAGAAAGACATCTTCAACAGGCAGATGGAAGTCTCCGCCCTGTACCGTGACGTGGAAGGGCTTACCACATCGTCACCGGTATATATAAAGGGGTTCAAGGCAGGCTCGGTGACTGACATAGGATATGATGCGGAGAGCGGATATTTCAACGTCACCTGCTCATTCAGCAAGGATTTTGTCCTCCCTGCGGACTCCAGGATGGTCATCTACAGTGTTGACATCATGGGCGGGAAAGGCGTCAGAATCGAGCCTGGGACATCAGGTGACAGGCTTGCCGACGGGGACGTGATATACGGGGAGACAGTCCCTGACATGCTTTCATCTCTGGGAGAAGAGGCAGATCCGCTGATTGCCGGACTGACCAGGACAGTCGACAGCCTGAATATCGCTGTCAGCAACATCAACAATGTCCTTGATGCAGCCAACAGGGAAAGAATCGCATCATCCCTGCTCCATCTCGAAAGGACGCTTGCCAACGCTGAGAAAGTGACATCGGTCCTTGACGGCAGACAGGCTGATATAGATGAGTTCATATCCAACCTCAAGAACGTATCCCTGCAACTGATGTCCGTGATGGAGAAGGCGGACACAGCCATGACTGACATATCCGCCACGACATCCGCACTGGCCGAAAGCGACATCATGGGCATGACCGAATCTCTGAAGAACGTGCTCGATGCCATACAGAACCCGGACGGGACTGTCGGTAGACTTCTCAATGACGGCGATGTCTATGATTCGCTCGACAGCCTGATCTCGGACATCAGCAGTCTTGTAAGGAAAATCGAGGAAAACCCTAAGAAATATGTCAGAATTTCCGTATTCTGAGAGTGCGTAAGGGTGATTTCAGGGTCATTTTCTAATTTATAATTATTCCAGATTGATATTATACTCATTTCAAGTATTTAGAAAAATCCCTATTTATATTTTATTGTATTTCAATATTTTATAAGTAACACGTTTGAGAAAAGAACAAACGTTTAAAAGTAAAATAAAATTAAAATACAACAGAAAATTTAATTTTTTATTACTTTTTTTTCACCAATTTTGCCAACCGATTCAGGTCGGTACCCGGACTGGATTCCAATCCAAATTCAAGATATGGCGGAAGAAAGGTATAAAATGGTATGGGACAATTGTCTCAAGGTGATCAGCCAGATAGTGGAGCCACAGCACTTCAACACGTGGTTCAAGCCTATCAGGCCGGTTGCCATGCAGGACTCTACCCTCGAGATTGAGGTCCCGTCAGAATTTTTCCGCGAATACCTTGAGGAGTGGTATCTTGATGTCCTGAAAAAGACTCTCAAGAGAGAGGTCGGAGCCGATGCCAAACTTGTCTACAGGGTAAGACCTGTCGCGGTGGAGGCACCGCTGAGGTATCCCGTCGCACAGGGGAACACTCCTGTGAACAAGACCATCTCGATACCGGTGTACCAGCACGGCAATCCCGGGCCTTTCGTATATCCTGGTCTCAAGCCGGTGGAAGTGAACCCTCAGCTCAACCCGGTATATTGCTTCGGCAATCTCGTGGAAGGGGAATGCAACAAGATGGGTATCACAGCCGGGGAGAGCATATCCAATGCACCCGGCAAGACGGCTTTCAACCCCCTTTTCCTTTTCGGGGGACCGGGTCTCGGCAAGACTCACATCGCCCAGGCGATAGGTATAGCCATCAAGGAGAAATACCCCGAACTCGTGGTGCTTTACGTGCCTGCCAACAGGTTCAAGACCCAATATATGAATGCCGTGAATGTCAACAACAAACTTACCGACTTCCTTGCATTCTATATGAAGATGGACGTGCTCATCATTGATGACATCCAGGAACTGTCGTCTCCAGGGGCACAGAATGCGTTCTTCCATATCTTCAACCACCTGCATCAGCACGGCAAGCAGTTGATATTCACGTCCGACAGACCTCCTGTCGAACTGGAGAAGTTTGAGGAGAGGCTTCTGTCCCGGCTCAAATGGGGGCTTTCGGTGGAGCTCCAGAAGCCGGACTTCGCCACGAGGCTTGCCATGCTCAAGGCAAGAAGTTTCAGGGAAGGGGTGGAACTCGATGACGACGTGCTCATCTTCCTTGCCACCAGGATAACATCCAACTTCAGGGAACTTGAAGGGGCACTTATATCCCTCATAGCCAACGCGACCCTTGCTCACAAGCCTGTCACCGTAAGCCTTGCGGAGAAGATAACGGACAAGATAATAGGGGAGCAGAAGAACGACCTTTCCATCGACAAGGTCCAGAAGGCCGTGTGCGAATATTTCAATATCACGAGGGACGCCCTCCTGTCCAAGTCCCGCAAACGTCAGATAGTCCAAGCCAGGCAGATAGCCATGTACATGAGCCGCAACCTCATCAGCAACTGCTCTCTTGCGACCATCGGGGCTGAAATCGGAGGCAAGGACCATGCTACTGTCCTTCACGCCTGCACGACTGTGGCGGACCTGATGACATTCGACAAGACATTCAAGCAATATGTCTCCGACATAGAGAAGATGCTTGTGCCAGTCCGGAGATAACGAATCCAAAAATATACCGACATGACATCCGAAGAAGTATTGTCCATTTTCAAGGAAATCACGAAGATTCCGAGAGAGTCAGGGCATGAGGAGAAGATTGTGGCATGGCTGCAGTCTTTCGCCCGTAAGCATTCACTGGAATGCAAGACTGACGAGGCAGGCAATGTGCTCATCATCAAGGAGGCGGATCCCGGAAAGGAGAATGTGCCTGTGATAGTGCTCCAGAGCCATTCAGACATGGTGTGCGAGAAGAATTCCGGGGTGGAGCATGATTTTGCGAAGGATCCGATAAGATATGTGATTGAAGACGGATGGATGATAGCCAGGGACACGACTCTCGGAGCGGATTGCGGCATCGGGATGGCGGCCCAGCTGGCGGTTCTCACCTGCAATGTGCCGACAGGACGTATCGAGGCGCTTTTCACCACATCCGAGGAGACAGGACTTGACGGGGCCAAGGCCCTGAAGCCTGGATTCATCACAGGCAACATACTCATCAATCTTGACTCGGAGGATGAGGGGGAACTTTTCATAGGATGCGCAGGCGGTATCGACACGACTGCAAGATTCTGTTATCATGAGGCTCCGCTCTCTGCAGAGGGGAACAGGTTCTTCTCGGTGCGGGTATTCAACGGCATCGGAGGCCATAGCGGGGACGACATCAACAAAGGCAGGGCCAATGCCGTACAGATGCTTTCGAGATTCCTTTACGGACAACTCGGGTCAGGGATACGGCTGTGTTCAATAGACGGAGGGAACAAGCGCAATGCCATTGCACGCGAGGCCCAGGCGGTTGTAGCCGTACCTTCGGGACAGGCCGAGGATTTCATGGCGGCAGCCGGAGCCTTCGCCGGGGACCTGAAGGCTGAATATGCCATAACCGATCCTGACGTGGATTTCGAATGCGTGGAGTGCGGGCATTGCACATCGGCAATGACGACAGAAGATACCGTCAAACTTGTGTCGGCCTTGTTTGCCGCCCCTCACGGTGTCCTCGCCATGAGCGCGGAGATTGAAGGTCTGGTCGAGACATCCACAAATCTCGCATCAGTCAAAATGACAGACGGCAATGTGATACGCATCGGTACAAGCCAAAGAAGTTCAGTGATCTCGGCGATGAGGGCAGCAGCGGCAAAGGTTGAAGCCGGCTTCAGGCTCGCGGGGGCTGAAGTGTCGCACGAGTCGGAATATCCGGGCTGGAAGCCGGACACACATTCAGACCTGCTCAACCATTGCGTGGCATCCTACGAGAGGCTGTTCGGCATGAAGCCGGCAGTCAAGGCGATACATGCCGGACTGGAATGCGGACTGTTCCTTGAGAAATACCCGCAACTGGACATGATATCATTCGGTCCGACTCTGCGCGGGGTCCATGCCCCGGGAGAAAGGCTTGACCTTGCATCCCTTGACAAATTCACGAGACTTCTGGAAGATATTCTGGTCAATTACTGACAGCCATGATACAAATCGCCCCTTCAATGCTATCTGCTGACTTCCTCAATCTCGGGAAGGATGTGGACATGGTCAACCGCAACGCCGACCTGTTTCATCTTGACATCATGGACGGCGTGCTCGTACCGAACATATCATACGGCTTTCCTGTAGTCGAAGCCATAGCTCGGCAGGCCGCAAAACCGATGGATGCCCATCTCATGATTGTCCATCCCGAGAAATATGTCGAAAGATTCGCCAAGGCCGGCGTGAGTATGCTGAGTTTCCATGCAGAGGCATCCGAGGATCCGGCAGAGACTCTCAGGATGATAAGGTCATTCGGAGTAAGAGCCGGGCTGGCATTCAATCCGGACTATCCTCTGGAGAAAGTGTTCCCGCTCCTCCCGGAATGCGATTTTGCCCTCCTGATGTCAGTGTTTGCAGGATTCGGCGGACAGAAGTTCATTCCAGGGACATTCGGAAGACTTGCAGCCCTCAAGGCGGAAATTGTCAGCAGGGGACTCGACTGCATGATTGAAGTTGACGGAGGCGTATCTCCGGACAATGCCCATGAACTCGCGGAGGCAGGGGCGGACATCCTTGTCGCCGGAAGTGCGGTATTCAAGGCCTCGGATCCTGCCGAGGTCATCAGAAGGATGAAATAAACCGCCTCATATCCTATAGGCAATCTCCTTGAATGCGAAATATCTTATCCCTTTCCCCGGTATCTCCATCTTGAGCCTGGCATCTTCGCCTATGCCCCTTATGATGCCGTCGAAACCGGTTCCTGTCAGACAGTCCGTGTAGCTGTGGAGCTCGTCCTTCCTGTACAAAGCCGAGAGGTATCTGCTCCTCAGGTGCTCCCGGCCTTCTTCCGAGCATGTCATCTCAGCCAGGGAAGAGAAAATGCCTGCAAACTCCTCAAGGGCATCCTCAGGGACGAGAGACTCCCCGGTCAGCATCTTCATTGACACAGGATTAGGGATATCAGGAGAGAATTCCGTCTGATTCAGATTCAGCCCTGTCCCGACTATTGAGGCAGAGACCTCGGCACCTCTTATCTTATGTTCTATCAGGATGCCGCATATCTTCCGGTCTCCGACATAAACGTCATTCGGCCATTTGATCATGGCACCGATGCCATGGAGAGACAGGAAGCCTGTCACTGCCAGGGCGGCAGCCTCGCTCACGGCAAACTGGCGTGACGCCTCCAGATGCCCGAGAGGCGGCTCCCCGAATCTCATCACCACACTGAATGTCAGATTGTCCCCGGCACGGCTCAGCCATCTGTTCCCTCTCTGTCCTCGTCCTGCGGTCTGACATCGCGCCGCTATGACTGACATATTGTCAACAGATGAACACTGCCTTGCCGCCTCATCATTAGTGGAATCCAGTGTGTCATACCATATAATGTCACAGTTTTTTCCCATTGGTGCAGATTTTGCTTATCTTTGCGACTGCAAATTTAACAAAACTATAATTGGAATGAACATAAACGAACTTCAGGTTATTGCAGATGCGATGGCCGAAAAGAAAGGAAAGAATATCGTATCGCTTGACCTAAAGTCCATCGGGACGGCAATCTCTGACTACTTCATCGTATGTAACGCCGACTCCACCACAAACGTCGTCGCAATAGCCGACAACATAGAGGACATGATGGCTGAGAAATGCCACCGGAAGGTGCTCCGCGCCCAGGGACGTGAGAATGCCTTCTGGATCATCATGGACTACGGGGACATAGTGGTCCATGTCTTCCAGACCCCGATGAGGGAATTCTACAGACTTGAGGACCTGTGGGCTGATGCAGACCGCACAGACTACAATTATGACGAATAATTCCATCTGGACAAGACAATGAACGACAATAGCAACGGTATGCCCGGAGGCAGGATGCCCCGTGGCAAAAGAAACTTTTCATTCGGCCTGTCCTGGTTCTATATCATCCTGATATTCGGGATAATATGGATGTTCTTCAACCAGGGAGGGGCAAATCCGCAGAAAATAGAGTGGGATGACGTCAAGGCTCAGATTGAGGCCGGAGACGTGAAAGAGATAGTATTTGTCAGAAACGATTTCGAGGGCAGGGTGACAATCAGGCCGGACCGGCTGGAGAAATATGCTGACATGTTCGGCGGTGTCATACCGAAGAAATCACCGCATTTCGTTTTCCTGGTATCGGGCAGTTTCAATCCCGAGGAGACCTTCGGGGCACTGAATGAGTCCCTGCCTGCCGAAAGCAGGTTCAAGCTGGTGATAGAGAACGACAACAAGGTATGGAGCTCCATCCTGGAATGGCTCCTGTTCCCGATACTGCTCATAGCCATGTGGGTATTCATGTTCCGTGGGATGAACAGGGGCGCAGGAGGCGCAGGCCCGGGAAGCATATTCAATGTTGGCAAGTCTACCGGCAAACTGGCAGAGAAGGATCACATGAAAGTCACATTCAAGGATGTGGCGGGACTTTACGGGGCCAAGGAGGAAGTGATGGAGATAGTGGACTTCCTGAAGAACCCGAAGAAGTATACCTCTCTCGGAGGCAAGATTCCGAAGGGGGCACTGCTTGTCGGCCCTCCTGGGACAGGAAAGACCTTGCTCGCCAAGGCGGTGGCCGGGGAGGCCAATGTACCGTTCTTCTCAATTTCAGGCTCTGATTTCGTGGAGATGTTCGTCGGCGTCGGGGCATCAAGGGTGAGGGATCTTTTCCGCCAGGCAAAGGAAAAGGCCCCGTGCATAGTCTTCATAGACGAGATTGATGCCGTGGGACGGGCAAGGGGAAAGAACGTGGGCTTCTCTTCCAATGACGAAAGGGAGAACACACTCAACCAGCTGCTTACGGAGATGGACGGGTTCGACTCCAACTCCGGAGTCATCATCCTCGCCGCGACCAACAGGGCAGACATACTTGACAAGGCATTGCTTCGTGCAGGCCGTTTTGACAGGCAGATACATGTGGACCTTCCTGACCTTAACGAAAGGAAAGCCATTTTCGAGGTCCACATCAAAGGACTGAAACTCAGTCCGGACTTCGATGTGGAATTCCTCGCAAGACATACCCCTGGCTTTTCAGGAGCGGATATCGCGAATGTATGCAACGAGGCGGCCCTCACCGCAGCAAGGCGGGACAAGCCTGAAATCGACAGGCAGGACTTCCTTGATGCCGTCGACCGTATCATCGGAGGACTTGAAAGGAAGAATACCATCATCACTCCTCAGGAGAAAAAATCAATCGCGTTCCACGAGGCCGGACATGCGACTGTGAGCTGGATGCTCCCTTATGCCAATCCGCTCTTCAAAGTGACAATAGTTCCGAGAGGGCAGTCTCTCGGAGCTGCCTGGTACCTGCCTGAAGAAAGGAAACTTGTCACCAGGGAACAGATGATTGACGAGATGTGCTCGCTCATCGGCGGCCGTGTGGCAGAGGAGATTATCAACGGACAGCCGTCCACAGGAGCTCTTAATGACCTTGAAAGGCTGACCAAGCAGGCTTATGCCATGGTCACCTATTACGGCATGAGCGACAAGGTGGGGACATTGTCCTTCTATGACTCCACAGGCTCCAGAGGGTATGAACTGTCAAAGCCATACAGCGAAAAGACAGCGGAACTCATAGACAAGGAAGTCAAGGACCTGATACAGTCCATCCATGACAGGACCATGAAGATCCTGCAGGACAACAGGACAGGCTTCGAGACGCTCGCGAACCTGCTTCTTGAAAAGGAAGTCATATTCTCCGATGATCTTGAAAGGATTTTCGGACCAAGGGCAAATACCGATGCTGTCGTACCGGAAGAAGACAAGAGACATGAGTAAAATGAAAAACCTGGTCCAGCGGACATTGTCCGGGATTCTCGTGATAGGCGCAATCGTCGCCTCGCTGCTGCTCGGGAAATACTTTTTCTGTGCACTGATGATTGCACTCACACTTTGCATCATGGTGGAGTTCTTCAGGATGACCATGGGCGGGGAATACCGGTTCTCGCAGTATCTGGCTATGTTTGCTGCAGTCACAATGTTCGTGCTGACATTCCTTTATACGGGATTCAGCCTGCCGGGCAGGCTTGTCATGCTGGCATTCATCCCGATATTCATCATTATGGTCAACTCCCTGTATGTCAAGGACAAGACTGATTTCGGAAAATTCGCATACATCTACACGTCACTCCTGTATATCGCGGTACCGATGTCATTGACCAACTTTGCCGTATTCAAGGGTATGACGTATGACGGGATGCTCCTGCTCTGCTTCTTCATCATCATCTGGGCGTCTGATGTCGGGGCATACATATTCGGCATCACTCTCGGGCAGAAGTACGGCAGAAAACTGTTCCCGGCCATTTCCCCCAAAAAGTCATGGATAGGTTTCTGGGGAGGGTTCCTGCTTGCGCTTGGAGTCGCAGCGGCAATGCACTACGCAGGGATGTTCACTTATCCGCTCCACCACTGCCTGATCATGGCGGCAATAATGAATGTCGCAGGAGTCTACGGGGACCTGATAGAATCCCAATGGAAGCGGCATTATGCGATAAAGGACTCGGGGTCAGTCATACCGGGGCACGGAGGCATCTGGGACAGGTTCGACAGCGCGCTTATGGCCCTTCCGGCAGGTGTCATATATCTTGTAGTCCTCAACATATTATGACATTGGAAAAATTTGTGTAAATTTGCAGGATGAAACGCAGAAAAGTCATGACAATTCATAAGGCCGGACGTGGTACTATCCTCGGGATATGGATGCTTTGCGCCATCCTCATATTCCTGTCCCTGCATTTCATCAACTGCGCATACATTTCATATCCTCTTGCGGCTGTACCGGCATTTTTCATGGGTTTCGTATTCTACTTCTTCCGCGTGCCCGACAGGGACACGGTGGAGGGGGAAAGTGTGGTGACATCTGCCGCCGACGGGGAAGTGGTGATAGTGGACAAGGTATATGAAGACGAATATATCCATGGGGAATGCATCCAAGTGTCGGTATATATGGATTTCTTCAATGTCCATGTCAATTTCTGGCCAATATCAGGAGAGGTGACGTACTACAAGTACCATCCCGGGAAATATTTCCTGGCTTTCATGCCCAAGGCGTCAGAACTGAACGAGCATACATCTGTCGCCATAAAAAACGGACGCGGGGAGGTATTCTTCAAACAGATAGCCGGGACTTTCGCCAGGAGGATAGTGTCATACGCCAAGGTCGGCAACCCGGGTGTGAAAGGGGAGCAGTGCGGGATAATCAAGTTCGGTTCAAGGGTAGACATGTTCCTGCCCCTTGACGCGGACATCAAGGTCCAGGTCGGTGACTATGTCAAGGCCTGTGAATCAGTAATAGCAGAATTATAGGGCTTGTGCCTTAAATTATAAGAAATGATGAAAGAAGAAACAAACAGTATGCTGCCAGAATCCGACGGCAGCAATTCCGATGATTCGGTGCCGTTGCCGTTCAAGGCTCATGTAATCGATATGTCTGACCATAAAATGCGGATTATATGAGCGAGATTTTCATAATCATATTCCTGATCCTGCTGAACGGTATATTCTCCATGTCGGAGATGGCAGTGATCTCAGCAAGGAAATCCAATCTTCAGGCTGATGCCAACAAGGGAAGCAGGGCTGCAAAGACTGCCCTCAGACTGTCATCCGACCCTGACAAATTCCTGTCAGCCGTACAGATAGGCATCACACTCATAGGGATTCTGACCGGTATATTTTCAGGAAACAAGATTGCCGAGGCTTTTGCCGGCCTGCTCGCCAATATGGGGGTGTCATCGGGTCTTGCCACTGCCATCGCGCAGACAATCATTGTCATACTTGTCACATATCTGAGCATAGTATTCGGAGAGCTTGTCCCTAAAAGGATTGCCCTCAGTTCATCCGAGCGTGTCGCGAAAGTCGTCGCAGGACCGATGAAAGTCATATCTGTGATAGCATCCCCGTTCGTCTGGCTTCTTGCCAAGAGCACCGCATTGGTAATCAACATCCTCGGGGTCAAGTCGCAGGAGTCCAAAGTCACTGAGGAGGAGATCAAGTCCATCATACAGGAGGGGACAGACGAGGGAGAGGTATCCCCTGTAGAGCAGGACATAGTGGAAAGGGTCTTTGCCCTCGGAGACCTGAAAGTCAATACGATAATGACCCTGAGAGGAGACATAGTATGGCTTGACAAGGACATGACGGAACAGGAGATACGCAACACCATCGAGGAAAACCTCTTCGAGGCCTATCCTGTGACAGACGGGGATCTTGACCATGTGATAGGGGTGCTTTCCCTCAAGGATTTCGTCCTCAATGTAGGCAAGCCCGGGTTCAGCCTTGAGAAAATGATTCACGAGCCGGTATACTTCCATGAAAACATGAGTGTCTATGCCGTGCTGGAACAGATGAAGAAACTGAAGATAAGCAGGGCCCTCGTTTGCGATGAATTCGGGTTCTGCTCAGGTATCATCACACTCAAGGACATAATGGAGGCTCTTGTGGGCATTGTCAATGACGACCATCAGAAAGAGCCTGACATCATAGCCCGCCATGACAATGACGGCTGGTTCGTGGACGGCCAATGCTCGATGTACGACTTCAGGATGTTCTTCGACATTGACGACACAGACACCGACTCTGAATATACCACTGTCGGAGGACTGATACTGGACGAACTGGAGCATGTGCCAATCGCCGGGGAGAAGACCTCATGGAGAGACTTCACTTTTGAAGTCGTGGATATGGACGGAGCCAGGATTGACAAGGTGATTGTCAAACGGAAGCCTCAGCCGGAGACAGACGACGACAAGGAGCCCGACTCACAGCAATAAACAGCGGTAATCACTATTCACCGGATACGGCAGCCCGGCCTTCAATCAGTTCCAGAAGCCTGTCTATGGCTTCATTCTCAGGGACATGACGGAGGACGGGTGATTTGCCTTTGTATATCGTTACCTTGTTGCCGCCTTCGCCTACATAGCCCCAGTCTGCATCAGCCATCTCGCCCGGGCCGTTGACAATACAACCCATTACCGCGATGACCATGCCTTTCAGATGGGCTGTCCTGCGCTTGACTTCATTGAATGTGCTCTCCAGGTTGTACATTGTCCTGCCGCATCCGGGACAGGCTATGTATTCCGGTCTGTAGAAGCGTCTTCTGGCAGCCTGCATCAGTTCATCGCAGAGATACGCTGCCTCATCGGAACCGTCAAGCGTCACAGCCTTGTCTCCATCAATGTACACGCCCCTGAGCTCAACCTCGTCAATCTCCCTGTCAAGAAGCCGTTTCCCGAAGTCACAGGCGAAATCGGTTACCAGCACCTCTCTGGTAGGGGAGTGATATTCCGCGGATGCCTTCCTGCCCTCAAGAGACAGCGATACCATTGACGAATGTTTCCTGCCGTCATAGCGGTCCGCGATATGCCTGGCAACGGAAATCTCGTTGACCGGGTCTTCCGTCAGCGACACCCTCACAGTGTCTCCGATTCCTTCCGACAGGAGAGCCGAGATGCCGACAGCGGACTTCATCCTGCCTGCATCCCCGTTCCCGGCCTCGGTCACCCCCAGATGTACAGGGAAGACAATCCCTTTCTGTCTCATGGCTTCATCCAGGAGCCGGTATGCCTCTACCATCACTATCGTATTGCTTGCCTTGAGCGAGACGACGACATTGTAAAAGTCATTGTCCACACACATGTTGAGCCATTCCATCGCAGCCTCCTTCATGGCATCAGGTGTGTTCCCGTACAGATTCGTGATCCTGTCCCCGAGAGAACCGTGGTTCAGTCCGATTCTGATGGCTGCGCCGCATCTCCGGCATACATCGACCAGCCTGGAGAACTGCGCCTTAGCCTGCTCATGATCCCTGTGGAAATTGCCGGGGTTTATCCGCACCTTATCCACAATCTCCGCTGCGGCAATCGCTATGTCGGAAGAGAAGTGAACGTCTGCCACAAGCGGGATGTCAATATCCTCAGCCCTGAGCCTGTCCCTGACGGCCCGTAGAGCCTCCACCTCCTTCATCCCGGGGACCGTAAGTCTGATCATCTCCGCCCCGGCCTCATACATTCTCCTGCACTGAGAGACTGTAGCCTCTATATCTGACGTGTGCGTATTGCACATTGTCTGGACCACGATATGATGGCCGTGGCCTATTGTGACATTTCCTGCCTTTGCTTCTATATATCTCATCTCACGAAGATTATCTACATACCTCCTTCCTTGTCCGGGACCGCGTCATTGAGGATATTGATGAGCCCCAACTGCTCACGCGCCTCCTGCTTGAGCTGATGGCGTGTCTTTCCTGTCCTCCTGGTCAACTGGAAATGGACTCCCAATGAAATGATGATATTTGACGGATAGGCATACCTGTAATAATACTGGCTGTAATAATCCGGGTCATACAAGGTGCCCATGGAGTATTTGTACATAGCCGTCAAATGTATCTCGACCGGATCAAATACAAATCCGAGTCCGAGTCCTCCTTTGATGCCGTAGTCGAGCCTGCGGTCGGTCTCAAGGAAAGCATCCTCTATGGCCGGATCCACACGAGGCCCGGTGCGGTGTATGCTGAGGCGGTAACCGGCAAAAAGACCGATATTCGCCATGATCTTCATCTTCCAGAAATCAACATGGCAATGAGCCATCAGCGGCATTTCAACCACTTGCATCACAGCCTCATAAGCGCCTTCGAGATCAGGGGTATAGCCATCATCGTCCTCCTTGAACCTGTAGCCTTCCTGCGTATAGAATATCCCGGCCTGGAATCCGAAATACGGCATATAGCCGAACATCTTGCCGTATCGCGTATACAGGAAGCCGAAATTGTACGGGACGAAAAGGAATCCCTGTCTCATGGACGGGTTCCACATCACCTGGCTAAGCCCGACCCCGTATTGGAAGCCTATCATGGAATAGTCATTGATGACATTCCTTTTCTTGATATCTATAGTGTCCAGCCAGGCAAGCGAGGCGGTATCCGCCATAAGGGCATCAATAGCCTTATTGCTGTCCCTGTGCCGCACCTTGACCGAATCCTTGCCATGCCTTGCCGCAAGAGTATCCTTCGCCTCGGCAGCGGAAGACACCGCCAAAGCCGTCATGACAATCAATATCAGATACAAAAACTTCTTCATAAGATACTATTTGAACATCTCTCCCACATCAATTGTCTGCTCCAGTTCCGTCATCTCAGGAATGTCTATCAGGAAAGTGCCGTCATCGAGCCTGAAGAACTTCACTTTCTCCGGCTGCTTGTGCTCCAGGAGGTTTCCGGTATCCACAATCCCGTTACGGTTCAGATCCTCGGTTATCCTCAGGGAATATTTCCCTGCCGTAATGTAAGGGAAGAGGAGGGTACGGTCCGAATCAATGGTGTAGGACCTGAGCACCTGATCCCTCTTCTCGTTAAGCAGGTCCACGATGTACTTGTTGTTGACATTGTTCATCACCACCGACATCGAACTGAGTTTGTCATCATTCGGAAGAGAGACTTTGACCTCCAGGCTGTCATTATAGAATCCGTTGATATCCCTGAACTTGCGATGAGGCACTTTAAGGAAGTATTCATATCCCGGCTGGAGTTTGACACCCGGCGTGACAATATATTTCCTGAGATTGAGACTGTCCCTTGTGACAGTATATCTCTCTTCTGTCTCCTGCTGTTTAGGGTTCACGGACCAGAAGCGCAGCGAATCGAAGGCCTCTTCCACAATCGGATATTTGAACTCAAACACATATCCGTATTGCTCGATAGTCTCGGGCTTCGCCGTCACTGTGAATACGGCGATGGTGTCCTCATGCTTCATGTCGCGTCTTGAACTCTTGGCGGCACCGAACTGTCTCGGCTTGGAGAGCTTGACTTCCTCAGTGAACGGAACGAGCACTCCGAGAGTGTCAGTCTTCATATAATCGACGAACAGATGGAGGGTGTCCGGCTGCTTTCTTGCATCATTGACCCAGATTTCCAGACTGTCCTGCTCGATATTGAACTGCGTGATGAGTTTCTCATGAGGCACTTCCGCTATCCAGATTGAATCTATCTGTGCATAAGGCGCCATGAATGTTATGTATGCCGTCCGTTCCCCGAGCCTCTCCTTGTTGACTATCATCTGCTTGGACGGGGTCTCCCTGAACAGGTTCAACTCGTATTCCGTCTTTCTCGCAAGGCAGGCCACCGTATCTGTCATGAGATATTTCATGACCTCCGGCAATGAATCGTTCACTACTGTCACAGGACGCACAAGACTGTCACAGAATGCCACAAGCTCATTGTTCTCGGCCTGGTACATATTGTCGTTGTTGTCATCCTTCACGGCATAGAGCCTGTATACGGTATCCTGGATATTGCGCAGGCAGAAATATCCCCAGTCATCGGTCTTGCCGGCAGCCACAGGCCGTTCCTTGAATATGGCGGAGTCGGCCTGGTTCTTATAGAGCATCACCGTCACCCCTTTCATAGGCATCAGGGTGTTGCAGTCCTGCACGACACCTGTTATCATCATCGAATCCAGCGTATGCCCGGTAGAGAACGCCAAGGTATAGCCAGGGAACATGTTGCCTTCGTTGTTGTCGGCAATCGCATTGGTCACATCAAGGGTGTAGGTCCTGTTGGAGTCAAGGTCATTCTCGAATGAGACGACCACGCTCTTCCCTTTTAGCCTGAACAGAGGCCTCTTCTCCATAGGAGGGGAGAGGAAGATGCTCTGCTGGTCCTTGACAGTGACAAACTCATCGAACTTGAACACGAGATGCGTCTTATGGACAGGCACATGGGTTGCCCCTGGATACGGGAAAATCTCCACGAGTACGGGAGGAATGGTATCTTTGGGGCCTCCGCTCGGAGGGGTGGTAGTATTGGCGCAGGAATGCGAAAAAAGCACTGTACCCAATATGAGCGCCACGGGTATGACGGGTAGATATTTATCAAAAAAACACTTCATATCCATTAAAATCCGATATTCCAATTCAACAGACGTGCCATATTACAAATCCGTCCGGACGACACTCTGGATGCCTTCTATCTTGTTCAGTTTCTTGATGAGTTTCTCAAGGTCATCCTTGTCATGCACATAGAGGTCGATGTAGCCTTCAAACACACCGCCTTCGGTGCCGAGGCAGAAACGCCTGATATTCACACTCATGACAAGGGAAATGTACCGTGATATCTCATTTATGATGCCAAGCCTGTCAAATCCCTTGAGCGACAGCCTGACAAGGAACGAACTTGTGGCAGTCTCACCGTTCTTCCACTCAGGAACGACAATCCTGTCGCCGTGTTTCGCTGCGATGCTGTTTGCCACAGGACAGCTCTTCTTGTGCACAGTGATGGTACCGTCCGAGGCAAGGAAACCGACCACGCTGTCTCCGGGTATAGGATTGCAGCAGTTGGCTATGACATATTTGTGTTTCGTGTCATTGACGTCATTTATCACATAAGATGAGTTCTTCTCCCTTTCCTTGTCCTTGCCTCTGAACCAGTTGAAGTTCCAAGGCCTACGGTCACCCTTGCTTTCGACATTCTTCAGTATCTCGTCCAGGTTGTTGAGCTTGAGCAAGCCTATGCCGACCCTGAAGTAAAGTTCATCGGCATTCTTCTCGAAAATCTCATAACCGTCGAGCATTGCCATGAGAGTATTCTCGTCGGCCTTCCTGCCGAGGGAGTTGAGCTGCTCCGCGACCATCTTCTTCCCGATGCGTATGCTTTCCTGCCTTTCCCCTTTGAAATAGTCCAGGACGATATTCTTCGCCTTCCTTGTCTGAAGGAACTGAAGCCATTCCCTTTTCGGTTTCTCGTTCTCGGCTGTTATTATCTCCACCTGGTCGCCGGTACGCAGTTCGTATGACAGAGGGACGAGCCTCATGTTCACTTTCGCGGCAATCGCGCGGTTGCCGATCTCAGTATGTATGGAATAGGCGAAATCGAGGGCGGTGGCACCTTTCTGTATCCGCCTCTGGTCGCCTTTCGGTGTGAACACGAATATGTCTGTGGATGTGAGGTCATTGTGGATGATGTCCAGAAGTTCGAGAGCATTGACGTCAGGATCCACGAGAATCTCCTTGACCTTGTTTATCCACTTGTCCATCTCGCTGTCATTCTCTCCGACAAAGCCGTCCTTCTTGTATGCCCAATGGGCAGCGATTCCCTTCTCCGCGATGTCATCCATCCTCTTCGTGCGTATCTGCACCTCAATCCATATACCTGAATCACTCATCACAGTGCAGTGCAGGGCCTCATAGCCGTTGTTCTTTGGATGCTTCACCCAGTCACGGATGCGGTCGCTCTTGTATCTGTATATCCCTGTTATGATGGAAAAGACATGATAGCACTGGTCCCTCTCGTTCTCGGTAGACGACGAGTCCGGATTGAAAATTATCCTCACGGCATACAGGTCATAAATCTGGTCGAAAGTGATGTTCTTCGTCACCATCTTGTGCCAGATGGAATACGGGGTCTTGACACGTTTCCTGATCTCGAAGTCAAAACCTGCGGCCTTCAGAGCATTGCTGATAGGCAGGATGAAGTCGTCTATCTCCTTTTCCTTGTCAGTGATGTTCCTGTTGATTTTCTCGGTGATCTCGTTGAACACCTCCGGCTCCTTGTATCTGAGCCATATATCCTCCATCTCGGACTTCACCTCGTACAAGCCGAGCCTGTGGGCGAGCGGAATGAAGATGAACATGGTCTCGCTCAATATCTTCTCCCGCTTGTATTCAGGCATGAACTCAATGGTCCTGCAATTGTGCAGCCTGTCAGCCAGCTTGATCAGCACCACACGGACGTCGTCGTTCAAGGTCAGGAGTATGCGCTTGAAATTTTCTGCCTGCATACTCTTCTGCTTGGCCTTGTCCTCATTGTCCAGCACGGTCTTGATCTTTGTAAGCCCGTCCACAAGAGATGCTATCTTGTCCCCGAAAAGGTTGCGGATGTCATCGACAGTATAGTCCGTATCCTCCACAACATCGTGGAGCAGGGCGGCGGCGATTGACTTGTATCCGAGGCCTATGTTGCTGACCACAATCTTGGCGACGGCGATAGGATGGAGGATATAAGGCTCCCCGGAACGGCGTCTCACCCCCTTATGCGCCTCATTGGCAAATTCGAAGGCCTTCTGGACCACATCGAGTTCGTTCTGGTTGGCACACCGTTTCCTCGCCGCCTCCTTAAGGTCGGCATAGTCTCTTGCTATGACTTCATAGTCTGCCTGTGTGAATTCCGTGACATTCATATATAACAGTTTTCAATCATCCAAGTTAAAATTGTCCACATTCTGGAACGCATAGGACAGTTCCGCACCGAAAAGTATGATGAACCAGCCTATGTTCAGCCAGAACATGAAGAGAGGTATCGCGGCAAGGGCACCGTATACCGCATTGAGTCTTGTGACAAACAGCTGTGTCTCCAGATACAGGTACTGCAGCAGGGTGAATGCAAGCCCGGACACAAGAGCCGCCCTCAATGCATGGCTGTATCTGACCTTGTAGTTCGGGATGAACTTGTACATCGCCGAGAACGTAAGAGTGGCGACGGCATAGAACAGGAGCCATGCCACTATGTCCCGCACCTCCTCAACATGCAATATGCCCCAGTCCATATTGTCGAAAAGGTTGGTGTAGGATATGGAGCCGGAGAAGAACAGCATCACTATGAACGGGGCGATGACAAGCACGAGCAGGTAGAATGAAATCCTCTTGAACAGATTCCTGGACTTGTGCACCTTCCAGACATTGTTGAAGACCCGCTCCACGGACATCATCATCCATATCACCACCCAAAGGAAGAGCAGGGAGCTGACAAGTCCCACTCCGCTGGACATGGCCGTATTGATGATGTTGTCGGCAAATCCCATCACCATATTTATTATGTCCTGATAGTTGCTGAAATTCTCATAAAGCAGTTCCTTCAGCCGGTCTTCAAGTCCGAGACCGCCGGTGACCACAAATGTCACCGCAAGGAACGGGACGACAGACATTGTCCCGAAGAAACTGAGGGCGACAGCCTGGAATCCTATCTTCTGGGCCGAGAAAGTCCTAATGGTGATAATCAGTATCTTGATATACTTGACAAAACCAGCCTTCGCCCGCGACAGCTCAGCCGGATCAAGTATCCAGATGTCCTCCGCAAGAAAGGTCCTGACCTTATGCCATATTTCCCCAAGCCTCTTCATCTCATATCCCTCTTTCAGTCAAACAATGACAACTGCCCGTGTTTCTCAGTACTGTCCTTGTCTGCGGACGGGGCAGGGGATATCATCTTCATGAACTCCTCCTCGCTGATGACCTTTATGCCGAGTCCGGTTGCCTTCTGTATCTTTTCCGGTCCCGGCTTGGAGCCGGCCAGGAGAAATGCCGTCTTCCCGCTCAGTGAGCTGCTGTTCTTCCCGCCGTTCGCGGCAATCAGCCTCTTCATCTCATCTCTTGATATCGAAAACACACCTGAAATGACAATTGTCATCCCGGCAAGTATGTCCGAATCAGGGCTCTTGGCATCTTCCATCGAGAAGCGCAATCCGGCAGTTCGTAGACGCTCTATCTGCTCCCGGTTGCGTGCATCCGCAAAATATGCCGTCACGCTGTCCGCTATCACTTCCCCTATGTCCGCCACTTGCAGAAGGTCTTCCCTCGAAGCAGCCATAAGGGCATCCATATTCCCGAAATGCAATGCAAGCTCCCGGGCCGTCGACTCACCGACATACCTGATGCCGAGAGCATAGAGGACGTGGTCAAACGGCACGTTCCTGGAGTCCGAGAGACTCTTCAGAAAGCGTGCAGCCGAACGCTCCTTCCACCCGTCAAGCCTCAGGAGATCCTCCCCTGTAAGCGAATACAGGTCGGCTGGGGAGGAGGCAAGCCCCAGACTGTACAACTGGTCGATGGTAGCGTCGCCGGCAAGGACATTCATAGCCTTCCTGCTCAGGAAATGCACCATCTTGCCCTTTATCTGCTGAGGGCAGCCCGCGGAATTGGGACAGAAGAACTTCGCCTCCCCGTCATCTCTCACCAGAGGCGTGCCGCAGTAAGGACACCTGTCAGGAAAGACAGGACGGACCTCGCTGCCGTCACGCATTGCAGGCTCCACACCTGTTATCTTCGGGATTATCTCCCCGCCTTTCTCCACATAGACCCTGTCACCGATACGTATATCGAGGGCTGACATCTGGTCAAGATTGTGCAGGGTGGCCCTTTTCACCACCGTACCAGCGAGCTGGACAGGCTCCAGATTGGCAACCGGGGTCACTGCTCCTGTACGGCCCACCTGATAGTCTATGGAGAGCACCCTGGTCAGGGCCTGCTCAGCCTTGAACTTATATGCGACAGCCCAGCGCGGGAACTTGGAAGTATATCCGAGAGTCTTCTGGAAATCCAGTTCATTTACCTTGATCACTATCCCGTCTGTCGCGAACGGCAGGAACTTCCTTTCCTTGTCCCAATAGGCTATGTATTCTTCAATCTCATGTATGTTGCGGCATATCTTCCGCTTGTCGGACACCGGAAGCCCCCATGAGGCTGCGGCGCCAAGTGCCTCGTCGTGGGTAGCGAACGGCAGGGACTCTCCAAGAAGGTGATAAAGAGTGCATTCAAGCCCTCGATGTCCCACCTCTGACGGATCCAGCAGTTTCAGGGAACCGGAAGCGGCATTGCGCGGATTGGCGAAAGGGGGATCCTCGTCTCTCTCCCTTTCCTTGTTGAGCCTGTCAAACGCCTCGTAGGGCATATAGATCTCGCCCCTGATCTCGAACTCTTCCGGATAGCCGCTGCCTCTGAGAGTCTGAGGTATGTTCTTGATATGCCGCACATTCTCCGTGACATCGTCCCCGACTGTCCCGTCTCCGCGGGTAAGGGCACGGAACAACGCTCCGTCCCTGTAGGTAAGGCATATTGCCGTGCCGTCGAACTTCAGTTCACAGGAAAATGAGAAAGGGCTGTCTATGGCTCTGGACACCCTGCCTGCGAAGTCCTCAACCTCTCCGATGTCATAGGTATTCCCGAGAGAAAGCATCGGATACCTGTGCGGGAACTGAAGAAACTCCTTCTGCACAGGCTCCCGGCCGGCACTTGGCGACTCTCTGAGATCGCTCCCGACCCTCATTGTAGGGGAGTCCGGGGTAACAAGGGCGGGAAACTGCCTTTCTATGGCAATCAGCTCATTCATAAGCATATCATAGTCATAATCGCTTATCTGCGGAGCATTTTCCACATAGTACAGCCTGTTGTTCTCCGAAATCACCCGTCTGAGTTCTTCCGCCCGTATGCGTGCCTGGTCCTGAGTCATCATATCATCATGTGTCCCGGCCATCGTCAGGCATTCATGCCATGAGCCGGAAATAATAACTTACAAAAATAACGATTTTTTCGCTGAAACTTGTCTAAAATTTGCCGAAATTGGATAAATTTGCACGCAAAACAACATTTAACATCATTTGACATGAAAGACGCAATAATCATCCTTTGCGGAGGCGGTCCTGCCCCTGGAATGAACTCAGTTTCCATGAGTGTCGCAAAAACTTTCCTTACAAAAGGTTACAGAGTAATCGGACTCCACGGGGGATATTCAGGGCTTTTCAGCAAGAATGCCCGTATCGAAGACCTGGACTTCTTCAAGGCTGACCGTTATTTCAACAGAGGCGGTTCATATCTTGAGATGAGCCGTTTCAAGCCTACCGACAAGGATTTCGAGGAGAACTTCAACCTCGACCTCTTCAAAGAGAACAACATAAAACTCCTGGTGACAATCGGAGGCGATGATACCGCCTCTACGGCGAACAGAATATCCAAGTTTCTTGCTGCCAAGAACTATCCTATCGCCAACATCCACTGCCCAAAGACAATAGACAACGACCTTCCTCTTCCGGGCAACGCTCCGACTTTCGGCTACAACTCGGCAAAGAACGAAGGGGCGCATCTTGCAAGGACAATCTACGAGGATGCACGCACATCAGGCAACTGGCTCATCATCTCTGCTATGGGACGCACATGCGGAAGCCTTGCTCTCGGCATAGGAGAAGCCACACACTGTCCTATGACCATCATCCCTGAGATGTTCAACAAGACCCAGATGACCCTTGACAAGATCATCAGGCTCTCAATCTCTGCCATCCTCAAGAGAAAGATAATGGGAGTGAACTACGGCACCATCGTGGCAGCAGAAGGACTTTTCCACAATGAGGAAGTCGCAAAAGAGGCTGCCGCAGCAGGTATCCACTTCACTTATGACGAGCACGGCCATCCTGAACTCGGCAAGATTTCAAAGGCAGTCCTCTTCAATGACCTCCTCGAAAAGGAATTCAAGAAAATCGGCGTGAAGGTGAAGAGCCGCCCTGTTGAAATCGGCTATGACGTCCGCTGTCAGGACCCTGTCGCATACGACCTCACTTATTGTACGGAACTTGCAATGGGTGTCTACCAGCTGTTCAGCGAAGGCAAGACCGGCTGCATGGTATACGTTGACGCATACGGCAATGTATCACCTCTCTATCTTGCTGACCTCCAGGATCCGGAGACAGGAAAGATTCCTCCGAGAATCGTTGACATCAACGCAGGTACTGCACAGAACTACTACAAATACATTGCGCACTACATCACCCCTGCAGACTACGATGCAGCACGTGAATATGTAAGCAATCCGGAATTCTACGATTTCGCAAGGATTCTCGAGTGGTAACACCACAAACTGACTGAATATCATGCCGGTCCATGTATATGAAGCTATGCTTTGCACATGGGTCGGCATGTTTTTTCATACGCTCCCGGACCATGTTTCCTGACATGAGACTTCTTTGGCATTGAAAATGCATGGAATGCCCCGGACAAATTTTACTGCATTTATGGAAAAAATGATAATATACCAGATGCTCCCGAGACTTTGGGGGAGAAGAGCCGCAAATCATACAGAAAAGGCTGCCTCATCAGGCGACACAGAACGCAGCGTTACTGTCAGAGGCTCCCTGAAAGAGAACGGGACAGGAAGATTCTCCGATATCGACAGCCCGACACTTGAGTACATCAAGTGGCTGGGCTGTTCCCATGTCTGGTTTACCGGTATCCTCAGACATTCCACCAAATCGGCGACCGGAGGATGCGTGCCGTCGCATCCGCAGTTTGTGAAAGGAGAGGCCGGCTCTCCTTATGCGATAGAAGACTATTATGACGTCAACCCCTATCTTGCGGACAATCCCGAGTCCAGGATGGAGGAATTCGAGTCCCTCATCAGAAGGACACATGACGCCGGGCTCAAAGTAATCATAGACTTCGTCCCGAATCATGTCGCAAGGGACTACGGCAGGATATCGCGCCAGTCCAGGGCAGTGGCAGGAAAGCCGCTGCTCGGAGAGAATGATGACACGGGAGTACACTGGAGCAATGACAATGATTTCTTCTATTATCCGGGAGAGGCATTGAGACTCCCTGACGACGAAGAATTCATGGAAGAATGCCATGCCCTTGAGAATATGGAGTTTGAAAGGGATTACAGGATCATCCCGAGATGGCTTGTGAAAAAGGCCGGGGAGGAAAAGGAGAGACTGTATGCAGCACAACCCGCCAGGAATGCCAGGAACGGATACAAGGCATTCCTACACCAATACCGGGAACTGCTGTCCCCTTATAAGGAGATACCGGCAAGAGCCACAGGCAACAACTGCTATAACGCATGCCCTGGGATAAACGACTGGTATGAGACAGTGAAAATCAACTACGGGGACACATACAGCCCTACATGGGAGAAGATGTACGACATCGTCCGCTTCTGGGCAGACAAGGGTGTTGACGGATTCAGATGCGACATGGTCGAACTTGTCCCTGCGGCATTTTTCAGATGGCTGATAGCCAGGATAAAGAATGACTGTCCCGGCACCGTGTTCATAGCAGAGGTCTACAAGAAGGACCTGTACAGGAAATACATCCGGGAAGTCGGCTTTGACCTGCTCTACGACAAGTCAGGACTGTATGACACTTTGAGGACCATCGTGGAAAAGAATGTCAGCGACAACGGGATGCCTGTCGAGCTGTGGCAGTCTGCCACCGGCATAACCCGCAACTGGCAATCTCTCGGGGACATGCAGCCGTATATGCTCAACTTCCTCGAAAACCATGATGAGCAGCGGTTCGCCTCAGATTTCTTCGGCAAGGATGCCCGCAACTCATTCGCGGCACTGTACGTATCCCTCTATTTCAACCGCGCGCCTTTCATGCTGTATTTCGGAGAGGAGACAGGGGAGAGAGGCATGGATGCGGAAGGATTCAGCGGCAGGGACGGCAGGACGACCATCTTCGACTGGTGGCTGCCGCAATGCTCGGTAAAGTTGCGCGGAATGATAGACTCAGGGACATACAGGGACTCTGAAGACGAGGTCTTCCAGCGATACAGCAAGGCGCTGCAGTTCGCCGCGACAGACCCGGCAATCACTGCCGGCACCACATACGATCTGTGCTACTGCAATTTCAGTTCTGACGGGTTTGACAAGGACAGGCATTTCGTATGGCTACGGGACCATGAGGAAGAAACCCTGCTCATTGCCGTGAACTTCTCGTCAAGAGACGCCGACATGAAGATAAGAATCCCTGCACATGCATTCGACTGGCTGGGAATGCCGATGACAGACAGGCTGAATCCGGATACCATACTGCCAGTCCATGTCCCTGCAATGGACGGGGTCATCATCAGGCTCTGCCCGCAACTCGAACTATAGCCCAGCCACTGCCTTGTTTGAGGAACGGTCTATGAATGCCGTGATGTCGGAAGGGGCCTCGTAGACACTCACGTATTCCCCTTTCATCACACATTTCATGGATTCTATTGCAGCAGTATCGATGCTCCCGCTGCGACTGACCGTATTGACCGTGAGATAGCCGACCCCGAGGGATGTGATGTTCTGGAAGAAATGCGTCCCTTGGCTCGGTTCGATCTGGTAGCCCGGTATGCCGCATTCGACTATCATCTTCGCTTCGGAGATCTCGTCCCATGTCACCGGCACCCCGAGCCACGGGTCAGAAGAACCCCAGCGCCCAGGACCTATCAGCATATAGTTTGCTCCGGATTTTTTCAGTTCAATGTTGAATCCGGCCACCTCGGCCTTCATCTCCATGGTGCGCGCACTGTCAAACGATGCCGGGTTGATATACACGATATGCCTCATGCCGGAGATGTATCCGGAGCCGAGAGCCTTGTCCGAAGTCACAAGCAAAGTATCCAAGCCGTCCCTTACCTGCTCCAACGAAGTGTCCTTGTCATCGAGATATTCACTGACAGGCCTTATCTGCAGGAGTTTCAGAACACAGCCGTTACCTCCGGCCTCCGGTATCATGTCTGCGGCAAATTCCATCTCCACATCGCACATAAGCTCATTCTTGCAGATTTCAAGCAGATCGGATATGACTTTTGCAAGAGGGAAACGGCCGTATTTCAATATCGAGTCAAAGGTTATTATCCGTGGTCCCTGTACGCTTGTCCCGGGGACCATCCTGTTGTCGGCTGCGCTGAATGTGGAAGCAACCATCTCAGGGTATCTGAACATCTTCAGTATCTCTGCGACAGGCTCGTGCGCAAGATTAATCCCGTCATTCCTGGATATCTTGAACGCGCCGGGTCTCAGGTCAAGGGCATACATCATCTTCTGCGTGTCCCTCATCGCCAGCCTCGGGTCTGACAGCTGGAGTATCTTCTTCGGATATTTCGGACTGAAACGCAAGGTGCATCCCCCGTCCACAACAGTCTTTCCGAGTCCGAATGCGACATTCACAATCCCGTCCTCCGGCTTTTCGTTGCCGATAGGGTAGAAGTTGACAGAGCGGGCGACTCCCGAAAGCATCGGGAAATACAGCCCGTCATATTCAGTGCCGCAGATGCTCTGGACGATGACAGCCATCTTCTCCTCGCTGAGAAGATTACCTGTCGTCTGGATGTATGTGCGGCTCCCGTTGAAGAATACCGATGCATATACGCTCTTGATGGCCTTGCCGAGCATTCTCAGCATCTGGTCCATATTTTCAGTAAGAGGGACCATATAAGTGGAGTAGACTCCTGCGAACGGCTGGTAGTTGCTGTCTTCAAGTTTCGAGCTGGAGCGCACCGCGAGAGGGCTGCGGACTGTCGACACGAATACCTTCAGTTCCTCCACAAGAGGCTCCGGAAGCCTTGACGCCACAAATTCCGACAGTATCTCGTCATCCGAGATGTCCGAGTCTATCACATACTGCAGCCCGTTCTCAAGGATGAACTGGTCGAAATAGTCTGTCGCTATGACAATCGTGCGCGGGATGGAGACCTTTATCCCGGGATATTTGTCTGTCAGATGGTATTTGAGTATGAGGCTGTTAAGGAAAGCAAGGCCTCTGGCCTTACCTCCGAGCGACCCGTCCCCGACTCTTGCGAACCAGATGTATTTCTCATACGAGTCACAGTCAAAATGGGCTATGACCCCGCGTCCTGTAAGGGCATGATAGTCATGAATCTCCTGGGTCACATACGCCCTGAGTTCATCAGTACTTGCGAAATGGCTGTCCTGTACCTTCCTGAACCTTATGGCAAGAGTGAAGAGCCCCCTGGCGAAAAACCACTTGGAAAGCATATTCTTCGAAGTGTTGTGCAGGAGCACATGGTCAGGAATCTCCTTTATGCAGTGTTCGAGTTCCTTGAGATTGGCCGCCCTGCCGTATTCGACCCGGTTCCTGTCCCTGAATACGAAATCCCCGAATGCGAACTCTTCCTTCATATATTCGGACAACTGGAGCATCAGTGTCTTGGAATATTTGCGGAGGAAGCCGACCTTGAGTTCCTTGGCCACCTCGGATATGCTTTCCTGGGAAGACTGGAGCAGCACAGGCATATACGGGTCATCCTCCTTGATCATCCTTACCAGGTCGATGCCGGCATCTGTCTTCTCCGTCTCGGGCGCATCGCCCCTGTGCAGGACGAAACCGACATCGGAAATCACTCCGAGAAGGTTGGTCTTGTATTTCTGATACAGGTTCCTGGCATCTTCATAATTTGTCGCAAGGAGAATCTTCGGCCTTGAACGTTTTCTCGCCTTTTTCTGCTGGTCATTGAGGGTCTCCTTGAGGAATTCCGCACTCTGCAGGAGCACCATCCTGTACAGTTCGGGGAGGTATGTCGAATAATATCTCACAGAATCCTCCACGAGCAGTATGGCCTGTACGCCTATCTGGAGGATGTCGACATCAGCGTTCTTCTGGTCCTCGAAAAGCTTGATTATAGCCACTATGAGGTCGGTATTGCCATGCCAGCTGAAAGTCATGTCCACTGCCGAGGTGTCCTGCATGGAGAGCCTCCTGTAAATCTCCTTGGAGAAATGGGTCAGAAGCACGAACGGGATATCGCGTCCTGTAGACTTGAGATAATTCGCAAACGTGAACACATCCTTGTCCCCGACATTGTACATGCAGATGACAAGGTCGATGCCCAGGTCATTGTCAATAATCTCCCTGGCTCCTGAGGCTGTGGTAGCCCATACGAACTGAGGTGGATTGGTGAGGTTCAGTTCGATGTATTCCCTATAGATCTGCACATCAATCTGCCCGTCCTCCTCAAGTATGAATGCATCATAATTGCTGCATATCATCAGTATTTTCCGTATCCGGAACTTGATGAGAGACTCGTAGTCGGTATGGGTCAGTTCTTTCAGGTTGACAGGCTCCACAGTATTCATAGTGTCGTTATTTACATAAATCTTACAAATTTAATAATTTTGGATTGACTATCCACAAGACACCCTGCTTATGCAGGCCGTAAATGTTCGGATCGGTAAATCCCTCCCACGCCTTATGGCGCGGGCCCTCCCGTTCACGAGGCCACGGGCGGCCACGCCGTCCGAAATTTTTACAGCCTGCAATATTGCCGGGGTAAACAATGCGGATAGAAAAATTTTGGATTATGCCAAAACACTTATGAATACAAAAATTGCATCAGTGCCAAGGAAAATAGGCCGGGCTGGAGGTTATAGGGATGACGCCGTCATCAGGACCGCTGCCGATGATTCTGCGGGCCTTTATCATCCGGCCGGACAGGTCATAGAAATCCGGTGTGCCAGGTATCAGGGAATTTATCCTGACCACTCTCGATGAATGGATGAAACGGCCTTCACCCAGATATATGCCGACATGGGTAATCCGCTCCCTGCCGAGAACCGTGCTGTCAGCCCCATAGACGGCGGGCGAGCCGAAGAATATCAGATCACCTTTCTGCAAGGATGATATCCGCCTCAGCATCTCGTCACGGAAGTCCGGAGATGAGACGAAGCCGTCAAGGCTGTCGACAGGATAAGTCACAGTATCGGCCTCCACAGGCACAGGCTTTCCTGCACGCGCCTGCTGCGATGCATTTCTCGGGAGCAGGATGCCGTTCATGAACCACGCCATCCGTGTCAATCCGCTGCAGTCAACGCCTTTGATTGATGTCCCTCCCCAAAGATAGGGGACACCGAGATAATCAGTCGCCGTCTCTATGATGTTATCGGCCTCGGGACTGCGTTCCGCCGCCCAATCCGAGAAGATTGCCGCATCGCCCCTGCGGATGTACCCTGTCTCTCCGGTAAGCAGCCTCACCTCGTAGCATCCTTTCTCAGTCCTGCCAGAATAGGGGAGCAGGTCACCTGCCACTATATCGCAGATTTTCTGCCTCTCCTTGCTTCCTCTCGCTGGCCGCAGCACATCACCTGGGATATTCCACACGACACTGTAGTCAGCCGTGCATACAATCTTTTCTGCAGCAATGTATTCCGACATCTCTTCCGGTGACATCTCCTTTACGCCCATGTCGACACACCAGGCGACATAAGGCTCCGGGGTCCTGACCTTGCGCCAGTACCCGCTCTCATCCAGTATCTCCACAGGTGTCCCCATCAGAGCCTGGTTGCCGAGCTCTGCGGCAAAGTCCGGCTTCTCACGAAGATAGTTGACGGAAAAAACAGTGACCCCGTATCGCGGTGCGCACAGTTCACCAGTGCTGTCAGACGGCATGACATCCGCCTCATGACCCTGTGCAAAGACCTGATGTCCGGAGGCAACACACAGAATAGCCGCCGATACGGCAGCAAAGATATTACCTGATACCATAATATTCTTCATATATCATCTCCTGCAACGGCGGCGGAACTCAGCGACAGTCACGGCAGTGGCTACAGCGGCATTGAGAGACTCCGGCCCCTGGCTGCCGGCAGGATACGGCGGGATATACAGCCGTCCTGTGACAAGAGCGGAAACGGCAGGAGATATGCCTTCAGACTCATTTCCGATGACAATCACCGACGGCAGGTCCGCTCCGCAGTCAATGTCCGTATCATAGATGTCATGCCCGTCAAGGAATGTCCCGTAGACCTGCCCGCCCATGCCGGTGACTGCACGTGCGAGCGACGGGATGTCGGCATAATGGAATCTCACCCTGAATATGGATCCCATGGTGGACTGGACGACTTTCGGATTGAATACATCCACCGTATCATGCGATGCGATGACGCCGTCTATGCCGAACCAGTCTGCAATCCTGAGTATCGTCCCGAGATTGCCTGGGTCGCGTATCGAATCAAGGGCAAGATAAAGACCGGAGACACGGCTCCCTGACCGCAGAATGTGCTGCACATCTGCAGCATCAACATCCAGTCCGTCAGGCTTCCTGACAACGGCAAGGACAGGGGAGGGAGAGGACAACTGGCTTATCCTGGACATGGCATCATCACCTATCTCGTCCCTGCGGTACACCTGCTCTACGACAAAGGACGAGGAGATGGCCTCCTCGACCATCTTCTCGCCTTCAACTACAAAAAGCCCGTATCCGTCCCTGAATTTCCTGGACGACAACGAGCGGATTCTTTTTATCTCGTTATTTGAAATGCCGGACATCTCTTCCCGTATTGATTTTCATACTTGCGAGGACACCAGCCTCAGGCAGGGGCTAATATCCGAGAATCTTCAGCATGGACTTGTACGTCTGCTCCTTGCTGAAAAGTTTGGTCGTATAGTCCCCGTTCTCGTCCTTGTCTATGATGATGTGCTTCGGGGCAGGCTGGAGACAATGCTGGATGCCGCCGTAGCCGGAAATGGACTCCTGATAGGCCCCGGTATGGAAAAATCCTATATACAGAGGGTCTTCCCGGTCTTCCATTATAGGAAGGAATATGGCATTGGCATGAGCATCGGCATTGTAATAGTCCTGGCTGTCGCAGGTCAGTCCGCCGAGGAAGACGCGCTGGTATTTCTCATTCCATTTGTTTATCGGGAGAAGAATGAATCTCTGCTTGATTCCCCAAGTGTCAGGCAGGGTCGTCATGAAAGAATTGTCTATCATGTACCATCTCTCCCTGTCATTCTGCTGCTTCATGTCCAGAATCTGGAATATCGTAGCACCGGACTCTCCCACCGTGAAACTTCCGAACTCAGTGAATATGTTCGGCTCGGCCACTCCGCGTGCATTGCACATGGTCTTGATCTGCAGGATAATCTCCTCGGCCATATACTCATAGTCGAAATCCATCGCAAGGGAATTCTTGATAGGGAAGCCGCCTCCTATGTTGAGACAGTCGAGTTCAGGGCAGATCATCTTCAGGTCACAATACACACTGACGCACTTGGCGAGCTCGTTCCAATAGTAGGCAGTATCCCTGATACCCGTATTGATGAAGAAATGCAGCATCTTCAGATGGAACTTCTCCTTCTTGCTGATAATGTTCTCATAGAACGGAAGGATGTCACTGTACCTGATTCCGAGCCTTGATGTGTAGAACTCGAAATTCGGCTCCTCCTCGGACGCAATCCTGATGCCGATATTGATCGGCTCCCTGACCTGGGCATCAAGATTGTCCAGTTCGTGCATATTGTCAAGTATCGGGATGATGTTATGCCATCCGTTATTGGCAAAAGACGCTATATTCTCTATGTAGGCAGGCTTCTTGAAACCGTTACAGATGATGTAGAGATCCTTGTCCACGACCCCTTCCGCCTCGAGCGCCTCTATGAGATTGAGGTCGAATGCAGACGATGTCTCTATATGGATATCGTTCTTGAGGGCCTCGCGCATAATGAACTCGAAATGCGAACTCTTCGTACAGTAGCAGTAGTGGTAGCGTCCCTTGTAGTCAGCCTTGGCCATTGCCACATTGAACATCCTCTTTGCCCTCTGGATCTGCGATGATATCTTCGGGAGATATGTGATCTTCAACGGCGTCCCGTACTGATTGATTATGTCCATCATATTGATGTCGTGGAAATACAGCTCCCCGTCTTCAACCTTGAATTCATCCTGCGGGAATTCAAATGTCTGTTCAATCAGATCAATGTACTTGTTCTTCATTTCAGCAGATGCGATTAAGTTACATTATGTCAAATTTTCCAATCCGATTAAGTCGGATATGAATTTTCGGCTGCAAATATATCATTTAAATAATACATTCCTACCGTTTAAGGAGATTTTTTTTGATTGCCTCCAATCATTTTTCAATATAAATTTTGATATTCCTCTGCAATAAGATAAATTTGTGAATTTCGTATCAGAACCGCAATTGAGACACATTATATATAATATTTTCCTGCTGGCCGTCGCTGCATCGGTGCTCCTGCCGTCATGCAGCACCACCCGTGTACTCCAGGATGACCAGTACAGGCTGGAGAAGAACAAGATTGTGGTGACTAACGACAAGAATTTCAATGTCAACGATATCGAACCGTATATAAAGCAGTCTCCCAACCCGTATTTCATCTTCGGCTGGAATCCGTTTCTGAACATCTACAACTGGTCTTCTGGAAAAGGAAACGGATGGGACAGGTTCGTGCAGAAAATCGGGGTCGCCCCTGTTGTCTATGAGGCGGATCTGGTGGAGAGTTCCATAGAGAACATATCCAATCACCTGAAATACAGAGGCTACTACAACTCGGACGTAAGAAGCCGGATTGAGGTGAGAAAGAAAAGGGTCAAGGTGACATACGAAATCACGCTCGGAAAAAGATTCCCGATCAAGGAGGTGAGATTCTCGGTCCCGGAAGGTGAACTGGCCGACGAATTCTGGAAAGACACTTCATCCATAACTGTCAGGAAAGGGGACTGGCTCTCTGAGGCCGCCCTCGACAGCGAGACAGACAGGGCAAGCAAGTATTTCAGAGACAAGGGATTCTACGGATTCTCAAAGAACTATTACTCTTTTGAGGCGGACACGCTGTCCGTACCCGACTCGGTCCTGCTCACCATGAGCATCAGGGAATACACCAGGAATGAGACCGAGGAAGATGCAAAGCCGTTCAGGAAGTTCAGTATAGGGAATGTGGCGATATCCTATCCCCAGGACCTGAAAATCCGCGAGAAGGTGCTGACCAATCTCAACACTGTCATCCCGGGCAGCACATACAGCGAATCCACTGTCAACACGGCATATTCAAGACTCGCGTCCCTGAATATGTTCAATACAGTGAACATAGAACTCAACCAGGTGGACACCAATGTCGTTGACTGCGACATCAGCCTCTCGAAATCCAGGCTGCAAGGATTCAAGCTCAATCTGGAGGCTTCGACAAACTCTTCCGGGCTGCTCGGAGTATCACCGCAACTGTCATATTTCCACAAGAACATCTTCCACGGAGGGGAGTGGCTAAATCTCAGTTTCATGGGCAACTTCCAGTTCAAGCCGAACGACGACACCAGATCTACAGAGTTCGGAGTCTCGGCAGGTCTCAGTTTCCCGAAATTCCTGCTCCTTCCTTACAGCATATTCAAGGGCACCGTACCGAGGACAGACATCAACGTGTCCTACAACTATCAGAACAGGCCGGAATACACGAGAAACATCATCTCGACCGCACTCGGGTACAACGGGAACATCCGGGGCAGGCTCTTCTACCAGTTCTACCCCCTGCAGTTGAATATAGTAAGGCTCTTTGACCTCGACGAAGGTTTCTACAACAGTCTCCGCAGCGACCCGTTCATGAGAAACTCGTACCAGGACCACTTCGACCTCGGCTCCGGCGTGACTCTCCAATATACGACCAACACGGACGTGAACCCGAAGACCACGTATTTCTACACACGGTTCCAGTTTGACATGGCCGGCAACCTCCTGAGTGCGTTCAAGCCATTGATGCGCAAGGACCAGGACGGCTCAGGAATCATCTGGAACACGCCTTTCTCACAATATGTCAAGGCGGAAGTCTCCGTGGGCAGGACCTGGGTATTCGGAAGGAACGACGGACAGGCCGTCGCCACGAGATTTCTTGCCGGTGCAGGCTACGCCTATGGCAATTCCACCGCTCTGCCTTTCGAGAAACATTTCTATTCCGGAGGAGCGAACAGCCTCAGGGGATGGCAGGCGAGGGCTGTCGGTCCGGGACTTTCACCTATGGACACGACCTTCATCATCCCGAACCAGACCGGAGACATGAAGCTTGAGGCAAATGTGGAATACCGTTTCAAGATGTTCTGGAAAGTGGCAGGGGCTGTATTCGTGGATGCAGGCAACGTGTGGACGCTCGATGATACCGGAAAAAACGGAGAAGTCTCGCCTTCGCAATTCACATGGCGCAATCTCGGAAAAAGCATCGCGGTCAACTGGGGAGCCGGGATAAGGCTGGATCTGAATTTCCTGCTGCTGCGGATAGACATGGGCATGAGAATCCACGATCCTGCAAGGACTGAAAGATGGGTAGGCCCTCAACAATGGCTCAAACGGGGCAACTATGCGGTCCACTTCGGTGTCGGCTACCCGTTCTGACCCAAGGCCGACGGCCTCAATAGTGATATTTTTTCCAAAGGGCGGCAAGCCTGCGGCGCATCTCTTCCTCCTTTTTGTTGTCAGCAGGTTCGTAAAGTACGGTACCTGACAAGTCAGACGGCATGAATTCCAAGTCTACGAAATGTCCGGGATAATCATGTGCATACTTGTATCCGTCACTGTAGCCCAGTTCCTCCATAAGTTTTGTCGGGGCATTGCGGAGATACAGCGGGACAGGGGAGGTCTGGGTACGGGATGCAAGGTCCATAGCCTTGCCGATGGCCATATACGCAGAATTGCTTTTAGGGGAAGAGGCCAGATAGATTGCCGTCTCGGCAAGGGGGATACGGGCCTCAGGCATTCCTATATTATGGACAATCTGGAAACAGGAGTTCGCAAGGAGGAGGGCATTGGGATTGGCAAGGCCGATATCTTCAGCAGCAAGGACACACAGTCTCCGTGCTATGAAAAGAGGATCCTCTCCTCCGGCCAGCATACGCCCGAGATAGTACACGGCCGCATTGGGGTCTGAGCCTCTGACACTCTTGATGAATGCGGAAATGATGTCATAATGCATCTCCCCGCTCTTGTCGTACAATGCCACATTCTCCTGGAGACAAGAAGCCACAGTCTTGTTGTCAATGACAATCGTCTGGCCCCCGGGGAATGAGCCCGTGACCATTTCAAGGATATTGAGCAACTTGCGGGCATCGCCTCCCGAATAGCGGAACAATGCCTCCGTCTCGTCAATCCTGATATCCATTTCCTTCAGCAGGACATCCTCCTTCAACGCCCTGTCGAGCAATTCCCGAAGGTCATCCGGCTCCAGACTCTTGAGGACAAAGACCTGGCAGCGCGAAAGCAGCGGCGTATTCACCTCGAACGAAGGGTTCTCTGTCGTGGCACCTATCAGGACTATCGTCCCGTCCTCCACGGCTCCGAGCAGCGCATCCTGCTGGGACTTGTTGAACCTGTGGATCTCATCGATAAAAAGGACAGGGGCAAGACCTGCGGCAAACACCGACCCGCCTCTCGCCTTGTCTATCACCTCCCGTACTTCCTTGACACCCGCACTGACTGCCGAAAGAGTATGGAATTCCCGGCCGAGATTGTCGGCGACGATTCTTGCCAATGTCGTCTTGCCTACACCTGGAGGTCCCCAGAGAATAAAAGAGGACAGATTGCCTGTCTCGATCATATTCCTCAATATACCGCCTTCACCGACAAGATGCCTCTGTCCGACATAGCCGTCAAGAGTCTTCGGTCTCATCCTTTCCGGAAGCGGGGGCAGCATGCTGCTCCGTCCTATGTTCTCATCGAATTTCATTCTGCAAAAATACAAAAATTCGGACTCCGGTGGTAATATTGCGCAGATGCATTAAATATTATTGTGAAACTGTCACGGAGGAGCAGATAAATGCAATATTTTTGCTAATTTCGCACGTCAAAAATTTCAACAGGATGACAACGAAGAAGACAAAGATAATATGTACCGTCTCAGACATCAACTGCGATGTCGAATTCATTCAGAGACTGTACGAAAGCGGGATGAATGTTGTCCGTATCAATTCGGCCCACGCCACAATCGGCGGAGCACAGAAGATTGTCGACAATGTAAGGCAGGTATCGGACAAGATTGCCATAATGATAGACACAAAAGGGCCTGAGGTCAGGCTTACTGCGACAGAGGACCCTGACGGCTACCACGTGGAGACAGGGGACTGGATTGAGGTCCATAACGGGCCGGACTGCGTTTCCGGCAGGACAGTCCTGTATACCACGTATCCGAACTTTGTCAATGACGTCCCTGTAGGTGCGCATGTCCTCATTGATGACGGCTCCATCGACCTGTTCGTCACAGGCAAGGATGACGGCAAACTGCTCTGCGAGGTACAGAACAGCGGCGTGATCAAGGGAAAGAAAAGCGTGAATGTCCCTAATGTGCACATAGCATTGCCTGCCCTGAGCGAAAAGGACAGGTCCTTTGTCCATTGGGCCATCAATGCAGACATTGACTTCATCGCGCACTCTTTCGTCAGAAGCAAGGACGATGTCAGGGAAATACAGCAAATACTTGATGAGTCAGGCAGCCATATCAAGATAATCGCCAAGATCGAGAACCAGCAGGGGATAGACAACCTGTACGACATACTGTCCTACTGTTACGGCGTCATGGTGGCAAGGGGAGATCTCGGAGTCGAGATACCGGCAGAACGGATACCGCTTGTGCAGAAGCAGATGATCCATACCTGCCGTCTCCGCAAGAAACCTGTCATCATAGCCACGCAGATGCTGCACAGCATGATAGAGAATCCGCGGCCTACAAGAGCCGAGGTCACCGATGTGGCGAATGCCATATTCGAAAGCACCGACGCCATCATGCTCAGCGGAGAGACGGCAAACGGGAAATACCCTGTAGAGGCTGTCAAGACTATGGCAAAGATTGCCGTCGAGGCTGAGAAGACCAGCGACATCTCGCTTGAACTCAACCTTGACAGGGCCTTGAAGCCTATTGCGGCCGTACTTGCCAAGAGTCTGGTCGAATCGACCCAGTATCTCCCGGTGAAGGCCATCATCTTCGACACATGGACAGGAAGGACCGGAAGATACCTCGCCGAGTTCAGGCCCAAGGTACCGATATATGCCATGTGCTACAATGCCTATACGATGCGGGAACTTGCCCTCACGTATGACATCTATGCATACAAGTTCGACATACAGACAAGCAAGGAGGACTTCGTCCGCAATTCAATAGAGATGCTCCTTGAAGACGGGAGGGTACGCAAGGGTGACCTTGTGGCATTTATCGGAGGCAGTTTCAAGGAAGAACTCGGAGCGACTTACATGGAATTCAAATACGTATAAGATGGAAGAAGTTACTGTAAGACCCGCAAGGAAAGAGGATGCGGCTGCTGTGGCAAGGCTCTTCATGATGGCCTGGCCGATGGAGTCTTTTCTCCGGATGGGAGAAGGACTGACTGAGGACATTTTCGCTGACATCATCCGAGGATATGTCGAGGCCGAAGACACATTGTACAGTTACAGGAATACGGTTGTGGCCGTTGCCGGAGATGTGGTCTGCGGAGCGATGAACGGGTACGACGGGGCGATGTACGAGACTCTGAAAAGACCGGTACTGGAGGATTTCAGAAAGAGATTCCCTGATTCGGACTCCGATTTCGGCGAAGTCCATGAGACTGAGGCGGGGGAGTTCTACCTTGATTCGGTAGGTGTAGACCCCAGGATGAGATCTATGGGCATAGGCTCAAGATTGTTCCAGGCCATGATACAAAGGGCCGGGGAGAGCGGGGCAGACAAGGTCGGACTGATAGTGGACTTTGACAAGCCCAAGGCTGAGGCCCTGTATGAAAGGCTCGGATTCAGGACAGTGGGCTGCAAGGACTTCTTGGGGCATAAGATGAAGCACATGCAACTGTGCCTATGACGCGGATGCGATGAATGACGGTTTCAAGATAATACTGGCTGTGACGCTGTCCATTGTATTGGGCGGGGTCTCGTATGCAGGGCCGTCAAAGGCCATAGGGGCCGAATTCGCATTCTCCGGACTGACAGTCAGCTACCAAAGCCATGCTTCCGGCAGGGACTTCAATGACTTCAACCTGGGACTGGATTTCCACAAGGTACTCTCAGGGGAGAGCCGGACTCCAGGTGTCCGTTTCAGTTATGTCAGAGACTACATTTTTGCCGAAAAGGCAAAAGGGGATTTCGTGACAAGATGGTATGCCGGTCCCGGAATGACGGCAGGATATGTCATGGACAAGGATGCAGGATACGGGGCGATGATAGGCATCTGCGGCAATATAGGAGTCGAATTCGGATTCAGTGAACCTGTGTGCATATCGCTCAGCCTGATGCCGTCTGTTGCCACGCACATACGGAGAGAAGACGGCAATCCGGATCTTGACCTGTATTTCAACGGACTGCTTCAGACCCTTTCCCCGAGGCTCGGAATCAAATACAGTTTCTGAATATGTTGAAGAAAACGGGCATAATCCTCTCACTGATATTGATGACTGCCGTCGTGACATCAGCGGCAGACAAGACAAGAGCATTCCCGAGAGTCACATTCGGACTTGAAGGAAGTTATGCCGTGACATTCCTCACATTCAACCATTACAACTACATCTCGGCGGAAGGGTACAGGGTAAACAGCAAGAAATACGATACAGGGATAAGGGGGAACGGCCAGCTGCTGCTCAATGTCGGATGCAATGTCAGCAGGAATCTCAACCTTGCGTTATACACCGGCATGACAGGTATCTACAGCCGAGGTCTCGGGACACCGCTGACATTGAGAGCCACCGTTTTATTCGGACAGGACCCTGATTCGAGGAGATGGTTCACATTCGCAGACGGAGGAGTGATTGCAGACTGGGCAGGAGAGCCAAGGGTATCCCCATGCGGCAAACTCGGAGGAGGCTACAGGATAAGCCTCAGCAGGAGCGTCAAACTTGATTTCATCTTGGCATATCAGATGCTTGTGGCACATCCGCCTGTAAACGAAGACATCGGAGGGACACTTGTCCATGTCGCTGAAAGCCGGCTGCGCAGGAGCGACACATGGGGCAATTCACTCGCATTCGGCATCGGACTCGTTTTCTGAGAGCGATGATAATTCAAAAATATCATGTACATTTGTCTGAATTGACCAAAATAACAGTAAAAAAAATATGACAATGAACAGAAAGATAAGCGAAAGAATCAGATACGTGGGCGTCAACGATCATCACAAGGTGATTTTCGAAGGCATGTGGCCGCTTCCGTTCGGGGTGTCCTACAACTCATATCTCGTCGTAGACGACAAGGTCGCACTGATTGATACGGCTGAGGCGGATTTCAGCAGGGAATTCCTCTCCAACATAAGGGAAGAGATAGGGGACAGGAAGGTCGACTACCTCATAGTCAATCACATGGAGCCGGACCATTCCTCGCTGATGAAGGACATCAGGGAGCAGTATCCTGAAATCCGGATTGTCACCAATGCCAAGGCGGTCCCGATGATCAAAGGCTACTACGGCATCACTGACAACATCCATGTCATCAAGGAAGGGGATACTCTCGACCTCGGCTCTTCCGTCCTCAGTTTCCATCTGGCACCTATGGTGCACTGGCCGGAGACAATGGTGACATATCTCACCGAGGAAAAGACTCTGTTCTCCGGGGACGCATTCGGCACATTCGGGGCTGTGGACGGCGAGATTACGGATGACGGGGCGCATCTGTGCGGCTGGCTTGACAAGGCGGAAAACTGCTTTGAAGAGTTCAAGGATGAAATGACGAGATATTACTCGAATATCGTCGGCAAATACGGGCAGACGGTGCAGGCGGCATTGAAGAAACTGTCAAGTCTTGAGATCGGAAGGATATGCAGCACTCACGGACCTGTATGGCAAAAACATATTCCTGAGGTGGTCTCTTTCTACGACAGGCTGAGCCGGTATGAAGGAGGAAGGGGAGTATGTATCGCCTATGCGTCAATGTACGGCAACACCGCAAAGGCAGCCAAATCGCTTGCAGCGGAACTTGCCGCAAGAGGGATACCATATACTCTACATAATCTCTGCACAGAAAACGTGTCATACGCATACAGGGATGCGTTCAAATATGACACTGTCGCCATTGGCGCCCCTACATACAACAATGACATATTCCCTCCGGCATACAACTTCATGTACGGTCTCTGTGCAAGACTCCTAAAGAACAGGAGATTCTTCGCATTCGGGTCATACACATGGGCAGGAGCAAGTGTCAGGCTTCTCAATGAGATGGCTCAGAAACAAGGATTTGAACTGATATCCGAGGGTATCAGTTTCCCGCAGGGCTTTACTCAGGAAAAATGTGACATGGGCAGAATCGCCGAACTGATGTCCAGATAGCCTGTCGTGGACGGCAAAATAATAAGGAATGGCTCCTGAATTTGTGGATTATACCACATCAGGAGCCATTCCTATTTCATTCAGAGCGCGCTATCTCCAGTCCCCGAGAGTCCGGTAGCGGCTGATATTGAACGTAAGTCCGAAGTTCAGGTTCAGTCTCAACTTGTTGTACGGGACACTTATGCCGAGCCCGTCGACAGGAGGCGTGACATTCCAGAACACATAGTCTGAGCCGACAAAGAGTCCGAATCCCGGGAGGTCGATATTCATCACCGCCCCCATCGAGGAGCCATATTCGGAGATGCCGTAACTTGCGGAGAATCCGAACCATTTCACAGGTGTGATATTGGCCGAGAACCGTCCTTCATTCTTGGAATATGGACCGGCAATCCTTGAAGAATAGAGGAAGCCGACCGAGAGTTTTCTGTAGAACGGCATCTCGTACTCGGCTGCAAGATTCAATGTGCATGACAGCATGTCCGTCTTCCCCTTATCGGACGCATCCTTGTGGAAGACAAACATATTGGCCAGATCGTCTCCGAAGGAACCGAACTGGTTGCCGAGAGAGTTCTCGCTGTCCCCGTCTACTGAGATGTCCTCGAATCCGGTAAATTCCCATCCGGTATCCCCTGTATATGCATTGAGACCTTTCTTCCATGATATGAAGCCGAGGTCAAGCACGGCTGCGGACACATTCAGGCCCTTGAGAATCCCGTCAAACCTGTATTCCGCACCGAGATCCACTGCAGCACCGAATCCGCCGAGGATGTCTCCTGCATTGAAGCCGCCGAACCCGATATTGCCGAAATCAAGTTCATCTGCCCTTGCCGGATCATCTATCTGTGCTCCGGACTCGGCCTTCGTCGGAATCTGAAGCCCCGGGACACTGGCACTGAGCGAACCGCTGGCATCGATGCTCCACCTGTCCTCAGTCATGGATATGCTCATGTTGTCAATCTGCGCATTGACATTAGCCAGTCCCATTAGCAGTTTGACCTTCGCTCCGATATTGAGATTCGGCGTGATCTGATGAGAATGTCCCATGGCAAGTTCGAGATAGTTCCTGCTCCTCACACCAAGATTGCCGATGTCGTAAGTCTGCTTTGCCCCGGCATTCTTGATGAAGTCAAAGAGGTCATACGGCAGGCTGATACCGGTCGAGGATTTCAGGTTGAGTTCTACCGATGTGAAACCTTTCTTGCCCCATGCCCCGACTGAGAGTATGGTGGTGGTGAGGTCGACACCTATCCTGTTGTTCTTCCTGAGACTCCCGAGGAACTCGTCTGTATTCACGCTGCTGTGCATGAATGTGACCAGCTGACCGCCATGCGGATATAGCAAGGTGCTCACGCCCAGATTGCTCTGGGCATACAATGAGACATTGCCGATGCCGGGAAGTGCAAAATAACTCCTTGTCGGGGCAAATGCAGGATTCAGCTGATGCCTGTACTTGTACCCGTCAAGAAAATAGGCTGAATTGAATTGCTGTGCGGCGACAGGCAGGCAAAGTACAGCCGTCAGCAGAAACATATATATTCTCTTCATATCTCTCATGATTACAGTTCTACACCTCCGTTTATCCTCACGGATATGTCGTTTATCTTTACATACTGGTTGCTGTTGAGAGGCTTGCCGGCAAGTTCGCCGTTCTTGCACGAGCCGATGATGTTCAACCTGAAGCCGTCAAGCTGCTTCAGGGACTCCTGGTCAGCTACAATGTTGATGACCATAGGACTGGAGGTCTCCTGTCCGAGAGCGCCTGCAGCGACCGTTGCCACAGAACCGTCAGCGGCAGTCAACGTCACATCCAGCCCTTCAAGTTCAAGGACCTTCCCGTTCACATCGATAGGGGAGGCTGTGACCTCCATGTCTATAGGTAGCGTGCTGACAAATGTCATCTTGATAGAAGCCTCCCTGAGGCTGATGTTCATTCCTGAACCGCCTTCGCCGCCCTCCGATGCCTCGGAATTGAATGTCTCATTCAGCCCCGAGATGTCATAAGGATATTCGATATGGAGTTCGGGACCGAAAGAAAGAGGGATATCCACAGTATAGTCGACATACATAGCGTACTCCAGGTCATCCGTCCTGCCGTCAGTCCCGGTCGGGAATGTGAGAACCCTGTAATCCGAATCCGCATAGCCGGACACTTCATCACCTTCATTATCGATAACTATATCAATGTCATAGATACTGATGGAGGCCGGGATTACCCTCAGCAGGTCAGGCAGATCCTGACATATTATATTCTGGGACTGATTGTTTCCGGAAGGCGGCTCAGGCATGGTGACACCTCTGCCGGATATGAAGATCTCAGTGGCTCCTGGGCTGACAAGTATGAACTCCGGGGATGACGGGTCAAGAGACCCGATCTGTATGTCGGAGCCGCTTATGACTTTGCCGTCGCCGTCAAGTCCGCACACTTTGGCAAGTACGTATGCCGAAGCAGGGGAGCCGTTGACAACATTCAGCCTGATGACAGGATTGTACACATCAAGCACCGCATTCTCTCCTGAAAGGAACTCCGGGAGTTCTCCTATCGTTATAGGGTCAGGGGTCTCGATTTCCATTTCAGGGTCGAGAACGGCAGTTGCCGACCTGATATCCATATTCTTTTCCGCCTCTATGGTGATTGACATGCGGGTACGGTCGGGGAGTGTCTCGTATCTGCTTCCGTCTACAGTCGCCAGCAGGTCCGAAATCACGATTGACTGCCTGACTATCAATCTGTCACCGACAAATCCCTGCTGCCCGTCAGTATCTCTTTCCACGCCTTCAATGTCGACTGTCTCCATCATGAGCGACACAACCATACCACCACCGTCGACATCCATGTCTCTAAGGAATTTAAGTATGTGTCCGTCAACGAGTTCATAGTCATCCTGACTCTCATTGTACAGAGAGAAGGTGATGTATTTCGGGAAAGCGATGGTAAAGCCTTTCTGGATTGTCACCGGAGCGGGAGTATCGTCCGCCACAGAGACACTTGAAAACAGCAGATGCACAGGGGAATCCACTGTCACCGACCTGATTTCCTTGACCACGTCAGTTATGGTGGACACATCCTTGTCTATGGTGATATCCGTAGCCTCTGGACCGTCAGGCAGCATATTGATGTCGGTGGCCGTCAGACTCGAATGATCTACGCCCGGATGGCGGCTCGCGAACTCATCCTTCATATTGCAGTACACCTCATAACCGCCTTCCTCGAACATATCATCAGTGCTGATATCGACTTTTTCGATGACAATAGGTTCTGATATGGGATTTTCGGCGTTAATAAGCAGTGAATAGTCCCCGGTTGACGGGTCGGCAGATATTATCTGGTTTTCCTCATCTATGTCAAGGAATTTGCCGATGACTATCGGCTCTGTGCTTCCTATAGGAGCGCTGATGTCTCCCTGGATACTCAACGATGTGTCAATGTCCTTGCTCAGGTCGTACTCATCATTGACGCACGACACAGCCAGCAGGATCGACGATGAAGCAGCGATTATTGCAGGCAGCATCGCCAGTTCATTTTTTCTCAGATGCATATTCCGATATTGATTTATAATTAAATGTATTTCCGCAGAACGGCATTCAAACTGCAAATATATCAATTATAAACAATCCCGCCAATTATTATTTAATTGACTGTCCGCAAAAATGCCAATTTTGTCATACAATTTATATTATGTTAACTTAACTGTGGAGACAGAGCAACTCCTGCCCCGGTCATGCGGGCAAAGTCATAAAAATGTCTTTGGTATATCGGAAATAATAGATAAATTTGTGCGCTTATGATGAAAAAACTGCATATCATCCTGATTATACTGGCCTGCTGCCTCGGCTATACAGCCCTGGAGGTGCGTCAGCAGGATGACAGCACAGGCTCAGGACCAGGCAGGCTCAGTACGGCAGCATATATTGAGGATGGGGTCAATTCGCCTGAGAGATACATCGACTGGAACACCCCCGCATTTTCATCTACAGTACGTGAATTCTTCTCGGAACGCAGCCAGAACCAGACGACAGGACTGAAGAATCACACAAATCTCAAGCTGCCTCCGAAATCGGGATATCAGGACAGCCCCGGTAAAATCCCCGGAATACATGTCCTTAACAGATTTGAGGATGCCCTCAGGCTCTTCCCTTCAGGGACAGGTTCAAAATGGCATCATCTCATAATCCTCAGAAAACTGGTCATTTAGAATATTCTTTTTCCAAAATCGCCGTTTGCCGCGGCTCAGATACGGCAAAATCCAAAGAAAAAATCAAAAACAACCGAAAAATCCGAAAAAATGGAAAAAGAATTCAGCAGAGTACATTCTGCAACAGACATAACTCTTTCACTTGTAATCATTGCGGCAGGCTGCATCCTGGTCGCAATCCCCTCTTCAACACCTGTCAGCATCCTCGGTTTCTTCCTGCTGGTGACAGGGCTTATCCTCATCCTCATACTCAGGACAGGCTACAAGGACAACGAGACAGGTGAGAGATTCCGCAAGACAGAGAAATATTTCCCTGCACACTGCAAGGACTCGATAGCCAAGGCCCTCGCCTCCTCCCCTGACAGCATCGACTTCAGCGAGGAAGACAAAGGCAACGGGCTGAGACTCGACACTTATTTCAACGGCAAGACAGGACACGTCTATGCAAGACTGTATGAATACATCCCGTACAGGTATCAGCCGTGTTCAGCAACCATACCTTTGAAATTTGACCAGGCGGCAAGACTCATCAAATAGCGTCCTGCCCCAGCAAAGGCGAAACAACTAAAAACTTTAATATATGGTACTACAGATTCTGACCCTGATCGGCGCTCTCGGAATGTTCCTCTACGGAATGAACACGATGAGTTCCGGCCTGCAGAAAGCGGCAGGCGAAAGATTGAGGGCTTTCCTCGCGGCAATGACATCCAATCCTTTCAAAGGAGTGCTGACAGGACTTGGAATCACGGCCATCATCCAGTCTTCAAGTGCGACGACAGTGATGGTCGTAGGCTTTGTGAATGCAGGCCTTCTGACCCTGACCCAGGCAGTCGGGGTGATAATGGGAGCCAACATAGGCACGACAGTGACGGCCTGGCTCATATCCCTGCTCGGATTCAAGATGGACATATCCATCCTCTCGATTCCGCTCATGGCCGTAGGATTCATATGTTCCCTGGCCAAGAAAAGCAAGACGAAGAACATCGGCGAATTCATCATCGGATTCTCCCTGCTGTTTCTCGGCCTTTCATTCATGAAGGAGTCGGTCCCGGATCTTGAGACCCATCCGGAAGTCCTTTCGTTCATTTCCAAATGGACAGGTTTCGGATTCGGTTCCGTCCTCATATTCCTGGTGTTCGGCACCCTGCTCACCCTGGTACTCCAGTCATCGAGCGCGACCGTGGCCCTCACCCTCATCATGCTCAACATGGGCTGGATTCCATTTGAAATGGCTGCGGCAATGGTCCTCGGAGAGAATATCGGCACCACAATCACTGCAAACATTGCAGCCGCGGTCGGCAATACGCAGGCCAAGCGGGCAGCAATTGCGCATACGATGTTCAATGTATTCGGTGTCATCTGGGCATTGGCACTGTTCCGTCCGTTCCTCTCGTTCATAGGGAAGATCATCACCCTTCTCGGCTATCCTGATCCTACCGTGACATCGTTCGTCGGGGAGATCGGCGGAGAACAGACCGATGCATCGACTGCGGCCCTGTACGGGGTGTCTATGCTGCATACGATGTTCAACCTCATCAACACCTGCCTGCTGATATGGTTCATCCCATGGATTGTCAAGGCGGTGAAATGGATCATCAAGAGTCCGGACAAGGCTGAGGAGGAGAATTTCTCGCTCAGATACATCAATGCCGGGCACCTTGCAACAGCGGAGATGGCTCTTGAGCAGGCCATGAAGGAAATCATCCATTTCTCGGAGATTTCCAAGAAAGGACTGGGATATGTAAGACTTGCAATCAACGAGAAAGATCCGGAGAAATTCGAGGAATACAGGCAGAAACTCGTGAAATACGAGGAGATCTCGGACAGGATTGAATATGAGATAGCATCATTCATGAACTCCCTCTCCAAAGAGGAGATCAGCGTGGAGTCGAAGTCCCAGATCAGAGCCATGTACAAGATAATCAGCGAACTGGAGAGCCTTGGGGACTCCGGGGAGGCAATCAGCCGCATTCTTTCCAGGAAGAATGCGCACGGGCAGGAGTTCAATGAGGAGGAACTCAAGAAAATCGACCGTCTGATCGCCCTTGTCGACAAGGCATACGACGTCATGATAGCAAACCTGAATGTCGGGTTCGGCAATCTCAAGGATATCACCAATGCCTACGATGCGGAGCAGAACATCAACGAGATGCGCAACAATCTCCGCGAGGAGGAGATTGTCAATCTCGAACATGACGGAAAGAACTACCAGACCAGCGTCTACTACATGGACATCATCTCCGAACTGGAGACAATGGGAGATTTCATGATAAACGTGTCCCAGGCACTGGTAAAAAGCAAGGAATAATGCTATCTTTGCCGCCTGTTAGTTAACTAACTAAGAATCAATGTCAGGAAGAAAGAAAGAGATAATTCTCGAAAATGTAAGGATAGAAGCCGTTGCGGCTGAAGGAAAAGCACTTGCACGTGTAGACGGCACAGTGCTTTTCGTTCAGTTTGCCGTGCCGGGAGACATTGTTGACGTAAAGGTCACAAAGAAAAAGAAAAACTACATGGAAGGGTTCATCCTGCGCATGGTGACCCCTTCTCCGGACAGGCTTGAGCCGTTCTGCAGCCATTTCGGAGTCTGCGGAGGCTGCAAATGGCAGCCGCTACCCTACCGCATGCAACTGGAAGCGAAGCAGCAACAGGTATATGACCAGCTTGTGCGCATCGGGCATCTCGACATACCGGAGATTCTCCCGATAATCCCGTCAGAAAAGACGGTATATTACAGGAACAAACTGGAGTTCACCTTTTCCAGGAGAAGGTGGATAGATGCTGCGGAAGATCCGGAACAGATATCCCCGGAAGAAAGGTGCGGGCTGGGGTTCCATGTGGGCAGGTTCTTCGACAAGGTCCTCGACATAAGGCATTGCTGGCTGCAGAAAGACCCGTCGAATGCCATAAGGCTCTTCATAAAGGACTACGCCCTGAGACACGGGTTGGAGTTCTTCGACATCAGGGAGCACACAGGCTTCCTGAGGAATATGTTCATCCGGACCACCGAAAAAGGGGAAGTCATGCTCATAGTCTGCTTCTACCATGAGGACAGGAGTTCCAGAGAGGCCCTGCTGAATGCCGTCGCAGACCGTTTCCCTGAGATAACATCCCTGTACTACATCATCAACGGCAAGGCGAATGACTCGATTTCAGACCAGGAGTGCATACTGTTCAAGGGACAGGAAGCAATATATGAAGAGATGGAGGGGCTTAGATTCAAGATAGGCCCGAAATCGTTCTACCAGACCAATGCCCCGCAGGCATACAGGCTATATTGCACGGCCCGGGAATTTGCAGGACTGACCGGCAGCGAACTTGTCTATGACCTCTACACCGGGACCGGCACCATCGCCCAGTTCGTCGCCCGGAAGGCGGCCAAGGTCATCGGTATAGAATATGTGCCTGAAGCTATCGAAGACGCCAAAGTAAATGCGGCAGCCAACGGCATAGACAACTGCACGTTCTTCGCCGGGGACATGAAGGACATCCTGACTGACGAGTTTGTCGCAGAGAACGGACGCCCTGACGTGATCATCCTCGACCCTCCGAGAGCCGGCATACATCCCGATGTCGCCAAGGTGATACTTGATGCCGCACCGTCGAGAATAGTATATGTCAGCTGCAACCCGGCATCACAGGCAAGGGACCTGGCTATCCTGTGCGAGAAATACAGGATAACGGCAGTCCGTCCGGTAGATATGTTCCCGCACACCCACCATGTGGAAAACGTGGCGGCACTTGAGCGTTTGTAGGCAGACAGTGCATTTTATAAAGATATTTTTTATAACTTTGCAAAATTACGTCTGTATTTAACGCTATTGAAATGGGCAAACTTTACGACGAACTTGCTAAAGACTACAGGATAAAGGAAGGGCTCAAGACCTGCATCAATTGCGGCACATGCACTGCCATCTGTCCTGCAGCCGAATTCTATAAATACGATCCCAGGAAGATTGTCGATATAGTCCAGAGCAAGGATGACGCAGAGATTGAGAAACTTCTCAAAAGCGATGTCATCTGGTACTGCGGGGAATGTATGTCATGTGTGACAAGATGTCCTCGCAAGAATGCACCAGGACTGGTGCTGATGGCTCTGAGGAATCTTTCCGCCAGACTCGGATATTTCGTGAACTCCGAAAAAGGGAGACAGCTGTACCCCCTGACCAAGACACTCACCGGCAACATACTCAACTACGGATACTGCGTGTATCCGGATACATTCAAATGGGAGGATCATGTCGAGTCGGGTCCTGTCATGAAATGGCATCTGGAGCACAAGGAGGACTCCTTTGCGAGAGTCGGTGCCAACTATAAGGGGACCGGGCCTGGTATTCTGAGGAAGATACCGCAGGAGTCGCTGGACGAACTGAAAAGAATATTCGACGTCACCGGAGGCACGGAAAGGATTGAGACAGTGTACAGGTGCTCCGAAGAGAAGGCAAAGGAGATGGGTATGGACATGGACGAGTATTTCGAAGAGACATTCACACATATCTCCCCCGGGCATCTGAACGGAGAAGATGAATAAAGAACGTTACCGAACCTGAACCGCAAATGATTTACCAAGGAAAACAGAAAATATGGGCGGATTACCAGAAAGAGATTCCTGATGACCACTGGTACTATGTGCGCAGCTGCATCAGGCAGAATTTCTTCCCGGGAGCAGAGAAGATGTTCCTCGAAATCTGCCGCAACGTCCTGAAAAAGGACTTTCATGAAAACGAGAACCATACCACCTGCGGAGGCATTGCATACCACTGCGACACAATTCCGCAGGAGACTGTCATGACAATAGTCGCAAGACAGTTCGCTCTGATGACAGAAGCAGGATATGAGAACTACGTGTGCTCCTGCATAACGTCATTCGGCAACTACATCGAGATACTCGAGACGTGGAATGAATTCCCCGAACTGGAGACCAAGATAAGGGAAATGCTCTGGAAAGCATGCAGACGCGAGTTCAACAAGCCTAAATATGTGGCCCATGCGAGTGACCTGATATACAAATACAGGAATCTCATAGCGGAAAGGGCCAAGTTCAGGCTCGTGAACAAGCACACGGGAGAGCCTCTCAAAGTCGTGGAGCACATAGGATGCCACTACTCCAAGATGTTCCCGTCCAAAGGCGTAGGCGGGGCCGAATACCCGTACGTGCTCTGCGGGATGATAGAATCATGGGGAGGGAACGTCATAGACTACCCTGAAAGACGCCATTGCTGCGGCTACGGGTTCAGACAATATCATGTCAAGGCCAACAGAGGCTATTCAATCTCCAACACCCACAAGAAATTCGAATCCATGGAACCGTATCATCCTGACATGATCATCACAAACTGCCCAGGATGCCCGTACTTCATGGACAGATGGCAGTATGCCATAGCGGAGATGGAAGGCAAGACATACGGGGAGAACGGCTACGGCATCCCTGTATTCACCTACGAGGAAGTGGCAGGGCTTGTGCTGGGCTACGACCCGTGGGATCTCGGACTGCAGCTGCATCAGGTGGCTGTGGAACCGCTGCTTGACAAGATAGGCATCGAATATGACCCTGCCAGGAAGTACGAAGGAGTCAACCACAAGGATCTGCAGAGACCTGAACTCCCCGGGGTCCTGAGATGCTGCTGACCTGTACAGGACTGGCACACTACCAAAAAGAGAAACTACAGATGCCTGCTGCATCTGCAAAATCAGAGACATGAAAGACAATATCCTCATAATAGGCGGAGGAATCGCCGGACTTGAAGCAGCCTCGCAACTTCTGAAACTGGGATACAATCCCATCATTGTGGAGAAATCGGACCATCTCGGAGGCCATGTCGCCGACTGGAACAGACTTTTCCCCGACATGACTCCGGCAGAAGAGGTCGTGTCAAGGCTTGTAGCCGAGACAAGCGAGGCGAATATTTTCCTCAATACGGAAATCTCATTCGTCAACAAGTTGAAGGACAGTTACAACATAATGCTCTCAAACGGCATCTCCGTCATCACAGGGACACTTCTGTTCGCAACCGGATTCTCGATGTTCGACGCATCGAAAAAAGAGGAATACGGCTACGGAATCTATAACCAGGTGATGACCAACCGCGATCTCGAGCACTGGTTCAACACCGGCAAGGATGCGAGAATCCCGGAGGAAGGCCCGGCCGCCATGGGCTTTGTCCATTGTGTCGGCTCGAGAGACGAAAAGGCCAGGAATCCGCAATGTTCCAAAGTATGCTGCATCACGGCTGTCAAGCAGGCAATCGAGATGAAGCAGAAGTTCCCTGAGGCGATGATATATTGCTTCTATATGGATCTGAGGATGTTCGGCAAGAAATACGAGGATTTCTACATCAGCGCGCAGAGGGACTACGGGATACGCTTCATCCGCGGCCGTGTCTCGGAAGTCAGCGAGAATATTGAAGGCAAACTCATTGTAAAGGCCGAGGACACCCTTTCCGGAAAGCCGGTCAAAGTCACTCTCGACCTGCTTGTCCTCATGGCTGGCATCGTATGTAATCCGGATACATGCAAGACCGCCGGTCTCATTTCACTTCCTGTGGATTCTGACGGCTTCCTGAAAAGCCGTGACAATATCGCCGACATCACGGAATCTCCAAAGGAAGGCATCTTCTATGCCGGAGCCTGCACGGGGCCCAAGACCGTCCCTGAGACACTTGCAGAGGCACGGTCTGCAGCACTTGAGATACATAACTACATTTCACGGAAGAAATGATGGATTTCGGATTCAAAATATCCCCGAGTTCAGCCGTGAACCTGGACAATGTGGACCTCTCCCTGTACGACAGGCTGGCAGAGGTGGAGCCGGACATACGCAAATGTATTGCATGCGGTTCATGTTCTGCATCCTGCCCTGCCAACAGATTCTCCGGGATGAGCGTCCGCAAGGCTATCCTCGGCCTGCAGCGGGGAAAGGAAAAGGAAGTCGCAAAGATGCTCTCGACCTGCATGCTCTGCGGGAAATGCTCAATGGTATGCCCGCGAGGCATCAACACGAGACATCTGATTCTGTCAATCTGCAAATTCTATAAGGAGGACTGACGCGTGAGAGAAAGATTTCTGACAGGATACAATGACTTTGTGCTGCCGTTCATGATAGGACTGATATTCATCCTGTCATACTGCCTCATAGGTCTTGTACGTATCATACTCCAGCTCCCTAAGGAAGACCGCAGACGCTTCTTCCTGTCCCTGGTCAATCCGAAGACCATGGCCAAGAATATCAGGGACATATTCTGCGACTGCCTGTTCCATGTCAAGCTATGGAAACGTAACAAGTTGCTGGGCTACATGCATTCCAGCATAGCCTTCGGATGGTTCATGCTGATTGTGATAGGACATATTGAAGTCCTTCTGTACACTCCGCACAGGGCGAAGCTTTTCTATTTCCCTATCTTCTTCAGGTACTTTGTCGCAGAGACCGAAAGCACGATGAGGGGCGCATTCTTCTTCTTCCTTATGGACTTCTTCCTGCTGATGGTGCTCAGCGGCATATTCCTGGCCATGTTCAAAAGACTGCAGTCCCGTATCTTCGGCATGAGGAGGACGACCAATCCGAGTTTCCTCGACCTGGTAGGCCTGTACTCACTGTGGTCGATATTCCCTCTGAGACTTCTGGCTGAAGGTTTCACAGCTGACATAAGCGGAGGCTCATTCCTCACCAAGTCCCTGAACTATGTCCTCAATTCATTCCTCAGCGACCACACTAATATGCTCCCTGCATGGTGGGCTTATTCGTGCGCCCTGGGAATATTCTTCGTGGTCCTGCCATTCACGCGGTATATGCATATCCCGACGGAGATTCTCCTGATACCGCTCCGTAATGCCGGCATCAAGATAAGGAACGCAAGAAAGGGATTTGCCAAGGCAGAGGTATATTCATGTCCGAGTTGCGGGCTCTGCATTGATGCCTGCCCTATGGGCGTGATGAAGACCCACATCAAGGACACGACTGTCTATCTGAACAGGCAGATCCGCAGACGGAACGAGAGACGCATAGAGGAAATAAGCGACAAATGTCTTCTGTGCGGGAAATGTACGGCAATCTGTCCTGTAGGTGTCGAGGGGGACAAGTTGAGGATAGCCCAGAGGTCACTGAGAAAATATTCCATCAATCCTGACTATTCTGACATATCGACGGCAGAACTGGCATGCAGCTCCGAAGGCAAGGTACTGTACTATGCAGGCTGCATGACGGCTCTCACTCCCGCCATAAGGAAGGCAATGGAATCGCTTCTGCAGAAGGCAGGAGTGGACTACGAACTTATGGACAAGGACGGCGGCATCTGCTGCGGGCGGCCGATGATGATGGCCGGGAGGTTTGACCAGGCCAGGCAGATGGTGGAGAAGAACACGGAAATAATACGTAATTCCGGAGCCACCACCCTGCTCCTGACCTGTCCTATCTGCTACAGGATATTCAAGGAGAAATACAACCTCGAAGGGATAGAGATCATCCACCATACCGAATATATCGACAGGCTCATAAAGGCCGGCAGGCTGAAAATCAGGAAGGGCAAGGCAAAATATGTCTACCATGACCCGTGTGAACTCGGCAGGGGCTGCGGTATCTATGACCAGCCTCGTGAGGTGCTCGCCTCTGCAGGAAGACTTGTCGAGGCGGCAAAGAACAGGAAAGAGAGCATCTGCTGCGGAGGCAGCCTGGGCAGCCTGACCCTTGGGTTCGACAAAAGAAAGGCAATGACAGAGAATGCACTTGCCAATCTGACATCCGCATCACCGGACGTGATAGTGACTGCGTGCCCTCTGTGCAGGAGCACGTTCAACAGATACGCAGACAGGCCTGTAGAGGACCTGGCGGAAATTATAGATAAAAAAAGCATATAACATGACATTCGCACCTGTTAAGTACAAACTTATGAACTGCGGAACAGGCAGGCTCTTTGAAGATGAGGGATGGACACTTGCAGACCCTCAGGGAGACAGCCCTGCCCTTGTGAGAGCAGTCTATGAAAAAAAGGAATTCGAATTGAGGAAAGACCTTGACGGATTCTATAAATTCGCCAACTGGCTCCCGATAAAGAGGACTTTGCTCCACTCACATGTCCCTGTCACATACAAGAGCAAGGGACTGGCAGAGCATCTGGGTCTCGACAATCTCTACATCACATTCTCCGGTTATTTTCCGAGAATAGGGGCGCAGATGGCGACCTGCTCGTTCAAGGAGACGGAAGCCTATTCCGTATGCGCAAGACTGCCTGAGGACAACGACAGGATTCTGGTGGTGTCGTCAGCCGGCAACACAGCGAGGGCATTTGCCCAGGTATGCTCGGACAACAACATCCCGCTGCTGCTCACAATACCGTATGACAACATAAATGCGTTGTGGTTCAAGAAGCCGCTCAATGACTGCGTCAGAATCATCGCCGCTCCTGCAGGCTGCGACTATTTCGACGCGATAGTCCTCGGTGACAAGGTATGCCAGTCCCCAAGGTTCATGGCAGAAGGAGGGGCGAAGAACATAGCAAGAAGAGACGGAATGGGAACTACCCTGCTCTCTGCCGTGGAGGTGACAGGCAGGATTCCTGATGCGTATTTCCAGGCCATAGGAAGCGGCACCGGAACAATAGCCGTCTGGGAAAACAACCTCAGACTGATTGAAGACAGACGTTTCGGCAAGCACAGGATGAGGCTGTATCCGTCCCAGAACGCACCGTTCACCATCATGTATGACTCGTGGAAGGCGCATTCACGCCAGCTCGTACCGCTTTCTGCAGAGGAAGCAAGGGCACAGGCGGCGGAAATCAAGGCGAAGGTACTCTCCAACAGGAAACCGCCTTACTCCCTTGCAGGAGGGCTTTTCGATGCCATGAACGATGCCGGAGGAGATATGTTCAAAGTCACAAACCGGGAACTCGATGAATGGAAAGAGAGATTCCAGAGGCTTGAAGGCATCGACATATATTCCGCAGCATCTGTCGCCGTCGCCAGCTTGGCACAGGCAGTGCAGACCAAGGCCGTGCAGAAAGACGAACTCATCATGCTCAACATCACAGGCGGCGGGGAATCCCTCACCAAGGAGCACCATGATGTAGTATATGCAAAGCCGGACATGGTCATCGACACCTATCTCCCTGCTGAAGAGATCATCAGTAAAGTCGAGACCCTGTTCCGATAATTTCAAGAAATACCCGTAAATATGCTGAACCATATCCTCCAGGTCTCCATTACGCCCGCAGACACTGCCGTCGTCAGCAAACTGGAGACAAATGCCAGGGAAACAATTGAGCACATCGCCACGACACCGCTGGAAGAACTCCTGCCGGAACTCATAAACAATGCGATACACTTCGGAATCAAGGTCCTGATCGCGCTGCTGATATACTTTGTAGGAGCGTGGATCATCAAGAAGATCAAAGGGGTGCTCCACAGGATCTTCGAAAAGAGAAAGACCGAAAAGGCCATCGCCTCATTTGTGGAGAGCCTGACAAGTATCACACTCACGATCATACTCATCATCATAACCATAGGTACGCTCGGAGTGAACACCACATCCCTGGCCGCCCTGCTGGCTGCCGGAGGTATGGCCATAGGTATGGCAATGAGCGGTACTGTGCAGAATTTTGCCGGAGGCATCATGATTCTCGTCTTCAAGCCATTCAAGGACGGGGACTTCATTGAGACCGAAAACGGCTACTCAGGCACGGTATCCGATGTGAACATCTTCAGCACCAAACTCACCACGACTGACAACAGGCTGATAATAATACCGAACTCGACACTGTCCAACGGCACTGTCAACAATTTCTCGCGCAACACCATGCGCAGAGTTGAATGGCTCGTAGGCGTCGAATACGGGACAGATGTGGAACAGGTGAAAAAGGCTCTTCAGGATATTGTCGATGAAGAGAAGAGAGTGCTCTACTCCTCTACAGGTGCTCCTGCAGACCCGCTGATTGCAGTAAATGCCCTTCAGGACAGTGCCGTGCAATATGTCGTGAGAGTATGGGTCAAGTCATCTGACTACTGGGACGTATTCTACTGCCTGAACGAGAAGATATACACGCAACTGCCGGAGAAAGGCATCGACTTCCCGTTCCCGCATCTCGATGTGCAAGTGACAAGACAGGGCTGACTCTACTGTTTCCAGCCTGGAAGTGTATTGTGCTCCCTGAGCATCTCCTTCGATACGATAGGATTGGCGTAGATACGGAGGAAGATGTCCCGGAGTTCTGCCCGGCACAGGCTCTTCTCCACTGTATCCAGCTGATGCTCCATATAGTCGACGAACTTCTCAACGTCCTCGACCGTATATTTGTCGCTGTATTTATAGCCCTGATTGACAATATCGTATGCGATATAGTTGGTCTTCCACAACTTGTAGCCTTCGATCACGCGGATGTCCACGGCATGGCGGATGAGCTGGTAGCGGTCATTCTTGTCACACAGGGCAGCCACGGCAATCTCCTCTGGAGTCAGAGGCTTGCCGATATTCAGATGGATGTTGCCCTTCTCCTGCTTGATGCCCGTAAGAATGCTGTTCAGGTCCTCCATCGGCCCTTTAACATATTTCTGCGTCCTTGATATGAGCAGTTCACGGGCCTTCAGCACATCGCAAGGCTCTATCTCATAGGAGATGCTCATAGGGATGATGTTCAGTTCCTCGAAATTACGCCTGAAATCGGATGTGCCGCTCATGTCGAGCATCTTGAGAAGCCCCTGTTCCGTCATATCGAGACCGTCTTTCGTGCGGCCCTGCCTCTGCGCGAGCCATATCGAACTCTCGCCAGTAGTGATGTTCAGCCTTATATACTTGGAAAGCAGCTGTGACGACAGGTAAAGTTCCCTTGCGGAAATCCCCCTCACGACCTTGATCATCCTGTTGGAGCGGATGAGATATTCGATGAACTTGTTGGTAATCAGATTGTCGCCTACGGCAATCTCAGTCATCGGTATATTGTTGCGGTACAATACGAGCTGGGTGATCGCCGGATCGAGGATAATGTCCCTGTGGTTGGACAATGCAAGGAACTTGCCCTTGCTCATATCGATATTTGAGACCCCGTCATAAGAGAAATTCCTGGCGGTATTGGCCAGCACCCACTCAATGACCCTGGACATCACCATGACCTGGAAATCATCGATGCTCCTGACGCTTTTCAGCAGGTTCTTCAGAAAATCAGGAGACTCCTGAGGGAAGAAATATTGTGACACTTCAGTAAGGACAGGGTTCTCTGCGACCTTTCCCAACGCCTCGACTGCCTCTTCATCAGTATAGGGGCTTATGCTTTCAAATTCAGCACGATTTATCATGATCCGTCAAAAAGTTTAAAATCCCAACCTCTAAAATTACAAAATCATTACAAAGATAGCCAAAACCAACGACATATCAAAGTCTCCGTCAGGCTCTGAACAGCAGGGAACTGTCCCCGTAGCTGAGGAATCTGAAAGCATGAGAGAGCGCGTAATCATATATGACTTTCCAATTTCCGCCGACAAATGCGGATATGAGCAGAAGAAGGGTGCTCTGCGGCTGATGGAAATTGGTCACAAGGACATCGACAACCCTGAACTTGAAACCCGGTACAATTATGATCCTTGTCCCGATCTTCAGGGAATCCAGCGAATTATCCCGGAGATAGGCAATGAGGGCATCTATGGCCTCTTCAAAACTGTAATGATATTCCCTCTCATACGGCATCCACTGCGATATGTCCGACGGTCTTCCTTCTTCAATGCACTTGACTCCGGCATAATAAAGCGACTCAAGAGTCCTCACAGATGTCGTACCCACCGCAATCACCTTGCGGCTCCTGTCTCGGAGTGTCTCCAGCAGTCCGAGACTTACCGAAAACGGCTCACGGTGCATTGTATGACCGGAAATCTCCGCGCTCTTGACAGGCAGGAAAGTACCTGCCCCGACGTGGAGGCACACTGTCTCTATACCGATGCCTCTCTCCTTGATGGCATCAAGCACCCTCTGAGTGAAATGCAGGCCGGCAGTAGGGGCCGCCACAGACCCCCTGTATCTGGCATATAGAGTCTGATATCTCTCAGCATCAATACTTTCAGATTCCCTGTTCAGATACGGAGGGATAGGGATGGTACCGCATATCTCCAGAACTTTCGAAAACGGATATCCCCCGGACCATGAGAACCTCACGACAGATGTCTCACCGTCTCTCTCGACCATCTCAGCCACAAGCCCCAATGCCTCCACCTCTTCTGAGGAGTCAGGATTGCACAGCACCAGCCTGTCCGACTTCCACCGTTTCACATTACCTACAATACATTTCCAGCAGCAGGTCTGTGTCTCAGCAAATATCAGATTGTACTCGGCAGGACTGTACGGCTCAAGACAGAAAATCTCTATATGGGCCCCCGTAGGCTTCATGAAATGCAATCTTGCAGGCACGACCTTGGTGTCATTGAAGACCATTATCGAGTTCTCCGGCAACAGTCCCGGAATATCTCTGAAGACAAATTCCTCAGGCTTTCCGCCGGCATATCTGAGCAGTTTTGAAGAGTCGCGTTCCGCAAGCGGATATTTCGCAATCCTGTCATCCGGCAGAGGATAGTCATATTCGGTAATCTTTATATCAGGTATCATCATATCCACAGTTTTAGAATTGCGGCGAAATTACGGATTTGCCCAGAAAAAATCAAATTCAGATTTGTTGACAATTTTACAAATACGAATAACAGTTTTGACTTACAATATTTACACATCCAAATATATTGATTGCAAAACGCTCTATCTTGTCAACTTTTCTATTTATTAAAATATGTGAAATAAGATTTTCTTATCATTTTTCAACAATATATGTTATATATTTATAATCTGCATTTTAGATACATTCATATAAATTCATGATAAAGATATGAGGTGTGAATGTCGGGAATAATCTCACCAATTGCTCATTTTCCGATAAAAATCAATTGATATTTTATTTAAATTCAGTATTATATACTGTATTATCTAAAGTATAGGATAAACATTTTTCTTATATCCAATCTTCTCTATTTACAAATGTTTCTTGTAATATATTACAAAAGTTATCAAAAATCTTTCTACATTTGTAAAAATCAGTATTCACAATTATGAATGACAGGTTACAGCAGTTTCTCTCGGCAGAAAACATCAATCAGGCCCAGTTTGCAGACAATATCGGTGTCGCGAGGGCAAGCGTCTCGCATATCCTCGCCGGGAGAAACAAGCCGGGGTACGACTTCATACTGAATATGATGAAGCGCTACCCCGACCTCAATGTCGAATGGCTGCTGACCGGGGTCGGCAAAATGTACAAGAGCAGGTCATCGGACAGGAATCAGGCAGACTCATCATCTTACTCCCCGTCTGCCCCTGAACTGTTCGACATCTTGCATGACAGCGGCGGTGATGCAGCCTCAGATGAGAATCCGGGAAGCAATTCGGGAACTGTCACGGAGACTGTGGAACACCGGCGTACTTTTCCATCCCGAGAATCGCATATTCACGTGGCTGATACAATACCCGCGAGGAATATTGAAGCCTCAGAGAGGAAAGAAGAGCCGGAAAAACCACGTAACCTGTCTGAAAGACAGCGCACTGCGATAAAGGTAACGGTATTCTACGATGACGGTACATTCCAGGAATTTGCAAAATGACGGAAGGCAGCCGGACGATTGTTCTCAGAAGTCATTATCTTTGCAGGTACAAACCAATAATTCCGGTATCATGTACAAATTCCTTATCCGGCCTGTCCTTTTCCGGTTCAACGCCGAGACTGCGCACAATCTGACCATGTCGATGCTCTCGGTGATACGGGCTGTTCCCGGGGCAAGACACATTGTCAGAGCAATATTCCGCACAAAATCACAGACTCTCCCGCGCGAGGTCTTCGGACTAAGGTTCAAGAATCCTGTCGGACTTGCAGGAGGGCTTGACAAGAACGGTGAACACTACAATGAACTGTCGGATTTCGGATTCGGATTCATCGAGATAGGCTCCCTCACCCCTGAACCTCAGGACGGCAACCCGAAGCCGAGGCTTTTCCGGGTAATCCGCGACAGAGCCATCATCAACAGGATGGGCATCAACAACAAAGGCGTGAAAAATGCCGTCGCCCATCTCAGAAGATACAGACCGGATACTGTCATCGCCGCCAATATATCCAAAAACGCTGTCAGCAGCAATGAAGATGCAGGACAGGACTTCGAGAAGGCATTTGCAGCCATGTACGACCATGTGGATATGTTCGTAGTCAATGTCTCCTGCCCCAACGTCACAGGACTGACAAATCTTCAGGACGTATCCTTCCTTTCGGACATCACTGACAGGCTCCTCAGATACAGGTCCGGAAAGCCGGTCTACAGGCCTATACTCATCAAACTTTCTCCTGATATCGACTATGCGCAAGTGGACAACATTCTCGGATATGCAATCAAGGCCGGGATTGACGGAGTCGTGGCCGGGAATACGACCAGAAGCCGTGACGGCTTGACAATCAGCAAGGAAGAGATTGACCGAATCGGCAACGGCGGGATGTCTGGCGCCCCGCTGTACAAGAAGAGCCTTGCCCTCGTGAGGCATATCAGGGAGACTGCAGGAGACAGGCTTCCAGTCATCGGAGTCGGAGGAATAATGAGCGGGGAACAGGCAGCCGAAATGATGAGGGCAGGTGCATCGCTTGTCGAGATCTATAGCGGATTCATCTATGAAGGACCTGGCCTTGTCCGCAGAATCAACAACCATCTGAAGAAAGAGAATCTATGATACAGGCATCAATATGCACCATCGGGGATGAAATCCTCATCGGACAGATCGTAGACACCAATTCATCCTATATATCAAGGGCTCTCAACGACATAGGGATACGAGTAAGGAGGATGCTCTCATTCGGGGACGACAGGATGACAATCATTTCCTCTCTATCCGAGGAGCTGAGAAGAAACGACATAGTGATAGTGACAGGAGGACTCGGACCGACGAAGGATGACATCACAAAATCAGCCCTGGCGAAACTTTCAGGCAGCAAAGGGTATAAGGAGAGCGGCGAACAGCTGGAAATCATAACCAGGATACTCCGCTCAAGGGGGCTTGACATGCTGGACATCAACAGACAGCAGGCTCTCGTACCGGACAGATGCGAGGTGATACCTAACAGGCTCGGAACGGCCCCGGTGATGGTATTCCGCTTCGGGAAAGATGATTTCGGGCATGAATGTGTGCTCTACTCTCTACCAGGAGTGCCGTTTGAGGCCACAGGCGCCATGCAGGACGTTATCGGGGACATAAGCAGACATTTCGGGACCGGCGAGATATTCCACAAGACAATCATGACATACGGCATTGCCGAGTCCGCACTTGCAAAGATGATTGAGCCGTGGGAAGATGCCCTGCCTGAAGGAATGCATCTCGCCTATCTCCCAGACCCGCTCAAGGGCGTGCGGCTCAGGCTGTCAATCTATGGCGGGACTCATGAGGACGACGAGGCAGCTGTCGAAAGGCAGATGAAGAGGCTCAGGCCGATTCTTGGAGACGCCATATACTCGGAACAGGACGATACTCTGCAGGAAACCGTAGGTCGGCTTCTCAGAAATTCAGGCAAGACGATGAGTGCCGCTGAATCATGCACAGGAGGACTGATATCCTCCCTCGTCACTTCTGTTCCCGGGGCATCGGAATACTATCTCGGCTCCGTCACATCGTATGCGGTGGACATCAAGAAGAATATACTCGGAGTGCCGGAAGAAATCATCGGCAGGTACGGTGTGGTAAGCAGCGAATGTGCCGCAAGCATGGCGGAGAATGCCAGGCGAATCACAGGCAGCGACTATGCCGTGTCCACGACCGGGGTCGCAGGCCCTGGAGGAGGTACAGATGAGAATCCTGTCGGTACGGTATGGATAGGTGCAAGTTCCGCCTTCCGTACTCTCACCTGCCGGAAGACATTCAGGAACGACAGGATCCGCAATATCGAACGTTTTGCCGCTTCAGCTTTGGATTTTCTCCGCAAATTAATTCAGTCAGAACAAAATCATTGTTAATCAATATATTTAACATTTTTGTTTGATTGTAAAACAAATTTGTTACATTCAATATTGTTAACAATAAGGATATATTATGAGTGATTTTGGACATATTCCATCACTCTCAGGAAGTTTCTTCCGGCAATCTTCTCTATGTCGATGTCCGAATATCCCCTGCTCCGCATCTCGTCAAACAGGCGCGGCAACATCGAAATATTCTCCATCCCGTCAGGTGTGACCTCAATCCCGTCGAAGTCCGAACCTATGCCTACATGGTCGATCCCGGCGATGCTGACAGCATGGTCGATATGGTCGACAATCCTCTTGTATGAAGGCCTTGGCAACGCAGCCAGCCTGTCAAGTATATCGTACCATGCAGCGCGTCTGGCATGGTCGGCAGGATTGGCGATGAAGACCTGCTCCACAGGCTCCCCTCTCTCCAGCAACCCGGAAGCGGCAAGGACAGATGCAAATGCGTCATCCAGAAAGACAGGATAGAAATTGATCTGTATCACGCCTCCATGCGCCGCAAGTGTCCTGATCATGTCGTCCGTCATGTTCCTCGGATGCGAGGCCAACGCCCTGCAGCAGGAATGCGTGGCTACGACAGGGACTTTGGAACACCTTATCACATCATAGAATGTATCATCAGATGCATGCGACACGTCTATCAGCATCCCGAGCCTGTTCATTTCGGCTACGACCTGCCTTCCGAAGCCGCTGAGGCCATGCCATGTCTTGACAGGAGATGCGCATGAATCACAGATGGCATTGTCAGATGAATGCACAAGAGTCATATACCGGACCCCTGCACGGAAGAACATCCTGAGCAGAGACAGGGACTCACCGATGGGAGAGCCGTTCTCCATCCCGATGAAGACAGACACTCGTCCGTTCCGCTTGTTCTCAAGAGCCTGCTGCGGAGTCAATGCAAGTGCGACTACATCCTTGTTCAGATCAATGGTATCGTACAGTGCCGCCAGAAGCCCGAAAGCCTTTGATGTAGCCTGGGCACCCTCAAGGCCGGCAGGTGTGTATAAGGCAAAGAAGGCACCGTCCACACCGCCTCTGAGCATCTTGGGAAAGTCCACCTGGCCTCGGGCGTTGTCAATGCTGATGTCCCTGAGCCTGAGAATCTGCGAAGGGGTGTCACAATGTGAATCAAGTACGAACATATCACTCGCCTTCTTCAGCCCTGGTCAATGACGAAGACAGTATCCTGACAATCTCTATCTCAGGTGAGCCTGAGAATACGAGATGGGAACCGCCTGAGAGGTCGACTCTCAGACTGTCATCCGCTCCGGCAGTGCAATGCGAACGACCTGAAAGAATGACAGATGCGACAGATACTTCCAACCCGTCAGCATCTATGGTGCTCATCCCCTCACCTTTAAGCTCCGCCTGTCCGGCAGAGCCTTCAAGGCGGACTTCCGACGTGCCTCTGCTCCTGACAGAACACAGTGACGAAGTCCCGGCCGCTCTCACAGAGGCGCTCCCTGATGTATTCAGCCTCAGATTCCGGACTCCGCAGTCCAATGCGAGAGAAGAGGCTCCGGACGCTGTTGCGTCAATATATGCACATTCCGCCTTCACATCAGCCGTTGCGGAACGTGACATGTCAAGCACAAGACCGTGACCTTTGAATTCAAGATTGCTTATCATCGATGCCCCGTCCATGACTATTGCCACAGAATCATCGGAGAACAGCGGCTCATAGTTGTCAAGAGCCACATTGTCATGAAGAAAGAGAGTATCAAGATGAACAACGGAAATCTCAGCCTTGAACAGCGGGACTATCGCATCCTTCCCTCTCAGCGACTTGCGGAGTTCAGGGGTATAGGACTTCTCATCCACATCGATATACAAGGTATTGTTCTTGATATAGGACCTCACATAAGATGCGACTATATCATCAACTGTCAGCCTCACACCGTATTTCTCCCCTCTTACGACACTGATGTCGAACCTGTCGCTGACATCTATGTTCCTGAAACCAGAGAATTCACTCTCTGTAGTCACAGTATCGCCTGCATGCAATAAACCGGCAGCAAACGACACAAAAGCCGCCAGTACAGTAATAATCCGTTTAATCATAATTGCATTTATTTAAGTCGTCTCTGGCGTACCGCCTCGAAAAGCATTACCGACGCTGCCACAGAGACGTTGAGAGATGATATTTCGCCTGCCATAGGGATTGCAGCCTTTTCATCACAGAGGTCAAGCATAGGCTTTGAGATACCTTTGCCTTCTGACCCCATGACAATGGCTACAGAACCTCTCATGTCGGCATCATACATCTCCATATCGGACTTCTCGGTAGCGGCAATGAGCCTGAAACCGTTCTGCTTGAGATAGTAGGCGGCATATTTCAGATTCGGCACCCTGCATACGTCCAGGCGCATGAGCGCGCCTGCAGAGGTCTTTACCGCATCTGCATTCAGCGGAGCCCCTCCCTTGGCAGGCAGTATGATTCCGCTGCCTCCGGCACATTCCAGCGTCCTGGCTATCGCACCGAGATTACGGACATCACTCACACCGTCAAGAATCATGAATATCGGTGCATCATGCTGAGCCAACGCATTATTCACAAGGTCTTCGACACTCACCGCCTCAAGTTGCGAGACGTATGCAGCAACTCCCTGATGCGCCCCGCCCCTTGCTATCCGGGCAAGCCTTTCCGCAGGCACGAACTGCACCGGGATGCCCTTTCCTTTCAGGACCTCCATCAGTTCCCTGTACTGCGGACCTTCCAGACCTTGCTTCAGAAGCACTTTTTCGATGGTCTTCCCTGATCTGACCGCCTCGATCACGGGATGCATCCCGTATAGATAGTTCTGCATTCTTTCTTCCATATCCGAAAACGATTATTGAAGCCCGAGGGCCGAGCCTGCGTTGATCCATTCATCCGTCTTGGCATCCAGATCCCTCTTGAGTTCAAGATACTCACGTGTAAGTTCCATTATATCATCCTGAGGACCGGGATTTGCGAGGACAGCCTCGATATTCTTCATCTTCTCCTCCGTCTCACCTATCGATTTCTCCAGAAAGGCCACCCTGTTTCTCAGCCGTCTCTCCTCTTTTGAGACGAACTTCTTCTCCTGGTATTTCTGCTGTGATACGGCCTTCTTCTCCACGACTTCTGCCGGGACCTCGGATGCAGGTCTGAAATGCCGTTCAAGTTCATTGAGATTCTCTATCTTGCGCTTCTCAAGGAACTCAGCGACAGTGCCGAGATGCTCCTTCACCTGCCCGTCCCTGAACTCGTACATCTTGTCCACGAGTCCGTCGAGGAAATCCCTGTCGTGAGATACGATTATCAGGGTACCGTCATAAGCCTTCAAAGCCTGTTTGAGAATATCCTTCGACCGGATGTCCATGTGGTTCGTAGGCTCGTCAAGTGCCAGCAGATTGTATGGTTTGAGAATGAGTTTGGCCATCGCGAGCCTTGCCCTCTCCCCACCGCTCAACACAGCCACCTTCTTGTCTATATCCTCCCCCTTGAAGAGGAACGCGGCAAGAATGTCCCGCAGTTTTGTGCGGATGTCCCCGACGGCAATCCTGTCCAAAGTGCCGAATACAGTATCATTCTTGTCCAGTATATCTTCCTGGTTCTGTGCATAATAGCCGATGTTCACATTATAGCCCTGCCTTGCTTCTCCGGACATCGGGGCGAGTTCGCCTGTTATCACCCTCATAAGGGTGGTCTTTCCCTCGCCGTTCCTTCCCACAAGGGCGACCTTCTCTCCCCTGCGGACCTCTATGTCGGCATGCGAGAAGACAACTTTCTGCCCATAGCCCACGGTCAGGTCGACAGCCTTGAATACTATGTCCCCGGACCGCGGCGCAGGCGGGAATTTGACAGAGAGTGCCGAATTGTCCTCGACATCGACCTCAATCCTCTCCAGTTTCTCAAGCTGTTTGATGCGGGACTGTACCTGGTTGGACTTGGTAGGCTTGTATCTGAACCTCTCGATGAATTCCTCGCTCTTGGCTATCATCCTCTGCTGGTTCTCATACGCAGCCTGCTGCTGCGCTATGCGCTCCTTTCTGAGTTCCAGATACTGGCTGTAAGGCACCTTGTAGTCATGGATGTGCCCGAGCATTATCTCCACAGTACGGCCAGTCACATTATCGAGGAACTTCCTGTCGTGCGATATGAGCACAAGCGAACCTCTGTAGTCCTTCAGATATGATTCGAACCATTCTATGGACTCTATGTCCAGATGGTTTGTAGGCTCGTCGAGAAGCAGTATGTCCGGTTTGGACAGAAGTATCTTGGCCAGTTCTATGCGCATGTTCCAGCCCTGACTGAATGTCTCGGTCGCCCTGTCCAGTTCCTCATACTTGAACCCCAGTCCCATCAGGGTCTTCTCGGCCCGGACACGTGGAGACTCGTCCTTGCTGTAGGAGAGTCTGTCATTGATGTCATTCATGCGGATGATGAGATCCTGGTATTCCTTGGACTCATAATCCTCTCTCGATGCGAGTTCTGCCGTGAGACTGTCAAGTTCCTTTTCGAGGGAGATGATGTCAGCGAATGCGGTCATCGTCTCGTCAATGACGCTTCTGCCCTTATGATGCTCCATTATCTGCGGCAGATACCCTATCTTCAGCCCCAGAGGCACAGCCACCTTGCCTGAAGTCGGATGCTGGAGCCCGCATATTATCTTCAGGATCGTGGACTTTCCGGCCCCGTTTTTTCCCACGAGGCCTATCTTGTCATTCTCGCTTATATGGAAATTGATGTCATCCAGCAATACGAAACCGCCGTATGCCACCGTCAGATTGTTGATGGAAATCATTTCTCCTCCGTCTCCCGTTCTTCCCCGTCCTGACTCTTCTTGTCATCGGACCCGGCATCATTCATCCCCTCCTTGAAACTTCTTACTCCCTTTCCGAGACCTTTCATCAGTTCAGGTATCTTCTTGCCTCCGAAAAGAAGCAGGAACACAAGGGCGATAATGATGATCTCCCATCCTTGAAGACCGAATACCATCGGTATTGTCATCAGTCCAGCCATAATATCCAGATTTAAATCATATCATCTTCTCTTTCTCTCAGCATCAGGCATCTGCGGTTCTCTCACCGATGACCTTCGCGAGACTCTCGGGACATCTCACAGGATGCCTTGTGACAGCATCTATGAAGCCGAGGACAACTGTGCCAGTGCATAGGAGTTCATTGCGCTGATTGTATATCTCACTGTTTATGACCATCTTGGCCATAGGGACCTTATCGATTGAGGACACTATCCTTATCCTGTCCCCCATCTTCGCAGGCAACTTGTACCGGCATTCGACAGAGACCACCGGCAGCATCACACCGGCCTCCTCTATCTTCTCTATAGGCAGGCCGGCCTTCTGCATCATATCGGAGCGTCCGCATTCGAAATATCTCACATAGTTGGAATGGTGGACAATCCCCATCTGGTCAGTCTCATAATACCTTACATCGAGTTCCAGTTCCGAGCGCATAATAATCCCCCTTGCAATATGTCATTTTCCTTTCATCGCCGCAATGGCAGCCTTGAGACTCTCTATCTTGGAGAGAGAGTCCGCCTCTTTCTTACGTTCATTCGCAACCACCTGTTCCGGGGCATTTGCGACGAATTTCTCGTTTGTAAGTTTCTTGCGCACAGAGGCAAGGAACTTCTCCTGATAGTCAAGGGCAGCCTCCATCTTGGCGAGTTCCTCCCCGGCATCCACAAGCCCAGTCAGAGGCACGGACATCTCTATGGTCCTGACCATGAACGACACGCCCGCCGCATCTCCGAATGAATCCACCTTCTCCACTGAGGAAATGTTCGCAAGCCTGGTCACTACCGGCATGACTTCCTGAGGGAAATCTCCTTTCACCTTGAGAGAAAGCGCATCCCTTGGAGAGAGCCCCTTCTGCTGACGGATACTGCGGACAGCCACCACGGCCTCACACGCCATCTCGAAATCCGAGATGAAAGCCCTGTCGCAAGGGGCTGAGACAGGCATCCTCTGCAGCATTATAGTCTCCCCGTCCTTTCTCTCCTCCATATTCTGCCACAACTCCTCGGTGATGAACGGCATGAAAGGATGTATCATCTTGAGGAGTGAATCGAAGAATCCTTTCGTGGCCTCGTATGTCGAAGCATCGATACCTGCCCCGTATGCCGGCTTGACAAGTTCGAGATACCACGAGCAGAAATCGTCCCAGAACAACTTGTAGACAGCCATCAGGGCATCCGAGATCCTGAACTTGGAATAGTGGTCCTCCACATCTGCAAGCACTGCGTTCAACTTGTTGCCAAACCATCTGACAGCCACGGAAGCGGCCTCAGGATGCCTTGCGGCAGCATCGACATTCCATCCGGAAACAAGCCTGTAGGCATTCCATATCTTGTTGCAGAAGTTCCTGCCCTGCTCCACCTGCGACTCGTCAAAAAGGATGTCATTGCCGGCTGACGTACAGAGCAGCATTCCGAGTCTTACCCCGTCCGCACCATATTTCGCTATGAGTTCAAGAGGATCAGGGGAATTGCCCAGGGTCTTGGACATCTTCCGCCCGAGCTTGTCCCTCACGATACCTGTAAGATAGACATTCCGGAACGGCACGTCATGCATGAACTCGTTTCCTGCCATTATCATCCTCGCCACCCAGAAGAACAGGATGTCCGGTCCGGTGACAAGGTCATTTGTAGGATAATAATATGCCAGATCCCGGTCTGGCTCGGCATCAGGGTGTCCTGCCTTGTGTGTGTCAAAGACCGAGATCGGCCACAGCCATGAAGAGAACCAGGTGTCGAGCACATCTTCATCCTGCCTGAGATCTGCCGCAGTAAGATCAGGATTGATGCTCCTGGCAGCCTCAAGTGCGGCTTCCGGAGTCGCCTCCACCACATATCTGCCGTCAGGCAGATAATATGCAGGAATCCGCTGCCCCCACCACAACTGACGGGAGATGCACCAGTCCCTAACATTCTCCATCCAATGCCTGTATGTGTTCCTGTATTTGTCAGGGATGAGCCTTACCTTGCCGCTTTCCACAGACTCCAAGGCATCCTTCGCAAGGGCATCCATCTTCAGGAACCACTGCATGGACAGCCTCGGCTCTATGACCGCATTGGTCCTCTCCGAATATCCGACAGGTGAAGTATAGTCCTCGACCTTCTCCAGATTGCCGGCCTCCGCGAGCATAGTCTCAATCTTCTTTCTCGCCTCGAACCTGTCCTCTCCGACAAGTATCCGGGCCTTTTCATTGAGACGGCCGTGGTCATCTATTATGTCGATGACAGGGAGATTGTGCCTCTGCCCTATCTCGTAGTCATTCACATCATGAGCAGGGGTCACCTTCAGGCATCCTGTACCGAAGCCCATCTCCACATAACTGTCCTCAATGATAGGAATCTCCTTGTTTATCAACGGGATGAGCACCTTCTTCCCTTTCAGCCAATGGTATCTTTCGTCCTCCGGATTGATACATACGGCAGCATCCGCCATGATGGTCTCCGGCCTTGTCGTGGCTATTATTATATATTTGTCCGTAGGATGCCCCTCCCCGTCGGAGATGAAATATCTCAGATGGTAGAACTTGCTGACAGTGTCCCTGTGGATGACCTCCTCATCGCTTACCGCAGTATGGCCTACAGGATCCCAGTTGACCATCCTGATACCTCTGTAGATATATCCTTTCTTGTAGAAATATACGAAAGTATTGATTACCGCCTCACTCAGGTCCGGGTCCATTGTGAACTTCGTCCTGTCCCAGTCGCACGAGGCACCCAGTTTGCGCAACTGGTTGAGAATGATGCCCCCGTGCTTCTCTTTCCATTCCCATGCGTATTTCAGGAACTCTTCCCTCGTGAGACTTTCCTTGTCAATCCCCTCTGCTTTGAGCTTGGCGACGACCTTGCTCTCTGTCGCTATCGACGCATGGTCAGTACCAGGCACCCAGCACGCATTCTTGCCGTCCATCCTGGCCTTGCGCACCAGCACATCGTTCAATGTATTGTTGAGCACATGCCCCATGTGCAGGATACCGGTCACATTTGGAGGAGGTATCACTATCGTATAAGGCTCCCTCTCATCAGGTTCCGAATGAAAAAACTTGTTTTTCAGCCAATAGGCATACCACTTGTCCTCCGTCTCGGCAGGATTGTACTTTGCTGGAAGTTCCATAAATCGTAATAATATATTTTCCTTAAATCAAGGCGGCTAAAAAGTCATTTTTTAGTCTGCACAATTTCGTGCAAATATAGAGATTTTTTCGTAAATTCGCGAGGATATAACAATTGGATACTCATGGAAAACAACGAAAAGAAACTCAGTTTTGAACTGAAACAGGACGTGGCAAAGGGGACATACTCCAATCTGGTGATAATCACCCACTCGCACAGCGAGTTCATCCTGGACTTCGCCACCATGCTGCCGGGACTTCCGAAGCCTGAGGTATCGAACAGGATAATAATGTCTCCAGAGCATGCCAAGAGACTGCTGCTCGCACTCAAGGACAATATAGAGAAATACGAGAACCAGAACGGGACAATCAGTCTCGGTGAGCCAAAGGCCACATTCCCTATGGGAGGGTTCGGAAACGGGGCCAAATCCTGACCCGTCATGAATACCGGATTCATTAAGGACACGGCTGGCGGCCGCAAGTTGGACGATGCAGGCAGACCGGGTCCGGATGAAGCCTTGATGCACATCAGGGCTTTTGCTTTTGATGTCGACGGTGTGATGACCGACGGAGGGATATTCGCGGACCTGACTGGCGAACTGTTCAGGACATTCGACTCCAAAGACGGATTCGGGCTGAGGATGGCCGCCATGCACGGCTATCACCTCGGAGTCATCACGGGGGGCCGCTCAGAGAGCATACGCAAGAGGTTCAGCACCTGCGGAGTCAAAGCAGAGGACGTCTACCTCGGTTCAAGGGACAAGCTGGAGGACTTCAAGGATTTCTGCACAAGGCACGGGCTGGAGGCTCATGAAGTCATGTTCTTCGGGGACGACCTGCCGGATGCACCTGTCATGATGGCCTGCGGATGCGGAGCCTGCCCGTCCGATGCAGTGCCGGAGGTAAAGGAGATTGCCGACTACGTGTCGCCCTACCCTGGCGGGAAGGGTTTTGTCCGGTACACGGTGGAGATGGTGATGAAGATGCAGGGAAAGTGGCAGTTGGACGTGCAGCAGTACAAGCGGGATTTCTGACAGCGGCCACGTCCGACACAGCATCCGACACAATAATCAGATCTGACAATGACAAGAAAAATCATACTGGGCAGCGGCTCACCAAGGAGGAGAGAACTGCTGCAAGGGCTTGACATCCCGTTTGAAGTCGACACAAGGAACAGTTTCGAGGAAAGGTATGACCCTTCCCTGCCACATGAGGAAATCCCCGTGATGCTTTCGCAGGGTAAGTCACACGGATTTCACAGAGGGCTGGCAGAGGATGAGATACTCATCACGTCTGACACCCTCGTCCTGTGCGGGGAAGATGTCCTTGGCAAGCCGCACAGCCGCGAGGAGGCATTTGACATGCTCTCCAGGCTCTCAGGGCGCAGCCACAGGGTGATCACTGCGGTGACTATTCGGGACTGCTGCCGGGAGACGACATTCAGCGACACGGCAGTCGTGCATTTCAAGGCTCTTAGCGCAGACGAAATCAATTACTACATAGACAAGTACCGGCCATTTGACAAGGCCGGGGCATACGGGGTACAGGAATGGATAGGATATATCGGCATAACCGGCATCGAAGGTTCATTCTACACCATCATGGGATTCCCTGTTCATAAGGTATATGCAGCACTCAAGGAGTTCACTGACGACAGGGCATAAAAAAAGAGGTTGTCGCCACTCACGTGGGGACCCCTCATACTAACCACATAATTAATAACACTAAAACTAATAACCAATAAGTCGAGGTGCCAAGCAGAATCGAACTGCTGTGCATGGTTTTGCAG
>CALUST010000031.1 GCA_944323505.1 uncultured Bacteroidales bacterium
TGCGGGCTGACATCAAGGGCGCCATCACCAATATCAAGAATCCTACATCAGGGCAGATTACGGCTGATGAGATAGGCTCTGTGACAATTGACAGCAATATCGAATCTCCTGCTGACTGTATCATCACCACCAGAAAGTGACTTTCACGTCCTGCAAGGAAAGGGCGTGACGATTATGCATAAAAATATTGAAATATCGGCTTAAATGTCATATATTTACAAGGATAATGCAATAATCAGAAGTGCAATTTTAACCGGGATACAAATGAATCCAAGAAAGTTGATTGCAGCTGCTATGCTGCTGATTTTGACCAATGTTGCCTATGCTGCCGATTCCGCAAGGCGTGACAGGGATGATGACGATGACAAGAAAGAGCGTCCTGACAAGATAGTCCGGACGAGGTTCTTCAATTTCTCATATATGTACGACAAGATCCGTCTGTCCGAGAGAGATTTCCAGAATTTCAGCGAGATTTTTGATGAGACGGAGTCCATTGTCAAGGATAGGATCACCGGGGTCAGGAACAATTACGGTTTCTCACTTACCAGGGGTCGCACCTATGCCTTTCATAAGAAGCCGATAGCGAGGCTCGTCACCATCGGTCTGGATGCCGTATTCTTCGATGTGTCGTATTCCAATTATTCATTGATCCCGGCCACAATCGGAGTGACAGTGCCGGGACAGGCAGACAGTTATGTCCCGTTTTCTACGGAGACGACAATGCACAGGCTTGAATACAGTCTGCAGGTCGGTCCGTCAGTCATCCTGACTCCAGGACAGAGCATCACAGTCGCTGCATATTTCCGGTATGCGCCTACATTTTCATCCGTATGCCTTGACGGGTCGTGGTCTGCAAACTATGCGACTCTCTTTACTACAGGGGCATCGGCCACTTTCGGCAAATTGGGTGTAGGCATCGAAGCCCGTTTCGGCAACTGCAACTACAAGCACCTGACAGGTGTCGTGAGGTTCTCCGATTCCATGGTGAGGTCTGCCGGACTCAGGGCTTTTGTCCAGGTACGCTGGTAGCCGCTCAGCAGGAGAGTTCCAGCCAGCGAGTCTCCTTCTCGTCCAGCAGAGCAATTATCTTGCTTATGCGTTCCGAGGCTTTCTGCAGTTCCTCGAATTGCATGGAGCCTGAACTGAGTGACGCCTCCAGTTCCGCTTTCTCGGCATTGAGGGCTTCAAGGTCGCGTTCCAGCTGTTCAAGTTCCCGCTGTTCCTTGTAGGTGAGTCTCTTTGCGGCTGTCTTGTCCCGTTCCGGGCGGTTGTTTCCCGACTCCTTTTTCAGAGCCTTGGATTCTGCCCGTTCAATTGATTTCTGTCTTGATTCGTACTCTTTTATGAATTCACGGTATTCACTGTAGGAGCCGATGAAGTCCTTGACTATCCCGTCTCCGCAGAATACGAAGAGATGGTCAGTGAGGCGGTCAAGGAAATGCCTGTCATGCGATATGATGATAAGTGTGCCCTGGAACTCCTTGAGATATTCCTCGAGTATGTTGAGAGTGACAATGTCAAGGTCGTTCGTCGGTTCGTCGAGCACCAGCAGATTCGGCTGCTGCATCAGGATGGTCAGCAGATAGAGCCTGCGTTTCTCTCCTCCGCTCAGTTTCTCTATCCTGTTGTTGAGCATGTCGTGGGAAAACAGGAATCTGTTCAGAAGCCGTGTGTCGTTCACTATATCCAGGACAGTGTCCTCCGGGTTGAATGAGATGCCTTTCTGGTGGTAGTAGCCGATCTTCAGGGATTCACCCCTCTCGATGGTCCCTGTGAGCAGTCCCTGTCCATGCTGCCACGGGCAGCCGGCCTTGTCGCTGTAGTATGTCTCAGGGTCTGTTGACACCATTTCCGGGGTGTAGTCTCCTGTCAGGAGATTGATGAACGTGCTTTTCCCGGCTCCGTTCCGTCCCACTATACCGACCTTTTCATATCTCTGGAAATTGTAGGTGAAATGGTCAAGATAGCATGTCTTCCCGTAATGGAATGACACGTCCTTGCAGTTGATGATTTTTGTACCGAGCCTCGTGCTGCCCTGTACTTCCGACATGGAGATTTTCTGCTGGATGTATGTCTGTCCGGCGCGTTCTTTCAGTTCATGGAAGGCATTTATCCTGTATCTGGCCTTTCCTGTCCTGGCCTGCGGCGTGCTCCTCATCCATTCCAGTTCCCTGCGCAGGATGTTGCGGACCTTGTCTGTCTCTGCATTCCGGTTGGCTATCCTTTCCTCCCGCTTTTCCAGATATTGCATATAGTTGCCCCTGTAGGTGTAGAGGGAGCCGTGGTCAAGTTCCATGACGGTATTGCATACCTTGTCAAGGAAATATCTGTCATGCGTGACCATGAGCAGGGTGCACCTGGAGCGGGACAGGAATCCTTCGAGGAATTCGATGGCATCTATGTCCAGATGGTTTGTAGGCTCGTCCATAATGTAGAAGTCGGCCTCGGTGGCAAGCATCTCTGCCAGGGCGACCCTCTTGATCTCCCCGCCGGACAGTTCTTGCATCTTCTGTCCAGGGTCCGGCAGGCGGAAGGACGTCAGAAGTTGCCTTACACGCCTCTCATATTCCCACAGATGTTCCGTGTCAAGGTGTTCCGTGAATGAGGAACTGTGGTTCATGATCTGGTCGAAGATGCTGCTTTCAGGAGAGAAGTCGTATTCCTGCTGCAGGAAGGCAATGCGTATGTCCTTCAGGAAGACAATCTTTCCTCCGGAGTCGGACTTGTCCTCTCCGGCCAGTATCCTGAGCAGGGATGTCTTGCCTGTCCCGTTAGGGGCTATCAGAGCTATCTTGTCCCCTTCGTTAATATTGAATCCTATGTTCTCGAACAGGACTTTAGGCCCGTAGGATTTGGATATGTTCTCGATCTGCAGATAACTTGCCATGGCGCGTCACGGTATTTTTCAGAACTTCATCTTCCTTCCGGAGAGGGCGTGCGGTATCATCCACCCTCTGTAGAAGCCCTGTATCTTTATTTCTTCATTTTCATTTTTCTTCAGGTAGTCCGTTATGGCTCCTGGCTCAGGTACGGTTCTCAGACGTCTGAAATCCTTGTGGGCCTTTATGACGGACCTGAAATATCCGGGTTTGAGGGATAGCAGATACATGGCGGCAGCGCATCCGTCAATCAGCATCCTTGTCATGATTGTGCGGCGGGCTTTCCTTGTCCCTTTGACGGCGGCAGCCATGAGATCAACCTTGTCCCCATCCTTTTTCTGCCGCTTCACTTCCTCCAAGGCATACGTCTTTGCGAGATTATTGTCCAGCATCAGCAGGTTGTTGCGGAAGTTGAGATATAGTTTCCAGGGCGAGTCCTGCGGCAGTGTGCCTCCTCCGATATGGTAGACGGTGGACTGCGGGACAACGCATACTCTCCATCCCGCGAGTTGCGCCCTCCAGCACAGGTCTATCTCTTCCATGTGCGCGAAGAATCTCTCATCGAGACCTCCGAGTCCGCTGTATACTGATGAACGTATCATCAGGCAGGCTCCAGTGGCCCAGAACACGTCGGCAGGCTCGTCATACTGCCCCTCGTCGCGCTCAAGTCTTTTCAGCACACGCCCCCGGCAGAACGGGAAGCCGTATCTGTCGATGTAGCCTCCTGCTGCCCCCGCGTATTCAAACATGTCCTTGTCCTGCCATGAATGCAGTTTGGGGGCGCATATCCCGCAGCCGCTCTCTCTTTTCATCCATTCCGCCAGAGGCTCAAGCCAGTTTTCCGGGACTTCGATGTCGGAGTTGATCAGCAGGAAGTATTTGCATCTTATCCGTTCAAATGCCTTGTTATATCCTCCTGTGAACCCGTAGTTCCTGTCTAATATCAGGGTTCTGACATCCGGGAATGACTGTCTCATCATTTCCATAGAGCCGTCATCGGAAGCGTTGTCCGCGACAATCACCTCAGAGCGGCCTTCAGACAGGATGCCCTTGGTATTGAAGCATTCGACGGAGCGGAGCAGGGCAGGGAGGAACTTCTCCAGGAAATGTCTCCCGTTCCAGTTGAGTATGACCACTGCCACCCCTTTGACTTCCAGGACGGTATCCGTTGTTTCCTTGATGCTGGCTGTATTCATTGTGGCGTAAATATCTTATCGGGAACCTAAATATATGAAAATCATACCGATGAGAATCAGGACGAGATCAAGTGCCTTCGCTTTCAGGTTCTTTTCCCTGAAAAGTATCACTCCGCAGGCGAATGATACTATCACCGAGCCTCTCCTGATAAGGGATACGACTGAAATCATGGAATCCGGCTGGTTGAGGGCTGTGAAATATGCGAAGTCCGCTGCCGATATGAAGATTGATATCAACGGTATGGCCCACGTCCAGTGGAATGGGGTGGTGCTCTTTCTGTTGGGATACCATATTATGGCACAGATCACGCCCATCATCACCAGCTGGTACAGGTTGTACCAGCTCTGAACGAACATCGGGCTGAGTTCCTGCATAATGTATTTGTCGTACAGGCCGCTTATTGCTCCGATGACCGCTGCTGCAGCCACGCACCATATCCATTTGTCATGAGTGAAGTCCACCTGCTCCTTTTTGCTGGATATGCCCAGCATGTAGAGTGATATCATGGACAGGATGACGCCGGTCCATTGGAAGCCGTTGAGCCTTTCTCCGAAGATCAGCATCGCTCCTATGAGGACGAGTACCGGCCTTGTGGCGTTGATGGGGCCTACTATCGTGATGGGCAGATGCTTCATGCCGAAATATCCGAAAATCCATGATGCCAGTACGATGAATGATTTGACGAGCACAAGGAGGTGGGCATGCAGCAATGAGCCTGTCCCGGCACCGGATGTATCAGGATGTCCTGCGTATGGAGCGCTGTCCAATGCTCCTCCGCTGAACCACCCCGTGCCTGCGACAGAGTCTATGATGAAAGGTGAGAAAATGATTGATGCGAATAGCGTATTGAAAAACAGCACCGGCAGGACTGCATTGTCCTTCAGTGCTGATTTCTTGGAAGTGTCATACAGCCCGAGAAGGGCTGCCGACACAAATGCCAACGCCAACCACATTATTTATGGCCTCCGCAGCATCCGTCGCCGTGTCCGTGACCCTCGCCGTGGCCTCCGCAGCATCCGTCACCGTGTCCGTGACCCTCGCCGTGACCTCCGCAGCATCCGTCGCCGTGTCCGTGACCGTCGCCGTGTCCTCCGCAGCAGCAACTGTGGACGTATTCTCCGTGAAGTCCTTCTTTCAATTCTTTTTCGGTGGCTTCCCTTACTGATATTATTTCCCCGGAAAAATTCAGCGTCTTGCCTGCCATAGGGGAGTTGAGGTCCATCTTCACAGTCTTCTCGTGGACTTCAAGTATCTTGCCCGGCACGATGCCGCCCTTGCCGTTGAGCATCGGCACTGTAGTGCCCGGCACAAGCAGGTTTTCCTGGATTGTCCCGTTCACTTCAAATGCCTCCTTCGGGAGGTCTATGATCCTGTCAGGGTCAATTTCCCCGTATCCCTCTGCAGGAGTGAGGGTGAATCCGAATCTGCTCCCCGGCTCAAGTCCGGCTATATTTTCCTCGAACTTTTCAAGCAGGGTCCTTGTCCCGTGGATATAGTCAAGGGGTTTCTCTTTTGTGGTCCTGTCGACAATCTCTCCGTCGACTTCGAGTTCGTAACACAACTCGACTACCATGTTGTTGCCGATTTTCATCGCGATATCTGTTTAAAATTCTGTCAATATGTCATTCAGTGTCATGCACTGAAATCCACTCCCGCGAATGCAAGTGACGGAATCTGCCATCTGGTGCATCCCCTGGCATCAGAGCCTGCAGCGACAAGATTGTTCCACAACCTGACCATATTGCCTGTGACAAGCATCTCTTTCACAGGATGCGTTATCCTGCCGCCCTTGAAGGCAAATCCTTCGATGCCGTATGAGAAATCACCTGTGACAGGATTGCAGTTGCCGCCGTTGAAGCCGCAGACATATATCCCGTCTCCGCATTCATTCATCAAATCTTGCAAAGATACCCTTTTTTCCGCTGAATCCAAACAAGAGCCTCTGCCTCCGGGGAATGCCGGCATCAGTACAGGTCTGGACACGCTTTCCACCGTCGGCTCCATCCCTGTCTTCCCCGCTATGTATGTGTTAGTGAAATATTCTTTTATCACCCCATTCTCTATCACAGGACCGTCTTTTGTCGCCACTCCTTCAGTATCATAGTATCTGCTGCCTGGCTTCCCGGGAGTCCTGGCCAGGTCAAGTATGGTCAGCCTGTCCGTGAATACCTGCCTGCCGAGGCTTTCTGCAAGGAATGAGTTCTTCTGCTGGATGGCTGTGGCGTTCAAGGCGGAGAAAAGAGGGGAGACGAGTCTTGAACTCACGTTGCTGTCGGTTATCATGTTGAATCTCCCGCTTCTGTGCCTTTTCGGGCCTATCTGCCTCACTGCCCTCTCCAATGCGGACCTTGAACATTCCTTCAGGTCTTGTCTCATTGCTGCCGGCGATGCCTCCCACCAGTAGCCGCTGTATCTGTCTCCTTTCCTGTCAGAGATTGTCATTTCCGAGCAGAATGCGAACGATGTCTCGGTATGTCTTCCTGAGAAGCCTTGGGAGTCTATTGTATAGTTGTCGTCGATGGAGTCGGAATATTCGCACTCCTCCGAGATGAGGCGGAATCCCGCATTGCCGCAGGTCTCCTCCCTGAATATCGTGCCTGATAATGCGGAGGACAGTCTCTCCTCTGCGGCTATCCTGTGATATGAACTGTCATAAAGACCAGTCTCTGTCCCTGTGATGGCGTCCTTGGCAGTCCTTTCAGGCGAAGGCAGCCTTCTGAACCCGTCGGGTGCAAGCATCCTGACAGTCTCCAGCGCCTTTGTCACGAATCTTCCGAGGCTCTCCCTGTCGAGGATGTTGGTGGAGAATGTCCCGTACCTCCCGTCAGCGAACAGGTAAAGGAATATTGATCTGTCTGCCGAGTGCATCACCTTGTCCAGACTTCCGTTGAGGACGGAAAACGAGTCGAGGACGCTCTTGTTCAGCGATACCCTGGCCTGGGAGGCTCCTGCCCCGATTGCATAATCAATGCAAAACTTTGCGGCCGACATCTCGTCCTCTGAGACCAGCCCCTCTTTCCTGTTGTCTGTATCTTTCATTCCTGTCATTCTCATATCATTCTCCTCCTACCGTGAGGCAGTCTATCAGCACTGTCGGTATCCCGCAGCTTACTGCCGCGCTCTGGTCCTTCCCGCAAGTCCATGTCCCGTTGTCGATTTTCAGGTCATTTCCGACAGCCGTGATTCCGGCAAGAGCCTGGGGACCGTTACCTATTATGTTTATATCCTTTACCGGGGCAGTCAGTATCCCGTTTTCTATCATCCTGCCGCTTTTCACATAGAATGTGAAGTCCCCCTCGCCGATTTTGACTTGCCCGTTGGAGAATTCATCGACATAGATGCCTTTTTTCACTGAACCGATTATATCCTCTTTCGGTACAGTGCCGTTCTCCATGTATGTCGCCCTCATTCTCGGGATGGGATTGAATCTGAACGACTCCCGTCTCCCGTTTCCTGTAGGCGCGGTCCCGTACCACCTGGCGCTGACCCTGTCATGGAGATATGAGGTCAGCACCCCGTCAGTCACCATATATGTCTTCTGTCCCGGGATGCCTTCGTCATCATAGTTGCAGGCTCCGCGGTTGTATCTGATGGTCCCGTCGTCAACGATGTTTATGCCGGCCGGACATATTCTTTCTCCTATCCTGCCGGAAAATACGGACTGCCCCTTGCGGTTGAAATCCGCCTCGAACGAGTGTCCCATTGATTCGTGCAGGAGGATTCCTGATGCGCCGGCTCCCATCACGACAGGCATCCTGCCGCCTTTCGGCCTCCTTGCCTCGAACCTCTCGTCAATCCCGGATACGGCTTCGCTGATCATCTCGTCGATGATGGTATCTGTGACCATCTCCGCTCCCATGCGGAAACTTCTGGATACGGTCTTGTTTTCGTTCCTGCCGTTATGCGAGAAGATGACAGATGCCGTGATACTGCCCAACGGCCTTGTGTCGCAAGTGAGTTCTCCGTATGAGTTGAACATCATGATGTCGCTCTGTGAGTACGACAGTTTTGCCGAGACTTTGACAACACGTGTGTCTTTCGAGAATATCCCGGTCTCGAGTCTTTTGAGGAATGGCAGGAATGATGACGCCGCCGAGTCTCTCCACGCAACTGCCATCGGGTAAAGCCCGTCCCTGCATACGTGTCCTGACACGGGGGAGGATGCCGTCCGGCTGCGGCCACAGTTGTCTCCCTGTGCAATTACTGATGCCGCCTTTGCGGCAGCCGTCATGTCGTCCATGTCGGTATTCTCCGAATAGGCGTATCCGGTCTTTTCTTCTTTCAGTGTCCTGATTCCTGTCCCGAAATCAATGTGGAATCCACCTGACGAGACTTCCCCGTCGCGTAGAAGCAGGTCATTGTATGTGCTGTATTCAAAATACAGGTCCGCATAGTCTCCTCCATGTGAGAGCGCGGCTGCAATGAGCCTTTCCATCTGCGGCTCCGTCACATGGAAGGTCTCCAAAAAATATCTCTTGTCCATCTCTGTCAATCTTCTGAGTCGTCGGCGGATGCCAGGGCGGCATTCCTGATGCGCTCGTATGTCTCCTTGTCCTTGATGTTTATGACGCTGTCCTTGCTGCCTTCGGCAATGACTCTGAAAGGTATATTGGAATTGTCCGCCAGAATCCACCTGTCGCATATCGGGGCATAGTCCCGGAAGAAATATTTCAGTCCCATGTCATATCTCCTCCTGACGGTCTCTTCGGGGATGTTGTGTCCCCCTGCTTCTACCCTGGCCTTGACTCTTGCTACCGCGAGATCCGGGGAGTTGAGCCAGAAGTACATCAGGGTGACTGTATAGCCTTCTTCCTGGGCCTGGCCTATGGTCTTCAGCAGGGTGCGGGTGGCAAGGGTGGTCTCGATGCCGAAGTCTTCCTTGCGTCTGAAGAGATACCTTATCTTCATCAGCATGAACCGGCTTGCCTGTATGGAAGCCCTCTCCGGCGAGAACGGTGCCAGCCCCTTTGCGAACTCGTCCGAATTGACAAACTGGCTGCATTCGAGCATTTCCGGCAGGAGAGTGTACGAGGCGGTGGTCTTCCCGGCCCCGTTGCATCCTGATATTATGTAGAGTCTCGGCATATCTGTGGTTTTAGTCTGTTGTCCTGTCTTTTCCGTCGGTGCTCACCCCGTATCCGAACAGGGCGAAATCCCCCTTGCACGGGTCGCCGGGAAAGATGTCCCTGAAGACATCTGTAATCTCGTGTACGGTGGTGATGTCCTTCTGCTTCCTGGATGTGAGTCCCAGGGCCACGGCCTCGTCATATACGTGCACATCGAGAGGTATCAGCAGGCTGTTCTCGTCCGAATGTCTCCATACTCCGAGATCCACCTTGCCGTCATCCCTGACCATCCATCTTTTCATCATGTTGATTTTCTTGTCGGGAGCCTTAGGGTCCTCTTTCCTGCCGAAGATGCTGCATCTGATCTCGCTGTTGCTCATGCCCTCTATGCTTTCCCTTGCCGAGTACACTGTCCTCAGCCTGTCGCAGATGGCTGCGAACTCACTCCATTTCACTGTCCTGTGCAGGCTCGCGTCATCGTTTCTGTAGTTTCCTCCCATCACGTAGTCGTATGGTTTCCATCCCATCTCGTCCATCGCCCTCGTGCAGTCCCTTACAATCATGGACCTCCGGCCCCACGCAAGGTGTGCCGCAATGAGGGCAGTAATCTCGACATCGGCAAGGGAACACCTGCCGGCCTTGTACAGTTCAGCCATCCTTGCAGGGAATATTATCGGGTCTTCACGGAAATATTCAGGGCTGTTGTATTTTTCAGCCCATTCTTTCAGTCTCTCTTCAACAGCAATATCCATATCTCACAAATTTAGTCTTATTTGCAATCCAATCCAAAATTTTGTAGGATGGCCGTCTCATCCAGCGCGAATCTCATTCTTTCCCCTGAGCACGGGTGAATGAATTCTATTTCAGATGCGCATAAGCAGAGTGCAGGGGAGGATTCGGGACTGCCGTAGAGCCTGTCTCCGGCAATCGGTGCCCCGAGCCCGTCCGGGTGAGCGGAGTGAATGCGCAGTTGATGTGTCCTCCCTGTCAGGGGACGGAATCTGACAAATGTCCTTGCCTCCGATACTGCTATGATTTCGTATTCTGTGACGGCTTCCTTGCCGTTTGCAGTGTCCGCCGCCTGTCTCGGCCTGTTGAGGTAGTCCGGGGCGACGGGTATGCTGATGACTCCTTTCTCTCCGGCGGTGTGTCTGCGGATGCGGCCTTCCTTCCCCTGGTGTCCTGTATCAAGGGCTGCGATATATGTCTTCCTGACATTCCTCCCGGCAAATTCACCCTGCAGCATCTTCCCGGCCTCTTCCGTCCTTGCGAAAACCATAAGTCCTGAAGTGTCCATGTCGAGGCGGTGCACGGGGTATATTCTTCTTCCGGTCTCCTCCAGCATCTCGGCCAGCGATTTCCCGCCGCTTTTCCCTGGTACGGACGGCATTCCCGACGGTTTTTCAACGACTGTCAGCGCCTCGTCCTCAAACAGTATCGCGGGCACGGCAGCCGGACCTGCCATCTGATGTCCTTGCATCTCCAGCCCTGCGGTCATGAATTTGAGCAGCGGCCCGCATTTGGACGTGCATGAAGGGTAGAATCTCCCGTGCTCCCTCAATTCGGAGGCGAGCCTGGCCCCGTACCAGAATTCCCCCATTGCCACCGGCTCAAGACCGTGCATGTATGCGTATTGGAGAAGTTTCGGCGCGGCGCATTCTCCTGTCCCTCCTGGCGGGACCAGCCCTTTCGCACTGAAGATGTCGGATATGCTCCTGCTCTCACCGAGGGCGTTGCGGACGATGAAATTGTCGAAAATCCATTTCTGCAGATTGTCTGACATGTCTTTCCGCCGCTGCATCAGGACCTGTAGCCCGGACCGGTGAGTGGCGACGGTCTCGGATGCCGCTGCAATCCTCATGTCATATCCTGCAGCCAGTCTCCTCAGTTCGGCCTTTTCAAACCGGCTTTCCCTGTCAAGGGCATCTAGGACAGGCAGCCCCGCGTCATAGAATGCCAGGTCGTCGCTGCCCGCGTCCTCACAGTGCGCGATACGGTTTCTGATGCGGTCTCTGCGGACCTTGGATATGGACATCCTTTCCTTCCATGCGGAGACTGCAGCTGCTCTCTCTTCTCGCAGGCTGGCAAGTGTCTTTTCAGCCTCCGCCAGCATGGGCGATGCGGACATCTCTTCAATCTGTCTGTTCAGGTCTGAAATTCGGGCCTCCTCTTTCTTGAAATGTCCGTCAGGGGAGAGTAGGTCGAATATCGGGGGTACGAAATACGGTATAATGTTCCTGCCTCCGACATTTCCTGAGAATGCCGCGAGAAAGGCGTACTCTGAGGGGCTTTCGGCTCCGGATGAATCGGGCGTTGCTGCTGCCCCGGGGATTCTGACTATGAGGACACCGAGCATCTTCCCTTCAGACAGAGCCTGTCTCAGCCAAGGGTCTGAGCCGATGTGTCTGATGACCTCTTCCGATGCCCGGATTACGCCGGGACACGGGACATATCTGAAAGGGTCCGGGAATGCCTCCGGAAGATCTTCCCGTCGGCACCTGAAGCCGTGTATGGCGCCGGCCGTGCCGCAGACGGACGTATCGGTTTCATTTTCAGTCCGGAGTGTCATTGTCATAGATTATGAGGAGTTTGTCACCGGCTTTCAGTTCCCGGCTTCCGTTCGGCACAATGAACTTGCCGTCGCGCTTGATCATCATCACGAGCATCCCTTCCGGCATCTTCAGTTCCTTCAGTGTCCTGCCTCCCGAGAGCGATTCTTCTGTGACAGTAGTCTCTATCAGTTTTCCGGCCTCTTCCGGCACTTCAAATCCGAGTTCCGACTCGCTTTCAGGCACCGGCATATCCAGTTTCAGCAGTTTTGATGCGTATGTGATGGTGCTCCCCTGAAGGACAAGGGACAAGATGGTGATGAAAAATACTATATTGAAGATGATGTCGGAGCCTTCGACGCCCTCGACTACCGGATAAGTGGCGAAGATTATCGGCACGGCTCCTCTCAGTCCCACCCATGATATGAAGGACTTGGATGCAAAACTTATCTTCCGGAACGGGAGGAGGGATATGAACACGCTCAGAGGTCGTGCGATGAGCATCATGAAGAGTCCTATGAGAAGTGCTGCAGGGGCTACTTTCATCATCTCATGCGGATTGACCAGGAGCCCGAGCGTGATGAACATGACCACCTGCATCATCCACGTCATGCCGTCGAAGAATGCGAAAATCTCTTTCCTGTTCACGATTCTGTGGTTACCTATGATGATGCCGGCCAGATATACTGCCAGATAGCCGTTTCCGAGCAGCAGCGTGGTCACAGTGAATGTGAAGAACACCGAACTCATGAGCATGATGGCATACAGCGGTGAGTTTTTCAGATTGATTCTGTTCAATATCCACACCGATGCGTATCCCATGATGACTCCGATTGCGGCTCCGATGCCGAACTGCAGTACAAGGGTCTTCCCTGCCTGGAGGATGATGGAGGAGGTCTGTATCTCTTCCGTCCCGTTGCCTCCCAGGCTGCCTGCCACTTGTATCAGCAGGATGGTGAGGATGTACGCCATCGGGTCGTTGCTGCCGCTTTCGAGTTCCAGCAGAGGCTTGAGGTTGTGTTTCAGGTTCTGCTTTTTCTGCCCGAGAATGTTGAATACGGAGGCGGAATCCGTTGAGGACATCGTCGCCGCAAGGAGGAAGCAGGTTATGGCGTGGAGGGACAGGGGGAATGACTGCCATTCCGAGAGAAAATATATGAACAGCCCTGTGAATCCCGTGGTGAGCACGACACCGGCGGTGGAGAGCACCAGTCCCGGGGCCAGGACAGGTCTGATCTCCTTGAATTTGGTCTCCAGACCTCCCGTGAAGAGGATGATACACAATGCCACCATGCCGATGAACTGCGCCTGTCCGGCATTGTTGAACTGCAGCCCGAGCCCGTCAGTGCCGAAGATCATCCCCGCTACAAGAAAGAGCAGGAGGGACGGGAGCCCGAACTTGTATCCTACCTTGCTGATGAGGATGCCGCAGAATATCAGCACCGACATCATCAGCAGTATGTTTTCAGATGTGAATGTCATTTTTCGTCTCTTTTTCAGTTGATTTCATTTTTTCCTGGTATTCCCTGCACCACCCGCTGAGGCCGCATCTGTCGCAATGAGGCTTTCTGGCAGTGCAGACATAGCGTCCGTGCAGTATGAGCCAGTGGTGGGCTATCGGTCTCTGCTCCGGCGGGATGTTGCGGGTGAGTTCCTTTTCCACAGCCTCGACAGTCTTCCCGTCTGACAGACCGAGCCTTCTGGAGACCCTGAACACATGGGTGTCCACTGCTATTACTGGCTTGTCGTAGACGACGGATGCTATCACATTGGCCGTCTTCCTTCCTACTCCGGGCATCCTGACAAGGTCATCAGGGTCAGAAGGCACCGTCCCTCCGAAATCCCTCATGAGCACCTGTGCCATCCCTATCAGATGTCTTGCCTTGTTGTTGGGGAATGATATTGACTTTATCAGCCCGTAGACTTCCTCGAAAGACGCCGTGGCCAATGATTGCGGGTCAGGAAACCTCTCGAACAATGCAGGTGTGTACATGTTCACGCGCTTGTCCGTGCATTGCGCTGACAATATCACTGCGATAAGCAGGTGAAAAGGGGAGTCGTACCGGAGTTCGCTCTGTGCGGAAGGCACGTTGCTGGAGAACCAGCCTGTTATCTTCTCATATCTTTCCTTCTTCCTCATCGTCGCTCTCCTGGTCTTTTCTTTCTGTTTCTGTGGCAGTGACGGCACTTACGGTCTTTTCGACGCACTCCTCGTTCCCGCACACCATCAGCCTGCCGGGATACCTGTCCACGAGCGATATGTTGTGGGTGACCATCACGATTGCCGTTCCTTTCTCCTTGTTGATGCGCGTCAGCAGCCTCATTATCCCTTCAGCGGTCTCAGGGTCGAGATTCCCTGTAGGCTCGTCGGCGATGATTACTTCCGGGCGGTTGAGCAGCGCCCTTGCAATGGCGACACGCTGCTGTTCCCCTCCGGACAGCTGGTGAGGCATCTTGTGCGACTTGCTTCTCATCCCCACGGCATCCAGCACGTCCCTTATCCTGTTGTCCGCTTCCCGTCCCTCTTTCCATCCGGTGGCTCTCAGCACGAATGCCAGATTCTCCTCCACGCTCCTGTCCGTCAGCAGTTGGAAGTCCTGGAACACAACGCCCAGTCTCCGGCGCAGATACGGGATGTCCTTCTCCCGGATTCTGTCAAGACAGTAGCCGCAGACTGTCCCGCTCCCGTTCACGAGCCTGTTCTCCGCGATGATTGTCCTTATGATGGAAGTCTTGCCTGTGCCCACTTTACCGACGATATAGATGAAGTCGCCCGGATAGACTTTCATGTCCAGGCCATATATCACTATGCTGTCACCTCCTGCAATATCCGCTTTTTCAAAGGAAATGACCGGTTCTCTGTTTTCCATGCGCCGAATCTGTTGTAGTGATTAATGCCCCGTCCGGAAATGCGGACGAGAAAAATTTGCATACATTCCACAAATATACGAAAAATCGCTAAATTTGTGAAAATTTTTGTTGTATGATCAGACTGTTAGCGACAGTGTCCGTCTTTCTCTCCCTTGTCCTGACCAGCGGTGTCATGATGGCGGAGACGCAGGACGGAGGCCGGACGGATTGTTTCCCGAGTCCGGAGAGGACCGGTTTGAGAGGGGATTTCAGGAAGGCTAAGGCGCTTTTCGACAAGGGAATGTACGCCGTTGCCGGAGAGGCGTTCAATGCAGTGGCTGCCCGGACGGGAGATATTGAGGCCGAGGGGTATGCAGTCCTGTGCGCAGTCAAGATGAATGTCCCGGGATATGTCTATTTTGCCGATTCGTTTATCGCGGCCCACCCCTATGCCGGAGTCACGTCACAGATAAGATTCGCACACGCCCTGAACCTGTTCGATGCCGGGGACTATTCCGGAGCCTCTGCCGTGTTTGGTTCATTGTCCCGTTTCTCGCTGTACAGGAGCCAGAGGCCTGAATATCTCTTCAAAAGGGCATACTGCGATTTCGGGACAGGGCATACGGAGACCGCATTGCTCCGTCTTAATGAGATTGACAAGTTGCCGGTATCTGATTATACCGCTCCTGCAAGGTATCTGTCCGGATATATCAGTTACAGCAGGGAGGATTTCGCCGCGGCTGTACCCATGTTCGGCAAGGCGATGAAGGACGGCAGGTTCACATCCATGGCCGCATATTATCTGACGGACAGCAGGTTCATGCTCAAGGACTATGAATATGTCGTCAAGGAGGGCATAGGCTTTCTCGATGTCGTCCCGCCCGAATACAGGCCGAGACTGACCAGGATGATTTCCGAGTCGTTCCTTGTGCTCGGGGACGCCGACAGAGCCAAACTGTACTATGACGAGAATGCCGGTGTTGCCGCCCCGTCGGCGCGTTCGGACTATTTCTATGCTGGTTCTGTCCTGTATGCCGTGGAGGATTTCCAGGGTGCGATAGACAATTTCTCCAGGATGGAGGACCGGACGGACTCACTCGGTCAGGCCGCCAACTACAAGATGGGATACAGCTATATCCGCACAAGGAACAAGGTTGCTGCCCTTGATGCGTTCCGGGAGGCTGCGTCAGTGGACTTTGACCCGGAGATATCGGAGGACGCATTCTTCAATTTTGCCAAACTTTCGTTCGACCTGAACAATGACGGCTCGGTGTTCCGTTCCTATCTGGAGAAATATCCGGATACCGGCAAGAAGGAGATGATATACGGCTATATAGCCGTCGCGGCCTTGCGCTCCCATGACTATGCCGGTGCAATCGGTGCCTATGACAATATCGATGAACTCGACAGCGACATGAAGCACAATTATATGAAGGCCAACTATCTGAGGGCTGCGGAACTCATTGCAAGCGGTGCGTACCGCGATGCTGTACCGTGCCTGAAGGCGGCTGCGTATTATTCCGACAGGCGCGGGATGTTCAACCAGATGTCCAGATACTGGCTTGCCGAGTCCTATTACCGTGATGACAGGTTCACTGATGCCCTGTCGGCATATACCGGGCTTTACAACACTTCTGCCCTGTACGGCATGGAGGAGTCGCGGCTTATACCGTATGATATGGCATACTGTCATTTCAAGATGGAGGACTATCCTTCAGCGGCGAGATGGTTCTCGGAGTATCTTTCGGACAGGGATGCCGTGATGCGCAAGGACGCCCTCCTGCGCTATGCCGACTGTCTTTTCATGCAACGGCTTTACAAGGAGGCCGCATCGGCTTACGGGGATGTCCTGACGGACTATTTCGATGTCAATGATATATATCCGTATTATCAGGCTGCGATTTCAAGCGGGCTTGCAGGAGACATGGCGAAGAAGACGGCATTGCTCAAGAATGTGGAGAAGGCGGATGCATCTGCCGCATTCTATCCCGAGGCGATGTTCGAACTCGGAAGGGCTTATGTGACGGGCGGCAGCGAGGCACAGGCAGTCGTGTGCTACAAGAATCTGATACGCGATGTCAAGGACAGTACCTATGTGGCAAGGTCGCTGATCGAGCTCGGGATGATATCCAGGAACCGTTCACAGTATGAGGCCGCGCTCGGGTATTATGAGAAGGTGGTGGAGCAGATGCCGTACTCAGGCTATGCGGATGACGCCCTCCTTGCCATCGAATCCATCTACCGCTCCCTTAACGAGCCGCAGAAATATCTTGACTATATCGGGAAGATAGGAAAGTCCTCGCTGAAGACGGAGGATGAGAGGGAGGTGATGATTTTCAGCGCTGCTGAGCAGATTTTCCTCACGGAGAACTATCAGAAGGCATTGCTTTCGCTCCAGTCCTATCTGGACACTTATCCTCAGGGGACGGATGTGCCGAAGGCCTATTTCTATATGGCCGAATGCTACAAGAATCTCGGGAAGCCTGACCAGGCCTGTGACTTCTATACCAAGGTCGTGGAAGCCGGTACGGACGCCATTGCGGAGATTGCCTGCCTCAATTTTGCCAATCTGTCATATTCCCTCCAGAGATATGAGACTGCTTATGGGGCATACGTGTCGCTCGGGGAGATGGCCGCCATAGACAACAACCGCTTTGCTGCCCTGCTCGGGATGATGCGTTCCGCATACCGTGCCAGGATGAATGACGAGGCCGCAGAGACAGCGGACAAGGTGCTCGCTGACAGCAGGGCCGATGCCGATGTCAGGCGTGAGGCGGAATATGTCCTTGCCAAGTCATACCTTGCGATGAGCCGCAGGGATGAGGCTTATGCCATCTTCAACAGACTCTCGGCATGGCCTTCCACTCCGGAAGGGGCTGAGGCAATGTATCTGCTCATACTTGACAGTTACGACAGGGGAGTTTTCGATGATGTCGAGACCAGGGTGTATTCGTTCTCCGACCAGTCATCAGGGCAGACCTACTGGCTGGCAAAGGCGTTCATAGTATTGGGTGACTCATTTGTGGAAAGAGGGGAATATGAGCAGGCAATGGCTACCTTCAGGAGCATTGCCGACGGATATGAACCGGAGGAAGACGATGATGTCCTTGACAATGTGTCCATGAGGATAAGGAAACTTGAAGAAATCATGCAGCAGGCTCCTGTTGCCGAAAATGAATGACTATGATGAACGGTAAGTTTATGTCTGCGCTGCTTTGCGGGGCCTTTTCAGTTGCCGTGGCGCCGGTCTGCGCCTCAGGCCAGTCGATAGACCCTACTGTCGAGGTGACAAGGGACTATGAGGGCAGACTTATGGAGGTCCATAAACCGCTGCAGGTCATGCCTGTCCCGGACAGCCTCCAGCGTTTTGACCTGGAGTTCGGATATTCGATATATGATTCTCCATATAAGGGGACTTTTGATTTCTCCCCGGTGCTGACGGATATGGCGCCGTCCAAGTCCGTATATGACGGGAAGAGATTGTTGCTGAGACTTGGCGCGGGATATCCGCTGCAGCCTGTCTTTGATTTCGTGTGGTCACCAGGGTTTAAGGGAAGGTTCAGGATGAGTGTCTATGCCTCACACAGGTCGTATGTTGGGAGATACCGCAGCATGGGACCTGTCTCATCGGACGGCACAGTCGTATTTGACGATCCGTCCCTCTCAAAGTATGGCGGCAGCAGGGATGACAGACGTATCTATTCGGGATATGACATGGAGACGCGTGCCGGTGTGGACGGCAGCGTGATGTGGAACGGAGGCCGCCTTTCATTCGATGTGGGGTATTACGGCATTGCAGCCAGGGATACGCTGCTCGCGAGAAATTATGATGCCGTGGATGCAAGCGTCAGGGTCATGTCCGACGAAGGCGCTGACAGGGCTTTCGTATATGATGCAGCCCTGACATATCGCTATGGCCGTGACAGGTCACGTCTGCCACAGGGTGAAGAGTCATCGGGGGAGCAGGTATTCAGGCTTGACGCCTCTTTAGGTCCCGTATTCTCAGAGTATTCCCGTGCCCTGCTGGATATTGACTTCAATTGTGCGGAATACGCGGCGGCCGGTGGTGAGTTTGCCGGCGACCTGTCCCTCGCTCCGAGATATGTCTATGCCAGGAACCGGTGGAACCTTGATCTCGGGGTGCGGTTCGCGCTCACGATGCACAATATCCCTGCAGGAGGGGCTTCGATGTATGGCCTCACCAGAGGGCAGTTTATTTATCCTGACGTAAGAATAGGCTTTGCCGCCGTCAGGGAATATATGAATATCTATCTCTCGGCAGGTGGAGGCAACAGGATTGATACATGGTCGGATCTTCTGCGGCACAATCACCGTTTCTCAATGTCCGGTCTGACAGGTCTGCCTCTCGGGAACACGGAGGAGAGGATATCTGCCCGTCTTGGACTGGAAGGGAATATCGCTTCCCGCTTCACCTATGACCTGAGTGCCGGTTACTCCAATTTTGCAAATGCCAGGTTCGACTCTGTCGTGATGACCGCCGCCGGGATTCCTGCGTATGCGCCGGCATACTCGTCTTGCGGGATGTTCCGTGCCGATCTGGATATGGGGTGGGAGTCCGGGCCTGTCTCGGCGGACGCATCCATGTCGTACATACATACTGATGTCGCCCAGGGGCTTTTCGCTCCGGCATCCTTGTCCGGATATGTCAATCTGGAATATAATTGGAAGAAACGCGTGTCTGTCGGGGCGGACTGCGGATTCGCGACTGCAAGGCATGGCAGCATCATGCTTGCCGACGGCACTCTCAACGCGGCTGAGATTCCGGGCTATGCCGACCTCGGAGTCACTTTCGAATACAGGACGGCACGCGGATTCTCGGTATGGCTTCACGGAGGCAACCTCATAGGCATGACAGTGCAGGAGGTGCCGCTCTATGCCGGGCCGGGAATCAATTTTACCGCCGGAATTTGCTTGAATTTATAATTAATTTACTAAATTTGTCCGTTTATTATTTGAACAGGACAAAATGATCGGAAACGAAGAGAACATCAATGCGGAAAACCAGTATTCCGCTAACAGTATCCAGGTGCTTGAAGGGCTTGAGGCTGTGAGGAAAAGGCCTTCGATGTACATCGGAGACATAGGGGAGAGGGGTCTGCACCATCTTGTCTATGAAGTTGTCGACAACAGTATAGACGAGGCTCTTGCAGGATATTGTACCCATATCGAGGTCTATATCAACGAGGATAATTCGATAACAGTCAAGGATAACGGGCGAGGTATCCCTACCGGGATGCATGAGAAGGAGCACCGTTCCGCTCTTGAAGTGGTCCTGACTGTGCTTCATGCCGGAGGAAAGTTCAGCAAGGACAGTTACAAGGTGTCCGGAGGTCTGCATGGCGTGGGCGTGTCCTGCGTCAACGCGCTTTCCGACTATCTCAAGGCAGAGGTGCACAGGGAGGGGAAGGTTTTCGTGCAGGAGTATTCCAAAGGGAAGCCTCTCGCTGATGTCAGGGTGACAGGCGAGACCGATGATACCGGTACCATCATCACATTCCATCCGGATGCGGAGATATTCACTGTCTCCACCGTCTACAAGTACAATATCCTCGCTGACCGTCTCCGCGAACTGGCATTCCTCAACAAAGGGGTCAGCCTGTCCCTGACGGACAAGAGGGAGAAGGTCACAGTGACGGATGAGGACGGCAACGAGAAGGAGTCATGGCGCTCCGAGGTGTTCTATTCCAAGGAAGGTCTCAAGGAGTTTGTCCAGTATCTCGATGCTGACTCCACTGTCGAGAAACTTATTCCGGAGCCTGTGTGTCTTGAGACCGACAAGGTCATCCCGATTGAGATAGCTCTCCAATACAATACCGGCTACAGGGAGAAGATACAGTCATACGTCAACAACATCAACACTATAGAGGGCGGTACGCACCTGCAAGGATTCAAGATGGGGCTTTCAAGGACATTGAAGGACTACGCCACCAGGAACAACCTGCTCTCCAAACTGAAAGTGGACCTTGCTCCCGAGGATTACAGGGAGGGGCTTACTGCCGTGATTTCCGTCAAGGTCGCTGAGCCTCAGTTCGAGGGCCAGACCAAGACCAAGCTCGGCAACCAGGAGGTCGTCTCTGCTGTGTCGCAGGCTACGGCTTCCGCCCTGGAGGCATATCTTGAAGAGAATCCGCGTGAGGCCAAGGCCATCATTGACAAGGTCATAATAGCGGCTACCGCGAGACAGGCAGCCAGGAAGGCCCGCGAGATGGTGCAGCGCAAGACTGTGATGTCCGGCGCAGGCATGCCGGGCAAACTTGCCGACTGCTCGGAGAGGGATCCTGAGAAATGCGAGATATTCCTTGTGGAGGGAGACTCCGCAGGCGGTACGGCCAAGCAGGGCCGCGACAGGGCCACACAGGCCATTCTCCCGTTGAGGGGTAAGATTCTGAATGTGGAGAAGGCCATGGACCACAGGGTGTTCGAGAGCGAGGAGATACGCAACATCTACACCGCTCTCGGCGTGACAGTCGGGACAGAGGAGGACAGCAAGGCTCTCAATCTTTCCAAGTTGCGTTATCACAAGGTCATCATCATGACCGATGCCGATGTGGACGGAAGCCACATCGCCACACTCATATTGACATTCTTCTTCCGCTATATGTTCGACCTCATCAGTAACGGTTATGTGTACCTTGCGACTCCGCCGCTCTATCTCGTGAAGAAAGGCAAGGAGGAGGTCTATTGCTGGACGGAGGAGCAGAGGAAAGAGGCCACCGCGAGACTCGGGAAAGGCTCTGACAAGGGAGTGACCGTACAGAGGTACAAAGGTCTCGGAGAGATGAGCAACCAGCAGTTGTGGGATACCACGATGGATCCTTCAAAGCGTCTTCTCCGGCAGATTACCATAGATAATGCCGCCGAGGCGGAGCGCACGTTCTCCATGCTGATGGGTGACGATGTGCCGCCTAGAAGGGCTTTCATCGAGGAGAATGCGCATTATGCCAACATTGATGCCTGACAAAGGCTTCTTCATACGATAAAATGTACTAAAATTTAATATTATGGATATTTTTGACAGAATAGCAAAAGACTCGGGCGGTCCTCTCGGACAATACAGACAGAAGGCCTTCGGATACTATATGTACCCGAAACTCGAAGGGGAACTCGGTCCTCACATGGTGTTCAACGGCAAGAAGGTGCTTTGCTGGAGCCTCAACAACTATCTCGGGCTTGCAAATCATCCTGAGGTAAGGAAGACCGATGCCGAGGCGGCTGCAAGATGGGGTCTTGCATATCCTATGGGAAGCCGTATGATGTCAGGACACACATCACTTCACGAGAAGTTCGAAAGGGAACTTGCGGATTTCGAGAAGAAGGAGGATGCGTTCCTGTTCAATTTCGGCTACCAGGGTATCATATCCACAATCGACGCCCTGATGGACCGTCACGATATCATAGTCTATGACTCCGAGGCTCATGCCTGCCTTATCGACGGTGCGCGTCTGCACATGGGAAAGAGGATGGCATACAGGCACAATGACATAGAGAGTTGCGAGACTACTCTCAAGAGGGCTACCAAACTCTGTGAGGAGACCGGCGGCGGCATCCTTCTCATTACGGAAGGCGTGTACGGCATGACGGGAGCCCTCGGCATCCTTGACCAGATTGTTGCCTTGAAGAAGAAATACAAGTTCAGGATACTTATTGACGATGCGCACGGTTTCGGAGTGATGGGGCCTCACGGCCGCGGTACTTCGGAGCATTTCGGAGTGATGGACGAGGTTGACCTTTATATCGGTGCGTATGCCAAGTCAATGGCGTCAATCGGCGGTTTCGTCGCAGGTCCGAAGGTCATAATCGACTATCTCAGATACAACCTCAGGTCCCAGATATATGCCAAGTCTCTTCCTATGGCCTTTGTCGAGGGAGGGCTCAAGAGGCTTGAGATCATCAGGAGCGCGGAGGGCGATGAACTCCGCAAGAAACTCTTCACAGTCACCCGAGCCCTGCAGAAAGGCTTCCGCGACATGGGTCTCGACATCGGGCCTGCCGAGGCCTGTGTCACACCTGTTGCAGTCAAGGGAGGAGTGGTCGAGGCTACCAACATTGCCAAGGATCTCCGCGAGAACTATGGTATCTTCTGTTCTATCGTGGTATATCCGGTCATCCCTAAGGGCATGATCATATTCCGTATCATCCCTACCGCAGCCCATTCGATGGAGGATGTAGAGTACACTCTCAAGACATTTTCGGAGGTTGTCGCCAAACTCAAGAGGGGCGAGTACGAGGGAGATGAGATCCCGGATATGGCAATCCATGACTGATATGCCGGTGTCCCGTCATCGGACGGGTTCCGTGCCTAATGTATTTTGAGATGAAAGGAAATTACTTTAAGGATAAAGTAATGATAATAACAGGAGCCAGCTCAGGAATTGGGTTGGCTTCTGCCAAATTATTCGCGTCTCTCGGAGCGAGACTTGTGCTTGCTGCGAGGTCCATTGACAGGCTGGAGTCCCTTGCTAAGGAGATTCGTCAGGAGGACGGCTCTGATGTGCTGTGTGTCAAGACAGATGTGTCTGTGGAGGAGGATTGCAGGACACTCGTGGAGAAGTCCGTGGAGAAGTTCGGGAGGATTGACATCCTGGTCAACAACGCCGGCATCTCCATGAGGGCATTGTTCAAGGACCTTGACCTGTCGGTGATAAAGTCCCTTATGGATGTCAATTTCTGGGGGACTGTGTATTGTACGAAATACGCCCTGCCTTATCTTCTCGAGTCCAAGGGATCTGTAGTCGGGGTCATCTCCATTGCAGGTTTTGCAGGTCTTCCTGGAAGGACAGGATATTCTTCATCCAAGTATGCCATCAGGGGCTTCCTCGACACGTTGAGGATAGAGCATCTGTATGACGGGCTGCATGTGATGATATTCGCTCCGGGCTTCACTGCCTCCAACGTGAGGAATGCCGCATTGACTGCCGACGGCAGCCATCAGGGAGAGACTCCGCGCGATGAAGGGAAGATGATGTCTGCGGAAGAGTGTGTGCGCCATCTTGCCAAAGGTCTGCGCAGACGCAGCAGGGAAGTGGTCCTGACCCCTATAGGAAAGCTGACCGTATTGATGCACAACATATTGCCTGCCCTTACCGACAGGCTGGAATTCAGTTATATGGCGAAAGAGCCTGGAAGCCCTTTTCACAAGTAAATGATTCCGGAGATGAGCGATCAGACAAGCCATTATGTTCCTGACCTTGCAGGGGGAGTGTATCTTTATGCAGATGAGGCATCATGCGGTATTGTGCCTAGGCTCGTGGCGACACTCACCATGCACATCAGGCAGGACGTGCTCGAGGATGCTGTAAATGATGTCATGTCCCTTTTCCCGCATCTGCCTGTGAGGCTTGCGGAAGAGGACGGGAGTTATGTGTTCGTCAGGAACGGCTCCAGGATTTCAGTCTTCAGCGAGTCGGCGGACTGTCCGGCAGTTCTCGGCTCTGAGGCATTGGGCGGCTTCCTTTTCAGGGTCTCATTCTGCGGGAAGACGATATTTTTCGACGTGCATTCATCCCTTCTTGACGAGAGAGGTATGTCGGCATTTGCCAAGTCTGTGATATTCCGTTACATACAGTTGTCTGGCTATCCGATAGCCAATGACGGCAATGTGCGCGTGCTTCCGGACGGGAGTGCCCATGTGTCTGTCGATGACCCTCTGGAACTCGTTGAGGATATCCCGGCAGCAAGGCCAGCCTGGTATATGGAGGCAAAGGCATTCTGCTCCCTGTCCTCATGCCGCCAGCCGTCTTCGCATATCGTCCAGATGAGGGTGCCTGCATCAAGGCTCCGTTCCGGGACCAGGGAATTCTGGAATCTTCCAGAGACATTTGTAGCCCCGGTAGTGTCACATGCCCTCTATGAGCAATATGCCGGGAAGATGTCGCCGGGAGAATACATTGTGGCCGCAATATCTGTGAATCTGAGGCAGTATTTCCCTACAGTCTCGTTGAGGCCGTTCTTTACTACGGTCTCCCTGGCCTATAACCGCAGAATCGGCGAGTATCCTTTCAACACCATCCTGATGTCACAGAAGAAACTGCTTGAGGCGCAGCTCAAGACTGATGCCCTTGCATATAATGCCCAGAGGAAGATGCGCGACATGGAGAAGGTCTGTGGTGTGAAGGGCATCGGGGACAAGGCTGCTGTGGCAGAGAAGATGGTGAATGCCAAGGCTTCCTCCTCGACCTATGTCATACGCAATGCAGGTACAGTGGGGATGCCGGAAAGCATGGACAGGTACGTCACCGAATTCTATCCGGTCTACACTCCCGGACTTCATGACCTTGTCGTATCGTCAGTCGTGTTCAGAAACGACCTTTTTCTTACCTTTGCAGGAAAGGACGCCATGATGACGCGCACGGTCTGCAACAGGATTGCCGACCTGATGAATGCCAATGACATATATGCCTACATATCGGATGAGTTTGACTTCTCTCCGGTGTGCTATAAACGACCATAAATCCTACCGTCATGGAAAACAGGAAATTTATCAGAGGGTTCAAGACATATCTGCCGCTTGTCTTGCCGCTTGTCTTGCTGCTTGCGCTTCTTGTGCTTCTGATGCCGAGGAGCGGGAAATTCAACTATGACTACAAGAAAGGCTCGCCGTGGATGTACGAGACTCTTGTGGCGGAATTTGATTTCCCTGTACTCAAGACAGGGGATGAGCTCATCAGAGAGAAGGAGCAGGCTGCATCGTCTGTCATCCCTTATTACAAGTATTCCGAGAATATCGCGAGCGAGAGGGCTGATGCGGTCGACCAGGCTGATTTCGGCACACTGGACTCGCTCAAGCAGGATGTCAAGGACATACTCGACACCATCTACAGCAAGGGTGTCATAGCCGAGAGACCGGAGTTCCATGACGGGAGGCCTGAGGATGAGCAGGTCATCTATGTGCAGAAGGACAGGCGGGCTGCCCTTGTGCCTCCTACGGAGATATATACCATTGCAGATGCAAGGTCGAGGCTGCTCTCCGGGCTGAGGTCTCCGGAAGGACGCTATAACGCCGACTCCCTGTGTATAGCTGCCGGGATATATGATATGCTTGTCCCGAATCTGATTTTCGACCAGCAGACTACCGACCTTGTCCATGAGGAGTCGGTCAACTATGTCTCCCCGACTTCCGGGGTGGTGTCCGCAGGCCAGCTGATAGTATCCAAGGGTGAGACTGTCACATCCGAGATAGAGCAGCTGCTGGATTCCTACAAGGCCGAATACGAGAGCAGCATAGGCTACAGCGGGCCGAGGATATATCTCTGGGCAGGTAACATCCTGCTCGCGATTGTGATAGTCACGATAGTATTCTTCACTGTCTATTATGCCAATACGCGCATTTTCAGCCAGTTCAACAAATATGCCTACATACTGATGATAGTGGGGCTTGCGGCGGCTGTGACCTTTGCGGTAAGCAAGGCGGACCCGAAACTGCTGTATATAGTGCCGTATTCTCTTTTCGCCCTTTATCTCACGGCGTTCTTCAAGAACAAGGTGGTGTATCCGGTATATGTGCTCACCCTGCTCCCGATGCTGATATTCGCCCACAACGGCATAGAGCTTTTCGTGATGTATCTCGTGTCCGGAGTGGTGGCCATCTATACATTCTCATATTTCAACAAGGGATGGCAGCAGTTCATCATGGCGATATGCGTCTTTGTGTCGACAGTCATCACATATTTCGCATTCAAACTTGTCGACGGGGAGATACGCGGGTTCAACGACTACCAGACCATCCTCTTCCTCTTCCTCGGCTCCATGATGTCGGTGGCAGGCTATCCTCTCATATATCTTTTCGAGAGGATTTTCATGCTCGTGTCCAATTCAAGGCTCATAGAGCTCTGTGATACCAACAACAGACTGCTGCGGGAACTCGCCCACAAGGCTCCGGGGACGTTCCAGCACTCTCTGCAGGTGATGAACCTCGCCGATGCCGCAGCCCGTTCGATAGATGCCAACGTCTCCCTTGTCAGGGCAGGTGCGTTGTACCACGATATTGGAAAGATGAACAACCCGCAGTGCTTCATAGAGAACGAGACACCGGGTGTCAAATATCACGAGGGGCTGAGCCCTGAGGAAAGCGCACGCGACATCACCCGCCATGTCCCTGACGGTATGTCGCTCGCAGACAAGGCAGGGTTACCTGAAGTGGTGAAGGATTTCATAGTGACCCATCACGGCACGTCATGCACCGGTTATTTCTACAACAAATATCTCAATGCCGGCGGCGATCCGTCCAAGGTCGAGGTGTTCTTCTACAAAGGCAGGAAGCCGAGTACCAAGGAACAGATCATCCTCATGCTCTGTGATACCCTGGAGGCGGCTTCAAGGACGCTGAAGGACTATTCCTCCCAGAGCATATCAGACCTCGTGGAGAGGATAGTGAAGTCAAAGATGGAGGACGGGCAGTTCGAGGATGCGGATATCTCCCTGAAGGAGGTGAATACCGTCAAGACTGTCCTGAAAGAGTATCTGCAGCAGGTATATCATGCGAGGGTGGTCTATCCGAAGCGCAAGAATGTGCCTCACAAATCTTGATTTTTATTCCATAATATATAACTTTGCAGGTTACAGAAAACGATAAATATTATTTGAAACAGATATGAATATAGTACAGAACAAAGTCGACGATCTTAATCTCGAACTCACACTTGAAATCAACAAGGACGATTATGCAGACCGCAGGAAAAAGAGGCTGAATGCCCAGAAGAGAACAGCGGAAATCAAGGGCTTCAGAAAGGGAATGGTGCCGATGAGCCTCATAGAGAGGATTTACGGTCAGTCTGCACTTGTGGATGCTGTGAACGATCTTATCGCGGAATCATTGAACAATTTCATAAAGGAGAACAATCTCAAGGTGGTCGGCGAGCCGCTTCCGAGCGAGGACCAGCCGAAGACAGAATGGGAGAACGGCAACGACTTCACATTCAAGTTCGATGTCGCAACTACGCCTGAGGTCAATTTCGGACTCTCCAAGGATGACAGGATACCTTACTATCAGATAGAGGTGTCTGAGGTGGCAAGGAAGGAGATGAAGGATAATCTTCTCAAGCAGTACGGTTCTCTTGAGGACGGGGAGGCTGCCAAGGCCGAGGATTTCATCATTGTCGATTTTGAGCAGGGAGAGACAAAGGTAGAGGGGACTTATGTCGCCCTCAGAAGTGTCTCGGATGCAGTGAGACCGTCATTCGTTGGACTCAAGAAGGACGATACGGTCACTGTGAACGTCAACGAGGCATTCACAGATGAGACAGACAGGGCTGCGATGCTCAAAGTGAAGAAAGAGGAGCTCGCGGGGCTCGACCCGATGTTCAAGATGACAGTGCGCAATGTGAAGACATTCGTGCCGGCACCTATGACACAGGAGACATTTGACAAGATATTCGGAGAAGGCACCGTCACTGACGAGGCCGGATTCGATGTCAAGGTGGAGGAAAGGCTCAAGGCAGAATATGCCCAGGAGTCCGAGTTCAGGTTCACCAAGGATGTGAAGGACTATCTTCTGAAGAAGGCTGACATCGCCCTTCCTGAGAAGTTCCTCAAGAGGTGGGTCTTCGTAGCCAATGAAGGCAAGTTCACCATGGAGGAAATCGAGAAGGATTTCGCCATGTTCCTGGATGACTACCGCTGGCACATGGTGAAGGCATACCTCATGGACAAGTATTCTGTGAAAGTGGAGCAGTCTGACCTCATGGAGAGCGCAAAAGCGTTTGCCGCATACCAGTTCGCGATGTACGGCATCAACAATGTCCCTGAGGAGCAGCTGGAGTCCTATGCCAAGACCATCCTTTCACAGGAGAACGAGAGCCGCAGGGTGCTTGAGCAGGTAGAGGACAGGAAGACTGTCGCTGCAGTACGCGAGGCGGTTACGGTCGCTGAAGAGAAAGTGACTGTGGAGCAGTTCCGTGAATTGAAATAAGAATGAAGATGGAAAGGGAGTTTGACAGGTTTGCCAGGTCTGAATATGGAGTGAGCTCCATGACCATGCACCGTTACCGGTCGGCATACGACGCCTACATCAATCCGACCATCATCGAGGAGAGGAAACTCAATGTGGCCTCGATGGACGTGTTCAGCCGTCTGATGATGGACAGGATCATTTTCCTCGGCGTCCCGATTGATGACGATGTGGCGAACATCGTCCAGGCACAGCTTCTGTTCCTGGCATCATCGGACAATGGCGGTGATGTGACCCTTTATCTGAATACTCCGGGTGGTTCCGTATCTGCAGGTCTCGGGATTTATGACACCATGCAGCTTGTAGAGCCGGATGTGTGTACGGTATGTACGGGGATGGCGGCTTCTATGGGAGCCGTCTTGCTTTGTGCCGGGGCGCATGGCAAGAGGTCCGCGCTGCCGCATTCGAGGGTGATGATACATCAGCCGCTCGGCGGGGCCCAGGGACAGGCTTCGGATATTGAGATTGCGGCGCGGGAGATAGTCAAGGTGAAGAACGAATTGTATTCCATCATATCCGAGCATACAGGCAAACCGTTGGAAAAGATTGTCGCAGACGGGGACAGGGACTATTGGATGAGTTCCGCTGAGGCTCTCGAATACGGGATGATTGATGAGATCCTTTCCAAGAGAAAGCAATAATGACAAGAAAGAAAGACACAAGCGACGAGAGATATTGCGTATTCTGCGGAAGAAGCGAGCATGAGGTGCCGCTGATGCTGCAGGGGCTGGATTCATCCATCTGCAGCGATTGTGTGAAACTGTGCTATGACTATGTCCACAATCTGGAGCAGTCGTCGGCACCGAAGCATGGCAAGATACAAAGGCTCTTGAAGCCCAAGGAAATCCATGCCTATCTGGATCAGTATGTCATAGGTCAGGACAGGGCCAAGAAACTGCTTTCCGTGGCTGTATACAATCACTACAAGCGTATCAACCACAATCTTGCCGCAGATGAGAAGGATGATCTGGACATAGAGAAGTCCAATATCCTCATGGTCGGTCCGACAGGTACCGGAAAGACCCTGATGGCTAAGACCATAGCAAGGCTGCTCGATGTGCCGTTCACGATAGTGGATGCCACGGTTCTTACTGAGGCGGGATATGTAGGGGAGGATGTCGAGAGCATCCTTACCAGGTTGCTTCAGGAGGCCGACTATGATGTGGCTCTTGCCGAAAGGGGGATAGTGTTCATTGATGAGATTGACAAGATAGCCCGTAAGAGCGACAACCCTTCCATCACGAGGGATGTCTCGGGTGAAGGTGTGCAGCAGGCTATGCTCAAGCTTCTTGAGGGGAATGTGGTGAATGTGCCGCCGAAAGGAGGCCGCAAGCATCCTGAGCAGGAGTTCATCCATGTCAACACGCAGAACATCCTCTTCATCTGCGGAGGGGCGTTTGAAGGTATCGAGAGAAGGATCGCTCAGCGTCTGAACACGCAGGTGATAGGCTTCGGGACATCCGGCAGGAAGCAGGTCGACAAGGACAACCTCCTGAAGTATGTCTCTGCGCAGGACTTGCGGGCCTACGGACTGATTCCTGAGATAATAGGCAGGCTTCCGGTCATCACATACCTTGACCAGCTTGACAGGGCTGCCCTTCTGAGGATACTTACAGAGCCGAAGAATGCCATTATGAGGCAGTATGAGAAGATGTTCGAGATGGACGGATTGAAACTGGTCGTAGAGCCTGGGGTCCTTGACCTGATAGTGGATACGGCGATTGAGAACAGGCTCGGGGCCAGGGGGCTTCGCTCGATATGCGAGCAGATCATGACAGATGCCATGTACGAGGCACCGTCTTCCTCCAGGAAGACTTTCAGGCTGACAGTTGATTATGCCAGGTCGAAATTGACTCATGACGCCAATTGACAATACAGGAGAAAGCACCAACTTTAATTTATAGTATTATGAAAAGATTATTGACCGTAATGATGGCAGCAGCTGCACTCATTGCCGTTTCATCTTGCGAAAAAGATGATAAGCCTGCCGATCCCGGCAACGGAACGGAAAATCCCGGTACAGGTTCGTTCAATGAGCCTACAGTCGTCTGGGAAGGTCATAACCTTAGCGAGCCTGTTGAACTGGAAGAGGAGATGGATGTGAAGATCACTGTCAATGTCCCTAACGGGATAAGGTCGTTCGTGGTGGATATCAAGTCAAAGGTCTTGAATGAGCAGGCAAAGATCAGCAGCATCGATTTTGTCAATCCGGATGTTGCAGGCATTGTGATTGTACCTAAGGTCTTGGGAGACCAGGACATAAAGACGGCGAAAGTGCTCACTCTCGACCTGTCAGAACTGATGCCTATGATACTCGGGTTCAAGCCGGAGTCCGACACCGATCATGTATTCACCCTCAAACTGACAGACAATGCCGGTCTCAGTCTCAGAAAGACGATCACATTCCACTATACAGGTACCGGTCCGACCCTGAAATGGGAGGGGCATGATGACCTTGATGCAAAGGTGGAGTATTCCGAAAGCCTGACTGTCGTCCTGGATCTCAGTGCCCCTGAGGGGTTTAAGTCAGTTGTGCTGGATATCGATTCCGATGCGTTCGAGGCAAAGAATATCACTTCGATAGACTTCATTAATCCTGATGGGAAGATGTCGTATTATATGGCAGAATGTTTCAGCGGGGTCAGCAACCTTTCCGGCAAGACTGAAGCGGAACTTGTCATGACAAAATTTGTCAGTCTCCTGTCTCTGTATGATGCAAAGGAGAATTCTGACCACGTGTTCACTCTGAAAGTTACCGACAGGAAGGATCAGACGCTCAACCGTCCTATCACAATCCATTTTGCTGACAAGTACGGAACGGGTGACCCGTTCGAGCCTGATGACGAAGTCGGGGTGAATCCTGGTGACCCTGTGGGGGATGACGAGGGGTCTGACATCATGTGATGTCAGCAGCACTCGTGCTCGTGACAATGCGATGAACCTGTCTCAATCTCTATGGTAGAGTGGTGTATGCCCATATCGTAGAGTCTGTGTTTGAGAGATTCCTTTATCTCTTCCATTCTTGAGACATCCTCTATCACCACGTGTGCCGTCAAGGCGATTTCTGTCGTGCTGATAGCCCAGATATGAAGATGATGTACATCGGAGACACCGGACTCCGAGGACATCATCTTCTCTATTTCATCCCTGTCTATGTTCTCAGGAACGGCATCTATGGACATCCTCAGGCTCTCTGCGAGCAGTTTCCATGTGGACACGAGGATGACTGCGGCGATTATGAGGCTCACTATAGGGTCGATTACGGAGAATCCTGTGAGACTGATGACTATACCTGACACTACTACTCCGGCAGAGACAAGGGTGTCGGCTGCCATGTGCAGGAACGCGCCCCGTGTGTTGATGTCGTGTCTCTGCTGTCTCATCAGCAGCCATGCGGTGAAGCCGTTCACAATGATTCCAATACCGGCAGTCCACGATATCGCCTCTCCGTTGACATCGGCCGGGGCTGTGAATTTGTGGATGCTCTCTATCACTATCGCCCCGATTGCGACGAGCAGGATGATGGCGTTAAGAAGCGAGATCAGTACCGAACTCTTCCTGAACCCGTATGTGAATTTCCTGGTGCTGCGTGAAGATGACAGCCTGAAGGCTATCATGGCCAGCAGCAGGCTGAACACGTCGCTGAGATTGTGTCCTGCGTCCGAGAGCAGTCCCAGGGAGCCGGTATGGAATCCTATGCCTGCTTCAATGACGACATAAAGAGAGTTCAGCACGATGGCCAGCACGTATATCCCGTTGAGGGATGTGATGGCGTGTGCATGATGATGGTGATGATGTGCTGTATTTTCCATAACAGACGCAAATGTAGGGCCTGTGACTTACAACCGGGTTGCAATATGGTCCGCCAGATACGGCAGCCTGCTATTCGTACCTGAGGGCATCAATAGGGTCGAGGGCTGCGGCCTTCTTCGCCGGATACCATCCGAAGAAGACTCCGGTGACAGTGCACACGAGGAATGAGAGTATCACGCTCCACGGCTGGATTGCGACGGGCCAGTCTCCAAGCCACCGTATCGCCGCGCTTGCCCCGCAGCCCGTCAGTATCCCGAGTATGCCTCCTGTGATGCTTATCAGGATGGCTTCTATCAGGAACTGCACCAGGATGTCTATGCTCCGTGCCCCCACCGACATCCTCAGTCCTATCTCCCTTGTCCTTTCAGTGACGGACACGTACATGATGTTCATGATGCCGATGCCGCCGACAAGGAGCGATATACCCGCTATACAGGCAAGCAGGGTGGTGAGCAGGTTTGTGGTCGTGTCCAGTATCTCGCTCAGTTCCTGCTGCGTCCTGATCATGAAGTCGTCAGGCTCCTCATCCTTGAGCTTGTGCTGCCTGCGGAGTATGCTCTCAATGTCGGCTGTCGCCAGGTCTGTCATATCCTCCGAGATGGCGGAAGCGAAGATGCCTTCAAGATAGTCGATGGCACGGAACCTTTTCATTACTGTGGTGTACGGGACAAGCACGATGTCGTCCTGGTCCATTCCCATCGAGTTGTAGCCTTTGGACTCGAGAATCCCTATCACTTTCAACGGCACCTGGTTGAGCCTGATTATCTTCCCGAGCGGATTGTCCCCGTCCGGGAACAGGTTCTCGACTATGGTCGTACCTATCACGCATACCTTGGCGGATTTCCTTATGTCAGTCTCTGTGAACATCTCGCCTTCGGCTACATTCAACTGTCTTATGGAGATATAGTCAGTGCTCACACCGCTGACAGATGACGGGTAGTTGCTGTTGCCGCTGATGAGTTGTCCCGACATGGATACGTTCGGGCTTATCCCGGCAAGGAACAGGTTTTCCTTGCGCAGCATCTTGTAGTCAGTCTCCTTGAGGGTCTGCATTTCGGACGGATCCAGCCGCACTCCGCCTCTCCGTTCCCCGCCCGGATGTATCATGATCATATTCGAGCCCATTCCCGATATTTCGTCCTGGATGTTTTTCTTGGCACCCTGGCCCAGAGAGATCATGGTGATGACGGCGGCGACGCCTATAATGATGCCGAGCATCGTGAGAAATGCTCTCATCTTGTTGTTAGCCAATGCCTTGAGCGATATTCTGAAAAGATTTGTCCAGTTCATCTTCATTGTCTTTATGACAGATGGCGCATCTCAGCGTCATTGTCAGTCATCTTCATTGGCGGGGAGCGATGCAAGAGTCTCCGCTGCCGAGAGTATGTTGGTGTTGACAGTGTCTTCAATCACATGACCGTCCATCAGCCTGATGTTGCGGCTGCTGTATGAAGATATGTCAGGATTGTGGGTCACGAATATTATGGTCCTGCCTTCCGCATGGAGTCTCTGGAACAGGACGAGAATCTCGAATGATGTCCTGGTGTCCAGGTTTCCTGTCGCCTCATCTGCCAGTATGACAGCAGGATTGTTGACCAGTGCCCTTGCTATGGCCACCCTTTGCATCTGGCCTCCGGACATCTGGTTGGACTTGTGTTCCAGCCTGTCGCCGAGACCGACTGCCTTCAGGGCGTCTATCGCCCTCTTTCTCCTTTCGGATGAGCTGATTTCCGCATTGTACATGAGCGGTAGTTCCACATTCTCTATGGCTGTGGTCTTTGCCAGCAGATTGTAGTTCTGGAACACGAAGCCGATTTTCCTGTTTCTGAGTATGGCTCTCTTGTTCTTGCTCATTTTCCTGACTGATATCCCGTCAAGATAGTATTCCCCGGCAGTGGGCGTGTCCAGGCAGCCGAGTATGTTCAGAAGCGTGGATTTCCCCGAACCGGATGAGCCCATTATCGTCACGAATTCACCTTCGTTGATGCTGAAAGACACCCCGCGCAGCGCATGGACTGTCTCGTCCCCCACGATGAACTCGCGCTTGATACCATTGAGTTCTATGACTGTCCTGCTCATTTCCTTATGATTTATCTTGGTCCAGGGCCTCCGACAGAGATTGTCGCACTCTTCATTTCTTTGAGGATAGGGAATTCCGCCCCTGCGATTATCTCGGTGCCTTCCTGTATACCTCCTGTAATCTCGGTGTTGACCCCGTCCGTGATGCCGGTCTGCACGGGGATTGCTGTGAAGATGTTCCCGTTCTTTGTCCACACCTTGGACGCCCCTTTGCAGTCGTTCACCACATCTTTCTTGGTCACGAGAGGGAATTCAGGCGCGAACCTGAGGGCCTTTGACGGGACGCAGAGCACATCACTCTTCTCTTCCGTGTAGATGGATATGTTTGCTGTGAGCCTCGGCTTGAGTTTCAGTTCCGGGTTGTCGGCTGTGATGACAACCTCGTATGTCACGACACTTTCGGATGTGGAGGACGAAAGCGATGAACTGGACGAACTGGTGCTTCCGAGACGTATCTGGGTGACTCTCCCCTCAAATACGTCATCCGGGTAGGCGTCCACAGTGAAAGTGGCTCTCTGCCCCTCGGCGACGCCGCCTATGTCGGCTTCATCCACATCGGCCACTACCTGCATCCTGGTCAGGTCTGCGGCAAGGGTGAACAGGGTAGGGGTCTCGAATCCGGCAGCCACTGTCTGTCCTTCTTCTACCGCCCTGTCGATGACTATGCCGTCGATTGGAGATGCGATTGTGGCATAGGAAAGGTTCCTCTCGGCCTTTGCAAGGGCAGCCTCACTGCTGTGGAACGCGCTCTTTGCCATCTCGTAGTTGTATTCCGCCTGTTCGAAGTCGGCATCGCTTATGAGTTTCTTCTCATACAGTCCCTTGCTCCTCTCGTAATTCCTTTCCTGGTATCTGTATTCCGCCTTGTTGCCGTCGTATGCCGCCCTGGCGGATGCCAGTTCGCTTTCAAGGGTGACCTTGTCCATCTCGGCGATTATCTGTCCCTCCTTGACTACTGAATTGTAGTCCACGAACAGTTTTGCGATGATTCCTGATACCTGTGTACCTACATTCACCTCAGTCACCGGCTCGATTGTCCCTGTCGCAGTGACGAAAGTGGATATGTCGGCACGTGAGACTGTCGCCGTCTCGAATGTGAACTGCGGCTTTCCTCCCGGTCTCCTGAGCAGGAATACGGCCGCAACTGCGACAGCCGCGATCACTGTTATCCAGATGATGACCTTTTTCGTACTTTTCTTCATGATATGACTTGTATTTTCTCTGATTTCTGCCGGACGGCTATAATGATATTTCCATTCCCTGATAGAACCTGAGCATCTGGATGTTCAGCACTGCCATATATTTGGCCTGCAACAGCTGCTGCTGTGCGCTCAGGAGGTTGTTCTTCTCGGTGAGGAGTTCCACTGTGTTCTTCATCCCGAGGTTGAACTGCTCGCTTGTGAGGTCGAAACTGGTCTGCGCGCTCCTGACCTGCTCCTCTGCTGCAAGATACTGCTGCTGTGCACTGTATGCGTCCAGCCAGAGATTCTCTATTGTGCGGTAGAGTTCCTTGCCCGTCTCCACCAGGTCGAGTCTGGTGGATTCGAGTTGCAGTTCCGCTTTCTCTACCGCGCTTTTCGTCTGGCGGTTGTTGAATATCGGCACGCTCAGTGTCAGTCCTATGGAATTGTTCCATCCGTTCTTGACCTGCTCCCCGAAAGAGAAGTCCGTGCCGCTTGTGTGGCTGGTCCCTATCCCCGCACTCAGGGTCAGGGACGGGATATATGCGGACCTGGCTATCTTTACATCAAGTTCCGAGGCGGATACGCTCAGTCTCCCGGACTCAATCTCAGGTCTGATGCCCATAGCATTCTGATATACGACTTCCTTGTCGGGAAGAGGGGAGAGCACCACCGCATCGTCTATTTCCGGCAGATAGACCGACATCTCTTCCGGACCTTCTATCTCCAGCAGTTGCTTGAGTTGCAGCCTGTAGTCCTGCAGGGTGGCACGGGCAGTCACCAGCTGGTAATTGTCGTTGCTCACCTGGGCCTGCAGCTGCGCATAGTCGGCCATGGATATGCTCCCCGCATCGAGAAGTTCCTTTCCTCTTGCACATTGCGCCCTGCTGACTTCGAGCGTATTCTCGTTCACCTTTACCGACTCGTCGGCAAAAAGTATCTGTACATACACCTGGGCTATGCTTTCGAGTATATTGTTTGCAGTGGCCTTGAAGTCGAGTGAGGCGATTTTCATATTGATGTCTTCCTGCTTGATGGACTTCCTGTTCCGGCCTCCAGTATACAGGTCCCAGTATGCGTTAAGCCCGTAGTTGCCGGTGTAGCTCGTGTTGTTGTCTGAGTACAGTATCTCAGTGCCGCTCACGGTGCTGCTGGACTCCTGGTATGGCCTGTTGATGAGATTGTGGCTCGTGGAGAAGGACAGGTTCGGGAAGAGTGCGTTTTTGGCGGTCTTCATGTCGATTTCGGCGTTCTTCTCCGAGAGTCTGCTCTGCTTCAGGGATATGTTCTCCTGCATTGCATAATTGATACAGTCCTCAAGTGTCCACACCTTGCCGGCCGTCAGTACGGAGTCCGTCTGCATGTGCGACGCCGTATCTGGTGCCGTCCGGTATTGTGCCGTGCACGGATAAGACAATGCCAGCAGGATTGCCGCCGGCAGGATTGATGATAATTTCATTGTCATAACTGTCGATATGGGGCTGAGGTGATCAGAAAATCATGCCCGGTCCCGAAAACCGGAAGCGGTCTATACAAAAATAAAGCCATTCTAAAGATATTGTCATGAAAAATTTGACTGTCCGCAATATTTTCAGCGGTATTTTTGCGATAGTCGATTAATTTTAGATTTTTATTGAAAAAATCGGAATTTTAATATTATTTTAATCTGAATTTTGTTATTTTGAACAAAATTATCATATATATGAGCAGAAAAAAGGGAGCATATCCGTATCTTGAACGCGATGTAAGCTGGATGTATTTCAACAGGAGAATATTGCAGGAGGCTTGCAAACCTGATGTCCCGCTGCTGGAAAGACTGTCTTTCCTCGGCATATATTCCAACAATCTTGACGAGTTCTACAGGGTGAGGGTGGCTTCCCAGAACAGGATAGTCGAGTGGGGTGAGAAGTCAGGGGTGAAGGAGGCACTGCAGGCCAAGAAGATAGTCAAGCAGATCTCCAGGCTGTACGGGAAGTACATGAGGGACTATGAGGAGACTGTCCATGATGTCTATGCCGAACTGGCCAGGCACAATATCTTTCTCATAAATGACACACAGGTAGACGACGAGCAGAGACGCTTTCTGAGTTCCTATTACCATGACCGTCTGGAGGGGCTTATTGTCCCTGTGTCGTTCTCTTCGGTGAAATATCTCGACCATGAGAGCGATGAGAGCATCTATATGGCGGTCCGCGCTGTCAGGACAACATCTTCCGGAAAGCAGGCCTATGAATATGCGTATTTTGAACTGCCGGTGCAGAGCTGCGGGAGATTTGTGCGTCTCCCGGACAGGGACGGCAGGAACTATATCATGTATCTCGACGATGTCGTCCGCTGCTCACTTGCATATATTTTCGAGGGGCTTGAATATACCGGCATGGAGGCTTATGCGTTCAAGTTCACGAGGGATGCCGAGATGGAGATAGATGATGACAGGAGGAACGGTATCCTGCAGAAGATATCCAAGGGGCTGAAAAGCAGGAAGAAAGGCGCGCCTCTGAGGGTGCTGTATGATGAAAGCATGCCAGAGGACCTCCAGCGGAGGATGCTGAGCAAGCTTGACCTGGACAAGAATGACACGGTGCTCAAGAGCGGAAGGTACCACAACCACAAGGATCTGATGAAGTTCCCTGACTGCGGGAGAACCGAACTGAAATTCGCTTCATTCCCTCCTATACGCAGGTCTGCCCTGGATGGAGAGGGGAGCATATTGGACAAGATAAGGCAGCAGGACAGTTTCCTGCATGTCCCTTACCACAGTTTCTTCTCGTTTATAAGGGTACTGCATGAGGCGGCCATCAGCAAGGAGGTCAGCAGCATCAAGATCACCCTGTACCGTCTCGCCAAGGATTCCAAGGTGGTGAGGTCGCTTATCGGGGCAGCCAGAAACGGCAAGAAGGTCACTGTGGTGATAGAACTGCTTGCAAGGTTCGACGAGGAGTCCAACATGGTATGGGCCCAGAAGCTCCAGGAGGCCGGGGTCAAGGTGATATTCGGAGTCGAAGGCCTCAAGGTGCATTCCAAGGTCGTGCACATAGGGATGAAAAAAGGGCCGGACATAGCGTGCATCAGTACTGGCAATTTCCATGAGGGCAATGCCAGAACTTACACGGACTGCATCATGATGACGGCGTCAAGGCGGATTGTCCGTGATGTGGTCCAGTTGTTCGACTTCATAGAGAAACCTTATATCCCTGTGCATTTCAAGGAACTGCTCGTGTCCCCGAATGACATGAAGAAGAGGTTCGTCTCCCTCATCAATGCCGAGATACGCAACAGGAAGGCAGGCAAGCCGGCATATATCAAGGCGAAGCTCAACCATGTCACCGACCCGGTGATGGTGGAGAAGATATACGAGGCGGCCGAGGCGGGAGTGAAGATAGAACTGGTGGTCAGGGGCAACTGCTCCATTGTCACGGACAAGTTGCCTGAGAACTGCGACATAAGGATAAACGGCATCATCGACCGTTATCTTGAGCATTCAAGGATATTCGTCTTCGCTGCGGGAGGGCAGAACAAGGTGTTCATCGGCTCAGCCGACTGGATGCCGCGCAATCTTGACAACAGGATTGAAGTTGTGACCCCGGTATATGACCCTGCCATCAAGCAGGAGATGATACGGATAGTGGATTACGGACTGCGTGACGTCCGGCAGGGCCGGCTTGTGGACGGGACCGGGGAGAACGTTCCGTGGGAATGCGCCAATCCTCTCCCGACAGGTTCACAGGAGGCTCTGTACGGATATTACTGCAGGCTTGAAGCCGAAGAATCCGGAATAGGATAAAACCCGTTTAATGACATTGACATGACCGACAAGGAAATGATGACAGAAGAGAAATCTGTCCGCAGGACTGCCTATGCCGCCATCGACATAGGCTCCAATGCAGTACGTCTGCTTATCAAGGAACTGGAAGAGGCCGAAGAGCCGTATCTGAACAAGGTGCTTCTCCTCAGGGTGCCTCTCCGTCTCGGATTCGATGTGTTCGCCCAGGGCAGGATCTCGGAGAAGAGGGAGAAGGATATGATCAGGCTCATGAAGTGCTACAAGCAGCTGATGAAAATCTATGAGGTGGCTGAATACCGGGCTTGTGCGACGTCTGCCATGCGCGATGCCGCGAACGGGTCGCAGATAATCAGGGAGGTGGAGAAGAAGACAGGCATAAGGATTGAGATAATAGACGGCCAGGAGGAGGCCAGGATGATATACAACAACCACATCGAGACAATGAAGGCGAGGAAAGGCAATTTCATGTATGTGGATGTGGGAGGAGGAAGCACGGAGATAAACCTCATAGCCGACGGGGAGCTTGTCTGCTCCCGTTCTTATAACATAGGTACGGTCAGGATGCTCAACAATGCTGTGGAGGAGAGTGAGAAGGCTCGCATCAGAAGGGATATGAAAGACCTTGCGGTGTCATACCCGGGCATCAATATCATCGGGTCCGGCGGCAATATCAACAAGCTCTTCAAGATGGTCAAGGGACGTGACAGGCGTTATCCGCGCATGTCCGTCGCATCTCTACGGGAACTTCATGACGAACTGAAGGCTCTGACAGTGGAGGAGCGTATGGAGGAGTTCGACCTCAAGCCGGACAGGGCGGACGTCATCGTCCCTGCGGGGGACATATTCCTCACTGTGGCCGAGATTACAGGTTCGCAGTATATCTATGTGCCGGTGATCGGTCTTGCAGACGGTATCATAGACGGACTGCTGGCTAATTCCGGGAAGTGATGAGATATGTGAGAGTGCCTGAAGTCAGGGACAGGAGGCTTGTCTTCTATCTCGCCATGGAGGAGTACCTGGCGAGGTATACGGATGGCGAGTCTTTCTTCATCTGGCGGGTACCTCCGACAGTGATTGTGGGCAGAAACCAGGTCCTGGAAGCGGAGGCCGACCTGGAATATTGCCGGGACAGGGGCATACAGGTGTGGCGGCGAAAGAGCGGGGGAGGATGCGTGTATGCCGATGAGGGGAACATCATGGTGTCCCGTGTCATGGGAGGACATGATGTCCCGTTCCTGTTTGAAAGCCATCTGCTCATGCTCGCCCTGTTCCTCAGACGTATCGGGCTTGATGCTGCAGTGTCGGGAAGGAATGACATCCTCGTGGACGGGAAGAAGGTATCCGGGAATGCATTCTATTCGATGCACGGAAGGAATGTGGTGCACGGGACCCTGCTTTTTGACGCGGACTGTGATGTCATGGAGCGGGTGCTGACACCGTCCAAGGTGAAACTTGAACGCAACGGGGTGCGCTCCGTGAGGCAGAGGGTGACCAATCTGAAGGATGTGATGACCCGGCACGGCATTGACGGCCGTTATCTCGACATGGACTTTTTCATCAGAAGTCTTGCAGGATATTTCTGCGACGGTGAATATGTCCTCGGGGAGAATGAGATCAGGATGATTGAAGAGATTGAGGCAGACTATCTCGACCCGGATTTCATATCAGGCTGAAAATATTTGGCATAAAGACAATTAACCGCATATACGACAATGGAAGAGACACTGAGACAGACCTGTCTGCATGACAGTCACATTGCTCTTGGAGCACAGATGAGTCCGTTCGGAGGATTCGATATGCCGATACAGTACGGCAGCATCATAGACGAGCACAATGCAGTAAGGCAGAGGTGCGGGATGTTCGATGTCTCCCACATGGGGGAGATAGTCATTTCCGGCCCGCAGGCCGGGGAGTTTACAGGATACATATTCTCCAACGACGTGAGGGATATGCCGGACGGGAAGATTCTGTACGGGATGATGCTCTATCCTGACGGAGGTGTCGTGGATGACCTTCTTGTCTACAAGTTGTCAGACATGAAGTGGCTGTTCGTGGTCAATGCCTCCAACATTGAGAAGGATTTCATCTGGATACAGAGACATGCATCCGGCTTCGATGTCAAGGTGGACAATTTCTCTGATTTCTACGGAGAGATCGCCCTCCAGGGACCGGATTCGGAGAAGACAGCCAGGGAGGTCCTTGGTCTTGAACTAAAGGATCTTGCATTCTACACATTCATGCAGACAGAACTTGATGCCGACGGGAGTATAGGCAGGGGGGAGCCTCTGATTGTGAGCCGTACCGGGTACACAGGGGAGGACGGTTTTGAGTTCTACGGCTCTTTTGCCCAGATAAGGTATATCTGGGACAGGCTGCTTGCCGCAGGTGTCACCCCGTGCGGACTCGGCTGCAGGGATACACTGCGTTTCGAGGTCGGGCTTCCGCTGTACGGGCATGAACTCAGTGAGAAGATATCGCCTGTGGAGGCCGGGCTCGGAGTCTTTGTGAAGACCGACAGGCCTGATTTCATCGGCAGGGATGCGATAGTACGGCAGAAGGCCGAAGGCACAGCCCGCAGGATTGTCGGTATCGAGATGGCAGACAAGGCCATACCGAGGGCCGGTTATCCTGTCGAGGCCGACGGGGAGCAGATAGGGGAGGTGACCACAGGGTACAATTCCATATCCACAGGCAAGAGTGTCTGCATGGCTATGGTCAGGAAGGAATATTCCGCTCCCGGCACGGAGGTCTCGGTCAGAATCAGGAAGAAAACCTTCCCGGGGACCGTATGCAAGAAGAGGTTCTACGACAAGAACTACAGGAAGTGACTGTATAGTAATTGACATTAAAACTGATAATTATCATGGCTAAGGTAAATGAAGGGCTGTATTACAGCGAGACCCATGAATGGGTAAGGATGGTTGACGGATATGCTCTTGTGGGCATCACTGATTATGCGCAGCACGCGCTCGGCAATATCGTGTATGTGGATATGCCTGATGTGGATGACGAAGTCTCCGCCGATGAGGAGTTCGGAGCTGTGGAGAGCGTAAAGGCGGCCAGCGACCTCATCTCTCCGGTGACAGGGACTGTGACGGAGACGAACGAGGCTCTGGAGAATACACCGGGACTGCTCAATACCGACCCGTATGGTGCATGGATAGTCAAGGTGCGTCTTGCGGAGGACGGCCTTCCTGGAAATCTCATGGATGCCGCTGCCTATGCTGATTTCTGTGCCAACCTCTGATGCTGTCGGGCCATGGGATTCTCATATTTTCCGCACACGGATGAGGACATCCGTGAAATGCTGAAGAAAATCGGGGCAGGCTCTCTCGATGACCTGTATTCCGATGTGCCGGAAGAATTCATCTTCAAGGGTGAGTTTGACCTGCCTGAGCCTATGTCCGAGATGGAGGTGCGCAGAAAGTTCTCCGGAATGGCCGGCAGGAACAGGAGCCTGACAGTATTCTGCGGCTGTGGGGCATACGACCATTATTCCCCGGCAGTGATTCAGTATCTCATATCCCGGTCGGAGTTCCAGACCGCCTATACCCCGTATCAGGCCGAGGTCTCCCAGGGGACGTTGAGGTATATCTTCGAATATCAGAGCATGATAACCATGCTTACGGGGCTTGACTGCTCCAACGCGTCCATGTATGACGGTGCCACAGCCGCGGCGGAGGCCATGATGATGGCTCTTGCCTGCACGAAGAAAAAGAGCAGGGTGCTTCTTTCCTCCACACTTCTTCCGCAGGTACTTGAGGTAGTTGGGACTTATGCCAGGTATCATGGCATTGACATAGGGCATGTGCAGATGTCGGACGGGGTGACATCACTCGAAGACCTGCAGAGACAGCTCGCTGCGGATGATGTGGCGGGAGTGCTGGTCCCGTCGCTGAACAGATATGGCATAATCGAGAATCTTGAAGGGTTCGCTGATGCCGTCCATGCACATAAAGGCCTGCTTATGACCTACTCCGACCCTTCTGCGCTGGCAGTGATAAGGACTCCTGGAGAATGGGGCGCGGACATCGCCTGCGGAGACTGCCAGAGCCTGGGCATGCCTCTGTCAGCCGGCGGGCCTTATGCAGGATACCTTGCCTGCCGGCAGGACTATGTGAGAAAGATGCCGGGAAGGATAGTGGGAGAGACAGTGGACAGGGACGGGAGACGCTCGTATGTCCTCACGCTCCAGGCCCGTGAGCAGCATATCCGTCGGGAGAAAGCCACCAGCAACATCTGCTCAAACCAGTCCTTGATGGCACTGTATGCGACAATATATCTCTCGTTGCTCGGGAGGGACGGGCTGCGGCAGGTCAACGCCCTCTCTTACGGAGGGGCGCACTATCTCTATGACAGGCTCCTGTCCACAGGGCTTTTCTCTCCGGTATTTGACAAGCCGTTCCTCAAGGAGTTCGTGCTTGATACGGTGATTCCGGCGGAGAGGCTGCAGCAGCATCTGTGCGACAACGGCTTTTTTGCCGCCCTCGCAACGGATGACGGTCATGTCTCTTTCTGTGTGACGGAAAAACGTACCAGGGAAGAGATAGACTCGCTTGTGGATTGCATCAGCAATATGGCATGACCGCCGGTACTTCAAAAGAATGTCAGCAATGAAGAATTACGATAAACTCATATTTGAACTGTCAGTGGAGGGCAGGACAGGTTTTTCCCTCCCTGACAACCGATGGGAGCACAGGCTTCCGGAGATTCCTGAGGTGCTGTGCCGCCGTTCTGAGTCAGGGTTGCCGCAAGTCAGCGAGCCGGATGTCGTGAGGCATTATACCAACCTTTCTTCGATGAATTTCGGTGTTGATACAGGATTCTATCCTCTCGGCAGCTGTACCATGAAGTACAATCCCAAGATAAACGAGGAGACGGCGTCTCTGCCGGGATTCACTTCGGTGCATCCGCTTCAGCCTGAAGAGACGATGCAGGGCACGCTGCAGGTCTGCCATGAATTGGAGAAGGCTTTGTGTGCGGTCACCGGTATGGCGGCGTTCACACTGTGTCCTTTTGCCGGTGCTCACGGGGAACTTACCGGACTTATGATCATGAGGCAGTACCACATGAGCCGCAATGATATGAAGCGGACCAAGGTGATTGTGCCTGACAGCGCACACGGGACCAACCCTGCAAGTGCCGCAGTCTGCGGACTCCGTGTCGTGCAGGTACGGTCAACTCCTGACGGGACGATTGATGTGGAAGACCTCAAGCCGCTTCTTGATGACACTGTGGCAGGCATCATGATGACCAACCCGAATACCCTCGGGCTGTTCGAGACGGAGATAAGCAGGATAGCGGATCTCGTTCACGGCTGCGGAGGACTGCTGTACTATGACGGGGCCAATATGAACCCTCTTCTCGGCAAGGTCCGTCCTGGGGATATGGGCTTCGACATCATGCATCTCAATCTGCACAAGACATTCTCCACCCCTCACGGCGGGGGTGGTCCCGGCTCTGGCCCGGTAGGAGTGTCAGCCGCGCTGTGGGACTATCTTCCATATCCGAAAGTGACTGCAGACGGGGACGGGAAGTATCATCTGATGTCCGGAAGCCATACTGCAGGACGAGTCTCCGGCTTCATGGGCAATTTCTCCGTCATGGTCAAGGCTCTCACATATATTATGATGCTCGGGAACAAGAATATAAGGATGGCCGGTCCGCTTGCCGCCCTGAATGCAAACTATGTCAAGGAGTCACTCAAGGATTGCTACAGGCTCCCGATAGACAGGGTGTGCAAGCATGAGTTCGTATTTGACGGGCTTGCTGACACATCTTCAGGGATTACCGCACTGGAGATAGCCAAGCGGCTGCTTGACTACGGTTTCCATGCCCCTACCATCTATTTCCCTCTGCTTTTCCATCAGGCGATTATGATAGAGCCGACGGAGACGGAATCAAAGGATACCCTTGATGCATTCATAGAGGCCATGAGGAATATTGCGCGGGAGGCGGTGTCGGAGCCTGACATCCTGCACGATGCCCCTCACGGGACTCCTGTACGCCGGTCGGACGAGACACTTGCCGCCACCCGTCCGGTATTGCGATACAGGCAAGTGGAGTGAGACGGATAACAGGAAAATTCATGCTGTCATGAGAATAATCATTATAGGAGCCGGTCCGGGCGGATATGAGACCGCCCTGCTGGCCGCTCAGAGAGGACTGGATGTGACTCTTGTCGAACGGGACAAGGCTGGCGGGACCTGCCTCAATGCCGGCTGTATCCCCACCAAGTCACTGTGCAGGAGTGCGGAGATATTGGAGAATGTCAGGAATGCGGCAGGCTGCGGCATCTCCGTCCCTCAATACGGTTTTGACTTCAAGTCCGTGATGGAGAGGAAGGATGCCGTGGTCAGCACTCTTGAAGCCGGGGTCATGACCCTGTTGGGGCATCCCCGGATTGACTATGTCAAGGGCAGGGCATCATTCAAGGATTCCCATACTGTCTCTGTGCAGTCCGCGGACGGGAGAGTCTCGGAATATACGGGGGACATCATCATCATAGCCACGGGTTCCGTGCCAGCATCTCCCGATATCCCCGGGGCTGACCTTCCGGGTGTGGTCTTCTCGTCAGGGCTTCTTGAGTCCGATGTCGTGCCAGAACGGCTCTGCATAATAGGGGCAGGGGTCATCGGCCTTGAGTTTGCCTCGATTTTCAGCAGTTTCGGCAGCAAGGTCACCATAGTCGAATATTGCAGGGAGATTCTTCCTCGTTTTGATCAGGACATAGCCAAAAGACTCCGTCAGAGCCTTTCAAAACGTGGCATAGACTTCAGGATGGGGGCACAGGTCAGCCGTATTGCCAGTTCGGGCGGGCATCAGTCAGGGGCATTGTCCGTAGTGTTCTCCAGAAAGGGCATTGAGGAGCAGGTTGAGGCGGATACCGTGCTGATGGCTGTCGGCCGCAGGCCGGCCCTGCATACCCTCAATCTGGATGACATAGGTGTCGGATATACATTGAAAGGTATATCCGTCAACGCTTTCATGCAGACGTCGGTGCCCCATATCTATGCGATAGGGGACATAACAGGAGGCGTGATGCTTGCGCATGCTGCTGTCATGCAGGGAGTCAAGGCCCTTGACCATATCATGGGGCTTGAAGACAGGACAGACCTCAGTGTGATGCCAGCCGCAGTATTCACCATGCCTGAGGCTGCATCAGTGGGGCTGACAGAGGAGGAATGCAAGGCGGCCGGCATTGATGTCACCTGCCGCAAGGCATTTTTCAGGGCAAACGGCAAGGCCATGTGCATGGGGGAGACAGACGGGATGTGCAAACTCCTGACGGACAGTGCAGGAAGGATTGTCGGCTGTCATATATACGGCCCGCATTCATCCGATCTTATTCATGAGATTGCCGCATTCATGACCATGAAGGCCTCTGTTGACGATATACGGCGGATGGTACATGTCCATCCTTCATTGAATGAGATTTTCCGGGCATTGTGACAGGGACAATATCCCTTCGGCGGCGAACATCTGTCTGTAGGCTTCTGCCTTTCTTTCCAGAGGGAGCGGGTAGGCTCTTGACGAAGACGGCATCCTCCAGAAATCCAGTCCTCCTGTCTGCAGGCATTGCCCCGTCTTGGGGGTGGCGCATCCAAGATATTCCGCCACGGCTTCCGTCGCCTTTTCACCTGTCGTCACCACTGCACGGCATTCCGGCATCCTGTCCAGCAGTGTCCTTATGTCGGTGGCTGAGACTATCTCAAGAAATTTGTCAGAGGCATTGTCCTTCAGCCGCCTTATTTCCGAGGCGGAGTCATAGAGGGCGATGCCTTTTTCCTCGCAGAACCTGACAATCCTCTCCTTGTCGAACCGCTTCTCTCCCGGTCTTTCAAAATGTCTCCTGTCCCCGAAGAATACCAGCCCGACTATTCTCCACATGTCATTGGTGAAATTGGGGTAGAAGAACTCCATTGACCAGCGTTCTTTCTTCGGAGGGAAACTCCCGAGCATCAGGATCCGTGCCCCTTCAGGAATGAAAGGGCTGAGCGGATGCCTCTCGGTCGTGGCATCTGTCTTCATAGTGTCGTGAGCCTGTGTGCCTTGTTCCATCCTGTGTTTCCTCCTGAGACGGCAAAGGTAGTCAATCCCCGGGAAAAGATGGCCGCCCGGCTTTGATTTCTTGTCAATTTTTGTTTCTTTTGCTGACCATTTTTGAAAGGACAGATGAAAGTTTGTATTGCTGAAAAGCCCAGTGTGGCGAGAGAAATTGCGGAAGTGCTCGGTGCAAAGACAAGGAAAAACGGGTATCTGGAGGGCAACGGCTACCAGGTCACCTGGACATTCGGTCATCTGTGTATGCTGAAAGAGCCTGACGACTATTCTCCACAATGGAAATACTGGGCCTTGTCCTCGCTTCCGATGATACCGCCCAGGTTCGGCATCAAACTCATCGACAATGACACATACAGGCAGCAGTTCGCTGTCATTGAGAGCCTCATGCAGAATGCCGAGATGATCATCAACTGCGGCGATGCCGGACAGGAGGGGGAGCTCATACAGAGATGGGTGATGCTGAAGGCAAAGGCCAGGTGCCCGGTGTACAGGCTTTGGGTGTCGTCGCTGACAGAAGAGTCCATCAGGGAGGGATTTGCCAATCTCAAGGAGCAGCAGGAATATGACAGGCTGTATGAGGCCGGCCTTTCCAGGGCGATAGGAGACTGGATACTGGGGATGAATGCGACCAGACTGTATACATTGCGGTTCGGACAGAACCGCCAGGTGCTGTCTATAGGTAGGGTCCAGACCCCGACTCTCGCCATGATAGTCAGGCGGCAGGAGGAGATAGAGAATTTCAGGCCAGAGCAGTACTGGGAACTCAAGACCAGGTACAGGAATGTGGTATTCTCGTCATCCAAAGGACGGTTCTCCTCCAAAGAGGACGGGGAGACATTGCTTTCGGCGGTCGCCGGAGAGCCGTTCGTCGTGACAGGTGTGTCGGAAAAGAAAGGAAAGGAGTCCGCACCCCGTCTGTTTGACCTGACATCTCTCCAGGTGGAGTGCAACAGGAAGTATGCTTTCACCGCCGACGAGACATTGAGGCTGATACAGTCCCTGTATGAAAAGAAACTCACTACATATCCGCGTGTCGATACTGTCTTTCTGAGCGACGACATCTATCCGAAGGTCCCTCATATACTTGAAGGCCTGCGCGGATATGAGGTTCTTACCGCTCCGCTCAAAGGGGCAAGACTGCCCAAGAGCAAGAAGGTATTCGACAATTCCAAGGTGACCGACCATCATGCCATCATTCCCACCGGAGTGCCTGCCGTGAATATGGACGACAGGGAGTCGAAGGTGTATGATATGATTGCCAGACGTTTCATTGCCGCATTCTATCCTGAATGCCAGGTGTCTGTGACGACGGTATCGGGAAAGTCCGGGAATGTGGATTTCAAGACCACCGGCAAGCAGATATTGAGTCCGGGGTGGAAGACCGTCTTCGGACAGGAGAGGCCTGATGCCAGGGCCGATGCGGGCGATGAGGATGCGGAAAAGGATGAGGAGAAAGTGCTGCCTCAGTTTCAGACAGGGGAGAGCGGTCCTCATGAGCCGTTTCTGAAGGAGTCATGGACGACTGCCCCCAAGCCATACACCGAGGCCACCTTGCTGAGAGCGATGGAGACCGCAGGCAAGACGGTTGAGGATGATGCACTCCGCGACGCGCTCAAGGAAAACGGGATTGGCCGCCCGTCCACCAGGGCTGCGATAATCGAGACATTGTTCAAACGTCATTATATACGCAAGGAGAGGAAAAGCCTGTTCCCTACTGACACGGGACGTGAACTCATCGGGGTCATCAAGGAGGAGCTGCTCAAAAGTGCCGAACTCACCGGACAGTGGGAGAAGAAGCTGAGGATGATTGAGAAAGGAACGTATGAGGCCGGGGCATTCATCGATGAACTGAAGACAATGGCAAGGGATATAGTCTATTCTGTGCTTTCCGACAATTCTCTCCGCCAGGTTACTGTCATGCAGGTGGACAAGGCTGCCGGGCAGACTTCAAAATCAGGCAGGTGACATTTGCTCCTGACGGCAAAAGTTCCTATATTTACTTGTCAGTATCTTGAATCATGGAAACATTGTCAAACGGCATCCTGACCGTCGAGGTCAGCGGGCATGGTGCTGAACTCTGCAGCATCAGGAAAGGCGGTACAGAGTATCTGTGGCAGGCAGATCCTGCATTCTGGAAGCGACACTCACCGGTGCTTTTCCCCATAGTCGGGAGCGTCTGGAACGGACATTTCAAGGTGGACGGGAAGGAATATCCGATGTCTCAGCACGGCTTTGCAAGAGACATGGATTTCAGGCTGCTCGCCATAGGGCCGGACGAGGTGCGCTACATCCTGGAGTCTGATGAGGGGACGCTTGCCTTATATCCGTACCGGTTTGCCCTCATTATAGGATACCGGCTGGTCGGGAACAGGATTGAGGTCACCTGGAGCGTCTCCAATACGTCAGAGAAGGAGATACATTTCCAGATAGGGGCGCATCCGGCATATTATTACCCTGACTTTGACCCGTCGTCTGCCGGGAGGGGATTCTTCCTGCTTGAAGGCCCGTCTGCCCCGGGAGAGATGGAGTATTATCTTGTAAAGGAGAAAGGCTGTGCGGATCCGGACACAAAATACACACTGCGTGGCTCCTTCCCGTCCCGTTACGGTCGTGAGACAGACGATATTGCCGCAAGGGTGGCAAAGGAGGGAAGAAGGAGTGAGATCCTGCCACTGGATACCCATACTTTTGATCGCGATGCCCTCATCTTTGACGACAGCCAGATAGACATGGTCACTCTGCTGACCGGTGCCGGAGAGCCGTGGTTGGGCATGAAATTCGACTCTCCTCTGGTCGGCCTCTGGTCTCCAGGCGGCAAGAACGCGCCTTTCGTCTGCATAGAGCCGTGGTTCGGCAGATGTGACAGGGTCGGATATGACGGGGAATTCCGCTTCCGCGACCATGTCATGCATCTTGCCCCGATGCAGACGTTCAATGCAGGATATGAGATAGAGATATTCTAGGCGGTCATTCGAGGCACTGGTCAAGGTCGCTTATGATCTGCTCCTTGTCCATGTCCTGGCCGATGAAGACTATCTTCTGCATCCTGTCCCCGTACTGAGAGTCCCAGTCTTTGAAGAAATTCGGGTCCTGGCGCATCAGTTCGAGCCTGTCCTCTTCCGGGGCGGTGGCGTACCATTGTCCGGCCTCGCGCAGGAGTTTCTGTCTGCCGGCCTGTTCGAACAGGTATGACATGTCCCTGTTTTCTGAGAAATAGCAGACTCCTTTCGCCCTTATGACGCTTTTTGGCCATTTCCTGGCTACGAAATTGTCGAATTTGTTGAGGTCGAATGCCGGGCGTCTGTAGTAGACAAAGGTACCGATGCCATATTCCTCGGTCTCTCCTCCTTCGTGATGGTGGTGATGATGCCCATGGCCGTCATGGTCATGTCCGTGCTCATGCCCGTCTTCTTCGCCGTGGCTGTAGTGGAGGTGCATCCCGTGGTTCCTTGCCTCAAGTTCCTCCTCTGCGGTGGACTGGCGTTCGATACCCTGTATCCATCCTGCGGAAGTGGCCACCTTGTCAAAGTCAAAGAGTCCTGTGTTGAGGATGCGGTCAAGTTCGATTCCGGCATAGTCGCACTCTATTATTTCGGCGCGCGGCTGCAGTGTGCGTATTATCCGCCTTATCCGGGCAAGTTCCTCTGGCTTTACTTCGGAAGCCTTGTTGAGAAGTATGATGTTGCAGAACTCAATCTGCTGAATGATGAGATTCTCGATGTCCTCTTCATCAATGTCCTTGCGCGTAAGATTCTCCCCGCATGCGAATTCGCTTTCCATCCTGAGGGCATCCACCACGGTCACAATGCAGTCAAGCCTGCAGATGCCGTATTTCCTGTATGCCTCTCCGAGAGTCGGGATGGTGCAGATGGTCTGTGCGATAGGCTCCGGTTCGCAGATGCCGCTTGCCTCTATGACGATATAGTCAAATTTCTGCATTCTCGTCAGTTCGTATATCTGCTCAACGAGATCTGCCTTGAGGGTACAGCAGATGCATCCGTTCTGGAGCGCGACCAGACTGTCATCCTTGCTGCCTACGACCCCGCCTTTCTGTATCAGGTCGGCATCGATGTTCACCTCTCCTATGTCATTGACGATTACTGCGAATCTGATTCCTTTCATGTTTGAAAGGATGTTGTTGACGAGAGTCGTCTTGCCGCTTCCGAGATAGCCGGTCAGAAGCAGGACCGGGATAATTCTGTTCTCCATGTCTTTTTTTCCTCTTTACATCTGCCGGACAGGGCTGACGGGCCTGACCGCAGGGCTGCAAAAATACATTTTATTTTCATAAAACGTTCTTCATACGGAAAGAAAAAGCCAGATGGAGCATACTGTCATGACGATGGCGACGGTCCTTCTGTAGATTTTCCTTTTGATGGTCCTGATTCTCCGCATTGCTATCCAGTTGCCGAGCATCATCGCCCCTCCGATGTACAGGCCCTCGGATATGATATGTCCCGAGACAAGGCCGAATTCGCCGTATGTGATAATCTGGACGATATGCATGGCAGTTGCTGCAGCGGCTTCGGTTGCTATATAGGCTACGGGGGAGAGTCCCAAGGTGAGGAATACTGCGCTGCTGACAGGACCCGAGAGGCTTAGCAGGCCGTTGATGCCCCCTGCGACCCCGCCTCCGGTAAGCATTGTCCATTTCGAGCGCGGCAGCCGAAGCCTGTCTGTCATCTCAAGGAAGGAGAAGATTATCAGGATGATACATAGTATCCTTGTCATCAGGACTTTGGGCACGATGACAAAGCCGTAGGCTCCAAGAATGGTGAGAGGGATGGCCGGAATCAGGAAAAATCCCGCCTTTCTCCATCTGATGGACCGGAATCCGGCAGCCATCCTGAAGATGTTGCTCAACAGCTGGGATACCGTTGACATCGGTACGGCGACCTCAATCCCGTAGCAGGATGTCATGGCAGGCAGGAGTATCATGCTCCCGCCGAAACCCACTGTCCCGGAAAGCAGGCCGGCGGCGAATCCGGCCACAATCAGAATGATTTCCTCCCACATCTTCTGCAAGATTATTCGGAACGGCATCATTGCCTGACGACAAAGTTAATCCAAAATTCAGAAAATACCCTATCTTTGTATATAGTTGGGGCGGTAATCATTCCGGCACCTGCCGTGGTATGAAGATTGCGGCTTCCGGCAACGAAAAATATTGCAATATGAAACATATCAGATGTCGTGTCGTAGTGTTGACATCACTGGTGTCTTCAGTGATGGCAGCAGTCTCCATCCCGGTGTCGGCAATCACATTGGAGGAGTGCTATCGGCTGGTGCATGACAATTATCCTTTAATACGCCAGTATGAACTGACAGAGGCGATGTCCCGCTATTCTTTCGAGAATGCCGCGATGGGATATGCCCCAAAGATATCGCTCTCCGGACAGGCTTCCTATCAGAGCGACGTCACCGAGTTCCCGGAGGCCTTCAACAATCTCATGGCAATGGCCGGAGTGGATATGGAAGGCCTGTCCCATGACCAGTACAAGGTACAGTTGAACATCAGCCAGACAATCTGGGACGGAGGCTACTCAAAGGCACAACGGGAAGCCGTCAAGGCCCAGCAGGAGGTCTCAAGGCTGAATCTCGACAAGGAGATGGAGGCTCTGAAGACGAGAGTCAACCAGATGTATTTCGGGATACTGATACTGGAGAAGAACCTGCAGACCAATCTTTATATGGATACCCTCCTGTCATCCAATCTGGATGTTGTCCGGTCGGCTGTTGACAACGGTACGGCGACCATGAGCGATATTGACAACATAAAGGTGGAGCTGCTGGCTCTCAGACAGGGGCGCAGGCAGCTGGAGAGCTCGCTGCGTACCTACAAGGATATGCTGGCCATAATGATAGGGCGGAAGATAGATGATGACGAGATATTCGGGATACCGCAGGTGCAGCTGGTGGACACGAGTCTCAACATGAGGACTGAACTCAGGCTCTTCGATGCCAGGATCAGGGAGATAGAGGCCCGGAAAAAGATGCTGGATGTGGCGATAATGCCTAAATTCGGATTCTTCGCACAGGGATGGTACGGAAAGCCCGGCCTGAACATCTTTGATGACATGGTCTATAACCGGATGTCATGGAACGGGATAGCCGGCATCACGTTCCAGTGGGACATCAGCGGCTTCTATACGAGGAAGAATGATATGAGGAAGATAGACCTGTCCATGAATTCCGTAAGTCTCCAGAGGGATGTGTTCAAATGGAATACGGACATACAGCAGTCCCAGATACAGAATGAGATAGACAGGATGTACGAGATGAAGGCCTCTGATGACGAGATAGTACGCCTCAGGGAATCAGTCAGGAAGAATTCTGAATCCAGATACAGGAACGGGGTCATCACCGTAAATGACCTGCTGCGGGACATTATTAATGAGAACAAGGCGATAATTGACCGCTCCCGCCATGAGATAGAACTTCTCAAGAACATCTACGACCTGAAAGTCGTCCTGAACCAATAAGGAAAACGGAAAAAGCAATAGCGGAATAGAAAAAATGCCAAAAAACAGAAAAACTGATATGAAGATTATTTCGATAATGACGACAGTCCCTGCGCTGGTTCTCATGTTGTCGGCCTGCGGTGCCAACAGGAGCGGATATGATGCAGAAGGTTATTTCGAGTCCGTCGAGGTGACAGTGTCTGCCGAATCCACCGGTAAGATTCTCTCTCTTGACGTAGAGGAAGGCCGGCATGTGGAAGCCGGACAGGTCCTGGGCTGTGTGGATACGGTGCAGCTGTATCTGACACGAATGCAGCTTGAGAAGAATGCGGAGGCCGTGCTGAACAACCGTCCTGACATCGACAAGCAGGTAAGGGCTGCGGAGGAGCAGCTCAAGACGATGAAGCGGGAGAAGGAGCGTATCTCACGGCTTCTTGCAGACGGAGCCGCGACTCAGAAGCAGATGGATGACATCAATGCCCGTATTGCTGTGGCAGAAGTGCAGCTGGATGCGCAGAAGACTGCGCTTTACAACTCTGTATCCAGTCTTGATGCCCAAAGTTCAGGTATAGGGATGCAGATAGCGCAGATTGAGGACAGGCTGGCCAAATGCCGGATTGTCTCTCCCGTATCCGGGACAGTCCTGACAAAGTATGCTGAGGCGGGCGAGTTCGCCTCGGCCGGGAAGCCGCTATTCAAGGTGGCTGATCTGGACAGGGTCTTCCTGCGGGCCTACGTGACCTCGGCGCAGTTGTCGGAGATACGTCTCGGACAGGAGGTCAAGGTATATTCGGACTATGGCAAGGGATATGTCAAGGAGTATCCCGGGACTGTGACATGGATTTCGGACAAGAGCGAGTTCACGCCGAAGAACATACAGACCGAGGATGAGAGGAAGAATCTTGTGTACGCAGTCAAGGTCGCTGTCGACAATGACGGTCTTGTCAAACTGGGAATGTACGGCGGGATTGTGTTCTGACACGGAGGATAGGGATGGATTCCATAGTCATACATAGTCTCAGGAAATCCTATGGCAGGAATCTTCCGCCGGCAGTCGATCTGCAGACGGATGTCACTGTCGCCAAAGGGGAGCTGTTCGGCATCATAGGCCCGGACGGCGCGGGAAAGACCACGCTGTTCAGGATGCTTGCCACATTGGTCTCCCCGGACGCTGGTTCTGCGACTCTGGAGGGGCTTGATATAGTGCGGGACTACCGTAAGGTGAGGACAATCATCGGATATATGCCAGGAAGGTTCTCATTGTATTCGGATCTGTCTGTACGGGAGAACCTTGAGTTCTTCGCGTCCGTGTTCGGAAAGGACATCGAGAGCAATTACGGACTGATAGAGAATATATATTGCCGCCTGAAACCGTTTGAGGACAGGAAGGCGGGCAAACTCTCCGGCGGCATGAAGCAGAAACTTGCCCTGTGCTGCTCCCTGATACATTCTCCTGCTGTGCTGTTCCTTGATGAGCCTACCACCGGTGTGGATCCGTCTTCGAGACGTGAACTGTGGGAGAATCTGGCCCAACTGAAGGAACAGGGGATGACAATCGTGGTATCCACGGCGTACATGGACGAGGCGGACAGATGTGACAGAGTGGCGATGATGAAGTCCGGCAGGTTCCTGACAGTGGACTCCCCGTCGCGGATTATTTCAGGGTTTGACAAGAGGCTGCTGTCCGTGCGGTCAGACGAGATGTTCAGGCTGCTTAACGATCTGAGAACGGTCAGTGCCGTCGACAAGTGCTATACTTTCGGCGATACCCACCACATCACGCTCAGGCCGGGAGCCGGTATCTCACCGGAAGACCTGGGCAGGGAACTTGCCTCTGAATTCTCTCACAGGAATGTGTCTGTCAGAGAGATAGATGCCACATTGGAAGATTGTTACATGAATCTGGAGGACAAATGATGGGAGAAGGCAATCTTATATCAGAACTTCTTCAGGCGAGGAGGGCAAGGAGGATGCAGCCTCATCTGATGCGCGATCCGGGCAATGTGATCGAGGTGGAGCATCTCACCAAGAGGTTCGGGGATTTCACGGCAGTGGATGACATATCCTTTGAGGTACGCAGAGGCGAGATATTCGGGTTCCTCGGAGCGAACGGTGCGGGAAAGACCACCGCCATGAAGATGCTTACCGGCCTGAGTTTCCCGACTTCAGGTTCGGGACATGTCGCCGGTTTCGATATATGGAAGCAGTCAGAGCAGATAAAACGGCATATCGGCTATATGAGCCAGAAGTTCGCCCTGTACGGGGATCTGACGGTCAAGGACAATATGGAACTTTTTGCCGGTATCTACGGGGTGCCGAAGAACGAGGTCTCCGCCAGGATTGACAATCTTCTCGGGCGGCTTTCCATGTCGGACGAGAAGAATGCCCCGGTGAAGGATCTTCCGCAGGGCTGGAAACAGAAACTGGCATTTTCGGTCTCCATTATCCACAGGCCGGAGATAGTATTCCTTGACGAGCCGACAGGCGGTGTGGACCCCGCAGCCAGACGACAGTTCTGGGAACTGATATATGAGGCTGTGGACGAGGGTATTACGGCGTTTGTCACTACGCATTATATGGATGAGGCAGAATATTGCAACAGGATATCGATGATGGTTGACGGGAGGATTGACGCTCTCGACTCCCCGTCAGCCCTGAAACAGAGATACGGGGCGGCGTCCGTCGCAGAGGTCTTCGATATTCTTGCCAGGGGAGCAAAGAGAGCAGAATGAACGGCAGGTCATGAAGGAGTTTTTCGCATTTGTAAGAAAGGAGTTCCTGCACATATTCCGTGACAGGCGTACTCTTCTTGTGCTCATAGGCCTGCCGACGATGCTCATCGTACTGTTCGGCTTCGCCATTTCCACGGAGATACGCAATGTCAATATCGGGCTGTATTCACAGGATGATGACATCGCCGTCGCAAGGCTTATGGAGAAGATAGACCAGAGCGAGTATTTCACCTATATCGGCGAATACGGTTCTGAGGAAGACGTGGACATGGCTATGAGACGGGGAGAGATCGATGCCGCCCTTATGTTCGGCCCGGATTTCGCCGCAAGCCTCTACAGTGATGCAGGTGCGGACATATCTGTAGTCGCTGACGCCACCAATCCGAACAATGCTTCGATGGAGGTGATGTATCTGACAGGGATAGTGGCTGACTATTTCAGGGATGATGTCGAGGAGGCGGTAGCTGTAAGGATGCTTGCCTCCATGTCCGGGGATGAGTCCGGGGAGAGTGTCCCGACTGCAATGCCCGGGACGGTCGGGCCTCAGTTGAGGATGCTGTACAATCCGCAGCTGAAGAGTTCGTACAATTTCGTGCCGGGCATCATGGGACTGATTCTTCTGCTTATCTGCGCGCTTATGACGTCCGTGTCGATTGTCAGGGAGAAGGAGACCGGGAGCATGGAGGTGTTGCTGGTATCCCCGATAAAGCCTATCAATATAGTGCTGGCCAAGATGATACCGTACTTTGTCATTTCGTGTGCAGTGCTTGTCAACATCCTGCTGCTCACCATATTCGTGCTGAAGGTGCCTGTGGCAGGCAGTTTCTTCTGGATGATACTCGTATCGGTCATATATATCATTCTGTCCCTCGGCATAGGGATGCTGGTATCCAGCCTTGTGAAGACGCAGATAATCGCCACGCTCATCTGCGGGATGATATTCCTTGTCCCTGTGATGATGTTCAGCGGGATGCTGTACCCGATTGAGAGTATGCCTGTCGCCTTGCAGTGGTTTGCCCAGACCATTCCTGCCAAATGGTTCATAGAGGCCATAAGGAAGATAATGATAGAAGGTGTGCCTGTAAGGTATGTCACAAAGGAGATACTGATAATGACTGGGATGGCTGTGGTGATATTTGCTGCCGCGGTCATCAAGTTCAAGGACAGGCTTGATTAGGATAAATGCAAATGGATATATAGCGGGATTTATGCCATGTCATCATTCGGATATCTGTTCATAAAAGAGATGAAGCAGTTTTTTGCCAACCCGTTCATGCCGGTCGTGCTGATTCTCCTGCCGTTGCTTCTGATGCTTGTGGTGCCTCTTGCCGCCAACATGGAAGTCCGCGATGTGAGGCTTGCAATCGTGGACAGGGACCGTTCCGACATGTCAGTGCAGCTGATTGACAGGATATCCAGGTCGGGTTATTTTGTGTTCGCCTCGTATGACGACACATACGACAAGGCCATTCATGAACTGAGCAAAGGGAACGCTGACATCATTCTTGAGATTCCGGCAGGCATGGAAAAGGCCGTAGGAAGAGGGGAGAATGCTGAAATTTTCATTGCTGCCAATGCCGTCAACAGTACGAAAGGCACGATGGGAGGGGGATACCTGTCCTCAATTGTGTCGGAATTCTCATCAGACCTGTCTGTACAGGGCGGACAAGGAGAGGGGATGCCCCTGCGTATAGTGCCGCAGTACAGGTACAACCCTCATCTGGACTACCGGCTGTTCATGGTGCCGGCCCTGATGATAGTGGTGATCATACTTATCGGAGGATTCTTCCCTACTATGAGCATAGTGTCCGAGAAGGAGAACGGCACTATTGAACAGATAAATGTCTCTCCTGTCAGGAAGCGGGATTTCATCCTCTCCAAAGTGGTCTTCTACGGGCTGCTCGGCATTTTCGCCTTCACTATTTCCATCCTGATTGCCCACTTTGTCTACGGGCTTGCCTCCAACGGCGGGATGCTCGAGATTTATGTAAGCGCGATGATTTTCCTGGTGTTCATGGGAGGCTTCGGACTCGTGATATCCAATTATTCCGAGACATTGCTGCAGGCGGTGTTCCTGATGCTGTTCTTCGTGCTGATATTCATGTTGATGAGCGGCATTTTCACGCCGGTCAGTTCAATGGAGACATGGTCGCAGTATGTGACGTACATACTGCCTACAAGATATTTCGTGAATATCCTGCGGGCAGTGTGTCTGAAAGGCAGTCATTTTGCAGACATGTCATTTGATTTCATCATGCTGTCTGTCTTTGCTGTCTTCATCAATGTGTTTGCGATAGTCACCTACAAGAAGCAGAACTGACGTGTCAGAGTGTGCCCTGCTTCAGTTTTTCCACGAATGCGTCAATCTTCTGCATCTCTTTCGGGATGTCGATTCCTTGCGGACAGTGTGGTGAGCACTGGTTGCATCCGATGCAATGGTCTGCCTGTCTGAGTCGCGGCACGCTCCTGTCATATCCGATGAGGAATGCCCTGCGGGCCTTGCGGTAGTTTTCGCTCTGTGATGATGCCGGGATGTTGCCCTCGTTGAGGCATTTGTTGTAATGCAGGAGCACACCCGGGATGTCTATGCCGTATGGGCATGGCATACAGTATTTGCAGTCGTTGCACGGAATGGTATTGAACTGCATCATGAGTGATGCGGTATCCTGCAGGAAGGAGAATTCATCCTCGCTGAGCGGCTTGAGCGGAGAGTAGGTGTGCAGGTTGTCCTGCAGGTGCTCCATGCGTGTCATGCCGCTGAGTACAGTGAGTACATGCGGGAAACTTCCGGCAAAGCGGAACGCCCAGGAAGCGACACTGTTTTCCGGTTCCCTCTGCTTGAACTGCCTGACGACATTGTCCGGCACATTGGAAAGCCTTCCCCCGAGCAGCGGTTCCATGATGACTACAGGTATGTCTCTCTTTGCAAGTTCATTGTACAGATACTCGGCATTGGTGTTGCGTTCGTTTATCTGCTTTGCGAATCTCCAGTCAAGATAGTTCATCTGTATCTGCACGAAATCCCATTTGTAGGTGTCGTGCATTGACAGCAGATAGTCGAAAACCTTCACGTCACCGTGATATGAGAACCCGAGATTGCGGATACGCCCGGCCTCGCGTTCCTTGAGCAGGAAGTCGAGAATGCCGTTGTCGAGATACCTGTCATGGAGGTTCTGCATCCCTCCCTGACCGATGGCGTGGAGCAGCAGGTAGTCGATGTAGTCCACTCCGAGTTCTTTCATCGAATTATGGTACATCGCGACGGAGGCTTCCCGGCTCCAAGTGGATGATGCGAAATTGGACAGTTTGGTCGCAATGAAATAACTGTCACGCGGGTGCCTGCCCAAGGCTATGCCGGTAGAGCGTTCCGAAAGCCCCTGGCAATAGGCAGGGGACGTGTCGAAATAGTTCACCCCGTGTTCCAGGGCATAGTCCACCATCATGTTGACCATCTCCTGGTCAATCTCCTCATTGCCTTCCCTCGCACTCTTTCCTCCTACGGTCGGCAGCCTCATCATCCCGAATCCGAGGATGGAGACCTTGTCTCCTGTCTTAGGGTTGGTCCTGTAGGTCATGTCTCCCTCCGGCAGGACGGAGGAGGCGGATGAACGGCTGCCGTTTCCTGATGAGCATGAGGCCAGACCTGCAGCAAGCCCTGCGGCCCCCATTGTCTTGAGGAAATCCCTGCGTGTGATATTATTATTGCTATCCATAATCATTTCTACATTTCGCTGTGTGTCAGATGACCTTCTACATAGATGGCGCTGAACGGACGTGCCGGGCACAGGTTCTCGCATGCCCCGCAACCGATGCACCGTTCCGTGTTTATTGCGGGAATCTTGAGCGAAGCCGGGTCGGACGGCACGGATGGTATCATCTGGATGGCTCCTGTAGGGCAGTGTCTTGCACAGTTGCCGCACTCCTGCCCGTCTGTGAGTGGCACGCAGTTGTCACTTATCCACACGGCGTGTCCTATCCGGACAGATGACTTCTCTGCAACGGTTATCGGAAGAATGGCCCCGGCAGGGCATACGTCTGCGCATCTGGTGCATTCAGGACGGCAGTAGCCTCTTTCGTATGACATTTCCGGCATCATCAGATGCATGAGTCCGGTTGACGGACGGAGTACCTGGTTGGGGCAGACGGACACGCACAGCTGGCAGGCTGTACAGTGGCTCTGGAAATTGCGCAGGCTGACGGCTCCGGCCGGGACTATCCTTGTCAGCCTGTCCGGAATCTTCTTGTCCTCTATGACTGCAAGTCCCCCGTCCACTTTCTTTTCCTGTGCCTTCATGGCTGCTGAGACTGTCGTCATGGCAGCAACGGCAAGGAAGGTCCTTCTGGAAGTGTCGGCCGTTGCAGGGGTCTTGTCTCCGGCACTCCTGAAACGAAATTCATATCTTAATGCCCCGTGGCTGCAGGTGCCCAGGCAGTCAAAGCAGGTGACACATCTGCTGTGGTCGACCTTGTGGTTCTTGTAGTCTATGCACGATGCCTTGCACTGTCTCGAGCAGAGCCCGCATTCCTTGCATTTGCCGGCATCTATGACGATTCTGAAGAGCGAGAACCTCGACAGGAACCCGAGTACTGTCCCGACAGGGCAGACAGTGTTGCAGTATGTCCTCCCGTTCTTCCATGCCAGGACGGCAATGACAATGAATGTAGCAGCCGCGATTATGAATGTCGGCAGGCTTTTCATCCAGACATCGACAGAGTAGAATGCGTAACTTCCGGCCTGCTCGGCAATGTATGCCAGCAGATTGTTTCCCCACTGCCAAAGGGGGGCAAGGAGATTGGACACCATGCGGCCGTATGAGGCATAAGGGTCAAGCAGGGCGACAAGAGTCCCGACTCCTGCAATCATCGCTGCCAGGAACAGTACAAGCATCCCGTAGCGGAGGATATTCCTTGCCGGAGACCATGTGTATCTCATTGCCGCTTTCCTGCTTCTCCGGCTGTTGATATGGGCCACAATATCCTGGAATACCCCAAGAGGGCAGATGACAGAGCAGTACACTCTTCCGAAGATGAGGGTAAGAAGCACAAGCACCAGAATGACCGCCGCATTCAGAGCGAGCACTGCCGGCAGGAACTGTATTTTCGCCATCCATCCCAGCCAGGAATGCAGTGTCCCCGTGAAGTCGAGGAACAGCAGTGTGACCGCGATGAAGAAGATGAGGGCCAGCGCCCTCCTGATTGTTCTCAGCATCGTTTTCCGGTTTAGATCCAATTTCTGCAAAAATAATCTATTATTGCATAACTGCTTTACCTGTTTTACTGAAATTATGATATTATTTCCGTTTTTTCGTATATTTGGCCTGCGGCCATTTATACTGTTCACGCCTCGGCAATTTGCAAACTCGTTTGCATTGCTCTCGGCTTCTGCGTATATTTGGCGCTGTCGCGCCATTTATACTGTTATATTTGCTTTTATCAATAAAATTGGGAAATGAAAACTTCTTCGTCAACATCATCCGTCATTGTCATTTCTGTAATTATTGCGGCAATCATGGGCTTGTCATCTTGCGGCAGAACTGCAGGAAACGAATTTTTCAGGGTTGAGAACGGCCGTTTCGTGAAAGACGGCAGACAGATTAATTTCATCGGGGCTAACGTGTGGTATGCCCCGTTCCTTGCTGCCGACGGGGAATACGGTGACAGGCAGAGACTTGCCGCCGAACTTGATTCACTGAAGGCAATCGGGGTGACCAATCTGCGCGTGATAGCCGGAGCCGAAGGGGCGGACGGTACTCCGTACAAGGTGGCCCCGACACTCCAGAAAGCCCCTGGAGTCTATGATACAACGATGCTGCAGGGTCTTGACTGGCTGATGGCCGAACTCGGGAAGCGGAATATGTCCGCCGTCCTTTATCTTAACAATACCTGGGAATGGTCAGGCGGCTACGGCACGTACCTGGAATGGGCGGGTGCAGGGAAATCCCCTCTGCCGATACCTGACGGCTGGGTGAAGTTCAGTACATTTGTGTCGAAGTTCGTGACAGACGACAGGGCTAAGGCTCTTTTTGCAGACCATGTGAGATATATGGTATCGAGGACAAATACGGTTACAGGCGTGCCGTACAAGGATGATCCCGCCATATTTTCGTGGCAGATATGCAACGAGCCGAGATGTCTGTCCGCATCCGACAGTGTGAGGACTGTCTTTGCCGGGTGGATCCGGGATGTGGCGGCTCTCATCAAATCAATCGACCCCAATCATCTTGTGTCTACAGGCAGCGAGGGATACTATGGATGCGAGGCTGACCTGGACCTGTTCAGGGAGGTGCACTCTTCCCCTGACATCGACTATCTGAACATCCATATCTGGCCGTACAACTGGAACTGGGTTGACAAGGCCACTATCGTTGACAGCACTGCTGCAGCCATCAGGATGACAGACTGGTATCTGGATATGCATCTTCCTGTGGCGGAGGAACTCGGCAAGCCTGTGGTGATTGAGGAGTTCGGGTATCCGAGAGACGGGCTCGGGTATTCGAAGGATGTGCCTGTCACAGCGAGGAATGTATATTATTCGCATATATTCGACCGTCTCATGCAGTCCGTCCAGGAGGGAGGCATGATTGCCGGTGTGAATTTCTGGGCATGGGGAGGTGAGGCAGACCAGTCTGACGACAGGCTCTGGTGGAAGCCGGGAGACGACTATTGCGGGGATCCGGCCCAGGAGCCTCAGGGATACTATTCAGTATATGCCTCGGACACATCCACTGTCTCCCTCATCAGGAATGCGAACAGACGGCTTTCTACTCTGCCTTTTTGACTTTGAAACCGACAGGTCTTGTTGACATGACCCTTGTGCAGGCACAAGAGAGGGCCGTGAAGAATACGAACAGGATGCCTGCGGAGACCATCATGTCCCCGAGGCCGACGAGAGGCGGGACTATCCCTCCGAATGCGTAGCCTGCCGTCCCGAGCAATGCGGACGCCATCCCTGCGTTGTCCTGCTCACTCTCCATTGCAAGGGCATTGGATGCCGTGAAGGACATCCCGGCCATGGCGAGCAGCAGGAAGAGCAGTGTCTCGTAGATCCAGAACCCGCATCCGAGCATGAGGGCCGCGCATAGCAGGATACTTGTCACCAGCATCCCGTCCCCCGATACCTGCAGGGCCTTTTCCATGCTTCCGAACCGTGATGCCATGGCGGATGTGACGGCCATAGCTATGGCATTGACGCCGAAGATGACGCTGAACATCATCTGTGACAGTCCGAAATGCTCCTGGATGATGAACGGGGCAGATGCCACATTGATGAAGATGACAGCCATCGTAAGCCCGTACTGCAGGATGTGGAGCAGGAACTTCCTGTTTCGCATGACATCTCTGAACCCTCCGAGCAATGCCTCCTTGCTGTTCTTCTTCATCTTCGAACCGGAGAGCGGCTCATGCATCCTGATGCTTCCTGCCAGGAGCCCGGCACCGAGAATCAAGAGGCACCAGAATATGCCTTTCCATCCCGCAATCCCTGCCGCAAGTCCTCCGGCGATAGGCGCGGCTATGGTCGCTATGCCGTTTATGGCCGCTATCATGCCAAGCATCGTGGCGAGTTCCGTTGCAGAATATTTGTCTGATGCTATCGACCTGGAGAGCACCACGCCTCCCGAGCCTGCAAATCCCTGCGCAAGCCTCATCGCCACGAACTGCGATATCGTATTGGCGAAGATGCAGCCGATAGTGGAGAAAATGAACAGGGACATCGCTATGATGAGCGGCTTCCGCCTTCCGTAGCGGTCGCTGAGAGGACCGAAGAAGAGTTGCCCGACGGCAAGCCCTATCATGCTGGTGGTCAGACCCAACTGGACCATTGACGAGGATGTGCCGAAATAACCGGTCATCTCAGGGAGGGTCGGGAGATACATATCCATGACAAACGGGCCGAATGCGCTCAGTGTCCCCAGAAAAATCAGCATGAATATTCTTGAATTGCGTCTCCTCAGTTTCATCTTGCGTTCCCTCCTGTCTGTTTTACGGTGTGTTTTTCACAAAACGGGCGCAAAATTATCGGATTCATCCGTTATCTGACATTTCTTAAAAAGTACAAAACATTTCATTTTCGGAACAAAAGATAATATCCGTCAGAATGCAGGATTGTTGTGGCGATTTATTATATTTGCGCAAAATTTTGGGAAAGGCATGAAAAAGATCATACTTACAGGAGACCGGCCTACGGGGCGTCTTCATCTCGGGCACTATGTGGGCTCGCTGAAAAGAAGGGTGGAACTCCAGAATTCAGGGCTGTTCGACAAGGTGTTCATAATGATAGCGGATGCCCAGGCTCTGACTGACAATGCAGACAATCCTGAGAAAATCAGGCAGAATATAATAGAGGTTGCGCTCGACTATCTTTCCTGCGGACTTGACCCGGAGAAGAGCACGATTTTCATACAGTCGCAGATTGCCGAACTGTGCGAACTTTCATTCTATTACATGAACCTTGTGACAGTGTCGAGGCTGCAGCGCAATCCTACAGTCAAGTCGGAGATCCAGTTGAGGAATTTCGAGACAAGCATACCTGTGGGATTTTTTACATATCCAATCAGTCAGGCGTCCGACATTACGGCCTTCAGGGCCACTACGGTGCCGGCAGGGGAGGATCAGGAGCCTATGCTTGAGCAGACCAGGGAGATAGTGCGAAAGTTCAATTCGATTTACGGGGATACTCTTGTGGAGCCGGAGATTCTTCTTCCGGAGAACTGTGTATGCCAGAGGCTTCCGGGGACTGACGGGAAAGCGAAGATGAGCAAGTCTCTCGGCAACTGCATCTATCTTTCCGATACGGCAGAGGAGGTTCGCAAGAAAGTGATGAGCATGTACACCGATCCGGGGCATATCAAAGTCGAGGATCCCGGCAAGATAGAAGGGAATACGGTGTTCACATATCTTGACGCGTTCTGCCGTCAGGAGCATTTTGCGGAGTATCTTCCGGACTATGCTTCGCTGGATGAGCTCAAGGCACATTATCAGAGAGGGGGACTCGGGGATGTGAAGGTGAAGAAGTTCCTCAATTCGATACTGCAGGAGGAACTTGAGCCGATAAGACAGAGGCGCAAGGTGTTCGAGCAGGATATTCCGGGAGTGTACAGTATGCTCAAGGCCGGATGCGAGGCTGCGCGCGAGGTGGCTGCACAGACTCTTGCAGATGTCCGCAAGGCCATGCGTATAGATTATTTTGACGACAGGGAACTGATCGAGTCCCAGTCTCAGAAATTCAAGGCTTGACAGTCAGGGAGACAAGGCGTCCCGGACCGGATACAGAGCATCTCAGGTATCTGGAGACGGATTTCTCTTTTCTCGAGGGGAATCCGATGCATTTCACCTGCGGCATTTTCCTGATATGTGTCAGCGGGGAATGTGTTATGTCCACAGGTGTCCAGGATTTTCATCTCAGACCGGAGACGGAGCTTATTTTCCTGTCAGGCACATTGCTCCAGAGGTCGGGGGCTACAAGCGACTTTCTTGCGAGGGTGATCGTGATTCCGAAGGCGGCATTCCTGAAATCCATGCTGCCGATAGACACTCCGTATCTGAACTATGCCGACAGCCACCCGTGCTATCATCATACGTCCGATGCGAGAAGCAGGATGACATGGAGGCAGGTCTGCCTTTTCATGGACATGGCTGCGATGTTGTTTTCAGGGGATTGGTCCTCCCAGTATATGGATTTGATGGAGAATGATTTCCTGCAGTCTTTCCTTATCTGGCTCTTCGGGACGGTTCCGGAGAAAATCGAGATACAGTCCGGATCTACCCGTCAGCAGCAGTTGTGTCAGCAGTTTCTCCAGTTGATAAGGGAATACGGGACGCAGGAGCATTCGGCATCCTTCTATGCGGACAGACTGTGCATCTCTCCCCGCTATCTGCATCGCGCCACGACCATGTGCCTCAATGGAAGGTCTCCAAAGCAGTTGATTGAAAGCCAGTTGCTGGCTGAGACTGAAGTCCTTCTCAATGACCCTTCCTTTACTGTAACGGAGATTGCGGAGCGTCTTAATTTTCCTGACCAGTCATATCTCACACGTTTTTTCAAACGTCATACCGGACTTTCTCCACGGCAATACAGGCAGTCAAGAGGCCGGTGACTTGGCCTGCCGTGCAGGACGATTGCAAGTGAATTTGTATTGCGCTATATTTGCGGAGTTTTTTACGAAAAAGAAAATGGGACATTCATTCAAGGATTGGGTTGTCGCTGTGCGTCCGTGGTCTTTCCCGGCTTCTGCGATGCCCGTGGTGGTGACACTCGGCTACCTCTTTGCCGCAGGTGCGGAAATCAATTGGGCAAACGGCTTGTGGGCTTTGTTGAACATCGTGATATTCCATGCAGCAGGAAACACATGGAGCGACTATTATGACTACAGGAAGCACGTGGATGCGGAAGATACTTTCGGGGTGAAGACCCTGACCTCCGGCATGTTCTCTCCAAGGGAGATAATGACGCTTTCAGTCTGTCTGCTTGCTGTCGCTGTCGCTGCCGGAGTGGGATTGTGGCTGCGGACAGGTATGCCGCTGCTGTATATCGGCATCGGAGGGGCATTGTGCTCGCTGCTGTATCCTTTCCTGAAATATCATGCTCTCGGAGATTTTGTGATATTCATGGCGTATGCCTTTCTGCCCATTCTCGGGACGGCGTATGCCGGGACATTGGAGATGGACTGGGAGTCGCTGTATCTTTCTGTGCCTGTAGGTCTTATCACGGTTGCCATCCTGCATTGCAACAATACCAGGGACATGGAGACAGACGGCAGGGCACAGATCCGTACCATCGCAATGAATATCGGCGGAAAGGCATCTGTCTGGCTGTATTGCTTCGAGGTCCTGTTCCCTTTCCTTTGGCTGACCGGATGTGTAATCGCTGGCATATTCCCGTTGTGGACACTGCTCACATGGATTGCCGTCGTCCCTGCCGTGATGAATTCGCGTATGGCGATACGGTATTTCAAGGAAGGCTCGTCTGCAATTGCGGGTCTTGATGAGGCAACCGCCAAACTCCAGCTCGTATTCAGCCTTCTCCTGACAGTGTCGTTCGTCCTGTCCGGATTTTTCGGATAGATCCCTTAGTGTCTGAACCGCATGAAAAGACTTGCCTTCACCATAGTGCTTGCAGCAGTCCTCTGGACTGTGATGTTCTCGCCTTGGACGGCGCCATACATCAATTTCTGGTGGATGATGACGGCGTCTGCAACAATTCTGGCAGTGTTGTCGACATTGTTCAACAAAGGTTGGTGGAGACAGTTGCGATGGTCTCCGTCCAACATCTTGCTCGGCGTCGTAATCGCTGCGGTGCTGTGGGGCATCTTCTGGACCGGAGACAAGGTATCCTCATGGCTTTTCGATTTCGCCCGGCCGCAGGTTAATGCGATATACGGCATGAAGGAAGGGGAATCTCCGTGGCTGCTTTCCGTCTTCATGCTGTTTCTTATCGGTCCGGCCGAGGAGATTTTCTGGAGGGGGTATGTGCAGAGGACATTGTCAGGAAGGTTCAGCCGGAATGCAGGGTTTGTCATCACGACTCTGCTGTATGCTGCCGTCCATGCCGGTTCCTGCAACTTCATGCTCGTGATGGCAGCCCTTGTCGCGGGGGTCGTATGGGGCGGGCTGTACAGGTTGTTCCCGGAACGTTTTTCTGCTGTCATCATTTCACATGCCTTGTGGGATGCGGCTGTGTTTGTCTGGTTCCCGATCTGATGACGGCTGGCAACTGTACTACTCAAGGTCGGCTGTTGTCCTGGAGGCGCGTCTGACAGTTGTCTCCAGCCGTTCCGGCATTTTTGATGCGACGTATGAGGGGGTGCGCCTGAGAGGGGCGGGGAGTACGCAGGCAATGGCTGAGGCTTGTCTCAGTGTGAGTCTTGAGGCGTGTCTGCCGTAGTATTTCATGGCTGCGGCTTCGATTCCGAACAGGCCTTTTCCTGTCTCGGCCACATTCAGGTACACCTCCATTATCCGTTCCTTCCCCCAGATGAGTTCTATCAATACTGTATAGTATGCCTCGATTCCCTTTCTCAGCCATGTCCTGCTGCCGAATGTGAAACAGTTCTTGGCCGTCTGCTGGGAGATTGTGCTGCACCCGCGCAGTTTTTTACCGTACTTGTCGTGCTCTCTCTTCATCTTCTGCAGTTCCTCAAGATCAAATCCGTTATGCTCGGGGAACCTGCCGTCTTCCGATGCCATGACAGCCCTTATGACATTCGGGGATATATCGTCAAGACTGACCCATGTGCGCGTATTCCTGTAACTGTCGTCATTTATGTTTTCTATGGACCTTTTCAGCATCAGAGGCGTGTATCTTACCGGTACCCATTTGAATATGAATACCAGGGCGATACTGGCGGCGACCATGGCAAGCGGAATCCTGATAAGGACGAGTCTCAGGATTCTGCGTCCGGTTTTTCTGCGGGTTGTCGTCTTTCGTGTACGGCTCATGTGCAGGTCGTGTCAAATCTGTCAGAGAAGTTCCGTGTCGGCAGCAAGGTGACCTTTTTCTATCTGAGGGCGGATGAAATTCTCTTTCGCGAAAGTCCACAACGCCTCAGAGCCTTCATGAGTCCCTGCATTTCTCTTCAGGACTTCACTCAATTTCCTGCCGCATTCTTTCCATGCCCTGCCGTCTGTGGCGGCCTGCAACATCAGGGGCTGGAAATTGTCAAGAGTGTGTGCAAACTTTGACTCGGAGGTCTCACCCTCTTCGAATTCATCCCAAAGTCCTCTGAATCTTGCGGCAAGGTCATCGGGGAGTAGAGAGAACAGACGGTCTGCGGCCTCTGTCTCCCTCTCTTTCTGGGTCCTGATGCCGTCATAGTCGTAGGCGAATGTGTCTCCTGCATAGATTTCTACCAGGTCATGAATGAGCACGATGCTCACGACCTTCAGCAGGTCGATGTCCCTGTCGGAATATTCTGACAGCAGGAGAGCCATGACGGCCAGATGCCAGGCATGTTCCGCATCATTCTCAAGTCTTTCCCCGTCTGTCAGGTATGTCCTCCTGCGTATGAATTTCTCCTTGTCTATCAGTCGGCAGAAATCAACTATCTGCCGCAGCCTGTCGGTGGCGGAGCAATTCATTTCATCCGCACATGCCGGCACTGCCTTGCGGACCTTATTGATTCTTTCCCTTATCCTGCCCCATCCGGCAGTGTCGTTGAGGCAGCATCTTGACATGGTCCCTGCCATGGTCATGAATCTGCTCGCCGGAATCGCAAAACTCAGTTCATTCTCGTTGAACCAGATTCTTGCAGACGGATCAGTCAGCCCCACGAAGCATCTGTATCCGTCTTTCCTGTTTTCCCTTATGGTGTTTGAGATGGCAGAAGAGCATCCCGAACCGAACACAAGCGATACGGTGTCTGCATCGTTCCTGTCGTAGAACGCCCAGGCGCACAGTCCGGATATCACGTCCGGCGATGCGATGAACAGCATCCCTTCCATCATGTCAAGACTCTCTGTACGGTCCGCCCTTATGAAATTGAGGTATCTTTTCCCTGCCGGGAGCGGTCCGTTCGTCTGCAGATATTCACTTATCAGTTCGGGGGATTCCTTGTATTTCTCTTTCTGCGAGACAAAGATGGGCACATAGTCGGGCATTGGGGTGAAGCCTGTATAGAACTTTCCTCCGCCGCAGGTGATGTTGTCTGTGCTCAGACATACCGGTGTGCCGTCAGCGGCCTGATGCAGATATTTCAGCAGGCATCCCGGGACTTTTTCCGTTTCAGCCGTCGGAGAGTCGCTGTAATAGAATATCAATGGAAGTGGCGCGGCTTCGCCGAACGCCTTTCTGTATTCTTCGATAAATGATTTCGTATCCATGGTTTGTTTATGCTATGGTGATTCAGCAGCCGCTGCCGTCAAGGCTGCATGATGCACCTGTGTCTGCCGGTCGGGGTTTCAGCCCTGCCGCTTCCGGACGCAAAGAGACGGTCCCGTCTTCAAGCACGAAACACGGTATGCCGACAGCGCCAAGTCTTCTGATGCCGTCAAAAGCTGGATTCCTGTCTCTCAACCGCAGAAACTCCTTGAGGCTCCTGACGTCATCCCCGATGTCGATTATCTCATATCGGCCGTCCCCTTCGACCTGTGCCTCCACAAAAGTGCAGTCCGGACAGCTCCTCATCCCGTAAATCTTTATCATCGCTATAAGAATTGAATTATCAGACAAATTTATAAATATTCTGACTAATTATTCAGAGATTCTTTTCGACTATCCGCAAAAATCCTTACATTTATCATTGGCTTCATTTTGTTGCGTCCCGACAGTTGCAAATCGGATATTTTCGTTTGCCCTGCTGCGGCTTATGGATTGTATTTATAGATATTATTGAATTATGACGGAAAATAGTGTCAGAGATGGATACAGTATCAGAAAGGAGACGATTGTGTCCCGGGCCGACGGGCTTGATATAAGTGTCCTGGTCTGCAGTCCTTGTGGGGAGCTGAAAGCCGTGGTCCAACTTGTCCATGGGATGTGCGAGCATAAGGAGCGGTATGTGCCGTTTATGCGCTTTCTGGCCGGTCATGGCTTTGCAAGCCTTATCCATGACCATAGAGGACATGGCGAGTCGGTGAAATCATCCGAGGATCTCGGATATTTCTATGAGGGTGGCTATATGGCTCTGGTTGAAGATATTTATGCTGTCACTGAAATGGCAGGGAAGGAGTTCCCCGGAGTTCCGGTCATTCTTATGGGGCACAGTATGGGGTCGATGGCCGTCCGTTCTTATGCGAAGAGGCATGACGATGCCTTAAGTGCGCTTGTCGTCTGCGGCAGTCCGAGCCATAACGGCGGAGTGGGGCTGGCCAAATTCATTGCAAGGGCATTTTCTCTTTTCTCGGGAAGTCATCACCGTCCGACCCTCATCCAGAATATGGCGTTCGGGGCTTTCAACAAGGGGTTCAAAGGCGAGACTTCCCCGCACGCATGGGTGTGCTCAGACCCTGAGATTGTGCGCAACTACGATGAAGACCCTCTTTGCAACTTCCAGTTCACCAATGACGGGTTCATCAATCTTTTCTCTCTCATGCAGGACGCCTATCGCATAAGAGACTGGTCCCCGAAGAATCCGGCGATGCCTGTCCTTTTCATTTCAGGAGAGGATGACCCATGCCTCATCAGCCCGGGCAAGTTCCGCAGCGCAGTCAGGACTATGCAGTCTGCCGGCTATGGCAATGTGAGGTCAATCATATATCCCGGGATGCGGCATGAGATATTGAACGAGTCAGGCAAGGAGAAAGTCTGGAACGACATACTTCTTTTCATCCGTTCCGTGCTCAGGGCGTCTTGACCGGTATGCCATATTGTGTGGCAATCTGTTGTCTATTCTTGTGACCTCTTTTCTGGGGGAGTGACTGCAATCTTTATGACGCCGTCTTCACGGTTTTCGAATATCCGGTACGCCGTGTCTATCTGATTGAGCGGGAATCTGTGCGTGATGAGCGGTGTGGTGTCGAGCAGGCCTTGCGAAATCAGCCTCAGAATCTCGTCGCAGTCACACCCGTCCACTCCTCCTGTCTTGAATATCAGATTCTTGCCATACATGTCAGGAAGCGGGAGAATCTGCGGCCTGTCATACATGGCGACAATTGTGACAATGGCATTAGGCCTCGCGCATTCCCATGCAAGGCGGAACGTCTCATCGCTGCCTGCCACTTCCATCACGACATCCGCTCCTCCGTGTGCGCTGTTGGTCATTGTGAATTCCCGGCAGTTCTCAGGTCCTGTCACAAGTACGGAAGGGTAGTGCGTCCTTACGAAGTCCGCTCTTGCTCTGTCTTTCTCGCATACGATTATTTTTCCGGGGTGTCTCAGCATTGTGCACAGCAGGGAGCATATTCCTGTGGGGCCTGCTCCGATTATGAGTACGGTGTCATCCTCTTTGATTTCTGAGATTCTGGCTGCCCAATAGCCTGTGGCGAGGATGTCTCCGGTAAAAAGAGCCTGCTCGTCGCTCACTCCGTCAGGTATGACACTGAGTCCCTGGTCGGCATAGGGCACACGGACATACTCGGCCTGCCCTCCGTCGATTCTGCACCCAAGAGCCCAGCCGCCATTCGGGTCTGTGCAGTTGTTGACATATCCGTGGCGGCAGAAGAAGCATTTCCCGCAGAATGTCTCGACGTTGACGGCGACCCTGTCACCGGGCTTGACCTTATGGACATCAGGACCGGTCTGAGTCACTATGCCTACCATTTCGTGTCCGACGGTTATGCCGGGAACCGCACGAGGGACACTGCCGTGCATTATGTGCAAGTCACTTGTACAGATGCTCCCGAGAGTCACTTTCACAATTGCATCCCCGTCATCCTGGAGCGAAGGCACATCCTTGTGCCTCAGTTCGAAATGTCCTTTGTCTACATACGTATAGGCAAGCATTCCGGGAGTATGTCTTTTCTCTATTTCCATTTCCTGAACCATATTTCTGCAAAGATAGTGATTTGCATGACCGGACAGTCCCGTTGTCCTGTTATTTTTGCAGTTGATGCATGGATGGGATTTTTATCAGAAAAATGACTAAATTTGTGTTGATGGCCGTGACGTGAGAAAGCGGACGTCGCGTGTCGGTCGGACAGAATGCCTGATGCCATCATCGAGAACCGGATAATACATGTTGTCATGAAAAAGATACTTTTGCTTGTGCTGATCTTTCTGACTGGAATGATTTGCAATGCCCAACTCAGGCCGCCTGTCCAGACTGATACCCTCATGGTCACATCGGTCAGGTATAATGCCTCTGAAATCCGCAAGGAAAACTGGCCATGTTCTGTCATATACAAGTCTACGACGATGTTCACTATCGGGGATCAGCGGTTCAAGATACTGGATGCCACGAATTTGGGGATAGTATTGTTTTCTGTCACAGATGTTGATGCCCGGGATTCATCTGACAAGTATACTTTGACGTATGTTGAAGTCGGAGATGATGTGATGATCAGATTCTCGGGATATTTGTTTATGTGCAAAAAGTATCCGCTCGACCGTAAGCCGGCTGATCCTGAGCCTGCGGACGATACCGGTCAGGAAATATTTGCGGATGAGGGCGGGGCACATGATTATCCGGATGACTACGGAGAGTATGCAATGGAAAATGGCCTGGAAGAGTATATGGAAGAGGACGGGTCAATACCGTTCCAGCTCGTGGAAGAGAAGCCGTCATTCAATGGCGGCGATGCAAACGCTTTCTCAAAATGGGTGAATGAGAGGCTGGTGTATCCGGAACTTGCAAAGGAGAACGGCATATCCGGACGTGTTACTCTTCAGTTCACAGTGGACACTGACGGTACTGTAATCAATGTGAAAGTACTCCGAGGAGTTGATCCTGCATTGGACAAGGAGGCTGTCAGGGTCGTTTCTATGTCTCCGAGATGGACACCGGGCTCGCAGGACGGCCGTCCCGTAAAAGTGACTTATACATTTCCTCTCATATTTCATCTAAGATGAGTCCCGTTTGTGGTCAGTCATTGGTAAGGATGGTCCCGAGGCATCTTCCTTTCAGTCGGTCATCTTTTTGTGTAGGCTGCCATTCCGCAGTCCCCTTATTGTATGCCGGATGGCGATGATGGGGTGAAACAGTATCATCCGGGGGCCCGACCAGCGCATGACACTGCGGATGCGTTCTCTCATGTCCTTGCGGTAGCAGTGGACGGGACATTTGCGGCAGGTCGGCTTGTCCGGCCTGAAACGGCAGTGGTCCAGCCGTTCCATCGCGTATGCAAGAAGTTCCTCACATGCCGGGCAGAGTACGGAGTTCCCCTCCTTGTACCGGCAGTACATCCGTATCATCACCTCTACTGCAACCTTTTCATCTTCAATATGATTCCGCATACCTTTCTTTTGTCGTGCTGTGCTCATTTCCCATTATTGACATATCCCCCGTCAATTAGACCATTATATCAACAATGCAAAGGTACGAAATAAGGTATATATGCAAAAAGTCTCCACGGAGTACGCGGAGACATAGGAATAAAAACCTTCGGCATATAGCCTTATTGTGGTAAGATGTAGAACTTAGTTGTGGTTTGATGTAGAAAATGAATGAATTGCGGGAGTCCCGATGGCAAAATCGCATTAGGCGAATGATAGTCATAGTACTTATTTTTATATCTTTGCTGATTGAAATGGAAGATTGCAGTAAAAAGTACTTTGATGAGCAGATTTACTTTTATTGACTTGTTTTGTGGTATAGGGGGCTTCCATCAGGCAATGTCGGATTTGGGAGGGGAGTGCGTTTATGCGAGTGATATTGATGAAGATTGCAGGAAAACATACGAGGCGAACTACGGGATCAGACCGGATGGCGATATAACACAGGTCAATGCTGCTGATATCCCGGCTCATGATGTGCTTTGCGGAGGATTTCCGTGTCAGGCATTCTCCAAGGCCGGTAAGAGGCTCGGTTTTGCTGACGCTACTAAAGGGACACTCTTCTTTGACATAATGAGGATTGCCGGGCATCATAAGCCCAAATATATGCTTCTTGAGAACGTGAGAAATCTCGCATCTCATGATCATGGCAATACCTGGAGGGTTATCCATGATTCCATTGTAGAGGCAGGCTACAACGTGATAGATTCGCCCGTCATTTTCAGCCCTCATTATATCGGTATCCCTCAGCACCGGGAACGAGTGTTCATAATGTGTGTCCGCAAGGATATTGGAGAGATTCCGCCGTTTTATTTCAACCAGGAGCGTATCCCGGAGTGCTCAATAGATTCCATACTGCAGGAAGACAGCGAGATAGAGAACCTGGAGCGGTATAGGCTTAAGCCAGAAATGATAGAATGGATTGACAACTGGAATGAGTTCATCCGAGGTATAAAGTGCGAGAAACTTCCGGGATTTCCTGTCTGGGCGGACTCCTTGTGTGCATTGGAGGATAACCATTTGATCTCAGAGTGGGAAAATCTTCCTAAATGGATGCAGAATTTCATAAGGAAAAATAGCGAACTATGGTCGCAGAATAAGGAATTTATAGAGACCTGGCTGGTAAAGGCCCGGAAAAATCCTTTGTTTTTTGGTTCAAAGGCCAAATTGGAATGGCAGGCTGGAGAGTGCGACAGACCGGATATCTGGGAGCATATCATGCAGATCAGACCATCCGGATTGAGGGTGAAGCCCGGGACATATTTCCCGGCATGGTCGCCATTACGCAGACATCGATAGTCGGCAGGCGCAAGAGGTTTCTGACGCCAAGAGAGTGTGCGCGGCTTCAGAGTTTCCCGGACACATTCAAGTGTGATGCCAAGAATCCTCAGGCATACAAACAATTCGGGAACAGCATTAATGTCGAACTGGTGAAACTTTTTGCCCGATATATGTTCGGGGACAGGGAAATCAGGGAGAGGTATTCCTATGATGCCCAGTTCGGCAAGGCAGAAATGGAACTTTAGTGTCGGGGGATACGATACGATAGATAGTCATGCTTAAGGAATTATTTGAGAAAAACAGACATATCGTTGTCAATTCTGATATTAACGGCTTCCTTTGCGGGATGCTCCTGCATAAGTATTTCGGCTGCAAGGTCGTAGGGTTCAGCAATAGCAGAGATACGGTGTGGCTCGCGCCTGAGGTTTCTGATATTGACACCCCTGTTTACATTGACCTGTATGTCGCAAGGCCAGGCGTGGTGTGCATAGATCAGCATATCATTGCTTATGATAGCCGGCATCACGATATTATCCAGGGTTATGGCACGAAGTTCAATCCGAATCTTGAAAGGAAACGTACCTTTATCGGTGATATGGAAAGCGACTACAGTCATAAATATCCGTTTGGTACAGTGCATTACCTTATTGCACTAATGGCCCGCGAGGGTCTTGATGTCAGTCTGCCGGACCTTTCGGAGGTTCATCGCACGAAGCAATGGGGTGATGCGACACATACGATTTCTGCGACATTGGGGCATGTGATTCTCCGTGCGGATGATGCTCTATATTCTACTTTAAGCAAATATACTGAGAATGCCTTTGACTGGTGGAATTGGTTAGACCCAGATCATGATATCCCTGCAATAAAGGCTCTAAGGAAATATATTGCAACGTGTGCCTCGGCAAATGCAATGATCTACAAGCGTGAAATAGGGACTTTCTTCATGAAGCTCGGTTGCGATGGACAGGATGGCGCATTCAGGAAAGTGACAGACGTAGAAGGTGTTATTCTGCCAAAAGTGCTGAATTATTGTAACGTCATTTGAGAGATGATGGACATTACATTGGATCTGCCGAAACGGTATATCATCCATAAGGGAAAGTATGCAGTATCAGATAGCAACGCCAGCGATAGCATGTCTGTTCTGAAAGCCGACAACCTCTATTCGTATGCTTTCATTTTTGGACCGCATTCAAAGTGGCCGAATCTCAGTTTCACCCTCGACATGAAATAATCATCCAAAAGCACTGCTGTCAAATTGCCGGCTCTGCTTTTGATGCATCATCATATTCTCATTGATTATCAATGGTTTACGTCTTAAAAGGTAGACTACTCAAAAATTTACTTGTTTTTTGCGAAAAATCGAAGATTTAACGTTTTTTTTCATCGCCCCTCTCCGAACAGAGGGGAAAAAGGCAAAAACAGCACTTTGGATCCCCGACTGACCCCGTCTGCAAAGATAGGGCATGTCGGGGTTTATTTCGCCAAAATGGGCTGTAAAATTGAGGTTGGATTCACGAATATTTTGGGTTCCGAGTAAGGTATTTTGTGCTTGATCGGAGTGGCCGATGGGGACCGACCTTTGCCTCGGGGCGTTTATAAGTCTTTGCAGCCAAATGAGAAAATGGCCGGAATCATTTAGCCATGGCGCAGCCATCTCTTTTCTTCCCTTATTTTGACTTTACTTTAATGAACGTATATATGAATACGGGGATAAAGTAAAGGTGATGATTTAATGGAAAAGTGTATAAAGGAATTCTGATTCGTTGGAAAAAGTGTGACGAATTCGATTTATTCGCATAAAAAAATGTATCAAACCATACAAATGACATTAGATTAGGAATAAAGAGGAAAGTTTTTTACGAGGCGGTGTACACATGCTTTATTCGTCCCTGATGTATTTGGATTCATTAAAAAAAAGGCAAGAAATAGTTCCTGCCCATTCGATAAACAAAGCGGCTTCGGTCGCTTTTGTTTTTGCTCGTATATGTCCTCTTATAAGCATTACCCAACCCGTAAGCTGCTTCTCCTGTTTCGGAAGACACTTGTCCGGTACTGCGATTGAACATTGC
>CALUST010000032.1 GCA_944323505.1 uncultured Bacteroidales bacterium
AGCCTCCTGCGGTATTCCACCATCCTCGATGCAAAATACCCTCCAATTCCGGGGAGACCATCGAAGTCGGCTGAATCGGCCAGGTTGAGGTCAAGCAGAGGGATGTCAATATACGCCTCAAGCCGTTTATAGACCGAGTCTGAAACCACGTATGACTTTGCGAAATCCGTCTTCCTTCTGAAACGCCCGCCCTTGGACCTGTAATTGTCTATTGACCTTGCCTGCTTTTCTGTGAAGCCGAGCCTGACAAGGTCTCCGACCGATACAGTATTGGGATTGAAAACAAACGACTCTACATTCCTTGACGGCAATGCGGCCCGTGCCTGTGAGACCGCAGGTGAATGGGACGCATTCTTTCTGACATAGACGTTGCCGTCCCCGCCACTGCCGGAAGTACCGTCGGAGGCAAGAGAGCCGACATCATCGGATGGAAGCCCTTTCATGTACGCACGAAAACCCTCCTCCCCTGCAATGCCTGCGGAAAGCACCTCCCGGGCCATCTCCTTGCTGATGACATACACCGTGTCCGGGCTGTCTCTGTCTGCGATGATTTTCAATGCGGCAGCCTTATGGAGAAACAATGCCGCCTGATAGCCTGTCACAAGAAATACGAGAGCCACTGCCCCGGTGACAAATGATGCCGAAATCCTTTTCTTCCCTTTGCTTCTGCCCTCGTCCTCAATCTTCTTCCCTGTCATCATACTCCCTCTCCTCATCTTTCCCTTTTTTCTTCCTTTCCTCTGCTCCTCCTACGATTATGACTATCTCCCCTTTCGGCTCATGCTGCCTGTACCAGTCCGCCACCTCGGACAAGGAGCCCCTCATGTGCTCCTCATGTATCTTGGATATCTCCCTTGCCACCGAGCAAGGCCTGTCGGGGCCGAAATACCCGATGAACTGCTCCAAGGTCTTCACAAGCCTGTATGGGGATTCATAGAATATCATTGTCCTTGTCTCCGCAGCCAATGTCCTGAGCCTGGTCTGTCTCCCTTTTTTCATCGGCAGGAAGCCTTCGAAGCAGAACCTGTCGCAAGGGAAGCCGGAACTCACGAGTGCAGGCACAAAAGCCGTGGCTCCAGGCAGGGTCTGCACCTCAACCCCCTCTTCAGTGCAAGCCCTGACGAGGAGGAAGCCGGGATCCGAAATCCCCGGTGTCCCGGCATCGCTGATGAGAGCCACATCAAGCCCCGACAATATCCTCTCCTTTATCATCGGCACGGTCTTGTGCTCATTGAACTTGTGATGCGACTCCAGACGCCCCTGAATGCCGTAATGCCTTAACAGCACTGAACTTGTCCTGGTGTCCTCCGCAAGTATCAGGTCAACGGACTTCAGGACTTCCACTGCCCTGAAAGTCATGTCGTCCAGATTGCCCACAGGTGTCGGCACGATATAAAGCCTGCCTGTCCTCCCGTTGTTTCTCTCTCCAGCCATCTTCCCCATGGATTGGTTATTGTCTCAATTTTCTTCTGACAGCCATCATGAATCTGTATACCTGATCCGATTCCATATCCCACTCGGGAAATGAGGAACGGATATACGCGACAGCCTCCTCCAGTGTCTCCATCCCGTTTATCGCAGTGACGGCATCACTGAAGGACATCGGGTCTTCCTTAAAAAGGCTCCTTATGAACAAGGCCCTGTCATTCAAGGAGATTGCACTTCTTATGTCTTTTACAGGCATCCCTGGCAGATCCTTTCTCCAGGCCTCTTTCTCAGCCATCATGTCCATCATGGTCATGTTTCCCATATCGGTTGCAGGGATACCCTCCGCGGCATTTTCATGGTCAGTCTCAGCACCGGTTTCAGACAGGATCTGAGGGACATCCTCCACAATCTCCTGTCCCTTGACATGCTCCATATCCTGCGCCAATGCCTCCAGACGCTGTTCAAGCGATGACAATTGCGTCCGTACCGCATCAAGGACAGACTTTATATCTTCAAGCAGTTCCCGAGCATCTTTTTCCATAAAAAAACTCTATCTTTGCATTCCTGTTGACCCGACAAAAGTACTGAAATGTTTTTAGAAAACGCAAAAAAATCAGGTTCGATTGAAGTAATCTGCGGCTCCATGTTCTCAGGCAAGACCGAAGAACTGATACGCCGTCTCAGAAGGGCGCAATTCGCCAATCTGAAAGTCGAGATATACAAACCGGCCGTCGATGTCAGATATTCCGACGACGAGGTGGTATCTCACGATCTGCACAGCATCCCGTCCACTCCAATAGACTCCCCGGGCAGCATCCTGCTGCTTTCAGGAGATGTGGATGTCGTAGGGATAGACGAGGCACAATTCTTCGATGACACCCTGGTTGAAGTGGCGCAGACTCTCGCAGACAGAGGAGTCCGCGTCATCATTGCAGGACTCGACACGGACTTCTCCGGCAAGCCGTTCGGCCCTATGCCGGCACTGATGGCTGTAGCGGAAGACGTACAGAAGGTCCATGCAATCTGCGTCAGATGCGGCAGTCCGGCCAACCGTTCCCACAGGCTTTCCGATGATGACAATCTGGTTGTCCTCGGCGAGAAAGACAATTACGAGCCTCTCTGCAGACACTGCTACAACCTGGCTGTCGGGAAAGGATGCGGGGAATAAGCCCTATTTTCTCGGATGATGTGCAAGAACGGTATTCTGCCAAGACGCACTGTCGATGTGCGTATAAATCTCGGTGGTGAGTATGCTTTCATGCCCGAGCATATCCTGCACAGCCCTCAGATCAGCCCCGTTCTCTATAAGATGTGTGGCGAATGAATGCCTGAACGTGTGCGGCGAGATTTCCTTGTTCACACCTGCGGCCATTGCCTGATGCTTCACCATCTTGAAGACTGACACCCTGCTCAGACTCTTGCCGTCCTTGTTGAGGAACAGCCTGTCCTCATAGGCCTTGCCGGCAGGTCCGGGCCTCCGCTCAAGATAATTCCGGATGGCTGTCATGGCCATTTCCCCCATCGGGACAATCCTCTCCTTGTCACCTTTCCCCTTCACCCTCAAGAACGACTCCTTGAAGAAGATATCCGAGATGTTGAGTGATGCAGCCTCCGACACACGCAGACCGCATCCGTAAAGCACCTCCAGGATAGCCCTGTCCCTCAACCCGTTCCACGTATCTGTCGGCACTGATGAGATGATGGCATTCACCTCCTCCACCGACAGCACTGCCGGAAGATACCGTCCGAGTTTCGGATAATCTATGCCGTCACAGGGATTCTCCTTTATCATACCCTCCATGACAAGATAGCCGAAAAAGGAGCGCAATGCACTCAGCAGTCTTGAGAGCGACCGCTTGGAAATTCCTTTTCTTGATGATATATAGTCAACTATGACATCCGCTCCGATATCCTCGGCCTCCATATCGGCATGACCGAGGAAAGCGGATACGTCAGAACCATAAGACACTACCGTATTGGGAGAAAGAGCACGCTCTATCTTCAGATATGCAGTCCAGTCCTTGGCCAATCTCTCGTTATGCGTCATAGAGTGGCATAGTCATGCCCGTATTCGAGCATCTGACCGAGATAGTCATCGGTATATACCACCTCATAGTCAACCACCTTGCCGCCTTTAGTCACAGGCACTATGTCAGGATTGACAAATCCTCCGTAAGGACGGAGATTGAGTGACGCATATCTCTCAAGCACTTCCTTATGCAGATCCGGGTCAATGTTTACCGCATATTTCTCAATCAGAGCCTTTCCTGCCGCATAATCCCCTTCCGACTTGATTCTCTGGACTTCCGCGAGCAACTCGCCGAAAAGTCCGCGCAGAGCCTCGAAATCATTCACCACGAAATATGTCTTGCCGTCACGGGTCTTCTTCTCTATGACATTGTCCTCAAGACCGTGCTCATAGCACCACTCGGCAATCAGCTTGCGGTTCTGCATGTGAGCCTCAGTGTTTTTCCTGCCCGGCTCTATCCTTGTGAACTGCACCATGATGCCGTTCCTGATATATGCCTCGTACTGCGCCTTATATGCTTCCATATCCGGCAGTATGCCGAGTTCGACAAGTTTTGGGTCTGCGATATAATACAGCCCGAAAAGGTCAGCCCTGGTCTCTTCAAGCGCGGAACTGTATTCCCCGAGAGCAGTCGGGGAAGTACCCGGCAACAGCTGGCCAGAGCCATGTCCGAGACACTCATGCAGGTCAGTATGTATCTCATCTGTCAGAGAACTGTACTTCTTCTCCCTTGCAATCTCCTCATCAGACCATGCGAACTCCGACAGAAGATTCTTCGGTGACTCCTGCGCGGCAAGATCGTATGCATGGGTAATATTGGCAATTGTCACAGATTTCGAACCATAGTCTCTCCTGATCCAGTCAGCATTAGGCAGATTGATGCCTATCGGAGTGGACGGATAGCAGTCTCCTGCAAGCGTCGTGGCATTTATCACCTTGGCTGACACCCCTTTGACAACCGGTTTCCTGAAACGAGGATCTACCGGGGAATTGTCCTCGAACCATTGGGCATTGGCACTGATGATCTCGGACCGTACAGATGCCTCATGATCCTTGATGTTCACAAGACCTTCCCATGTGGCTTTCCTGCCGAGAGGATCATTGTAGTCCTCCACAAAACCGTTCACGAAGTCGACAGTCCCCAGCGTGTCCTGGAGCCACTGGATATTGTACTCGTCCCACAGTTTCAGGTCGCCTGTCCTGTAATAGTCAATGAGAGTGCCGATATACTGTCTCTGGGCGTCATTCTCAGCCACAGCGGCTGCTTTCTCAAGTTCACTGACTATCTTTGTGAGGGCTGCACCGTAAAGACCGTCAGTCCTGTACACCTCCTCTCTTATCACTCCGTCAGAGCCTTTGACGACCTTGCTGTTGAGGCCGTACGACACAGGTGTCGCATCCGACGGGTCCGCCATCTTCCTGTAGAATGCCTCCACCTCGTCTCTGGTGACATTGTCATAGAAATTCACGGCCGATGCCGCGACTATATCCTTTGAAGGGTCGTTCGACTTCCTCTGAGAAAGTATCTCCGGGTCAAAAATCACCGGCAGCAGTTCCGCACACTTGTCCCCGTCACCTACCGCCTCCATCAGGGAGCGGAAATATTCCTCGGAGCAAGAAGGCAATATCTTGTCTTCCGCATAATGATGATGGATGCCGTTGCTGAAGAACACTCTCTTCGCATATACGGTGAAATCTGCGAACTCACGGCAATCCCTGTCTCCCTGATAGTTCTCAAGGATGTTCTCCAGGACTTTCCTGATCGGCAGATTGTATCTGCAGTTCTGCACCCAGATGATATCCCTGCCGTATTTGGCAGCCTCACCGAGATGATAGACATACTCCTTCTGCTGGAGCGAAAGCCCGTCCCATCCCGGTATCCGGTATCTCATGACCTTGATATCAGCGAACTCGTCTATAAGATATCTGAAATCCCCGTCTCCCGATTTCCATCCATCGGGACCGCATGACACTGCCGATGCGGCAATACCCGCCATAAACAACATTTTTACGATATTATTCATATTCATGATTATTTTCACGGAGGACAAAATTAATAAAGATAAAATTCAACTTCGTGCAAAAAGAGAAAAATCTTGTTCAAAAAAAAGAAAAAATCGCCGTGCGATATTGTCATTATAATATAAAATCATGACTTTTGTCCCCGTAAACATGACAACCGGACTGATGAAGGCAGTGAAAGACATATTGCATATCCTATCCAGAAAGGCAGCGGCTATACCCGCCATCCTGCTCTTCCTGCTTGCCGCAATATCCTGCGAGAAAGAGCCTGCGCGGTTTCCGTCACATATAGATAATGTATTCATAATGTACACGGCCGGGCAGAACAATCTGGCCGGCAACCTGCAGAGCAACATTGAGCAGTTCTGCGGGGGCTATCTTCCGAACGGGGACGCTCCGTACATATTCCTGTCGTACCAGAGGATCAACAGCCGCTACAGTTCGCGTTCCGTGTCCTCGCATCTCATCAGGTACTACCGTCATCAGGGACAGATGACGGCTGACACACTGCTCACAATCGGGTCTGACAGGCCGGCATCCTCCGCCTCGGTCATGAATGAGGTGCTCAACTATGTGAAGTCCAATTTCAAGGCGCAAAGTTACGGGATGCTGTTCTCTTCCCATGCGACAGGATGGCTTCCGGCAGGATATTACGCCAATTCAGAGATATACGATGCCATACGGGCAGGACAAGGGCAGATGCACAGACTTGGCAATGACGGATGGGTGCCGCTCGTGATTCCGGAAAGGGATCCGTCACTGCCGCCCGTGAAAAGCATAGGTGCAGACTACACGCACTCCATGACATACGAAATGGAACTGAAGGACTTCGCGGCGGCCATACCGATGCACCTGGACTACATCATATTCGACTGCTGCCTGATGGGCGGGATAGAAGTGGCGTATGAACTGCGGGACAAATGTGACAGGATCGTATTCTCCCCGACGGAAGTCATAGCCTCGGGATTCAAATACAGTACAATGGGCAAGCAGCTGCTCGGACAGCAGGACCCGGATCTGGAAGGAGTCTGCAGGGACTATTATGAATACTATGCAGGACACCCTTACGGAGGGGACTGGAGATCGGCTACCGTGACTCTCATAGACTGTTCAATGACAGAGCCCGTGGCAAATGTCTGCAGGGAGATATTCGACAGGCACAGGAACGGCCTGGCAAGAATCAACCCGGAGGACGTACAGCAATACTATACCGGCAACTATCACTGGTTCTATGACCTTTATGACATAGCGGCAAAGGCGGGTGCATCAGCCGAGGACCTCACAGACCTCCAGAGCGCGCTTGACGGATGCATAGCATATAAGGCTGCCACAGATGCATTCCTGGGCGTGCCTATAGACACTTATTCAGGATTGAGCATGTATCTTCCATGCAACGGCTCATACTATCTTGACAGCGCATACAAGCTTCTCGACTGGAACGACGCCACAGGCTTGGTGCAATGAGTACAATTTTATCTCCTGATTCTTTGGAGATTATTGTTTTTTGCCTATCTTTGCAGCCCCTTGAAAAAGCGTATGCTTTTTGGTGCAATGGGGTCCGGCAACGGACTGAGTAACACATTTTAAACAAAAACTGCAATGAAACACATTGAATTGAAAGGTACGATCCGCGAGGTCGGCAACAAGGCAGCCGTAAAGGCAATCCGCAGGGCAGGACTTGTCCCTTGCAACATCTATGGACTCGGTATGGAGAACATCCTCTTCACTATCGACGCAAAGGATCTCAAGAATATCACACACACTCCTAATTCCTACATCATTGACCTCGAACTCAATGACGGGAAGAAATTCTATGCCGTACTTCATGAGGTACAGTGGCATCCTGTGACTGACGAGGCTCTCCACGTGGACTTCCTCGCAGTATCAGAAGAGAAACCTGTGACAATCGATGTACCTGTGAAGATCACCGGACACTCTGAAGGTGTGAAGATGGGTGGCAAACTCCTCGTCTCAAGCCGCAAGCTCCGTATCAGCGCACATCTCCATGATCTCCCGGATCTCCTTGAAGTGGACACTACAGACCTCAGAATCGGAAAGCAGATTGTGGCAGGAGACCTCCACTTTGACGGAGTGACTATCGTATCTCCTAAGGCTACAATCATCTGCTCTGTAAGGCCTACACGTGCAAGCAACACCCAGGCACAGAACGCCTGAGTCTGACTAAAGCAGAAAATGATGAACTATCTGGTAGTAGGATTGGGTAACATCGGAGCCGAATATGCCGAAACCAGACATAATATGGGTTTTATGGCATTGGATACCTGGGCACAGGAATCTGATGCCATTTTTCAATCAGGACGATACGGCAGCACGGCTGAGGTAAGTTTCAAGGGACGCAAATTCATCCTGCTGAAGCCTTCCACCTACATGAACCTGAGCGGAAAGGCCGTAAGATACTGGATGAACGAACTGAAACTCCCGATTGAGAACCTGATTGTCATCTCTGACGACCTCAACCTGCCTTTCGGGACAATCAGGATGAGGAAGAACGGAAGCGCCGGAGGACACAACGGGCTGACCAACATCAATGAGATGCTCGGGACCCAGGATTATGCCAGAATCAGGATGGGCATAGGAAACGACTTCAACAGAGGGGGACAGATTGATTTCGTACTCGGGAAACTGAGCAGTGAGGAAATGTCCATGATGCCTGAAATATGCCACAGGGTAATCGACGGGATAAAGGCTTTTGCCACTGTAGGCGCAGACAGGGCCATGAACACAGTGAACACCCGGCCCAAGACTGACGGACAGGCCTGACTCTCTGAAATTAAATTGCATTCAAAATTTTGTTTTTTATGATTTTATGCATAAATTGCGCAATCTTTTGATGCTTAAAGTTTAACGAACTATTTAAAAATTTAACGGAAATGAAAGAGCTTGTAGATCAGATCAAGGCAGAGTACGAGGTTTTCGAGAAGAATGCTGAGGCTCAGGTTGAGAAAGGCAACAAAGCAGCAGGAGCCCGTGCGCGCAAAGCAGCTTTGAACATCATGAAAATGATGAAAGAGTTCAGGAAAGTCTCTGTTGAGAGTTCCAAATAAATTGACCTTCTCTGAAAGACAGCAGACCTGATATCAGGTCATGCTAAAAGATGGAGACCCTGACAGGTCTCCATCAATCGTATATGGAAATTTATTTCCCGAAAATAAATGCAATTTTTTTCTTTTTAATGCAACATCCGGAAAGCAGTCTGCATCTATAATGCAGGTTTAGGTTTTAGTACACGTTCAGGGGTCGGTTTACGTAGCAGTTTCCGGTCCCTTTTTCTATTCCATCTCCAGCCTCACATTATCTATCCACAAAGTATTCCCCACGCCTCCATGAAAAGCGGGACCGCAGCTGGAAAGGAATTTTATTATCATCCAGTTGGGAAACTCGTCTTCCTGCGCCCATCCTTCCTCTATCACCGGGACATTCTCCCCTCTGCTGTTGAGAGTATGATACGTGCGTTCCGTGACCTCAGTCTGAAGCCCCATGAATTCCGGTTCATAGAAACTCTCCCCGCTGATATCCCCATAATGGACCTCAAGCCTGTAGCCGTCCTTCCATTGCGTCACATTCTCCCGTATGACCTCGCAAGCGGTACCGACCCTCAAGGCATGAATCCGTCCGTCCGCATCCTCCCATCTTTTCTGCAATATGACTGCTATCTCCGGATAATCAGGATAGCCAAGAGATTTCAGCCGCGAGAATCCGGTCCCCCTGATGACCTCATGACCGACATCAGCCTTGAAGTCATACACAAGGGCGGCCGGTCTGCCTTCAAACGCCATCCCGTACAGCACCTTGGCCATCGGATCCTTAGTATCAGTGATAGGCTCAGGCAGTCCGCCGAAAATGAATGCCCCTTGGCATGTCACATCCATGTTGATGATGCCGAAAGCCTTTACCGACTCGATGTGGGTCTCTATCCTGGCGCAGTAGCCGTCACCCCGTCTCTCGGGGAAGACCGTATTGTTGGTCTTGGTCACACCTGCGACAACCGCAAGCACGTTATTGGTCCTCCAATAATATCCCTGCGGAGGGGTGAACGGCTCCCTTGTATATACCGTATCCCTGTCTCCGAAAAACTCATAGAGATATTTCACCTCCCCTCCGATGATGGCGGATTCCTTTACAGCCCTGACACTCCAAGAATCCATAGTCCCATACCTGTCCAAGGCATCAACTATATGATTCTGAGCACATAATGACACAGAACTGCAAAGCACGCCCAAAATGGTTAAAAAAATTGTCCGTCTCATAAAAAAATCGTAACTATGCAGATTATACTGCAAAGATATAAAGGATGCGGGAATAATGAAATCCAGTGCCGTGAGTCGCATAATATCCGTTGCAGGAGCCATCCTGTGCGCATTGCTTCTGACCGCAAGTCCGGCCAGAAGGACATCGCTGGTACTCAGGCAGCCGGACGGCACGGCATTCAATGCCATCCTGCGGGGTGACGAATTCAGCAAGATGCTCACGACATCAGACGGATGCGCAATAATCCAGGATGAAGAAGGGTGGTACTGCTATGCGACATTCCTGCCTGACGGGAGAAAGGCAGACAGCGGATACAAGGTCGGACAAACATTGCCTCCGGACATTGCCGCAGCAAGCCGCAATATCCCATACGGAAAGATATGCGAGACTGCCGCCGTCATCAGGAAATCAATAATGCCGGAAAGGCGGAATCTGATGCAAAGGCTCAATGCCTTGAAATCGCCGGCAATAAAGTCAGAGGAACAGGTCATCGAAAAACATGGACTTGTGCTCCTGGTACAGTTCAGCGACCTGGCTTTCACATACGGCAAAGAGGATTTCATCGCCCTTCTCAATGAGGGCAGGAACGGGATGAAAGGGGCTGTCGGGTATTTCAACGACCAGTTCAGGGGGACATACGAGTTCTCGTTCGATGTAAGCGACATCATCACGCTGCCAAAGAGCTACAAATACTACGGAAGGAACCTCGAAGACAGGAACGGGAGCGATGCCAACCCTGCAGAAATGGTGAGGGACGCCTGCATCTTGGCTGACGGCAGCATCAATTTCTCAAGATATGATGACGACAAGGACGGGGTGGCGGACAACGTATTCATCTTCTATGCAGGACCGGACGAAGCGGACGGGTCAGGAGACTACCACATCTGGTCCCACGCATGGTTCATAGGGCAGGGAGCGGGCATTTCCCTTGTCCTGGACGGCGTGACAATCGACAGATATGCCTGCACCTCCGAACTGTCGCAGGACAGGATGGCCGGGATAGGGACCTTCTGCCATGAATACAGCCATACATTCGGGCTTCCAGACATGTACGACACCGACCTCATGGGCAGCGGCGGGCTTTCAGACGCGTTATGGGGCAGCACCTCAATAATGGATAAGGGCAACAAGAACAACTTCGGGGATACACCGCCCAATTTCAATGCAGTCGAACGGGAGATGCTCGGCATCTCGGAGGCCGTAGTCATAGACAGGGACGGGACATACGAACTGCCCTCTGTCGAGAAAGGCATTTTCTACAGGATAAACGGGGATACGCCTGACGAATACTATCTCTTTGAATGCAGGAACAATAAAGGATGGGATGCCTACATCGGAGGCGAAGGTATGCTGATATACCATGTGGACAAGTCTCTCAATGACAGCGGCAACGGTCTGACGGCTGCAGAACGGTGGGCGGTCGGCACCAATGCCGTAAACAGCAATCCGCAGCACCAGTGCGCAGACCTCATAGAGGCTTCCAGACCTGCCGACGACTCCGGGACCGGAGACTATGTTTCATTGCAGCCGATTTTCTATCCATACGGAGAAAAAGACTCGTTCTCCCCGGACACTGACCCGGCTTTCGCATTCTGGAACGGGACGACATCTTCATACGAGATATCCGGCATCACCAGAAACGGGGAAAAGATAAGATTCAATGCACGGCGGAGTGATTCTTCAAAGATTCCTGTCCCAATAGTCACTCAGACCGACATTTTCCAGGACGCTGCCATCGTCAGCTGGTGCACGGACATCAGTTTTGAAGGGGAGATGCTGATGCGGTGGGGCAAGAAAGGCTCCACTATGACGGAAATCCAAGTGGAGTCATGCGGAACGGAGAACAATGTGATGAACTATGCCGCCGTGCTGGAGGGATTATCCCCCAAGACGGAATATGTGGTGCAGATTTTCTGCAAGGAGGACGATACAGAAGGCAGTCCTGCCGAATCAGGATTCACCACAAAAGCGACCATGTCAGGCGGGAGGCCGTTCATGTATCTCAGATATGTGGAAAGGAACAATGACGGGACATTCCCGTCCGGAGCGAGACTTCCTCTGCGGCTGTTCAATGCTGCCGATGCCGACAACATATCATGGACACTGGACGGGAAAGAAATCCGGACAGGAGACAACGGATATTACATTCCCGAGACGTCAGGGCTGCTGAAGGCAGTCATAACATACAAGGACGGAACGAAAGACATTGTCGCCAAAGAAATAATCATAAGGGAGGATGAGGAATGAGCACACCTGGAATAATACGGGCCGCCACGGCAATCCTGGCAGGAGCGATGTTGTCAGGCTGCGAACTGTACCAGTTCACGGTGGAGGAATTTGCCGGCATAGACGAGATCTCCCTTACCATAAAGGGGACAAAGACATTCGTATACTCGCCCGAAAGGCATCAGATCGGATTCAATCCGGACAAATATGAATTCCGCGTCAGCGATGACAATATGGCTGACTATTTTTTCCTGGACTGTGATGATATGCCTGTCAGGACAGACCAGGTGCTGACGGGAGATCTGGAATACACTACCCCTGACGACATAAAAAGCCGTCACGGACTTGACCTGAGAGTTACAGATGTCCGCAACGGCAAGATCTGGCTCTGGAACCAGAAATACAGGATAGGAATCGTGGTCGCTACCCTTCCGGAAGAATAGTCCTACCAGACAAAATCAAAACGTATGTCACGCGGTATGTCGTGTGCATTCACGTTTGCGATGTCTGCCGACAGGGCTTCCGGGATGACGGCATTTCTGGCCGCATACTCCTTCGCAAACTCATAGTCACCCTCTGCCTGCACCTTAAGAATCAGGGCAGCCCAGTCGTCTATGGCCTGCAAGGCTTTTTCATAATCGATATGATACTGCCCGTCCTTGTTCCTTGTAAAGGCACCGTGCTCTTTCATGAAATTGTAGCACATCATATTGGCTCTGCCGTGGGATGAAGCCGAGCCGAAACGGACAGAACGGACAAGTCCTGCGATGTAGGTAGTGATGGCGTCTTCCTTGGTGATAAGAGGTATCTCGTTCATGTCAATGAGTTTGCACACCATGAAAAGCCCGAGGATGTCAGCCTTTGCCTCCTCCCATGTGGTACGTTCGGTCCCGAGGGCCTCGTCCACACTGCCTTTCCCGTTGACAGTCTCTTTCACCCCGAGTCCGTGTGCCACCTCATGGAATGTCACGTTCCAGAAGAATGCCTCGTCGCGGAGATGCTTCTGCTGCCCCGGCTCGACAAGAAGACGGCCTATAGGCAGGAGAATCTTGCCGAACTTGGCTTTCATGCTGTTGTACAACTGGAGACGGCGCGTGCCTTTTGCCGCATGCACACGTTCGTCATTAGGCAGGTTGATGGCTATCGTCTTGCTGCCGGCATTGCAGTCTCCGGAATAATATATGGCATCATAGACATTAAGGTCCGATGAAGTCCCCGGAACAAAAGTCTTGTATTCCGGCTCGCATGGCAGCATCTTCTGAAGTTCAGGGAGCATCGAGACATATTTTGCAAGATCCGCGCTCCTCTCCTCATCCTTGAGAAGGATGAAGCATTCGTATGCCGCCTTGGACTCGTTGAGTTTGTCATCGTAGTTCTCAATAGGTCCGATGACAATATCTATCTTACTGTCTTTCATGTCCATCCAGGCCATGTCACTCTCAAGATAGTCATCTGTCCTGAACGCCTTGACCCGTTTCAGAAGATAATTTTTCAGCCCTTCATTCTCCGTGATGGAAGCGGCCTCCTCGAGATAGCGGCACACCTGGTCAAGTTCCTCCTTGTACTCGTCATGATACCATACGCATTTGAGCCCGCCGTCCCCGTCTCTCCTGAGTACTGTGTAGAGGCTGTTCTTGTCTGGGTCATCAAATGCCGCGAACTCCTCTGCAGTTATGTCTGACGGGTAGTAATTGGCTCCGAGAGGCTTCGGACCGTATCCGTCGACAAACGGGGCATTGTCGTCAAGCCTGTCCCACGGCCCGTAGTTTATCATAGCGAAATCCCTCGCGGCAGGATCCGCCAGACCCTCCATCAGGGACTTGTCTCCGAAAGTCTGCTGCCAGAACAGGTCGTCCATAATCCTTCCGGCAGAACGGAAAAGGTTCAGGACCTGCATATCCTTGTCAGACAATGTCTCAAGAAGAGGGGAGCTGACTTCCACCACTGCATATTCATCGACTTTTGCCTGGAGATTGCTGTCGGCATTGCTCTTACAAGCGACAACAGCAGCCATTCCGGCTGCCGCTGTACATAAAATAATCGCCTTGTTCATAATCAGGCAATATCAGAATGACTGTGCGATAGCGATGAAATCATCTGCCTTGAGGGCCGCGCCTCCGATAAGGCCACCGTCAATGTCAGGGCAGGCGAAAAGTTCCTTGGCATTTGAAGGCTTGCAGCTGCCTCCGTAGAGAATGGTAATCTCCTCAGCAAGGGCGCCGAACTTCTCTGCGAGCACCTTGCGGATGCAGGCGTGAATCTCCTGTGCCTGCTCGGCGGTAGCAGTCTTGCCGGTACCTATTGCCCATACAGGCTCGTATGCTACGATGACCTTGGCCATCTCCTCGGCAGAAAGGGTGTAGAGCACATTCTTCACCTGCTCCGATACCACGTCGAAATGACGCCCTGCCTCACGCTCCTCAAGATTCTCTCCGACACAGAATATCGGTGAAAGTCCTTCTGCAATCGCCAGCTTTACCTTTTCAACGAGCTTTGCATCCGTCTCGCCGTAATACTGTCTTCTCTCGGAGTGTCCGAGGATGGTGTATTCGCAGCCTGCAGAAGCAAGCATCTTGACAGAGACCTCACCTGTGTATGCGCCATGCTCCTTGTCCGCACAGTTCTGTGCCGAAAGTCCCACTGCAGTGCCTTTTACAACCTCTGCTACAGGATAGAGGTGTGTGAATGGCGGGGCGATGATGAGTTTCACTGATGCAGGCACTTCAGATGCCTTTGCGACGACTGCCTTTGCAAGTTCGATTCCCTCCGGAACTGTAGTGTTCATCTTCCAGTTGCCGGCTACGATATTCTTTCTCATGATTCTATAAGATTAATTATTGCATTTTCTTTCAAGCCGCGCAAATTTAACAATATTTCACGAAAAATGAATCATCCGAGCCTGTGCAGTTCCCATTTTTCTTCCAATGTCACCGTATCTCCGGGAGCCAGCCTGAACATCGGGGAATTCGGCTCCATCTCGATGAAATCCTCATTGAAATATATCATCATCGGGAATTTCCCGTGCCCTGGATTGCAGTTGTACTCCTCGTCAGGAAAGACCGGATACCTCTTGACATAGAGAATACCGTCCCTGAGATAGAATGTATTCCCGTCCGTATTGGCCATGCCGAACTTCCTTGCCGCATCCCCGCCAGGAAGTGCTGTGAAATGCCCGTGAGCGAATGAGACCCTGTCATCGCATCCATCCGTGGAGACAAGCCTGTCAGGCTCGAATGCCATCTCCGAACAGGACGGACCCTCAACTGCGGTACTGTCGTATGTGCAGAAAAAAATGCCGCCTGACGGCAGGAGCGTTCTGGTCCAGAAGCAATATTCCGTCTCGGCATCTGAGATGTTGGTCATCTTATGCCGGATTGTCAGCACCCCGCCGGAAAGGGAATACCTTCTTTCCAGCCGTATGCCGAGGCTGTCACAGTCGGGGCTTGTCAAAGTCACGGACCCGTCCCGACCTGCCAGCACCTCATACTCGCCGGCCCACAACACATCATGCAGATGCTCGGTCTTCCTCTCATTGCCGACATCAAAGCGTCCTGCCGCAGGGCTGCGTCCAGTCACAGCATACTCGGGAAGATGCCATCCGTCCACCACATCGTCATTCCAGAGCACATTGAGAGACTCAGAAGGGACTTCCGCAGCCTCCCTGCCGTCAACAAGCCCGAAATAAGTCACGCCTCCGCCATACTCAGGATTGAGGACGACAGTAGCAATCCCGTCAGACATCATCACCGAACGGTCCCAGCCTCTGTATGAGACTTCATTCACACTGACAACATCCCCTCCGCATGACGTCGTCAACGCAAGAAGGGATATTGCCGGAACAAGAAAAGCTGATTGTTTCTTCATACTGTCAATTTATCCGTATCTCAATAGGGGACCCCGTCTCAATGTTCATCCAAATGACAAGATTCCCGTCCACAATGTCACAAATATAATCAGAAAATGCGACAAGTTCCCTGTCATTGCAGTATAAAGAGACCTCGTCGCCGCCCGGCCAGTCCGAAATCCGGAACACAGGACTCCTGACAGTACCTGCAGGTACAAAGCGGAAACCGCATGAAGCATCCCCTGTGCTTTCGAGCACAATCTCCCTCTTGTCATATCCTGTCACGTCTTCGGGAACAGTGACCCCGGAGAGGTTGTCAAGGCTTCCGCAAGACAGCCATGAGCGAACATGAGCATCGACAGAGCCGCTGTCATCCGCTTCCGCTATCCCGAAAAGCATCAGATACGTCCTGTACTTGCGGCCTTCATCATCGACAAGATAGTCCGATGTCCAGTCGCATCCTTCCTTGGCCTCGACTCCGATGAGAGATGAATGCGAGACTTGTGAAGGCCATGTCGCATTGGATTTGTCATAATCCCCGTATCGGGCCAGAAGATATGGCTGCTTGTCCACAGGGAAATGGCTCATCTGATATGTGATGTCATGCCATGACAGGTCCAGCGACACAGGAAGAGCCTCAGAGCCGGGATATTTCCCCGGGTCGGCAAAAACGCTGAAGGCATCAGGCGCACTGTTCAGGCGCACACGGTAGATCTGCTCATCCCATGTCGGGACATTGGCATTGACCGCATCAAACGCGCTCTTGTCCGGATAGAGGTCGTATCTTGCGCCACTCAGATTGCTGATGACAAATGCCGGGGACTTGAAATGATCCTCTGGCACAGATGAACTGCCTGAGATGACCATAGGTTCGCTCAATTCGTGGTATCTGCCGTTCGGAGTGCCGTTCTGGATATAGTCCATCCTTCTGACCCCGACACCGTCAGGATAGAAGGTGTACCATTCCACGACCTCGGGGAAAGAGCCGTCAGGATACGGGGCCGCGTAGTCAGGATTGACCAGGGCATAACTGTACCTGACAGTCTTCCTCACGTCATTGTCCTCCGTGACCTCCACATCAGCATAGGCCAGAAGCCTGTCAGACATGGGTTCGAAACAGCCTTTGACATTGTCTGACCATGTCTCGCAGAATTCATAGCAATACAGCAGTTCATTGCTCATGAGCCAGGCTGGCACATAGTTGGACTCCGACCAGAATATGAACTTCCTGCCTCCTGCAGATGCCGGACAGAACCGCTCATCAAAACTCACAACCACACCGTCTCCAGGGAAACCGGCCCAGACAAGATCCGATGTCTCTTCTGCCGCGAATCCGTTCACTGCCGGGCCACCGCTGCCTGTCCCGAATTCTTCAAACCATATATCGGAAAATACCGTCTCATCCTCTTTGTCCGTCTCCAGCCTTATCACCGGGCAGATGAAGAAATCAGTATCAGCCCCGTTCCAGTCCTTGATCTGGGCAGTCTCAATCCAGTCCTCACAGAATCTGCCGTCAATCTCCTTGCCCACCCCCACATACAGATGGAAGAATCCGGAAATCGAGTTCCTTATTATCCTCACCTTCCCTGTGGAGTTCCTGAAAGGGACAGAAAAATATCTCCCGTCCAACGGTATGGCATATCTGAACTCCATATCGGACTCAGGGATTGCTCCGGTATTGTCCAGCACGTTGTCTTTCCCGTTCTGCCTGTCACGTGCTCGTATCACCGGCGTACCGTCTTCAAGACAGACGGTCACAGCCACATAGTTGTCATAATCCGGGCGGCCGTTCTCCTCCCTCACTAAGGCAAGCCCGAAATTCCTGTCGGAATCAGACTCAGCCTCAGCGATGAAATGCCCGCTGCAGACCTTGTCGAGACACACTCCATAGATACTGCCCTGCCCTTTCGATGCCATCTTCAGAGTCCCGTCAGAATATTCATACGAACCGGCCGCCGTACCGGAAAGGACAATCGGCTGCAGTTCCTCAATCTGCACATCATCATCGGGAGCAGGAGCAGGATGGTACGGGATCTCCTTGCCGCACGATGCAAGCATCGCGGACAAGCATAAAGCCAGGACTGTCATATCAGTTCTCATATTGCAGGTCATTTAACGAAATTGTCTTCAGCCGGTCTCTGAATTGCGCGGCATCCAGCCCCGACCTGACAAAAATCCTTACAGGCTCACCTGGTACGAGGGTCAGGGAATTGTCCGTGAACACAGTCTCAGGGTCGTCGGTATCCAGCCAGAGATTCCTGACGAGGACATCAGATGACAATGTCAGCCAAAGGCCCCCGTCAGCCTCCTCGACATCGCACCTCATGTCAGGCTCAGGATAGTCATACCTGTTGGAATAGACCGGGTAATAGATATTCTCCGACACTTTCCTGCCGCCCTCATACAAGGCTGCCGTCACGAACACGGTATTTTCCTCCCTGCCGCAGAGAAGATCGGACTTCGCGACGGAAAACACGTCAGCGGCTTCATCAGAGCCGAGACGCACAGGCATCTCACGTCTGGACAGTTCCTCCCCGGTCAGGGTGAGCGTCCTCACTGTCAGGCTGCCTTCGAATTTGCCGTTCCTGTCGGAAATCACCTTGAAGGCCACATTGTCCCCCGCCTCATACGGAGATACGAGAATTTCCGAGAACATCCTCGGCACATAATACTGCAAAGCCTTCCAGCGTCCGTAATAGTCAATGCTCGACCATGACGCCACCGGCCAGCAGTCGTTTATCTGCCAGAACAGTGTCCCCATGCAATACGGCTTGGCCCTGCGGTGCGCCTCGACGCCCACCTTCACAGCCTCCGCCTGCATCACCTGGCTCATGTATATGAAATCATCAAAATCCTCCGGCACAGTAAAATATCTGGACATGTACATCGTCATCATCTTGTCCCCGAAATACGGGTCACGGGTCTCGTCATTCTTGGCCCGCTGATGGCTGAGCACGGCATACGAGCCCAGATAAAGTTCGTCTGCAGGTATCACCTCCCGCAATGTGCGCATGTCAGGATAGGACTGGAAACCGTACTCGCTCATGAAGCGGCCGATGTTCCGCGCCTCCGTATATTCCTCGACCCATCCGCCTTTCCATACAGACCAGTAATGGACATCTCCGTAATTGTACCTTATGCCGTTATATCCTGTGACAGGAGAGGTCGGATGATAGTATCTCGTATCATCCTCCTCCGCTATGGCATCAGGGATGGTCTCATAGAAAAGTTTCCTGAGATTGCTCCTGTACACGCTGTCCTCTTCCGGAGACATGTGCTCAGACCAGCCCCATCCGAAATACGATATCTCGTTCTCATTGTTGCCGTTCCAGAGAGCGATGCACGGATGGTTGCGCAGCCTCCGGACATTGTCCCTGACCTCATGACGGACATTTTCAAGATATGCCTCGTCGGCAGGGAACATCCCGCAGGCGAACATCATGTCCTGCCATACCAGGATACCGTATCTGTCGCAGAGTTCATAGAAGATATCATTCTCATATATTCCTCCGCCCCAGATGCGGAGCATATTCATGCCTGTCTTCGCGGCTGATCCGATGATGTGCTCATATTTTTCATCCGGAGTCCGTGTCGGGAAGTTGTCCATCGGGATATAGTTCGCCCCTTTCATGTAGACAGGCCTGCCGTTCAGCCTCACATACATGGACTGTCCGGCCTCGTCCTTCTCCCTGATCACCTCCACTTTCCTGATGCCGGTGGTGACTGTCATTGTGTCACGCTTCCCGTCCATGTCCACAGTAACATCGAAGTCATAGAGATGCTGTTCCCCGGCACCATTGCACCACCAGAGTTCCGGATTCTTTATCCTGAACGGGACAGTGATGTCATTACAGCCTTTCTCAATTGCCACAGTCCGGGTCACCTTCCCCGTCCCGTATGAGATATTTATGGACGCCTCACCTGCCGCGTCAGAGCATATCCTGCAGTCAGCGGACATCTCTGCATATCCACCTGACTTCTCCGGTACGGACAAGGTCTTGATATGCACAGACTCCAGGTCTGCCCCCGACCATGCCCTGAGACTTATGCCGCGCCAGATACCTGCCGTGATGAGCCTCGGTCCCCAGTCCCAGCCGTAGTGGTATCCGGCCTTCCTCGCATAGAGGCTCAGCCAGATGTCATTGTTCTGGTCATTGTTTGGCCATGCACGCAACTTGAACGGGGACGCAAGATATTTCGGCATATCCACCTTGAATACAGAACTGAAATATATCCTTATCTCATTGTCCCCCGGACGGAGATAAGGCTTTACATCCACATTCCATGTCCTGAACATGTTGTCGCATGAACATACAAGCCAGTCATTCACATACACATCGGCATAAGTGTCAAGCCCTTCCATGCACAATATCACATGGCTGTTGCCCAGAAGCCCCTCATCCACCGTGAACGACCTCGCATATTCCCAGTCCTTCTCCCCTATCCACTGGAGATCCTTCTCCTCCCTCGAATAGAACGGATCCGGTATCATCCCTCCGGACATGAGATCCAGATGCACACATCCGGGAACTTCCGCATCGTGCCAACGGGACGTCCCCGCCTGCCGGAACTGCCATTCCCCTTCAAGAGGCAATACGGTCTCTCCTGCCTCCATCAGGCCCGGGGCAGCCAACAGCCCCAGACCTGTCATCAATACAGTCAAAATCCTTTTCATCATTTATCCTTGTCGCTTGTCCTCAATATCTCGCTTTTCAACACCGTCGCTGTTCCTCCGGCTGTCACCTCAAGGGCAATCACACATGACTTGAATTCCTGTCCGGACTTGAAGTATATGTTGTAATTGCCCGGCTTACCGGATTCTTCCCTGGCCTCAAGGGCATCACCTTCGTATGTGATGCCTGTAGGAGCAATCTCATACCCCCAGTCCGAGCCTGTGTAGAACTTGAAGTTGGCATCCACAGATGCTGCCACAGTCATCCTCCAGGTATATTCTCCGCCGTCATTTCCCGTCTGACGCATTGAGAGAGCCTTGGAGAAGTCCCAATTCGGATTGTAGAACCAGAGTTCAGGGCAGGCCACTCCCCATCCGTTGATGAACAAGGTCTCAGGATATGCCATCTGCGACACGAACGGCCATGACTCATGCTCCACGAATACGAAATTCCACAATGTATTGAGATACAGGTTGACATCCCCTGTCAGGCCGGTGTAGACAAGACAGTCTCCCGAGACTTCAAACCAATCAGGGTCGAACATCACCTCTTCAAGGTCTATCAGTTCCAGGGCGACTTCACTGCCCTGTTCAAGATGGACAGGAGACACTGTCCGGAATGTGTTCGACACATTCTCGGCATCGGAAGGAGATACCTTATATGGCAGAAGGGCCACTCCCTGCACGGACCTCTCCTTTTCCAGCGGAGTGATCTCGAACGACACTGCATCGAAGACAATCTCGCTCACCTTCATTTCAATGCTCTCCGAATCACACAATGTGACAGGAGTCTCCGCCCCGATCATACATATACCTGCCGTCTGGTCAAAGCCCCATATCACATCGTCCTCCTGACCATCAACCGAGCCATGGATAAAGCCCGTGACCCCGTTGTCGAAAGAAAGTCCGGATGCAGAATACACGTCACTGCCATCATCTTCCAGTTCCACAGCCTGCAGACCGGCATCGTCAGGAACAAAACGGATGGATACGAATCCCGGTCTGCGGACCTGTATCTCTCTGGTATATTCCGTCTCTTTCATCTCCTTGTTCATCACGGACACCCTGATGATGCCTGATGTATTGACACACATGGACTGGAAAGGGATTGAGACCGTGTCCCGCAGAGTCATGGATGTGGCATTGTGCCCCGCCCACAACTTGCTGTATCTGACGGCATTGTCAACAACAAGTTCCAGTTCGGCATGGGAGATGGCAGAAGCATCGCTCACAGTGAATTCGCATGCCAGCGAATCCCCGTAGACCAGGGTCTCACCTGCTGTGACAAGGGACTCGACTACAGGAGGCAGTGCATCAGGATCGGGCATCAGATAATCCTGTCTTTGGCAGGAAATCCCCGCTGCGGCAACTGCCGCAACAAACAACATATTCCTATATATTTTCATCTCAATCAGAATTTAATCGGTTCACACATCAATATCCCTCATTCTGGGACAATGCCGGATTTCTGTCCCTCTCGTCCTGCGGGACAGGAAGCCATTGCATGTGAGCAGGAAAGTCACGCTTCATGTCTGTCACCTTCTCCCCGTCGATGATTTCCTCCCATGTATAGTCGTCAAGCACCTCCTCAAGAAGCCCGTAGCGCTTGAGGTCATTGAAGCGTTCGCCCTCATAGGCAAGTTCGAGTCTTCTCTCATTGAGCAACAGAGATGTCATATCCTCTTTGGATGCGGCCTGCAGAGGGGCAAGCCCTACTCTGGTCCTGAGCATCTGGAGATTCTCATCGGCAGCCGCAGCCCCCGGTCCTGACAGTTCATTCAGAGCCTCAGCATGGAGAAGCACGATGTCAGCAAGCCTGAAGATGTAGATGAGATCGCTACAGTCCCATCCTACACGGTCAAAGCCTCTCATCTTATACGGGAACGGGATTGAACGGGTAGACCAGGAGCCGTTCTCCTCGATGGCATAATATTCGTCATACCACATATTGTTCACATCCTCATAGATAATCGTGGCATTCTTCCTCACTTCATCATTCTCGGCATCAAAGGCGGCTATCAGATCCTGGGACGGGGTAAGATACTTCCTCCAGTTCTGCTCGGTCATTGAAGGCGGCAGCAGCAAAGCCGGGACATAATTGCCCTCCGTACTGCCGTTGCCTTCGTACTGCACTGCGAGGACAGTCTCTGAATTGTTCCTGTGCTGATTGTCATAGAGCCAGTTGAAGTCCTGTACCAGCGAATACACGCCTGAGTCAAGGACTTTCCCGCAGTAGGTCCTGACTGCTTCCCAGTCCACATTGTCCGGTGCCCCCATAATGGCGTATGTCTTGGCCATCAAGGCGTTTACGGCACCGAGAGATGCCTTTCCACGAGTCTCGGCCTCGGTCGCACGGGACTCAGGCAGCCTTGCAGAGGCATATTCAAGGTCTGAGATTATCTGTCCGAAAATCTTTTCCTGTGGGTCACGCGGCACCTCGACATCTTCAGGTGCCGTACTTCCAGTCGTCAGCACAAGCGGTACATCTCCCCAAAGCCTGACCAGATTGTAATAGTGCAATGCCCTCATAAATGCAGCCTCGCCCAGCATCTCTTCCCGTCTGGACGTCTGCCCGAACGAGATGACGTCGAGTTCAGGGTCATCAATCTGCTGGATGTTCGTCAAAGCGACATTGCACCTGAGGATGCCTCCGTACAGGGACTTCCAGCTCTTCGTCACCACCAGATTAAGAGGGGTGATGTCCCTCTTGAAGACATTGATGATATCTACATCGTCCCCTCCGCTGAATGCATTGTCACTGAGACACTCTGACAATACGAGATAATACCATGTATAATACTCTTCAAATCCTTTCTGCAGACCGTCGTAGCAGCTGTTGATCAAGGCTTCCGCATCTGCGGCCGACGTGAAGGCATTCCCGTCCGTCAGCGAATCCTGCGGGATCTCCGTCAGGAATTTGTCACAAGACACTACAGTCATGGACATAAGTACCATAATGACCGTCCAAATATATTTTTTCATTTCCGTGCGTTTTTAGAATACTACATTAACACCGAATACATAGGTGCGCGGATGCGGCACCACCCCCTGATCAATGCTCATTGCGGTCGCGCTTGTGCCTCCGATGTTCACCTCAGGGTCAAGCCCGCTGTAGTTTGTCCATGTGACAAGATTGTCGGCAGAGACATAGACCGAAAGGCTTTTCAGCCTTATCCTGCTGATCCACCGCTCCGGGAAAGAATAGCCGAGGCGGACATTCCTTATCTTGAGATATGACCCGTCTTCGACAAATCTGGACGAGATGACAGGATAATTGTCTTTCTCAGGACGCGGAATCGTGGTATAGTCGCCAGGGTTGCGCCATCTCATCAGCACTGCCGATGACTGGTTCCTCGAATCGAACATTCCCTCGGTAAACATTCTTGTCGCATTGAAGATATCGTTGCCGTATGAGCCCTGGAGAAGTATCGAAAGGCTCAGATTCTTCCATCTGAAATCATTGTTTATGCCGTATGTGAACACAGGCTGCGCACATCCTATCTCACGTCTGTCGACATCAGGGTCGAGGTCCTCCTCATAGACGAGCATCCCTTCGGCATTCTCGTACATCATCCTTCCGTCCTGAGGATTGACGCCGGCTGCCTCATATCCCCAGAATGTACCCAAAGGCAGCCCTTCCTTGATGATGGACACGTTCCCGGCTATCTTCTTGTCAAGGGCTCCGGTATATATCACAGGCGAGCCTGCCATGTCCAGCACCTTGTTGTCATTGAAGGATATGTTGAAGTCGGTATTCCATTTGAACTTGCCGGTCAGATTGCGTGTGCCCAACTGGAATTCGATTCCCCTGTTGACGACCTTGCCGACATTCTGTATACCTGACTCGAATCCCGTGCTGAGCGGCAGGTTGACCATCAGCAGCAGGTCGGAAGTATGCTTGTAGTACAGGTCCAGCGTCATGTTGATCCTGCTGCGCAATACCGACATGTCGACTCCGACGTTTGTCTGGGACGTGGTCTCCCATTTCAGCTTGTCATTGCCGATCTGGCTCTGATAGTAGCCGGAAAGGATGGTCCCGTCGATATTGTAATTGGCTCCGGTCCCGTAGATGCTGTATGAACTGTAATTCCCTATCTGGTCATTACCTACCATACCCCATCCGGCGCGGATCTTCAGGTCGTTGAGCCAAAGGGCATTCTCCATGAAGGACTCGTTTGACATCCTCCATCCGAGAGAGAACGACGGGAAGAAGCCCCAGCGGCTGTCCCTGCCGAATTTGGATGAAGCATCAGCCCTGAAATTGACGGTAGCCATCAGGCGGTTGTCGTAGTCGTAGTTAATCCTGGATATGGCAGACACATTACTCGATGCCCCGTAATATTCCGTAGGCTGGTTGAACACTGTCCCGGCATTCAGGATATGAAGTTTGTTGCTTGAGAAGCCCTGTACCGACACATCCGCCCCCTCTGATGCGCTTTTGGATACTATGAATCCGGCGAGTGCAGACAATGAATGCCTGTCCCAGTCCTGGTTCCATGACAGGATGTTCTCATTGATCCATTTGTAGTCGAATGCGGTATTGTATTTTGCCATGCCTCCCTGGTTACGGCCCCAGATGGAGTTGAACGGGTCGAGGAACTCCTTGTATCTGGACCAGCCGACCTCCCATCCGAGGCTGGACTTGAACTTGAGATTCTTCCACAGGGTGATCTCGGCAAAGAAATAGCCGAGAAGCCGGTTGGAGACCTTGTTCCTGTCGTAGTTGTCGATTCCGCTGAGCGGGTTCTCCAGAGAGGAAAGGAACGGCAGAGTCATGAAGGTCCCGTCTGCAGAATATTTGCCGACCACGGAAGGAGTCGTTATGGACTGCAGCACGACAGACTCCGATGAGCCGTCAGAGACATCCACATCCGTGATGCGGCTGTAGTTCATTGTGGTGCCTATCTTCAGCCAGTCCTTGGCCTGATATTCAAAGTTGACCTTGAAATTCATCCTCTTGAAGGATGACGGGCGGATGATGCCGTCCTGGTCAGTATAGCCTCCCGCGATGTAATACTTCGTCTTTTCAGTACCTCCTGCTATCGAGAGATGATAGTTCTGCATCGGGGCGACCTGGAACATCTCGTCCTGCCAGTCGATATTGGCATTGTACACTGACTTGTCCAACGCCCCGTACCCGAGATCTGCCAGCAGCGACTCATATTCGGCGGCATCCAGGACATCCATCTTCTTAGGCCGGCTTGAGAAACCGTAATAGGCATTGAACTCCACTACAGTCTCCTCGCTGTTGCCGGACTTGGTCGTTATGAGCACGACTCCGTTCGCCCCGGCACTTCCGTAGATGGCGGCTGATGAAGCATCCTTGAGGACAGTGATGCTCTCAATCTCCTCCGGATTGATTGAATAAGTGTCCGTCGTAGGGACACCGTCAACGACATAGAGAGGCTCATTGCCGGCAGTGATTGATGTGGCTCCTCTCACCCTCACGGAGAATCCGCCGCTCGGTTTTCCTGAAGGGGACACCACCTGTACTCCGGCTGTACGCCCGGCGATAGCCGCACCGAAATTATTTACAGGGATATCCTCTATATCACGCGCCTGCACAGTGGAGACGGCACCAGTGATATTCCCTCTCTTCTGGACTCCGTATCCCATGACAACCACGCCCTCGAGCATCTGCGAGTCCTCTTCAAGGATGACATCCGCCCGTGTCCCCGGGGTGACGCTTTCCTCACTGGTGAGATAGCCGAGGAACGAGTATGTCAGCACCGGTCGGGACGAATTTCCCGTCAGCACTATGGAATAATTGCCGTCGAGATCGGTGACTGTCCCGTTTTTCGTGCCCTGCTCCAGCACGTATGCCCCGACGAGCGGTTGTCCGTCAGCATCAAGGACACGTCCCGAGACAGTATGAGCGACAGCTGCCGACTGTTCACGATCCTGTCTTCTGATGCGGACCGTGCTGCCGAGAATCTCATACGAGACATCCTCCCCTTCAAAGATTTCCGCAAGAGCATCAGCCAAGGACACTCCCGACAGATCAAGCGAGACACGCCTGTCAACATCTATCTCAGGCGTAAGAAGTACGAAATTGAAGGCATAATCCCTGTTAAGCCTTTCAAGCACATGGCTTATCGGCTGCCCGTCGACATGGAGGTCAATGTCCCTGTCCTGGGCGGCAGATGCCACAGCGGTCCCTGCAGCCAGCAATGATATTGCCATCACCCTGAACAGCAGGTCCATGAAACCTGACATTCTGTTTTTCATAAATCGTGTTATTATAATGTGGTAAAAAGTTAAGTCAAGCCAAGGCATCACCTGAGATGCAGCTCAATCGCGTCGTCCTTGTGGAGAATCCTCATTTCCGACCTCACATCCAATGCCTTGAGCATATCATCGAGATCCATGGACCTTGAGAATACCACGAAATACGTGTTGTCGAGAAGTTCGGAGTCGCATATCAGTATCCTTTCGTCGAATATCCGCTCCAGATACCGTACAATCTCCTCCAGACTGCTGTTCCTGAACACATAAGAGCCCTGCTGCCAAGACACGTAACTGCCGGTGTCGAACCTGTCCATAGTCCCCTGCATTGTGGCATGGTCGACTGTCAGCTGGTCACCGGGGCGCAACAACTCCGAACTTTCCCCGAAATCGACCGCAAGAGAACCTTCCACCAGCCTGGTCTCGGTAAGGCTGTCATCTGCATAGCTCTTGACATTGAATACGGTACCCAGAACCCTTATGTCCACATACTGCGTCTCGACTATGAACGGACGGCTTTCATCATGATATATATCTGCGAACGCCTCCCCGCAAAGGAATATCTTCCTCACATCCCCGTCAAAACGGTCGGGATACACCATATACGAGTCTGAATTGAGCCATATCTCCGAGCCGTCGGCCAATACGACCTGTCCTGTCTCTCCTTTGGGGACATAGACGTGCTGCCAGGCTATCTCCTGCCTGTCCGCATCACGTATCAACAGCCAGAGTGAGAGAAGCATAAGCGGGATGGCCATGACTGCGGCCACGCGGGTCGATACCGAAAGTATCCTGCGCACCCTTCCGCCCCCGATACGGCGTTCAACTCCTGAATATGCCTCGCTGATATGCTGTCCAGACAACGGCTCGTCCCTCCCGGCATCTATCCAAATACCGTAGAGACCTTTTCTGTCGCGTCTCTCTTCGTTGTACTGCATAATATGTCCGTTTTTATATATAATACGGACAAAACATGCCTTCACACCCAACCGTAACGGGAAATTTTTTCAGGAAATCGCAGATATGACAGCCAGAATGAAGCAGAAACTGCTCATCTCTTTGCGTAATGTATTCAGGGCCAGATTCAGATGCCGCTCGACTGTCCTTTTGGAGATTTGCAGCCTCTCGGCTATCTCATCATTGGACAGGCCGTCATTGCGGCTCATGCAATAGACTTTACGCCGCTGCTCAGGCATCCCTTCCACAATCTTGTCTATCTGGCTCTGAATCAGATGGTACTCGGCAACGGCGTCAGTGCTGTCTCCGGACAAGCCTGTATCCGTGACTGCCTCGAGCCCCTCTGCCAGCCTTGCCCTGCGGTTGAGCCGCATGAAATCTGTCACCGCATGTCTGGAGAGCACATAAAGATAGTTCTCGAAATTCCTGTCAGGGTCCAGCATCTCCCTTTTTCTCCATAGCCCGACAAATACGGCCTGGGCGACTTCATCGGCATACAACGAGTCTTTCAGGATCCTTTCTGCAAACCTGTAGACTCTTGAGTAATAGGCATTGAACAGTATCCTGAATGCTGAACGGTCCCCTGCCGAGACCTGACGTATGACCTGACCGATAACGGAAGATTGCATGAGACCAATGCACTTGTCGCAATAAAATATCAGACATCTTAATACAGATTATCATGTCCAATATCTCTGCAAATATAACCAACAGATGCAATAATTCAAAGCATGACAATGCCATATTCAATCAGTTTTATTTATCTTTGCACCTTGTCAGAACAGAAACAACAGACTGAATACAGAAAAACAATTCATCCGATGAAAAATTTTGTAGAGGAACTCAAATGGAGGGGCATGATTCAGGAGATCATGCCGGGGACTGAGGAAAAACTGATGGAAGGGCCTACTGCAGCCTATGTAGGGATTGACCCGACGGCTGATTCGCTGCACATAGGACATCTGGTGAGCGTAATGATACTCAAACATTTCCAGAACTGCGGCCACAAGCCTTATGCCCTGGTCGGAGGGGCGACAGGCATGATCGGGGACCCGTCGATGAAGTCACAGGAAAGAAATCTTCTTGACGAGGAGACCCTGGCGCACAATGTGGCCTGCATCAAGAAGCAGCTGTCCAGATTCCTTGACTTCGAGTCCGACGCCCCGAACAAGGCGGAACTGGTCAACAACTACGACTGGATGAAAGACTATTCCTTCATCAATTTCGCAAGGGACATCGGAAAGCACATCACCGTCAACTATATGATGGCCAAGGACTCAGTGAAGAAGAGACTGTCCTCCGAGTCACGGGAGGGAATGTCTTTCACGGAATTCACATACCAGTTGCTGCAGGGCTATGACTTCCTGTGGCTGTACGAACACAAAGGCTGCACTCTCCAGATGGGAGGTAGCGACCAGTGGGGCAATATCACCACAGGGACAGAACTCATCCGCAGGAAACTCGGGAAAGAAGCCTACGCGCTCACCTGCCCGCTCATCACGAAAGCCGACGGTGGCAAGTTCGGCAAGACTGAGAAAGGCAACATCTGGCTTGACCCTGAGAGGACTTCGCCTTATCAGTTCTATCAGTTCTGGCTCAACGTGTCGGACGAGGATGCCGCGAGATATATCAGGATATTCACCATGCTCGGCAAGGATGAGATTGAGGCTGCCGTAGCCGAGCACGCAGAGGCACCGCATCTGAGGAAACTCCAGAGACTCCTCGCAAAGGAGATCACTGTCATGGTGCACGGGCAGGAGGAATACGACAATGCCGTGGCTGCCTCCGAGATGCTGTTCGGGAACGCCACTTCCGATGCCCTGAAAAGGCTTGACGAGAAGACATTCCTGCAGGTATTCGACGGGGTGCCGACTTTTGAGGTCGAAGCCTCAAGACTGCCGATGAACATCCTCGACCTGCTGGCTGTGGAGACATCCGTATTCCCGTCAAAGGGAGAATGCCGCAAGATGGTACAGGCAAACGGGGTGAGCATCGACAAGGAGAAGGTGTCTGACATCAATGCCATGATCGGCAGCGAGTCCGTTCTCAACGGGAAGTATATCCTCGTGCAGAAAGGCAAGAAGAATTACTTCATCATCAGCCTGAAATAACCGAACTTTTCGGCGAGAACGAAGAGGACAAGGACTGTACGCCGCAGCAACCTCGGCGGTTGTGAGGACGGACAGACCGAAGTCCGATGAAGTTATCGGCAAAAAGAAACAAGAAACTATGGAACAGGAAAGTACAAGACAATTAAAAGTCTCCAAAGAACTCCAACGCGACATCGCCGAGATCATCAGGAGCAAGGGGATGGCGATGTTTGACGGAGCCCTGGTGTCAGTGAGCGGCGTCAAGATCAGCCCTGACCTGTCAGTAGCCAAGATATATGTGAGCATTTTCCCGTCAGGAAAGGCGGAGAAGGTGATGGGGATATTGGAGGACAATTCAAAGGCGATAAGAGGTGAACTGGGCAACAAGGTGGCCAAGCAGCTCAGGATTGTACCTGAAATCACTTTTTACAGAGATGACTCCCTGGATTATGTGGAGCATATCGAAGAACTTCTGAAGAAATAGAGATGAATCTGCCGCTTTTCATAGCATGGCGCTACCTGTTTGCCAGGAAATCACATAATGTGATAAACATAATATCGGCAATCAGCGCGACAGGCATGGCTATAGGAACGGCTGCACTCATCATTATCCTGTCAATATACAACGGGTTCGACTCCCTGGTAAAGTCAATGCTGGGGAACGTCGAGCCCGATCTGCTTATAACTTCGGAAAGGAGCAAGACATTCGTCCCGGAAGGCAGTGTCTATGACTGGATCTATGAACAGGAGTCGGTCACAAGCATGTGCACCGTACTCCAGGAGAGAGTCTTCATCAGTTATGATGGCAGACAGGGCATAGCCGAGGCAAAGGGCGTGGACAGGATATACGAGGAGGAATCGCCTCTGAGGGAGCACATTACGACAGGTGCATTCTCCCTGCACCGGGGCGATGTGCCGCAGGCTGTCGCAGGGGCAGGACTGGCATACAGGATGGGCATGAACCCGAGATTCGTGAGCCCTGTGGAAATATATTTCCCGTCAAGGACACGCAATATTTCACTGTCCAACCCGGCCGCATCGATAGAGTCGGTAAAGGTATACCCGTCCGGCATCTTCTCCATCAACAATGAAATCGACAACTCCCTAATCATCATACCGATTGAAAAGATGCGGGGACTGCTGGAATACGACAATGAGGTATCTGGAGTGGAAATACGCATGGAAGGAGCCTCCGCCAAGGAAATCAGGAGAGTAAAGGAGGAAATCGGCAGGCAGCTCGGTCCGGGATTCAAAGTCAGCGACAGATTTGAACAGAACTCATCCCTGTACAAGATGATGAGATACGAGAAGGTCTCCATATACCTCATCCTCATCTTCATCATCCTCATCATAGCATTCAACATATTCGGCTCCCTGTCCATGCTGATCATTGAGAAACAGGAAGACATCCGGACATTCAGAAGCATGGGAGCCTCGGACAGGCTCATGAAAAGGGTCTTCGTCCTCGAAGGCTGGATGATATCGCTGCTCGGGCTTGCGGCAGGAATCGTCATCGGCGTAGGCTTCGCACTTCTTCAGCAGCATTTCGGCTTCATAAGGATGCCTGGAAATTTCGTCATACAGGCCTATCCTATAATCATCTCCTGGACGGACATCCTGATCACTGCCGCAGGTGTCGCAGCCATCGGCTATCTCATAGCACTTCTCCCGGTGGCGTCTTTCTACAGGAAAGAATCGCGCAGAGTCTGACAGACGGCTCAGAAAAGAGTGGGATGGTTGTCCTGGAGTTCAGTGAGAATCTTCTCCATGATGACTTCTCTGTAGAGAGCCGCCCTGGTCTGTATCCTGAACCTTGAACAATACCTGTCAATAGCCGCCATCTCATTGTCATTCAAATAGATGACCTGCCTGTGCTTCCTGACGAGAGCATCCTTTTGCTTTTTCAGATATTCAGGGTCAATCCCTTTAGCGGCTTTCTTCTTTTTCATCATTCCTTGAAATGAATGCAAAAATAAGAATTTCAGACAATATTGTTGTCATTTAAAAAAAAGATAAGTGAACGACGGTACATTCATGTACGACACCGGCAGAAGGCCGCAATACACGCATATAGGAAGCATCGGGAATCCGGCGGCGGACATGATACGGGACAAGATCGGCAAAGCCGCGGACTGGAAATAAGAAAAATGGGGATCAGCTGTCAAGCTTTTCCCCATTTTCAGTAAAGAATTCATTCTGCAGGACTGTAAAATCAGTGATTTCCACCAGTCTGATTTTACATTTGTACTTGGTCTTCCATTTTCCGACTATGGAAGAGAACACTCCCCTGCTCAGGTAGGCTCCCAGTATAGGACTCACCTTCAGAACGAGAGACCTGATATTCTTTTGTGTCACATAGTAGGCCAGACGGCGTTCTATCGTCTCGTCAATGACCACACTTGATGTGATCTTTCCGGTTCCGTGACATACAGGACAGACTTCGGTCGTATTGATCTCCGTGGCCGGGCGCACCCTCTGCCTTGTGATCTGCATCAGCCCGAACTTGGTGAGCGGCAGCACATTGTGCTTTGCCCTGTCCGGCTGCATCAACTCCTGCATATACTTGAAAAGCATATTCTTGTGCTCGTTGCTCTCCATATCGATGAAATCGACTATCACGATTCCCCCCATATCCCGCAATCTGAGTTGACGTGCTATCTCTTCAGCAGCATAGCAGTTGACATCGTATGTGTTCTGTTCCTGTTCCTTGTTCTTGGAACGGGTCCCGCTGTTCACATCTATCACATGAAGGGCCTCAGTATGCTCTATCACAAGATATGCCCCCTGCTTGATAGGGACCACCTTCCCGAAGGAACTTTTTATCTGCCTTGTGACCTCGAAATGGTCAAAAATAGGAGTGCTGTCTTTGTATAGTCTGACTATCTTCTCCTGTTCAGGCGATATGAGTGAAATGTATTTCCTTGTCTCTTCATAGACATTCTCATCATTCACGTAGATATTTGAGAACGAGTCATTGAGAAGATCCCTCAGGATGGTCGTGGTCTTGCTGTATTCAGTGAACAGCAGCTGGATGGATTTTGAGCCTGTAAGCTTATTCCACGAAGTCTCCCATTTGTCGATGAGAGACATCAGTTCCGCATCAAGGACCGCGGCATTCTTTCCTTCAGCCGCAGTACGGATGATGGCCCCGTAGTTTTTCGGGAGGATGTTCTTTACAAGCGCCTCAAGTCTCCGTTTCTCTTCCTTGGAAGAGATTTTCTGGGATACGCTCACCTTTTCTGCAAAAGGGAGAAGTACGATATTACGTCCTGCCAATGAAATTTCCGCAGTCAGCCTGGATCCTTTTGTCGAGATCGGCTCCTTCACTATCTGCACTATTATCATCTGTCCCGGAGAAAGCACATTCTCGATGCGACCCTCCTTCTCAAGGACAGGACCTATCTTGATCGAAGAATATATCTCCCGTGGAGAGGTATTCTGGTTGACCTTACGGACGAACTCGTCAAATGCATTGAAATTCAGTCCGAGGTCAAGATAATGTACAAAAGCCTCTTTCTCATCGCCGATGTCGACAAAGGCCGCATTCAGGGCGGGAAGGATCTTCTTCACCTTCCCGAGATACACATCCCCGACAGAGAATGTGTGCCCGTGGCTGGACTCCTTGTTCAGTTCGATGAGCCTGTGGTTCTCAAGCAAGGCTATCGAAACTTCAGTCGAATTGACATCTACAATAAGATCCTTAACAGATTCCATCAGGAAAGTTCATTTAAAGAACGTTGAACAGCAGGGGTCATCCCCCTTAACCACAAAAGGGCGACCAAATCTTACGGTCACCCTTTTAATTTAGCAGACTGCTAAAATGGCAGACACGAGAGACTACTTTCTCTTCTTATGTCTATTCTTGCGCAAACGTTTCTTACGTTTGTGCGTAGCCATCTTATGTCTCTTTCTTTTCTTACCGCTTGGCATACTCTTAAAAATTTAACAAATTATTTCTTTACTACGTTCACGAATACCTTGGCAGGTTTGAATGCCGGAATATTGTGAGCAGGAATAGTCATAGTGGTGTTTTTGGTGATGTTCCTGGCAGCCTTCTCAGCCCTGTGCTTGATGATGAAGCTGCCGAATCCACGGAGATACACTGCATTTCCCTTCTCAAGTGAACCCTTTACGCTCTCCATGAATGACTCGATTACTGTCTGGACAGTAATCTTTTCGATACCGGTTGCTTTCGCAATCTCGTTTACAATCTCTGCCTTTGTCATAACAATATAGAATTTAAAAACCCGAAATTTTTTCGTCAGCAGGGCGCAAAATTAGATTTATTTTTTTAATATTCAAAATCGCAAGGACATTTTTTGCCCCTTTTGACACAAATCAACCCCGTCAGAGACATATCAGAGGGGGATTATGTCAATTTATAACCACAAATCGGTCATGTCGGAGGGAATATTCAGATTGTGGCACAGAGATTGACCATATCCGCTCCCGGCCTCCGAAGCGGAGAAAGTCTGCCAAATTGGCAGTATGCCGTCGGGGTTGACATATAATATAATGATTACATCTATGGATATCATCAAAGACATCTTATCTCCATCAGGAACTGAAGTGAATATCATACCTGTGATGCAGGGCGAGGGGTTCATGAAGATAGACGAGTCGGAACTGCCGGATTCGCTTCCGATTCTTGCCCTCAGGAACGCCGTGATGTTCCCGGGGACTGTCTACCCTATCACCATAGGCAGGGAGAAGTCCATAAAGCTGATCGAGGACGCAGAAAAGAACAACAGATATATAGGCGCGGTGCCGCAGACCGACATCTCTGTGGAGGACCCTACAAAGGACGACCTCTACAGATACGGTACGGTCTCAAAGATACTCAAGACTCTGGAGATGCCTGACGGCACGATCACGGCCATCCTCCAGGGCTTCAAGAGATTTGAGATAGACGCAATCACCGAATACGAGCCGTATATGCTCGGGATGGTGCACTATCTCAACGACAATGTGCCGGACCAGAACAACAAGGACGTCAAGATGATCGGCGAGGCCATCAAGGACAAGGCCGTCACCATGATCAAGATGTCCGCATATATGCCGCGTGAGGCCGCTTCCGCCCTGAAGTCCATCGACAATTTCGAGTTCCTCGTCAATTTCGTCGCATCCACAATGGAGGCGGAGAATTTCATGGACAAGGTGGAACTCCTGCAATATGGGGACGTGAAGGAAAGGGCGATGAAGCTGCTGACCGTACTTGACACCCAGATCGAGCTGCTGAAAATCAAGCAGGACATCAACCAGAAAGTAAAGACGGAAATAGACCAGCAGCAACGTGAGTACTACCTCAACAGCCAGCTGAGGACCATACAGGAAGAACTGGGCATGGACGAGATGGAGGATTTCGAAAAACTCCGGGCCCGTGCCGAGGAGAAGCTATGGCCTGACTCAGTGAAAGAAATCTTCGAGAAGGAGATGGCCAAACTGGAGAGGTACAACCCGTCATCCCCGGAATACAGCATACAGTTCAACTATATACAGTTCATGCTGGACCTGCCGTGGGGAGAGATGTCGCAGGACAATCTTGACCTGAAGCACGCACAGAAAGTATTGGATGAGGACCACTTCGGGCTGGAGACAGTCAAGGACAGGATCATCGAATATCTGGCCGTGCTGAAACTGAAGGGCAACATGAAGTCCCCGATACTGTGCCTCTACGGGCCTCCGGGGGTGGGAAAGACAAGCCTCGGGAAGTCGATAGCGCGTGCCCTCGGCAGAAAATACATCAGGATTGCCCTCGGAGGCGTACATGACGAGTCCGAGATAAGGGGCCACAGGAAGACATACGTGGGAGCATTGCCGGGAAGGATACTCAACGGCATCAACAGGGCCGGCACATCCAACCCTGTCATAGTGCTCGACGAGATAGACAAGATCAGCAGCGACATCAAGGGAGACCCGTCGTCAGCCCTGCTGGAAGCCCTTGACCCTGAGCAGAACACCACGTTCCACGACAACTACCTTGACATCGACTACGACCTGTCGCATGTGCTTTTCATCACCACGGCCAACAACACATCCACCATCCAGCCCGCCCTGCGCGACAGGATGGAGATGATATCCGTGTCCGGTTATCTCGCCGAAGAGAAGATGAGCATAGCCAAAGACTACCTCATCCCGAGACAGCTTGAAGAGCATGGGCTGGACAAGAAGCAGCTCAGGATAGACAAGTCTGCACTTGCGGACATCATCGACAAGTACACCCGCGAATCCGGAGTCCGCGGTCTGGAGAAACAGATTGCGAAAATCGCGAGGGTGACAGCCAAAAAGATAGCACTTGAAGAGGATTATCCGAAGGTCATAAAGAAGGAGCACCTGAAGGAATATCTCGGGCTGCCTACCAGTTTCCATGACATGCAGAAAGGAAACGAGGCACCAGGAGTAGTCACAGGGCTTGCATGGACTGAAATGGGCGGGGAGATTCTCTTCATAGAGAGTTCTGTCAGCGACGGGAAAGGCGTCCTGACCATGACAGGCAATCTCGGGGATGTGATGAAAGAGTCAGCCACCATCGCCTACCAGTACATCAAGGCACATCCTGAGATGGCGAACATATCTTCTGATGACTTCGCAAAGAGGGACATCCACGTGCATGTCCCTGAGGGTGCAGTGCCGAAAGACGGACCGTCCGCAGGTATCACCATGGTCAGTTCGATGGTCTCCGCCCTCCGCGGGCAGCAGGTCAGGAGCGGCATCGCCATGACCGGCGAGATGACATTGAGAGGCAGGGTGCTGCCGGTCGGGGGCATCAAGGAGAAAATCCTTGCCGCCAAACGCTCGGGCATCCACACCATCATCATCTCCGAGGAGAACCGCAAGGACATAGAGGACATCAAGGAAATCTATATCAAGGGTCTTGACTTCATCTATGTCAAGACAATCGACGATGTCATCAAGGCAATCTTCTGATTTATCTCTCAGGAAATGGACGTCAGGATTGAAGAAAGCTGGAAAGCAGCCCTAAGGGACGAGTTTGAAAAGCCGTACTTTGAAAATCTGGTACGGTATCTCCATGAGGAGAAAGCCTCCGGGAAGACAATCTATCCTCCAGGAAGACAGATTTTCAAGGCATTTGAACTCACGCCGGCAAGCAAGGTGAAAGTCGTGATTCTCGGTCAGGACCCATATCACGGAGCGGGTCAGGCTATGGGGCTTTCATTCTCGGTGCCGGACAACATGCCGGCTCCCCCGTCCCTGAAAAACATCTTCAAGGAAATCCATGACGACCTCGGCATCACGATGAGCGGACGTCCCTGCCTTGAGAACTGGGCAAGGCAGGGAGTGCTCCTGCTGAACGCGATACTGACCGTCCGTGCCGGAGAGGCAGCCTCACACAGCAGGATAGGCTGGACGGAATTCACAGATGCCGTCATAAAGTACATTTCGGACAATCTGGACGGTATCGTGTTCCTGCTCTGGGGCAATTTCGCCAGAAGCAAGAAAAGCCTCATCGACACATCCCGTCACCATGTGCTGGAGGCGGCTCACCCGTCACCGCTCGCAGGCGGGGCATTCTTCGGCTGCAGGCATTTCTCCAGGACAAATGAGATACTTGCCGCAGAAGGCAGGACACCGATTGACTGGCAACTATAAAAGACATATATGATGAAGACCAAAGCATTGTTCCCAGGCTCTTTCGACCCGTTCACTGCGGGACATCTGAACATATTGAAGCGCGCACTGACCATGTTCGATGAAGTGACAGTGGCAATCGGGGTGAACATCGACAAACGCGGATTCTTCCCGACCGATGTCAAGATGGACATCATCAGACAGGCTACAAGGGGGCTTGAGGGCGTGGACGTCATCTTCTACGACAATCTCACGGTAGACACCTGCAGGGAACTCGGCATCAGGCACATCGTCAGAGGCGTGAGGAACATGATAGACTTCGAGACTGAAAGGTCGATAGCGGATGCCAACAGGAGACTGGCACCTGAGATAGAGACCATCATCATCCCTACAGCCCAGGAATATGCCCATATATCATCTACCGCAGTAAGGGACATCCTGAAACATCACGGGGACACATCCCTGTTCATCCCGGAAGGAGTGGACCTGCACAGTCTGGTCAGGCAGGACGGCAAGAATGCCGACACGGGGGCGGGGCTATGAAATCCGGTCTCTGCACATTGGTACTGCTGACGGTCCTGTCCCTCTCAGCATGGGCATATCCCGCCGACACACTTGATGCCGGGACAGAAAAGATGCTGCGCTCAAGACTGGCTGAATATCTGGATGCCCTGAAGACAGAGCCGGCAGCCGTGCAGAACATGGAGGTCGACTTCATCATAAACAGCTGCACCGACTCAGTCATCAGGCAGAAGACCGCCCTCATAATTTTTGACTATTTCCTCAACTCCCGCATCATGGGTGCGGAATCCGTGGCCGTGCATCTGTGCGACAACTGGTTCATCCCAGGCAAGATACAGATGAGAAGCCCTGATGAACTCCTTGCCGCCAGGATATTTGCAGAGTTCAACAGGAGTTCCCTCATCGGGATGCCAGCCCCTGAACTCGCACTGGAAGACACCACAGGCTCGGCTGCCGTACTTTTCCCGGCACATCCGGTGAGAGGACATGGCAGGACGGACGGAAGATTCAGCATCCTGTATTTCTACGACACTGACTGCGCCAAATGCAAGATGGAGTCAATCATGCTCAGGAACATACTGGACAATGACGACTTCCCAGCCGATTTCTATGCGATATACACCGGCAGCGACAAGGAAGGATGGCTCAGATACATCGACAGCAGCCTGACCCTGTCGGCGACGAAGACCAGGACAATACATCTTTGGGACCCGGATTTCACATCAGGCCTTCAGATGAAATACGGCGTGCTGGAGACTCCGAGACTGTTTCTGGTGGCTCCGGACGGGAGCATCGCCGGCCGCGGGCTGGACAGCATGGCCCTGGAACAGCTGCTGAAGGCTCTTCTTGCCCCGAAAGAACTTGAATACGGATCCAAAGAGTCAGAGGCATTCTATGAAGGGATATTCAGCAGAGACAGCATCGGATGTGAAGACGTGAAGGAAGCCGCCGGACATATAGCGGCCAGGACCCTTAAAGAAGCTCGTGACACCCTGCTCTTCAAGCAGATGGCCGGAGACCTGCTCTACTATCTCTCGGGAAAACGGGAACTGGCGTTCAAATGCGGGACGGAATACCTTGTCAGGAATCTGATTCTCGGGCGGGACGACATCTGGGACACGGCAGATGACACTCTCAAGATAGTGCAGTTCGCTGAAATCTCTGAAGAACTTCTCGGAAGGGCGGCCATCGGCAGCAAAGTCCCGGACATCAGACTCCATGCGACGCTCAAGACAGCCGGCAAGACAAGACAGGGAGAATTCCGCCTCGGGAGGCTTCATAGGGAGACAGTGATCATTTTCCATACGGAAGGTTGTGCAATATGCAAGGCAGAACTTGCCGCGGCAGACTCCCTTCTCGCAAAGATGGACAAAAGACAAAGAAATACAGCCGTCCTGCTTGTGGACATGGACGAGATTCTTGTCTCATATCCTGCCATTGCAGAACAGCTGTTCAATACTTTTGACCTGACAAGCCTGCCATACATCATACGCATAGACAGGAAAGGCACGGTCATCGGAAAGTATATCAGCCTTATTTGAATCTCAGGGTGACGAATGCCCTGAAACCGGACATATCGCATGCATACGCCCCCTCACCGAGGAAATTCTTGTAACTGCAGTTTCCGAACCTGTACTCGGCACCGACTCCGATTATTCCCCAGGACACCATGCCTCCTGTGACAAACATTGTGGCATAGTTACCTCCCAGAGACATGGAATCCCCTCCTGTCCTGTACTGGAGAGAGAATGTAGGGGCATAACGGAAATATGCGTTGATATTGAGTTTACCCACCGGATTAAGGGCGACGGACGGTCCCACGTGCAGGGAATACTCCAACTGGTGGAACGGATATTTGGCATCCCCGAGCCTCTGGGTGAAATTGCTGTAATTCAGGTCAACCCATGTGGCATCGAGTCCGAATTTCATCAGTCCGAGAACCGGCTTGCTGTGGAAAAAGAATGTACGGCCACTGTAGAAAGCCGCCCCGAAATTGGCCTTTTCCTTCCCTCCGTACACAGGATCTTTGAGAGTCATCCCCGAATAACTGAAGTTCCTGTATTTCCTGCGGAAATCCTCTCCGTCCGCATCTGTCACTGCCACAATGAAAAACAGTGCAGGAATCATCAAAAACAGAATCTTTTTCATAGACGATTAATTTTCATTCAACTTGATAATCCATACAAATATAATAAAAATAAGCAAAACAGACAGACTGTCATCTTGATATGAACATCCTCACCACAAGGGCGAGAAGGAGCAGGACGAAAATGAACGACGCCAGACGTCCCGTTATGTCCCCGTGGCGGACATAGAATGTCTCCCTGTCATTGAGATTGACGACGCCCCGGATAGTCTCAGGCTGCCACCAGGATGTATGCGTGACAATATCCCCGCGCTGGTTGATGATGGCGGAAATGCCCGTATTTGCACTGCGCGCTATATCACGCCTCGTCTCAATCGCCCTCAATGAGGCATACGACAGATGCTGCCGGTATCCCGGGGTATCCTTCCACCATGCATCATTGGTGATGATGGTCATAAACCTGGCTCCCGCCTTGACATATTCCGCGAAATATTCTCCATAGACAGACTCGTAGCATACGGCACATCCGACAGGCACAGTCCTCCGCACCTCCACAGACTCTCCGCCGGGAGCGGCCAGGGAGTCCTGCACATGGCAGTAGGAGCGGCAGTCCAGCAGAGACACCTCCTCCTGCCCCACACACCTGCCCATCACTCCTCCGAGCAGATCGTCCACTTTGCAGAAGAATGCCGGATACGGGGTCATCTCGACAGCAGGCACGAGCCTGCTCTTATGGTAGATGCCATATCTCCCCGTACCGTCAGTCACCAGGGCGGAATTGTGCGACTCGTACCATCTGTCCCTTATTCTTCTGGCTGTATGGGACGGAGCCACAGGCCCGTCATAATACGTATAGGATGATGCCCCGAATATCATATTCACATCCGGATAATCCTCCAGGAAAGAAGAGAATGTCCTGAATGTCCTGCCTGCCGGGATGTTGTTGGTGATGACATCGCTTGTGAAAGTCTCCGGAGCGAGAACGAGGAGCGGCTCATGCACATCCATATGCCCTGACGTATCCGCAAGCCTGTCAGACAGCGAATTGCGCATCTGGCTGAGCAGGATCCCGTTCTGCTCTTCCTGGGACATAGCCCGGAACTTGTTGTACGGGCCAATGTTCGGCTGCAGTATCAGCACCTCCATAGGATCGGACGTCTCCTCATAATTCTCATACATCACCTTGGATGCGACCAAAGGACCGGCAATGACAATCAACAGCCCGGCGACCGAGGCAATCTTGGCCTTGATATTCCATCTGAAAGCCCATCGGCCGTCCGACAATGCCACCATGATGCCGAAAATCATCAGATTGGAGACCCATATCCACAGTGAGCCTCCGAGCTGCCCCGTAAACTCATACCACTGGATGCACTCTATGCTCCTGGCAAACGAGTTGCCGAGCACAAGCCATGGCCATGAAATCTGCGCATCGAAATACACACGTTCCCAGGCAATCCACGTGGCTGCGAGGAATACATACGGCAGAATCCCTCTGAAAAACTTCTTGCTGAATCTGAACAGGCCGAATATCACGGACATCTGGAAGGCATTGGCAAAAATCGCGAACAGCCCGCCACCTGCCGTGGCATTGCACACCCAGAACGTGGTGGCGGCATTCCACAGGACGAATGCGCTGTAATGATATATCCATCCGCGGCGCATCCCCGAAAGCGACACAATCCTCTCCATCATCAGGAGAGGGACAATGCCGAAAAGGGAGAAGAAACCGCAATGCGGGACAAGGAACGGGACCGACATCAGCCCTGCGAACAGCAGGACAAGAATCCACACAAGGAGTACCGGGCCTCTCTGTGTCTCATGGGATGCTCTGGAAGGATAACGTTTCATCTGGAATATGATATAGTCCGCCAGGCGGAATCATCGCAAATATAAATCATATTGTACAAATATCGGTAGCAGACATCACAAAAATTTCTTAAGTTTGCGGGGATATAGGAAGATTTATGCTGATCAACATATTGAAAGCGTTTCTCATCGGAATCTGCGCTTCAGCCCCGATAGGACCGATTGCCATACTTGTGATACAGAAGTCCTTGAGCAAAGGGCACAAGGCCGGGTTCATCACCGGGATGGGAGCATGTCTCGTTGACACGCTGTTCTCCATCATTGCCATCTTCTTCCTTGCAATAGCCCAGAAGTTCCTGAATGACAACAAGGAACTCATACTCATTGCCGGCGGTGCTGTCGTCGCCGTCCTTGGCATCTTCATGACCAGATCGGACCCGTTCAGGAAGATGAAGGCCGACAGCTACAGTTCCTCCGTGATGATGAAGGATTTCATGCAGGCCATCGTGATGGGACTGTCCAATCCGGGAGCCATACTGGTGATTTTCGGCCTGTTTGCATTCTTCGGCATCGGTGCATCCGGAGAGCCTCACGACTGGAAACTCACGCCCATCATCATCTCCGTCAGCCTCGGTGCCGCTGCCTACTGGTTCGCGTTCACCGGCATCCTCAGCCATTTCAGGAAAAAGTTCAAGATATCTTCCCTGCTGTGGATAAGCAGGTTCACAGGAATAATAGTGATAATAATAGGTATCGCCCTGCTCGGCGAAGGCCTGTTCAGAGTGGTATTCCTCGACATACCGCTATGGTGACAACTGCCGTCCGCTATCATCAGGGTATCATATTTTGGAGATATTAATTGCTTAAAATCAAAACTGCACCTAAATTTGCAGCCTAAAATCCCGATATCATGGAAAGCAGCAAAGTTTACTTCACCGACCTCAGAACCGCTCCAGGCAATGACCTGATGACCAAACTGGTACGTCTCGTCAAAAGAGCCGGGATAGAGACCGTCGACTTCAAGGACAAATTCACCGCGGTCAAGATACATTTCGGCGAACCAGGCAATCTGGCATACATCAGGCCCAACTATGCGGCAAAGATTGTTGATCTTGTGAGAAGCCTCGGAGGAAAGGTCTTCCTCACTGACAGCAACACCCTCTATTCCGGAGGCAGGTCAAATGCCGTGGACCATCTGCACGCTGCCATGGACAACGGCTTCAACCCCATCTCGGCCCATGCCGACGTCATCATAGCCGACGGACTGAAAGGGACGGACTACAAGGAGATCCCGCTCGACGGGGAATATTGCAAGGCCCCGAAGATCGGCGCCGCGATTGCCGACGCAGACATCATCATATCAATGAATCATTTCAAAGGACATGAGCAGACCGGGTTCGGAGGCGCACTGAAGAATCTGGGAATGGGCTCTGCAAGCGTAGGAGGGAAACTGGAACTCCATTCCTCATCACAGCCTGTCATCGACACGGACAAATGCATCGGCTGCCGCATCTGCGAAAAATACTGCCGTCATGACGCAGTCAAGGTGACGGACAGGAAGGCGGTGATAGACTATTCCAAATGTGTCGGATGCGGACAATGCGTGGCAGTATGCCAGCATGGAGGCGCAGTCGTAAAGGACTGGGACTCTTCGGAGACACTCAACTATAAAATCGCCGAATACGCGCTTGCAGTGGTGAAGGACAAGCCGTCATTCCATATCAACTTCATAATGAACGTGTCACCGAACTGCGACTGCTGGAACCACAACGATGCGGCAATCATTCCGGACCTCGGCATCGCGGCATCGTTCGACCCTGTTGCCCTCGACTGCGCCTGTGCAGACCTCGTCAAGGCCGCCCCTACGCTGGAGAAGAACGTGATTGCCGACCTGGACAAGAAGTCCGGACATGACTGCGGGCACAATCATCATGAAGGGGAAGACAAGTTCCACATCGTGCATCCTGACACGAAATGGGAGGCAGGAGTCGAACACGGCGAAAAAATCGGACTCGGGCAGCGTGCATACACGCTGGTCACAGTAAAATGACCATAATATGGGAGCAAGGAAATTTTTCAGCAACTGGATAACATTGAACATCTTAGGCGCAATCGTACTGTTCGCCGTACTGATCTTCGGGGCCGACATCTTCCTGAAGACCGTGACAAAGCACAATCAGGAACTCTCCGTACCTGACCTGACAGGAATGACCGCCGCCGAGGCAGGACGGTATCTGGCTGCCAGAGGGATGAGATCCGAGGTCACGGACTCGGTATATATCAAGAGGATGGAGCGCGGAGTAGTTTACAGGCAGAATCCGGAGCCCGGGAGCCATGTCAAGAAAGGACGCCGCATATTACTCACTATCAATGCCGTGAATCCAAAGGAGGTGACAATGCCGAATCTCGTGGGATATTCAATGAGGCAGGCCAAGGCGGAACTGCTTTCAAGAGGGCTCAATCTCGGTTCGCTTATCTATGTGGAGGATATAGCCACCAACAATGTCCTGAAGCAACTGTACCTCAACAGGGAGATCAAGCCGGGAACGGAAGTCGAAAGCGGCACGCGAATCGACCTCGTGCTCGGTCTGAACAAGGCTGATGACATGACTTTCGTCCCTTATGTGACCGGGATGAAATACCTCACTGCAGTAAATACGGTGCAGGACAATTCACTCAATATCAAGAATCTGATATTCGATTACACGGTAAGCGACTATTCCGACTCCATCAATGCCGTAGTATACAGGCAGATACCGGAAATATCGGAAGATCCGCTGCTCATGGGCACGGCCGTCACCCTCTACCTCACCACAGATACTACAAAGGTACCTGAAAGGCCTGAGCCGTCAGACTCCACATTTGTTGAAGAACTGCCTTTTCAAGACATCCTATGAGCGACATTAACGAGTTTGTCCTTCATGAGGACGACTGCATAGAAGACGTATATACGGAAGAAGAGCCTTGTGAAGACGAGGAACAGGAGATGTTCGAACATTTCCGTTTCGAACTTGACAAGGGACAGGCGCCGATGAGGGTGGACAAATACCTGGCCACCCACATGGAGAACACATCAAGGCACCGCATCCAGCTCGCCATCAAGGAAGACTACATCAGGGTGAACGGCAAGGTGGCCAAAGCCAACTGCATTGTACGCCCCGGGGATGTCATCACATTCGTGATGCCGTACCAGAGACGCGGGTTGGAGATACTTCCCGAGAACATACCTCTCGACATCGTATATGAGGATGACGACCTGCTGGTGCTGAACAAGCCTGCAGGACTTGTCGTGCACCCGGGGCACGGTCACTTCTCCGGGACGCTAGTCAACGCCCTCGCATACCATCTGGGCATCAGCCAGGGTCCGGATGCTGAAGATGAACGGATGGGGGTCCTCGTGCACCGCATAGACAAGGACACGTCCGGGCTGCTGGTTGTGGCCAAGACAGAGGAGGCCCAACTGGACCTCGCAAAACAATTCTTCGTCCACTCGATTGACAGGAGATATGTAGCCATCGTATGGGGCAATATCAAGGAGGACGAAGGGATCATCACAGGCAACATCGGCCGTGATCCGAGCGACCGGATGCGCTTCAAGGTGTTCCCTGACGGAGAGCACGGGAAACACGCCGTCACACACTTCAAGGTGCTGGAACGGTTCGGTTATGTCACAGTGGTGGAATGCCGGCTTGAGACAGGGAGGACACATCAGATAAGGGTCCATTTCAACTATATCGGCCATCCCCTGTTCAATGACGAAAGATATGACGGGGCAGAGATAAGAAAGGGCACCATATATGCCAAATACCGGCAGTTCATCGAAAACTGCTTCAGGCTCCTGCCCCGCCAGGCTCTCCATGCCAAGACACTGGGATTCATACACCCGAGGACAAAAGAGCAGATGTCATTCGACTCGCCTATCCCGGATGATATGCAGGCCCTGATTGACAAATGGAGAAAATACTCGCAGAATATGTCTCCGGAACTCGAATAAGGCCATTGGCTCCTGAGGAAAGACTATCTTCTCGGAGGAGGCCCCATCGGGCCGCGAGGTCCTCCATGCCCGCCTGCCCCTCCGAAGTTCCCGAACCTGTATGTCAGGGAGAGGACGATATACCTTCCGAGAGTATTGTTCCTGGTCTCAAGGTGATAGTTTGACTCGTCTGTCACAGAAAGGTTCTTCGACTGCTCCAGTATGTCATACGCTTTCAAGGCAAGAGTGAACTTGTCCTTGAACAGGAGTTTGCTGATCTCGGCATTGAGGACGAACTCATCCTCCTGGGGCGTGGTATATCCGCGGTACCAGTTGTAGTCGCAATCGGTGACGATACTGATCCCGCCAGGGATTGTCCAGTTCATGGATGCGTCTATCTGGTTGTTCCAGGTCGCCTTCTGGTTGTATTCCGAGATTGTGTACCAAGACTTGCTGTATCTCGTCCTGCCTCCGAGATTGACCTCGACAAGATTGTTGCGGAATGTCAGCCTCAGCCTCTGAGTAAAATTCACGCTCTGCGTCCTGTTCTCAGAGAACATCTCATCCTTCCTGACACTGAAGTCGTTATGGAAGCGGTCATAATCAAACTCCGCCGTCTCGTCATCATAATAGTTGTTCTCAGGGGAGTCCATATCAAACGAAGACTTGCCGATATAAGACGAAGCCTCGTTGTATCTGACATAGGACATGGAGAATATCGAGAACTTGGAGTTCCTGCCGAACGGGGAATTGATCATCAGCCGCCCGTCTACAGAGCCGGAGAGAGGACCGTTCACAGGTATCGAGAACTGCGCTCCTCCTGCATTGTACCACTGGGCATTAACTATCGGATTCTGCACGACACTCCCGCCGAACCGCCCGTGGATTGACATGAAAGTCTCCTTGTCGGTATAGCCGAACATCCCTCTGATGTTGTGGTTGAAATACGGCAGCAGATACGGGTTACCCAAAGATATGTTCAAAGGGTCGGAATTGTCCGGCACCGGCATGAGCTGGGTTGTAGACGGCTGGGAAGAATATCCGAAATAGAACAGGCGGACATTGGTGTTGTCATTGATGTCATACCTGAGCATGGCCTGCGGCGACCAGTTGAGCACCTTGCTGTCGTAAGCCTCGCCATTGGTCTCGTTGTGCGTGTCAGTAGGCCTGAGAGATGCCCCCAATTGGGCCCTGAGCTTCTCTTTCTGGTACATGAAATTGATGCCCGCGCTCTGGTTGACATACCTGTTCAGGATATTGTTGGAATAGGTGCCGTCATACGTCTCCCCGGTCGGGTCGTATGTCATGTGACCGCCTTCCATATCCACAAGATCAGAAAGGCTGCCTCCGCTGTTGTATGTATTCTTGTATGAGGTACTCCTGTTCCAACTGTAGGAATAGTTCGCCTCCATATAGAAGTCATGTCCGAGAGGCTCAGTATAGACGACTCTTCCGGTAAGGGATGCCGACCTGGAATTCTGGTCGAACCTCTGGTTGACTATATCGTCTGAATAAAGATCCTCATCAAAGGTGCGGGTCAGGGACTGGTTGAATCCCCACAGGTCATTGTCACTGAACCTGTAGTCCATCATGACGGATACCGTCCTTCCAGGCTTGCCGAGCCGCTGCCGGAACAGGAGGAATCCCCTTGCCGTCCAGTTCCTGTTTGTACCTGTATTCTCATTGAACCCTCTGTTGGTGGTATCCCTGACAGAATCGTACTCACCAAGGGTGATGAAATCCGAATATTCGGTATATGAGCCTGTCCCGAAATCGAACTGGGGCTCGAAAAGGATGGATGTGTTCTCACTGAACTTATGCTCCAGCCTCACTCCAAACCGATGTCCGTCACTGTTGGAGAGGTTGTATCCGTTGTTGTCGTATATCAGGAGACTGCCGTCATCCATATAAGTCGTCCTGCTGCTCTGCTCCTCGACATATCTCTGCGAACCGCCGTACATATAGTTGCCGTTCAGGTCCATATCTCCGTCAAGAAGGGTGAAGGCCCCGTTGGCTCCGGCCATCCATGACGTCGTGATGCCGTTACGGCCCCAGCCACCCATGCCGCGGCCCATGCCCCTCGCGCCTCGCATCGTCTGCATCATATTGGACGACAAGTCATTGAATCCCCTGTTATTGGTATTGTTCCCATTCAGGATGATGCTTATCTGGCTGTTCTTGGTGAATCTTCCCACCATGGCTGCAGCCTGGTAACGCCAGCCCTCATCAAGGGCGGAACCGTCCGGATAGCCGCTCTCAGGGACATCATGCCCGCCGCCGGCCATCACATTGCCGAACCACCCGTCCATCATGCCCGGCTTTACGGACAAGTCCAGCACTGTCTCCTCCTCACCGTCATCGATTCCTGTAAATTCAGCCTGGTCGGACTTCTTCTCCACGACACGCACCTTCTCGATTATCTTTGCCGGGATATTCTTGGTGGCAAGCTGAGGGTCGTCAAGGAAAAATTCCTTGCCGTCTATCATCACCTTGGAGATTGTCTCGCCGTTGGCAGTAATGGAGCCGTCAGTGCCGACCTCCACACCAGGCAGTTTCTTGAGCAGTTCCTCAAGCATGTCGTTGTCGGATGTCTTGAAAGATGTCGCACTGTATTCGATGGTGTCCTTCTTCACTATGATAGGATTGCCGACGGCCGAGACACTTGCTGCCTCAAGCACCTGGACATCAGGCTCCATCTGCACCTGCCCGAGATTGATCAGCCTGTCCACCGTCACTTCCCTCTCGTATGTCTTATATCCCATCAGTTCGGCCTTCAGGATATATGTCCCCCTCACAATGCCCTCGAAATCCACCTCGCCCGTCTCGGAACTCATCAGATATTTCAGAGGCTCTTTTGCCCCTTTAAGAGTCATGGAGACTGTGGCAAAGCCTACAGGCTCGCCGGTAGACTTGTCAACGAGTGTCATTCTCACAGGGAAACCTACCTGTGCGTATGCAGGCTGTATCATGAAAACGGCGGCAATTACCGCCAATATGTATCCCAAAAGATATTTTCCGGGGATTCTCATTTTCCCTCAATGTTATATGTTCCTGTATGAACGGCAAAAAACTTCAATTAGACAACAGTCCGGCAGGAAAGTTAAACAGCCGGGGCAAAAATCATCATTTTACCCGGTCGGGGTTGTTTTCAATGAATTTCTTCCAGTCAGAAGACGAAGATGCAGCAGGGAACGGGCTTTTCAGATGAAAATAATGGCACAGTGCAATCGCAAGGGCATCTGTGGCATCAAAATGCCCGGGTTCCAGACTCACACCCAGAATTTTCTGGCTCATGAGGCAGACCTGCTCCTTGGATGCTGCACCGTTGCCGGTAATCGCGACCTTGGCCTTTCGTGGGGCGTACTCAAACACCGGAAGTCCCGCATTCACAGCCGCGGTAATCGCCGCGCCCTGTGCCCGCCCGAGTTTCAGGATCACCTGCGGATTCTTGCCATAGAACGGAGACTCCACCGAAAGGACATCCGGGGCATACTCATCTATCAGCCTTGAGACCTCCTTGTAGATATATGCTATCTTGTCGAAATGCTCCCCGATATGCCTCATGTCAAGGACTCCGGTGGCCACATATTCAGGACGGCGGCAGCCGACACGAATGACCCCGTAACCTAATATATAAGTTCCGGGGTCAATTCCCATAATTATCTGCGGTCCAGAACCGTTCACCGGCATATCAGTCTATATAGTCAAATCCTGTGTACGGTCTGAGAGCCTCAGGGATGACTATACGGCCGTCCCTGTAGTTGTCTTCAAGCAAAGCGGCCACGACACGCGGAAGGGCAAGAGAACTGCCGTTCAGCGTATGCGCAAGATGTATCTTGCCGGCACTGTCCTTATATCTGAGTTTCAGCCTGTTTGCCTGATATGACTCGAAGTTTGACACAGAACTTATCTCCAGCCACCTGCCCTGTGCCGCTGAATACACCTCGAAATCATAAGTGATGGCAGACGTGAAACTGAGGTCGCCGCCGCAAAGGCGGAGTATCCTGTACGGAAGACCGAGCCTGTTCACAATGCCCTCCACATGGGCGATCATCTCGTCAAGTGCCTTGTAGGAATCCTCCGGCTTCTCAAGACGGACAATCTCTACCTTGTCGAACTGATGAAGCCTGTTGAGCCCGCGCACATCCTTGCCGTATGACCCTGCCTCACGACGGAAGCATGGGGTATATGCCGTCATCTTCACAGGGAAGTCATTCTCACTCAGAATCATGTCCCTGTAGATGTTGGTCACAGGCACCTCGGCGGTAGGCACGAGATAGAAATTGTCAAGATTGGCATGGTACATCTGCCCCTCCTTGTCAGGGAGCTGTCCCGTACCGAAGCCTGAAGCCTCGTTCACCATCACCGGTGGCTCGACCTCAAGATAGCCTGCCGCGGTATTTATGTCAAGGAACATATTGATGAGGGCACGCTGGAGTCTCGCCCCTTTACCTTTATACACAGGGAAGCCTGCCCCGGTAAGTTTGACACCGAGGTCAAAGTCTATGATGTCGAACTTCTTGGCGAGTTCCCAATGCGGAAGGGCGTCAGGTCCGAGATCAGGGATCTCATTCCCCATCTTCACGACGACATTGTCATTGGAGTCTTTTCCCTCAGGCACGAGGTCGCACGGTATGTTCGGGAGAAGGACCATCAGTGAATTGAGTTCGGTATTGTTCTCATCCGACTGCCTTTCTATCTCCTTTGAATGCTCTTTCAGCCTGGCCACCTCTGCCTTTGCAGACTCGGCCTCATCTTTCTTCCCTTCCTTCATAAGGCCGCCGATGAGAGCCGCCTTCTGCTTCTGCTCTGCGAGACAATTGTCAAGTTCCGTCTGGAGACGGCGTCTGCTTTCATCCAGCGCCACTATCTTCCCGACAATCTCGCGGGCATCGAAATTCTTGACCGCCAGCTTCCTGATCACATATTCCGGATCTTCACGAAGCAATTTAAGTGTCAGCATATTTCAGAATTTTTATTGTTTGGTTGCATATCAAAAGAAAAGAGGACTGAACCCTCACGGAGTACCAATCCTCTATCTTGTTCTTCTGTCACTCCGTTCCTAGTTCTCGAAAGGAATCACCGAAACGTATGACTTGTTCTCTGCTTTCTTGCGGAAACTTACCGTACCGTCAACAAGGGCATAGAGAGTGTGGTCTCTTCCCATCCCTACATTCTGACCAGGGTAATGCACGGTGCCTCTCTGACGAACGAGAATGTTGCCGGCTTTCACTACCTGGCTACCGAATTTCTTGATACCAAGTCGTTTGCTCTCTGACTCACGACCGTTCTTTGAACTACCGACGCCTTTTTTATGTGCCATAAATGTTTCCTCCTGTCTGATTAAGCGATCTCGTTGATCTGGATTTTGGTGAAATTCTGACGATGTCCTGTCATTTTCTGATACCCTTTGCGGCGTTTCTTCTTGAAAACAAGAACTTTCTTGCCTCTGCAGGTGTCATCGAGCACTGTGGCCTTTACGACTGCCCCGTCAACATACGGCGCGCCTACCTTCACAGCCCCGTCTGTATCCACCATAAGGACCTTGTCGAACTCGACTGCAGCACCTTTCTCTGCAGCAAGACGCTGGACGAAAATCTCCATGCCAGCCTCTACCTTAAACTGCTGGCCTGCAATTTCTACGATTGCGTACATAAAATTAACTAACTTTTAAAAGTCCCGACTGCAAGCGGCCTGCTTCGCAACAGACTCTTTTTCAACGGCTTGACAATCCTGTAAATGAATTTGGTCTGCAAAGATAACACATTTCTCCGAATCTGCAAACATTCTTATGAATGCCTTCACTCATTTTATTTCCTTTTCAGCGCATAACTTTTTTGTTATTTTCTTATATTTGCCTTCGGCATTTATACTGACACTAAAACCTGAAAAGATGGATACCCCTTTTGTCTACGACCGGTATGTGACCGACCGCAATTTCATAGGCAGGAAGACCGAATGCAACACCCTCAGAAACCTGCTCTCAACGAAAGAGAACGTGACGATATACGGGCCGCCGAAAAGCGGCAAGATGTCTGTCATACAGCAGACCCTGTTCAACATGAGGCTTTCCGGGGCAAGGTTCATCGTCGGGGAAGCCAGCATGTTCAATGTACGAGACAAGAACAGGTTCCTGACGAAGTTCGGGTCAGGCATCATCAGAGCAGCGGCATCCACCCCTGCGGAATACGAGGACATCATCACGAGGCATCTCGCCGGGACCCATTTCGTGTTCGACAGGCAGCGGTTCACCTCCTTCGAGGAAGTGGTGTCCCTCAACTGGGATACTGACGCGGATGACATAAAGGCGATGCTCAGCCTGCCGCAAAAAATCGCGGAAGACAAAGGAATCCGGATATACATGATTCTGGAGGAGTTCCAGGACCTGATGATGACGGACGGCTATGAGGAGATATTCAAGACGATGGAGACCGTGCTTTCCGAAGCGGACAGGAGCAAGGAGGGCTGCTGCACATTCATCATCACCGGCTCCATGCTCAACGCCATGAAATACATATTCGAAGAAAAGAAATATTTCCATCGGATGGTCGAGCACCTTCCTCTTCAGCCCATCGACGACAAGGATATTGTGGAGCATATCGTGAAAGGATTTCTGATCAGCGGCAAGGTGATAGAAAGGGACCTGGCCGCAGGGGCGGTCAGGCTGTTCAGAGCCGACATGTGGTATCTCAACCATTTCACCGCCATCTGCGACTCGCTTTCAAAGGGCTACATGAACGAAGGGGTACTGATGGAGGCACTCAGGACGATAATCTCCATCCACGAGCCGAGATTCCATGCCATGACCTGCAACCTGACCGACCACCAGATCAGCCTGCTCAAGGCCGTACTCGAAGGAGAGACCAAGTTCAGCGCATCGGAGGTCATCGCCAGATACGGGCTCAACTCATCCGCCAATGTCCGCAGGGTCAAGGATGCTCTCAAGAAAAAGGAAATCCTGACATTCAACGAGAAAGACGAACCGGTAATCCTCGACCCTCTGTACAGGTACTGGCTTGAACATCATTATTTTGAAATGCAATAACTTCCTCTTTGGAAAAGAAAGAAAAGGACACAATGAAAAAGAAGATAGCGATACTCACGGGAGCCGGAGTCAGCGCGGAGAGCGGCATCAGCACTTTCCGGGACAGCAACGGGCTTTGGGAGAACTACAGGGTGGAGGATGTGGCAAGCATCGACGGATGGTACCGCAACCCCGGACTGGTGCTCGACTTCTACAACGAACGCCGCAGGCAGCTCGGCACAGTCAAGCCCAATGCCGCACACTATGCGATTGCCTCCCTTGAAAAGGAATACGACGTCACCGTCATCACACAGAACGTCGACAACCTGCACGAAAGGGCCGGCAGCACAAGAATCATCCATCTCCACGGGGAACTGACCAAGGTCCGTCCGGAAAACTGCTGCAACGAAAGCGACGGCTTCTCCGAGGAGTCCGTCTTTGACATCGGATACGACGCCGTCATGCTCGGAGACAAGGCTCCGAACGGGGCTCAACTGCGTCCGCACATCGTATGGTTCGGGGAGGCGGTGCCGAAGATCGGACAAGCCATCGATGCAGTGGAAAAGGCGGACATAATGCTGATAGCAGGCACTTCGCTCCAGGTGTATCCGGCGGCGGGCCTGTTCAGATACGCCGGCATCAGGACACCTATATATATCATCGACCCGAAAGAGGTGCAGGTGCACGATGACAGGATCACTCATATAAAGGATGTGGCGACATCCGGCATGGAAAGATTCATTTCAATGCTGGGGCAAAAGAAAAATTTTGAATAAGAAATAATTTGATTACCTTTGCACCCGCAAATAAAAAGGAGGTGATACAGCGATGATTATAGTTCCTATCAAGGAGGGCGAGAACATAGAGAAGGCTCTTAAGAAATTCAAAAGGAAATTTGAAAAGACCGGGGCAATCCGTGAACTCCGTGCGAGAAAGGCTTACGTGAAACCGTCAGTCAAGAGAAGAGAGGAGATCAAGAAAGCAATCTATGTTCAGCACATGCAGCTCATGGACGAGAAATAGTTCATCTCCGCTACAAGATTTATCGAGGCCGGTGACGGCCGGTGACATAAAGTGATCCGAATGTGATTCGGGTCACTTTTTTTATTATATTTGGCACTATCGTGCCATTTATACTGTTGCGCCATATTTTTTTGTTGAAATTTATGCCATGAGCGGGAAAAAGAGAAAAATGAGGGTCGTATGGAAAGTGCTGCTGTGGATCATAGGTATCTGGGCTGTACTTCTGATAACTGTGCAGGTGGCCTTGTCCCCTGCCGTGCTGACAAGACTTGCAAACGGGTTCGCAGCGGACTACATCGACGGCGACGTCACCTTCGGCGATGTCAGGCTGTCAGTATTCAAGAGTTTCCCATACCTCAACGTAGGCTTTTCCGATGTCTCTGTCACCTACCCGTCCGACAGGTTCCCGTACACTGACAACAGTTTCTACTCCAGACAGGGACGCGGCGACGGAGCAGACACCCTCGCCTCGTTCAAGAAGCTGTATGTCTCGGTCGACGTAGCCGCACTGGCCACAGGGACAATCCGGATTCCTGCCCTCATGCTGAGCAAGCCCAGGATCTTCGCCAAGAATTTCGGGGACGGCAGGGTAAACTGGGATATATTGAAGATGCCATCCGACAGCACGGCGTCAGAAGACACAGCATCGGGAGAGATGCCAAAAATAATTCTCGGCAGGATTGTGCTGCGCGGACATCCGCATGTCGTATATTCCTCTCCGGAAGATACAGTCTTCGCCATGGCGGACATGAAGAGATTCCGGTTCAACGGACGGCTCGCTGTCGGCAAGAAAGGCAGGAACAGGCTCGGCTTCATGATTGACAGCATGTTCGTGGCGGGAAGACTTCCGTCCGACACCCTCGCACTGAAACTTGACAGGCTCGGGCTGCAGGCAGACAGAGATCATCTGGATCTGAATGCTTCGGCGACCACCTACATGGCCATGAGTTCATACGGCCGGATGCGGCTGCCGATAGACCTGTCCGCCGAGATCGGATTCCCGAAAGACTCAGTATTTGCCGTGGAAGTCCGTAACCTCCGCGCCAAAGCGGCCGACATCCCGCTCAGAGCGGATGCATATATAAGTTACGGGGACAGGCTCTATATCAGAGGCGATGCCTCGATTGAGGAATGCAAGGTCAATGACGTACTCGACTATTTCAGGAAGAACATACTCAAAAAGGCGGAAAACATCACCACGGATGCGGAAATCTCGCTTCATGCCACATTCGACGGCTTCTATGATTCCGGGACAGGCGAAATCCCTGACATCACGGCTCATCTGTCCATCCCGCACTCCACGATAGGAAACAGGATGTTCGACATACGTCACGAGATAGCCCTGGACACCGATGTGAGAGGCAGCAGGGATGGCAGGCTCGATGTGACGCTCAATGACTTCCATATCAGCGGCAAGGCTCTGAGGATTGCCGCCAAAGGCTCGGCTTCGGACATCCTCGGCGAGGACCCTGTGATTGATGCCGATGCAGGTGTAGACATCAGCCTTGACACCCTGGCAAGATTCATCCGGAAGAACAGCGGCCTCACAGTATCGGGAGCCCTCTCGGCAAGTGTCAAAGGAAAGGCTTCGCTGTCCCAGCTCGACCCGTACCAGCTGGCCAAGGCCGACATCTCAGGCAGGATTGCAAGCCCAGGTCTGGAGGTGATGTCGGAGAAAGATACTCTGAAACTGTTTGTCGACAGTCTCGACGTATGGCTCGGCGCAGTGGGCAACACCAGGGATGCGAGTGTCGCGCAAGGTGAGCGGATGCTTGCACTCGTGGCGTCGGCCGACAGCTCCTTCCTCTCCTACAAGGACATGATGAAAGTGAGGGGGAAAGACCTGTCAATCAAGGCTCAGAATTCGGCAGCAATCCTGGACAAGAAGGACTCGTCGTCATTCTACCCGTTCGGCGGCAGACTGGAGATAGGCAGGCTGTCCATCGTGGGGGCCGACACGACGTTCGTGGCGCTCCGCAACTCTGACAACACCTTCAAGATTTCCCCTAAATCGTCCAATCCGAAGATACCGGTGCTCACCCTCGACAGTTCCACAGGCCGCATATTCATGAGAGGACCTGTCAACAGGATAGCATTGCGGGACCTTGACATGAATGCCGTTGCAGCCATGAACTCGATAGAACGCCGGCAGCGGGCAAAGGCATTTGTGGACTCCCTGTCACGGAAATATCCTGATATACCGAGGGATTCCCTCTTCGGACATCTGCGAAAGATGAGAGGGTCAAGACCCCTTCCGGACTGGCTGAGCGAGAAGGATTTCATGAAACAGGACCTCAACCTGAGGCTGAGCGACTCCATGGCAAGATATTTCAGGGAATGGGATGCAGACGGCTCAATATCCGTCGGCAGCGTCAACCTCATGAGTCCGTACTTCCCTCTACGCAACAGGCTCTCCGATGTCAAGGCAAGCTTCAACAACAACGAGATCAGTTTCGACAGTTTCAGACTTGACAGCGGCACATCTGACCTCGAAGTGACGGGAAGACTTTCGGGGCTCAGGGGAGCACTGCTCGGAAGAGGCTTCGTGAGACTTGACATGAACGTCAACTCAGACAGGCTGAATCTCAACGAACTGATTGGGGCATATTCTGCCGGCAGCCGGTTTGTATCTGAAGACAACTCAGCCGCATCGCTTGAAATCAGCGATGACGAATACGCCGAAATGATTGTCACAGACACGCTTGCCGATGCTTCAATTGACGCCTCATCCTTGATTGTGGTACCAGCCAATATCATCGCGGACATATCATTGAGGGCCTCGGACGTCTCGTGGTCATCGCTTGACATAGAATCGATGACTACAGACCTTGTGATAAAGGAACGGTGCGTCCAGCTGACAAACACGGTAGCCAATTCCGACATCGGGGACATAGAATTCGAAGGATTCTATTCCACCCGCACCAAGCAGAACCTCAAGACAGGATTCGACCTGGCGTTGAAGGACATCACGGCTGAGAAGGTGATAGCCATGATGCCGGCCGTTGACTCAGTGATGCCTATGCTGAAATCGTTCAAGGGGATGCTCAACTGCACAGTATCTGCCACGGCAAGCATCGATACCACCATGAACATAGACATACCGAGCCTGAACGGTGTCATCCGCATCACAGGCGACGACCTGACCCTTTCCGAGAACACTGCATTCTCCGCAATAGCCAAGAAACTGAAATTCAAGGACAGGGAAAGCGGACATATTGACCACATGTCAGTGGAAGGTCTGTTGTCGGACAACAGGCTCGAGGTGTTCCCGTTCGTCCTGAAAGTGGACAGGTACACCCTTGCCATGAGCGGGGTACAGAATCTGGACACCAGTTTCAAGTACCACGTATCAGTCATCGACTCCCCTATCCCGTTCAGAGTCGGGATAGACCTCTCCGGCAATTTCGACGACTTCAAGTTCAGGATAGGCAAGGCCAAATACAAGAGCGCGGATGTTCCGGTATTCTCCGGTGTGATCGACCAGACACGACTGAACCTGCGGCAGTCAATCCGTGACATCTTCAGACAGGGAGTCGACAAGGCCGTCAGGGAGAACGAGAGACAACGGCTGATTGAAGACTACAAGAAAAAGATCGACTACACTGAGGTAGTCGACCAGCAACTTGATTCTTTGTCCGCCTCCGAACAGGCACAGTTAGGAGATTGAGGACGGCCAGAAAGTCGCCCTCATCTGTAAAAATCCGCTACTTGACTTTTTCAAGTTCAACGGTGAAATGCCGCATTATCGGCAGTTCCCTGGCTATCCTGTACCCTTTGGTGATGGACTCGCGCCTGTCATAGACATTCTTCAGGGCCGCAGCGACATAGTCCATGTGATTGTTGGTGTAGACTCTCCTGGCTATTGCAAGCCTCAGGAGCTCGAGTCGCGGATACCTGTTCTCATGGGTCTCCGGATCCCTGTCGGCAAGCAGCGCACCGATCTCGACTCCTCTGATACCGCCTTCGAGATAGAGTTCAATGGCAAGGGTCTGCGCCTGGAACTGCTCTTTCGGAAGATTGGTCAGAATCTTCTTGGCATCGACGAAGATGGCATGGCCACCGGCAGGCCTCTGATACGGAATCCCATACTCGTCAAGTTTTGAGGCAAGGTATGCGACCTGGCCTATGCGTGTAGCCAGATAGTCGAAATCCATACTTTCCTGAAGTCCCTGGGCGAGCGCATTCATGTCGCGTCCGGCCATACCGCCGTAGGTCAGGAACCCCTCGTACATGATGCTGAACATCTGGCATTTCTGCATATCCTTCTCATCCTTGAATGCAAGGAACCCGCCGATATTGACGATACCGTCCTTCTTGGCGGACATCGTCATGTAGTCGGCATAGGAATATATCTCCCTCGCTATCTCCTTGATGCTCTTGTCTGCATAGCCAGGCTCCCTCGTCTTGATGAAATATGCGTTCTCGGCAAAACGGGCAGAGTCAATGAGGAGTTTCACGCCATATTTATGACAGAGGGCGGAGACTCCCTTGATGTTCTCCATTGACACAGGCTGGCCTCCTGCAGTATTGTTTGTGATTGTCAGCACCACGGCAGGTATCTGCTCTTTAGGATGGGACTTGAGCACGTCCTCAAGCTTCCCGAGGTCCATATTGCCTTTGAACGGGATTTCCAGTTCGGTATCCGACGCCTCATCGATGGTGCAGTCGATTGCATGGGCCTTGCGGTATTCGATATGCCCTTTCGTAGTGTCGAAATGAGAGTTTCCCGGAAGATAGTCCCCGGCCTTTACTATTGCGGAGAAAAGGACGTTCTCCGCCGCCCTTCCCTGGTGGGTAGGCAAGACATATTCCAGTCCGGTTATATCCCTGATTGAATCCTTCAATCTGTAGAAAGATGTGGCTCCCGCATAACTTTCGTCTCCCTCCATGATTGCAGCCCACTGTCTGTCGCTCATCGCTCCTGTGCCGGAGTCGGTAAGCATATCGATGTAGACGTACTCGCTCTTGAGGTTGAACAGATTGTACTTGGCGTCAGCAATCCATTTCTCGCGTTCCTGACGTGTCGACTTGCGGAGATTCTCCACCATCTTGATCCTGTAGGATTCGGCAAAAGGCAGTTCCATACAAAGTAATTTTTAGATTCAATAATATTACAATATTCTGCTAATTTATATTAATTTTTAAGCATATCCAATATCAAAATGAATTAAATCATAAAAAATCCCTATATAAATTATCATTATTAAAATCTGATTTATCATCCGCAAAATACCACTTGCTTATACAGACCGTAAATGTGAAGATTTTATACCGGAGATGTATTAAATTGCCGCGATATCCGTACATTTGCAGGAGCTAACAGATAAAACGTTTCAGATGAACAGCCAGGAATACATTGAAGTGTCGATAAGAATCACACCCTTCACCGATGAGAATGCGGAAATCCTCATGGCGGAACTTGAAGAACTGCCATTTGAGTCATTCACGTCAGAAGACCCGTTTCTGAAATGCTACATTCCCAAGGACGGATACAATGCACAGCGGCTGAGGCTCATGCTCAGCGGCCTTGAGGAAGACTCTTTCTCAGTGGAGGACTTCTCTGCGAGGCTCATTCCCGCAACAAACTGGAATGCACTGTGGGAAAGCAATTTCAGTCCGATTGTGGTCGACGGCAGGTGCACAATCAAGGCATCATTCCACAAAGGGTTGAAAAAGACGAGATTCAACATCACGATTGACCCGAAGATGGCTTTCGGGACAGGACACCACCAGACGACATACATGATGTGCAAGGCCCTGCTCGACAACGAGGCCTCGGTCAAAGGCAAGGTCGTGATGGACATGGGCTGCGGCACGGCGATACTGGCTATACTGGCCGCTAAAATGGGAGCCGCCCATGTATATGGCATCGACATTGACGCTGTTGCGGCAGTCTCGGCATTTGACAACGCCAGGCTCAACAGGGTGTCGCGCCACGTCGAGACTTATTGCGGAGACGCGTCACTCCTCCAGATGGGGAAATACGATGTGCTGCTGGCCAACATCAACAGGAACATCCTGCTCCAGGACATCCCGACATATTCAAGGTCGCTGAGAAAAGACGGGCTGCTGTTTGTCAGCGGTTTCTATACCGAAGACCTGCCGATGATCCAAGGAGTGGCCAATGCTGCAGGGCTGGAGTTCATGGGGGCTGATTCCATGGACAACTGGTGCTGCGCCGGCTTCAAGAAAATTTTGCCGACAAGGATTTAATGTCTATCTTTGCGGGTCGTCTGACCGCGGTGACTCCAGGGACTCCGGCGATGACAGATATTGCGGGCGTGTTGTAATTGGTAGCCAAGCCAGACTTAGGATCTGGTGCCGCAAGGCGTATGGGTTCGAGTCCCTTCGCCCGCACAAGGGGACAGAGGCCGGATTTTCCGCCTCTGTCCTTGTTTTATAAAATTGACCCGATCCAACTTTTTGATACACAAATCCGAGGAATCGGTATTGCTGTTCTGAAAATTATTATTATTTTTGCAGTATCATCATAGAAATGATTTTACTTTAGCAATTGAGGCAGGCATCTATCCCTAAATGGATGTCTGCTTTTTTAGACCACGACCGAGGTCAGGGCTGTTTGCGGTACTGGAGAGGGGTGATGCCCGTGTTGTGGCGGAAAAACTGCACGAAGACAGACGGGCTTGAGAAATTGAGTTCCTCGGATATTTCCAGAATTGTCTTGTCGGTCACCTTGAGCAGGAGTTTGATCTCACTTATCAGAGTGGAATTGATCCAGTCGGAGACAGAGCGGCCGCTCAGCCGCTTGATGGCACCCGACAGATATTTAGGAGTGCGGTTCAGCCTGTCGGCGTAGAAAGCGACATTGTGCTCCGTCCTGTAATACTTTGTCAGCAGCCGCAGAAAATCATCGGTCAGTTTCTCCTGCCTCGGTTTCTGGACAGCCTCATCATCCCCCGACACACCCCTGAATATGTCGCATATCTCCAGCATCAGGGCATAGAACAAGGTCCGCGATATCTCCTCCCTGTACGCATTGCCGGTCTCAAGATACTGCTTCTCCAGGAAGTCATAATATTCCATCAGATGCGCCATCTTCGGCCTGGGAAGATCGACGACAGGGTTCTTCAAGGCGACATTCATGATGTTGATGTCCACAGGGCTTGGGAATGCCAATATCTCATCAAGCGACACTATCACTGCCCTCGAATCAAAATCCCGGGACAGACTGCCGGTCTCAATCAGCTGGTTCGGGGCCAGCACGATGAGAGAACCTGCTCCGGCACGGTAATTCCGCCCGCTGATTCTCATGTCGCAATGCCCGGAAAGGCACAGGCTTATGTAAAAACCGTTAAAAACGAAAGAGGTCCCCTCCTTAAAGAAACTGTCTTTCAACTCCAGATGCGACAGATAGAAATTCTTGATTGAATGACGCTTGGACATGTCGAACAAGTCCCCTATATCAATATTCGCAAATCCCTCCCTGGTTTTATTCCTCATAAAAATCCGACTTTTCCTACATTTTTTATTCTACAAACATAATAATATATATCAATAGTACTGTTATTTTTGCATCCGATTTTTAATATCAGACGGAAAAATGAAACAATTCTACAGCAGTTCAATTGAAGACGTATCCAAGGAATTCGGAAGCGATGCTACAAAGGGGCTGAAAAGCAGCGAGATAGCCGCCCGGATAGAAAAATACGGGAAGAACACCCTCGTGCAGAAGAAGAACAAGCCGTTCTTGCTGATGTTCATAGAGCAATTCAAGAGTTTTATGATCATTCTCCTCATAATTGCCGCTGCGATTTCCGGCTACATGGGATGGAAGACAGAAGAAGGGCTGCTTGACACATATATCATAATGGGCATCCTCCTGCTGAATGCAATAATCGGTGCATATCAGGAGTTCAAGGCCCAGAAGTCCCTCGAATCCCTCAAAAAGATGGCTGCGCCTATGGCCAAGGTTGTCAGGGACGGGGAAGCGATGGTGGTGAATGTGGAGGATGTAGTACCCGGGGATCTGGTGGAACTCGAAGTCGGAGACATCGTCCCTGCAGACATAAGGATCACCGAATCCGTCAACATGAGCATACAGGAATCCTCCATGACCGGGGAATCCGTTCCTGTAGAGAAAGTGCCGGAGACTCTTCCGGATGAGGACATTCCGCTCGGAGACCGCACCAACATGGCATATTCAAGCGGAGTGGTCACATTCGGCCATGGGAAAGGTATTGTTGTGGGTACAGGGATGAACACCGAAATCGGCAAGATTGCCGATATGCTCGGCGGCGAATCCGACACCCAGACCCCGATGCAGGTGCGGCTTGAGAAACTCGGGAAAGTCATAGGAATTGCTTCTGTCGTAATCTGTGCAGTGATATTTCTGATAGGCATCCTTAATCACAGGGACCCTGTCGGGATGTTCATGGTGGCAGTGTCGCTTGCAGTTGCCGCAATCCCCGAAGGACTTCCGGCCATCTCCACCATCATCCTCTCGATGGGAGTACGCCGTATGGTGAAAAGAAACGCCATCATCCGCAAACTGCCTTCAGTAGAGACTCTTGGCTGCACAACAGTGATATGCTCCGACAAGACAGGTACTCTGACCAAAAACCAGATGACTGTCGTTGAGGAATATACTCCAAGCGGAAAACTTGACAGACTGGTGACAATCTCCGTACTCTGCTGCGATGCGAAGGAAGTCAAGAACAACGAAGGCGGTATCACAAAGGTCGGTGACCCAACGGAAATTGCACTGATTGACCTCGGGAGACAGAACGGAGTTGAGAAGACGGATCTTGACACCGCCTGTCCGCGCGTCGGAGAAATCGCATTCGATTCCTCCAGGAAGAGGATGTCCACCATCAACAGAATGCAGGATGGCTCCCTGCAGGTCAATGTGAAAGGCGGACTGGACGAGGTGCTCTCGGTATGTACCCACATCGAGACTGCCGACGGGGTCCGCAAAATAACGCCTGAAGACATTGCTGACCTCCAGACCAGGAACCAGAAGATGGCAGACTCGGCTCTGCGCGTTCTTGCCATGGCCTACAAGCCGGTGGAGACGGTGTCGACAGATATGGACGAGGTCGAGAGCGGGCTTACCTTTGTGGGCATCACCGGAATGATCGACCCGGAAAGGGATGAAGTCATAGGGGCAATACAGGAATGCCATGACGCGGGCATCAGGACTGTGATGATCACAGGAGACCACAAGGCCACCGCCCTGGCGATAGCCTCCAAGATAGGAATCTACAAAGAGGGCGACATGGCCATCACAGGCACCGAACTTGACAGGATTGATGAGGAGACCTTTGACAGGAATGTCGAGAAATACTCCGTCTATGCGCGCATCGCTCCGGAACAGAAAGTGAAGATAGTGACAGCATGGCAGAAGAAAGGAGAGATAGTGGCGATGACAGGCGACGGGGTGAACGATGCCCCGGCCCTCAAGCAGGCCGACATAGGAGTGTCCATGGGCATCACAGGCACTGAGGTGGCCAAGGATGCGTCCGACATGATACTGTCCGACGACAACTTCGTCACCATCGTATCCGCCGTGTCAGAAGGAAGAAGAATCTACGACAACATCCTCAAGACCATCCTTTTCCTGTTGTCCACCAACCTCGGAGAGGTACTGCTTCTCTTTGTGGCGTCCATTTTCAACATGGGAATCCCTCTCCTTCCTATACACATCCTGTGGATAAACCTTGTCAGCGAGACATTCCCGGCTCTTGCGCTGAGCCTCGACCCGGCGTCAAAGGACATCATGAAAAAGAAATCAAGAGGACAGAACAAGCAGTTCATGGACAAGAGCATGATATGGAGAATCACCTATCAGGGAGTCATGATGGGAGCCATCACACTTGTAGCGTTCCTCATAGGCAAGAAGATGGGAATGGAAATGTTTGCAGGCGATGCCGCCGCTGCAGAATCCCTCGGACAGACAATGGCGTTCGCATCACTCATCGCCGCCAAACTCGTCCATGCAGGCAACCTGCATTCCAACACGGAATCACGTTTCAGGTTCAACCCTCTTGCCAACAAGCCTTTGATATTCGCTATTGGGGCATCCCTCGTATTCTCGCTCGCAGTGCTGCTCATACCTTCCTTTGCCGAGGCCTTCCGCTTCTCAGAAATGGGCATGATGCAATGGCTCACGATAGCAGGACTCGCTCTCGTACCGCTTGTGGTTGTCGAGATATTCAAGGCCCTGAAATGGAACGGCAAGGAATAGCCGACTTCCTACACTGACAAAAAATAGGGCGGGTCAAAAGTCAGACTCGCCCTATTTTTATTCGTACTCCTGATGGAGTCCGGTTCCAAATATTCAATTCTCAAAGAGGAATAATTCCTTTTGGGTCATCCCATTGTTTGTCACATTCAAGAAGATAGGTTAGAGGCCTATCTTCTTGAAGAAGTCGTTGCCCTTGTCGTCGACAAGGATGAATGCAGGGAAATCCTCCACATGGATCTTCCAGATGGCCTCCATGCCGAGTTCAGGATATTCCACACACTCTATGGACTTGATATTGTTCTGTGCAAGGATTGCCGCAGGACCGCCTATCGAGCCGAGATAGAATCCGCCGTGCTTCTTGCAGGCGTCTGTCACCTGCTGGCTCCTGTTGCCTTTTGCAAGCATCACCATACTTCCGCCATGGCTCTGGAACAGGTCCACATACGGGTCCATACGCCCTGCCGTGGTAGGCCCCATTGACCCGCAAGCCATACCTGCCGGGGTCTTGGCCGGACCGGCATAGTATACAGGATGGTCCTTGAAGTATTGAGGCATCTCCTCTCCTCTGTCAAGACGCTCCTTGATCTTCGCGTGTGCGATGTCGCGGGCGACAATGATGGTGCCGTTAAGACTCAGACGGGTAGACACAGGATACTTGGTGAGTTCCTTGAGGATGTCGGACATAGGCTGGTCAAGATTGATCTTGACAGCATCTCCCTCCCCTGCCTGGCGCAGATTCTCAGGAATCAGCCTGCCCGGATTGTCATCCATCTTCTCAATCCAGATACCGTCCCTGTTGATCTTGCACTTGATGTTGCGGTCGGCTGAGCAGCTGACCCCGAGCCCTACAGGACAGCTTGCGCCGTGACGAGGCAGTCTGACGATGCGGACATCGTGGGCATAATACTTGCCGCCGAACTGTGCCCCCAGCCCTATCTTATGAGCGGCTTCAAGCACCTGCTGCTCCAGTTCAACGTCACGGAAAGCCCGGCCTGTCTCATCTCCTGTGGTAGGAAGAGAATCATAGTAGTGTGTGGAGGCGAGTTTCACCGTGAGAAGATTCCTTTCGGCAGACGTGCCGCCGATGACAAATGCTATATGGTACGGAGGGCAGGCCGCAGTACCGAGTGTCTTCATCTTGGATACAAGGAACGGCACAAGGGTCTCAGGGTTGAGAATAGCCTTTGTCTCCTGATAGAGATATGTCTTGTTGGCCGAGCCGCCGCCCTTGGCGACACAGAGGAAACGGTATTCCATGCCTTCAGTAGCCTCGATATCTATCTGGGCAGGAAGATTGCACCTGGTGTTGACCTCGTCATACATCGTCAGAGGCGCATTCTGCGAATAGCGGAGATTCTCTTCGGTGTAAGTCTTGAACACTCCGAGCGAGAGAGCCTCCTCGTCACAGTACCCTGTCCAGACCTGCTGACCTTTCTCTCCGTGGATAATCGCAGTACCGGTATCCTGGCAGAACGGGAGCTTGCCTTTGCAGGCGACTTCCGCATTGCGGAGGAAAGTCAATGCGACATACTTGTCATTGTCGCTTGCCTCAGGATCGGAAAGAATCCTGGCCACCTGCTCATTATGGGCAGGACGGAGCATGAAGGAGACATCCCTGAATGCGGCATTGGCCATGGCAGTAAGCCCTTCCTTGGCCACTTTCAGAACCGGTTTGCCCTCAAATTCGCCGACAGAGACATAGTCCTTTGTCAGCAGATAATATTCAGTCTTGTCCTCGCCAAGCTGAAACATAGGTGCATATTTGAATTCTGTCATATTGAGAAGATTGTTAATTGTTGTTTCATTTCGACTCACCGCCGCCCATCAGATAGACCTTCATGAACTCATTGATGTCACCGTCCAGGACAGCCTGGGTGTCGGAAGTCTCGTACCCTGTCCTGAGGTCCTTGACCATCTTGTACGGATGAAGCACATAACTCCTGATCTGCGAGCCCCACTCTATCTTCTTCTTCTGGCCTTCGAGTTCGGCCTGCTTGGCCTGACGCTTCTTCAGTTCCAGGTCATAGAGCCGGGATTTGAGGATGCGCAAGGCATTCTGCCTGTTGTCCAGCTGGGAGCGGGTCTCGGTGTTCTCCACCACTATGCCTGTCGGAATATGGCGGACCCTGACTCCGGTCTCCACCTTGTTCACATTCTGCCCTCCTGCCCCGCTGGACCTGTAAGTGTCCCATTCGAGGTCGGCTGGGTTGATCTCAATCTCTATGGTGTCATCGACAAGAGGATAGACAAATACTGACGAGAATGTCGTCTGCCGCTTGCCCTGGGCATTAAACGGTGAGATACGCACCAGACGGTGCACTCCGCTCTCAGCCTTGAGGTAGCCGAAGGCATAGTCCCCCTCGAACTGTATCGTGGCTGACTTGATGCCGGCATCCTCGCCCTCCAGGACATCTGTCACGGTGACCTTGTAGCCGTTTCTCTCCCCCCAGCGCATATACATCCTCATGAGCATGGACGACCAGTCATTCGCCTCGGTACCGCCTGCACCGGAATTGATGGTCAGGATGGCCCCGAGATTGTCGCCCTCCTCACCGAGCATATTGCGCAGCTCCAGAGCCTCAATCTCCTTCTCCACAGCCGCATAGGCCGCATCGAGTTCCCTGGTTTCAGGTGTGACGCCGTCCTCACCTGCAGTCGCCAGGCTCTCCTTGGCAAAATCGTACAGGACATCGAGATCAGCCACCCCGGATGCCACCTTGTCATATCCTGTCACCCAGAATTTCTCTCCTGCTATCTCTTTCAGGAATCTTTCCGCCTCCTTGGGGTCATCCCAGAAGTCTGGCGCAAGTGTCTTTTTCTGCTTTTCTTCTGTTTCCGCTCTCTTCGCATCGATGTCAAAGACACCTCCCCAACGTGTCAACACGCTGATGCAGAGCCTTTATCTGTTCCGTTGTTATCATTGCTCTCCATGTTAGATGTTCAGGTGCGGACAACACCCTGTATCCGCACATCCTGCAAATTTAATCATTTTTCTGATTTCTTCCCCGGAAAGGAGATCCATCATAAAAAAAAGGAGCGACCTTGCGGCCGCTCCAATCTGAAGGAATATAAAACTTACTTTTTATATATCTTAAATTCTGTGATATCCACACGAGACGGAGCAGTGAGCATTTCATATTTCAGATACTGTGTCGTCACTTCCTCTCTGAACAAGAAATACCACATATACGATGTCTGGTTAACTGAGCCCTGCATTGGAATCCATTCATCGCCATCAGCAGATACAGACAATCTGACATAGGTAGGGAAATAGCCCGTATCCCAATGCCTAGTATAAACACCCTTGATTGTCTTCTTTTCTCCGAAATCGACTGTGAAGTTTATAAGGTCATTATCCGTTGCGACATCAGCGGTACCATTCCCGATAAGAGCATTTTTATCAGCATTCTCAACTATATCGTTACCATTCGTAGTCCAGAATTTGAACGTCCAGTTGTTATTGCTGCTTTCTCCTGTATATCCTGAGAAAGATGACGCAAATCCACGTGTAATAAATCCATCTCCAAACGCCGGGAACAACGGTTCGTCTTCTGTCTTGGCCGACTTATGGAATGTCATTGTAAATGAACTCCGGTCAGGATCAATATATGTGCCCCAACTTGAACTGGTCAATGTCACAGTGACAGTGAATGTCTTTTCTTCAGCGTACTGCTCCAAGACAGTCAAATCTATGCCGACTTGCACATCTCCTGAAGAGTCGCTAAAACCTCTGACTTCGGCAGGATTCGGAGATGCCCATATATTCTCAGCAGGTATCAGATCTGACTCAACTTTATAATTTACTTCCGTATATGTCTCGAGAATATTGTCTGTACGCACTGTGAAAGTGAATGTCCCATTACCGTCAACTCCATCAGGACCATGAACAAGTTCTACTGTCTTATTTGCCGGACCTGACACATATACTTTTTCTCCTTTAGACTGAGCCGGTTTCTTGACATTGACTGTAAATGATGACGGATTCAGGTCATCTTTGCCGATTTCCGAAATTTCAGAGGTGGACTCAGTTATGTTGACCTTGATTTCAAAGTCGATAGCCTCGTTGTGTGACTTGAGAGCCTCCCATGGATCCGACCCGTCGGAACTCTTCACCTCCAGCTTGATAGATTGCTCAACAAATTGCTTTGCAGAGGCCCAATAGCCGCATTTGACGGCCCCGGCAGGTATCGTCACTGTGTTATCCGTCAGTTCCTGGCCATTGAGGGTCAATACCACAGGGACATTGTAGCCGCCTGTCTGCTCTGTCCCGAGCTTCACCGTGATATCCTGCTCTGCCGGATGTGAAAGCACCACCTGGAAATTAAGGTAGTTTGAAGTCGATACAGTCCCGTCTACGGCATGGTCAAGATTGAATGTCAATGAACTTAATGTCTTGAGGGAAACAACTGAAGGACCCTCAGGGTCGGCAGTCTCTCTCGCCCTCTTGGTGATGTTTATTGCTGCTGGTGTCTCTGAGCACTCATACAAGATCTGTGTGTCAGACTTACACTCTGAGATTGTCGTAGAAAGCGTGTATACTGCCAACTCGTCACCGGTCTTGAACACAGTCGGGTCTGACACTGTCACAATCACTTCTTCAGACTCAAGTGCACCTTCAGGTATTGTCACCGTATTTGACGAGAAGCTCACTTTGTCTCCAAGGTCGAAGTCTTCGCTTACCTGAGTCCCTTCTGATGCAACAGACTTTTTGCATGCTGCGGCCAGAGTGACGACAACGTCCTTGTCCAATTTAGCCGAAAGTACAGCCTTCACTTTGTATGATATAGAAGAATTGTCGCCTTCCAGAACAATCTCGTCCTCCATGGTATGGGTGAGATAGAAGTTCAACTCACCTGACTGGGCAAGAGATACGGCAGGCTTCGCGGCCTTGGCCGACTTGTCGATGATCACAATGAAAGAAGGTACGGAGTTTGCAAAGCCTTCCAGCTGATCAGTGTCCACTGCGACAGAAATTGAGAATTTCTTCTCCTTATCCGTAGTCGCGAACACTTGCTTGTCTTCCAGTTTTACGGTTACTTCTTCGGACTCTGTCTCCCCGGCCTTGATGGTCACTTCTGTGGCAGATACGACCATCGCGTCCGCATTCTCCTCGGTCAAAGCCGTGCATTCCACAGTCAAAGGCAGGGTGACATCCTCCTCAAGTGCACTCTCCAAAGTGGCCTTGAACGAGAATGCTATCTGGTCTCCTGTGATCAGGCCGTCCGACTGGTGGGTAAGCTTGTATGTTATCGGATCCTCCGTTACGAATGTAACGATAATGTCCTCAGGCTCTGGAGTCTCGCTGTAAGCCAGTTTGGTCACCTTCAGGGTCAATGAGCAGTTGTCATCGTCAGCCTTAGCCGCTCCTGTGACCTCATCTATGGATACGGTAAGGTCGTATTCAGTCTCGGCTCTTTCCCCTTCGAGGAACTTGAAGTCCGTCACGCTTACGGTCACTTCTTCAGACTCTGTCTCCCCGGCCTTGATGGTCACCTCTACAGGAGATACTGAGACCTCATCATTGAGTTCCTTGTCGAAAGTTGCGGAGAATGAGACAGTCACATCGCCCTGTGCGGCCTCATCAAGCACCGCCTTGAATGTGAACCCGGCGTCTCCGGACACCCCCGTCTCGTTATGCGTCAATTCGACAGGCTTAAGTTCATCGTCAGAGACGAGGGAGACTGTGACAGGGTCTTTTGCAGGCTCCTGCGGCTGCTCGTTCTTCTTGCAGGACGCCAGCAGCATCACGCAAACCGCAGAGACTGCTGTCACGACATAAAAAAACTTTTTCATAGCAGAATAATTTAATAAAGTATAAGTTCGTCATTCATATACATCCCATGACCGAAGATAACAGCCGATGGATATGCACACATTGACAAATATACGGGAAAATTCCGAATTATCAAATAGTGATGTCACTTGTCGGACTTCCGGTATTCTGCCGGAGACGTGCCGGTGTACTTCTTGAAGAACTTCGAGAATGCAGCCTGGTCGGAAAAGTGCAGATAGTCCGACACCTGCTGCACCAAGATGTTGTCATTGCGGAGAAGCTGCATGGCGAGGGCGAGAAGTTCCCCGGCGATAATCTCATGCGGGGACTTGCCCGTGCCGGCCTTGATGGCCCTTGACAGGTGCTTGGGAGTGACGCACAGTTCCTTGGCATAGAACGCCACTTCCTTGTCCGCCGGCAGATGCTTCCACAGCAGTTCCATGAAACCGGCTATGAGCATATCCCGCTTCTTCAGGTTGGCAGTGTATGACTCCATGTCATTTTCATATCTCCCTGTCAGCATATTGCTCAGTTCCAGGATGAAAGCCTTGAAGTAGACCCGGGCAAGCTCCGACCTGTACCTGTGGGACATATCGGAGAACGCAGATGCCATCAGCCGCGCCTGCCTCATGAGGATGACCGCCTCCCGATGCTCCAAATGCAGCACAGGCTCAGTCAGAATCTTCAGAATATAGTTCTGAATCCTCGTGACAGTGCCGAGCAGGGCGTCCATTATCTGCTTCCGGGTCGTGGCGATGCACACGGCCTCTGTCCCGGGACTGACATGCCCGAAACGCAGCCTCGTCCCCTCAAGTATGTCAACGAAGTCATTCTTTTCCAGCGACACGGCGTGGCCGTTGATAGCGGCATCTATCTCCCCGTCTGCCACAAGCACGATGAGACGGCAGCCTATGATGTCGTATCCCGAAAGTCTGGCGATGTCATCAGTATCCATCAGGACTAGTTCCCCGTCAATCCTGTGGGATTCATCCACGGAGTCCGTTATTTGCTGCAGCCCTATGTGTTTCATGTCGTCTTTGGCACAATTTCTGTGTACTTATGTCGCATTTTGACAAATTCACGCCTTTATAATAAAGAAAACGGAATAAATGCGAATTTTGGACAAATTTATAAGAAAATTATACAAGTCAAAAGAAAAACTAAATAATAATTTTGTGCCGCATTTTTAGACAGGAAAAAACATATAATAAGAGATGAAAGGTTTAAATGTTATCACTATCGGACTGTGCCTGCTCATGGGCATGAATTCATGCAAACAACAGGCGACACAACAGCCGACAGCCAGCACTTATCCGCTTATCACGCTGGCACCGGAAGACAGGACCCTCACAGTAAGTTACACTTCTGTGATTGAAGGAAAGCAAGATGTGGAAATCAGGCCTCAGGTTTCCGGATTCGTGACAGATGTCCTCGTGAAGGAGGGCGCGAAAGTAAGAAAAGGCGAGCCGCTTTTCATAATCGACACAATACCTTATGCCGCGACCTACAGGCAGGCAAAGGCCGCAGTTGCAACTGCTGAAGCACAGATGGCTACTGCAAGGCTCACCCTCGAAGGTGACGAGGAACTCTACAAGGAGAAAGTCATTTCAGACTTCCAGCTCCAGACCACACGGAACAACTACAATACGGCAGTAGCCGCCCTGGCCCAGGCAAAGGCACAAGAGGCCAGTGCAGCCAACAACCTCTCTTTCGCCAGGGTGACAAGCCCGGTGAACGGGGTCGCAGGCATGACTTCCGTGCGTGTCGGCGCCCTCGTGAGCGCATCTATGGCCGAACCGCTCATCAATGTGACGGACAACTCGCAGATGTATGTGTATTTCTCCCTCCCGGAAAAGGAGGTGCTCGGACTCACAAGGCAGTACGGCTCCATTGACAAGACTATTGCGGCATATCCTGCAGTGTCGCTGACTCTCAACGACGGCAGCCTTTACGAGCATGAAGGCAGGATTGACGTCATCAGCCGCATCGTGGACAAGGCCACCGGCACAGTAAGCCTCAGAGCCGTATTCGACAACCCTGACGGAAGGCTGATGAGCGGAGGCTCCGCCAACATCAACATCCCTTACACCAGGACAGGCGTGCTTGTAATCCCTCAGGAGGCCACATTTGAAATCCAGGACAAGATATTCACCTACAGGGTGATTGACGGTAAGGCGGCATCCACTCAGATCAAGGTGTTCAAGATCAACAACGGCAAGGAATACATTGTGGAGGAAGGCCTGAATGAAGGGGACGTGATAGTGGCAAGAGGTGCAGGTCTTCTCAGGGAAGGCACTCCTGTAGCAGCAGCGACAGCAAATGACGGCGCAACCAAACAAGGAGAATAGTCAACATGAATCTTAAGACATTTATTGACAGGCCTATCCTGTCACTCGTTATATCAGTGTTCATCGTGCTGGTGGGTATGATCGGACTCGCCGTGCTCCCTATCGAGCAGTATCCGGACATCGCCCCGCCTACCATCAGAGTCAGCACGACATACAGCGGAGCCAATGCGGCTGCCGTCCAGAACAGTGTGATCGTACCTCTTGAAGAGGCGATCAACGGTGTGGAGAACATGACATACATGACTTCCGAGGCAAGTAACACCGGAAGCGCATCAATATCGGTATATTTCAAGCAGGGTGTCGACCCGGATATGGCTGCCGTCAATGTGCAGAACAGGGTATCCAGGGCACAGTCACTGCTGCCGGCCGAGGTCACCCGTGTCGGTGTCGAGACCATGAAACGCCAGAGCAGTACGCTGAAAGTGTTCGCATTGGCAAGCCCCGACGGGACATACGACGAGACATTCCTCACCAACTACCTGAGCATCAACATCAAGCCTGAGATACAGCGTATCTCCGGTGTCGGCGAGGCCAATGTGATGGGCGGTGACTATGCCATGCGTATCTGGATGAAGCCGGATGTGATGGCCCAGTACGGGCTCCAGCCGTCCGATATCATATCAGCCCTTTCCGCACAGAACATCGAGGCATCCACCGGTTCCCTCGGCGAGGACTCGAAGAATGTGTTCCAGTACACCCTAAAATATAAGGGACGCCTCGCTGAGGAGGCTGAATTCGGAGAGATTGTGCTCCGTGCATACGAGGACGGACGCACACTGAGGCTGAAAGACGTGGCGGACATCACGCTCGGGGCACAGACCTATTCATTCGAAGGCCGTGTCAAAGGTGCGCCAGGTGTGACAATGATGATCAACCAGACCGCCGGGAGTAACGCGAATGAAATCATCGAGGAAGTGGACGCCTACCTTGCAGAGGCAGCCAAGGACCTGCCTGCGGGGACGGAGTTCGTGGACATCATGAGTACCAAGGACTTCCTTGACGCATCCATCCATGAGGTCATCAAGACCCTCTTCGAGGCCATCCTGCTTGTCATCCTCGTGGTGTACGTGTTTCTGCAGAACGTCAGGTCCACAATCATCCCGACAATCAGTATATTCGTGGCCCTCATCGGTACATTCGCATTCCTCGTGGTGGCGGGATTCTCCATCAACCTGCTGACCCTGTTCGCGCTTGTGCTGGCAATCGGTACGATAGTCGATGATGCGATCATAGTCGTGGAGGCGGTACAGGTGAAGTTTGATGAAGGGTACCAGTCTCCATACAAGGCGGCAGTAGACGGAACATCGGAGGTGTCTTCAGCCATCATCACCGCCACCCTCGTGTTCATGGCCGTGTTCATCCCTGTGTCATTCATGGGAGGTACTTCGGGAGTGTTCTACAAGCAGTTCGGTCTGACGATGGCCGTGTCAGTGGGTCTCTCCGCTGTCAACTCGCTTACGCTCTCCCCTGCACTCTGCGCCCTGCTCCTCAAACCGAACGAGATTGTCGCTCCGGGAGAGAAGCCGAAGCAGTTCTCGACGAGGTTCAGAATCGCATTCGAGTCGGGATTCGGCAGGCTTGTCAAGAAATACAAGTTCGGTGCGGCATTCTTCATCAGGAACAAATGGGCCACAGGGCTCTGCTTCCTTGCAGCTATCGGCATGCTGATGTATCTGATGAGCACTTCCAAGACCAGTCTCGTGCCTAACGAGGATACGGGCTCCCTCTTCATAAGTGTGGACGCCCCGGCAGGAAGCACGCTTGACCAGACCAACCAGATATTGAGCGAGATGCAGAAATGCATCCAGGACATACCTGAAATCAGGACATTCAACCAGGTGGCAGGATTCTCATTCGCAGGTAGCGGAGCATCTCACGGTATGATGATGGTCAAGCTCCAGCCTTGGGACATGCGTCCTGACAAGGACCAGAGCAATACTGCCGTGATGAACGAGATATACCGCAGGACGGCCGGCATCAAGAATGCACAGATATTCATCTTCGCCCCGCCTATGATCTCAGGTTACGGTACAGGTAACAGTTTCTCCGTAGACCTTCAGGACAGGTCCGGAAAAGGTATAGAGGCCCTGAACGAAGTGACGAATGAAGTGATAGCGGCTCTCAACAGGAGACCTGAGATACAGATGGCATATACATCTTTCAGTACCCAGTTCCCACAGTACACTATCGATGTGGATGCCGCGAAATGTCTCCGCGCAGGGACTACCGCAGACCAGGTGCTGAGTGTAATGCAGGGTTACCTCGGAAGTTACTATGCATCCAACTTCAACCGGTTCACGAAACTCTACCGTGTCATCCTGCAGGCCCGTCCTGAGGACAGGGACCAGATTCAGTCACTTGACAACATCTATGTCAAGACAGCATCAGGCATGGCTCCGGTGAGCCAGTTCGTGACCCTGACCAAGTCCTACGGTGCAGAGATTCTCAACAGGTTCAACCTGTTCCCGTCAATCACGGTCATGGGTATGCCTAACGAGGGATACAGTTCCGGAGATGTCATCAATGCCGTGCAGGAAGTGTCGGCAGAGGTGCTCCCTACCGGGTTCGGATACGAGTTCTCAGGCATGACCAGGGAGGAGGCCCAGCTCGCCGAATCGCATACGACGACGATCATATATATTATATGTATCATCTTCATATACCTGATTCTCTGCGGTCTGTACGAGAGTTTCTTCCTGCCGCTCGCGGTCATCTGCTCAGTGCCGTTCGGTCTCATGGGAAGCTTCCTCTTCTCCAGATGGTGGGGCATCGAGAGCAACATCTACATGCAGGTGGGTATCATCATGCTCATCGGCCTTCTTTCCAAGACGGCCATCCTTATCACGGAGTACGCCAGTGACAGGAGAAAGATGGGGATGACTCTCAGCCTGTCGGCGATTTCCGCTGCGGGAGTCAGACTCAGGCCTATCCTCATGACCGTCCTGACGATGATCTTCGGTATGCTTCCGCTTGTGGTCGCTTCCGGAGTCGGTGCAAACGGATACCGGTCACTCGGTGTAGGTGTCGTGGGAGGTATGATTATAGGTACCATCGCCCTGCTGTTCATAACACCTACATTCTTTGTGATATTCCAGTATATCGAGGAGAAAGTGATGGGCAAAAGAAAGGAGGACAGAGCATAATGAAAAAGTCACTATATATGGCTGCAGGCAAGGCAGCACTTGCCGCAGCAGTAATCATGATGATGAGCAGCTGCTCGATCTACCGCAAATACCAGCGTCCGGAGAATCTCCCGACAGACAGCCTGTACCGCGCAGAACTGGTGCCGGAGGCTCAGAATACCTCGGAGCCTGACACCAACTCGCTCGGTTATATGTCATGGGAGGAACTTTTCACGGATCCGTGCCTGCAGGATCTCATCCGCAAGGGTCTTGACAACAATGTCGACCTCCAGAGCGCAATCCTGAGGGTGGAAGAGGCGAAAGCCCAGCTTTCAGCCGCCAGATGGGCATACGCCCCGTCCCTGAATCTCACCCCGCAGGGAGGACTGACCAGCGTGAACGGTAATGGAGTGTCATGGTCCTACAATCTCGGCGGTGCAGTGAGCTGGGACATAGACCTGTTTGGGAAACTGCTGAACTCCAAGCGCGGGGCGCAGGCAGTGCTTCTGCAGCAGCAGGCTTACCAGCAGGCTGTCAGGTCGCAGATCATCGCCACGACAGCGAACACATACTTCTCTCTTCTGATGCTTGACGAACAGGTCAGGATAAGCGGGGAGAATGTGAGAATCTTTGAAGAGCAGGTCAGGACAATGGAGGCTATGCTGAAGGCCGGCAAGATAAACGAGAATGCCGTGACCCAGGCAAGGGCAAACCTCTACGGGCTTGAGGCGTCATACGCTGACATGCTGAGACAGCAGCAGGAAACCGTGAATGCCCTCTGCTCTCTGCTCGGACAGCCGTCCATGCCGATAGTACGAGGAAGACTCGCAGACCAGACGGTGCCGGACGAGATACGGGTGGGAATACCGCTCCAGTTGCTGTCCAACAGACCTGACGTATATCAGGCAGAGATGGCGCTTGCAAGCGCATATTACACTACCAACCAGGCAAGGGCTGCATTCTATCCGAGTCTGAACCTGTCAGGAAGTGCAGGATGGACCAACAGCCTCGGACAGGCCATAACCAATCCTGCCGGAGTGCTGATATCAGCCCTCGGACAACTGACAATGCCTATCTTCAACCACGGGCAGCTGAAAGCCAACCTGAAGGTGAGCAAAGCCGAGGAGGAAATTGCGCTGCTGAACTACCGCCAGACGCTCCTGAATGCAGGTGAGCAGGTGAACAATGCCCTCTATGCAGTGGAGATTGCCGATGAGATGTACAACAAGCATCTGGCTCAGGTAAAGGACCTGGAAAGGACAGTAAAGACTTCCGAGATGCTCTACGAAAGGTCTACAGGAACATATCTGGAACTCCTTTCTGCAAGACAGTCATTGCTGAGCGCACAGTTGAACGCCGTGACTGACCAGTTCACAAGGCTGCAGTCCGTGGTGAGCCTGTACCAGGCCCTCGGCGGAGGAAAGGAATAACCTCAACGTGACGGGACAGCCAAAGGAAAAAGCCTTTTGACTGCCGACAGGCTGCCTGAAGCGTAGAGACAGACTCCGGGAAGCGGTGATATGGATTCATAAGCCATATCGCCGTTTCCCTTTTGAGCAGATGCCTCCGGACGTATGTCCGTAATGCCTGACTTGAGGACATCGATGAGATGGCGGGCGACAGCAGGAGCGGGATCGATGACCGAGACTGCAGGACCGGCTATCTTCCTGATGACATCGATAAGGAACGGGTAGTGGGTGCAGCCGAGGACAATGACATCGGCTCCGGCATCAAGTAGAGGCTGCAGGCTGGCCCTGACCACTCTCTCGGCCTCCGGACCGGAGGTGCATCCGCTTTCCACGAGTTCCACGAAGCCCTCTCCTATATGTTCTACCACTTCTACCCCGCCGGCATAGTCATCCCTTGTCTTGCGGTATTTCTGTCCGCTGAGAGTGCCTGCAGTGGCAAGGACGCCTATGACCCCCGTCCTGGTAAGGGATGCGGCAGGCTTGACCGCCGGTTCCATGCCTATGAACGGGACATGCGGACAGGCTTCCCGGAGACTGCTGATGGCTGCGGCGGTGGCAGTATTGCATGCCACTACAATGATGTCCGCTCCACGGGAAAGCAGGAAGTCCGTTATCTGACGCGCACGGGTAATGATGAATTCGCGTGGTTTATCCCCGTAAGGGCAGAATGCGTTATCCGAGAAATATACATACCCTGCATCAGGGAGAAGCCTGTATATCTCCCTGAATACGGACAGTCCTCCTGCCCCTGAATCAAAAATCCCGATTCTTGCCATCCCTATAAGACTTGTCCCGCAAAGTTAATGCTTTTAGGGATATATTGGACATGAAAATCGGGACGCAGGCAGAGGGTAGCCCTTGAAAAATATAAAAGGGGTGACCCGGAACAATCTTGGGCCACCCCCGACATGACGATTTATCGGGAAATTATCCTATATGCTGATTTGTCAGAGTGTCCAGCCTGCTGTCCAGTCGTTGTCGGCAGGGACTGCACCAGCAAAGTCTGCAGCAGGAGTCTCATCCACTTCTGCTACCTGCGGAGCCTCAACAGCGACAGTACCTACATAGCCATTGGTGAATACCTTTGAGAAATCGTAGTTCGCAGTGTTGCCTGCAGTGACGAACATCTCGTTGGTATAGGTGCTCTCAGAGCCTGTTGTCTCATTGTTGACAAGTGTCCCGGAGATGAAAGTCTTTGCGATGACAGAAGGATTCTCGGCTGCGACAAAAGAGTCGATAGTCTGCCTGGTCTCAAGTGTGATGGACTTTGACTTCCCTGACACGAGGGCATTGCTTAGATTGACCTTGGTCCCCTCTCTGAAGCGGAGACCTCTGTCACCTTCACCGTCAACGCCTACGAATGTGGCATATCTGATAGTAGGGAATGCCACCGGAGAGGCGTCATTGTTGTCACCGTTGTTGTCGCACTCCATGAGACAGTCGCAGAGGTCAAGTGTCTGATATGCGACAATATATTCTGCCTTGCCGTTCCAGCCTTCTGTCCAGTCGAAAGAGTCATCTGTGCAGTTCTCTACGATGCAGTGGTCTATGTTGGCAGCGCCTCCGAAGAATTCGATACCGTCATCCGAGCCGTCTATCACCTGTACATGAGAAATCTTTGTACCGCTTCCTACTCCATAGAGAGAGACACCATTGGATTCATGCTCCTCATCGAAAGCGAAACCTGAATACTGGATACGCACATATTCAAGGACTCCTGAATTGTCCGCATCGTCATTGCCGCCATACGTGGCGTTGCCGATCTCGGACTTGCCTGTGCCGCCCTCAGCATTGGTATGAGCCTTGCCGCAGATATGGATACCGCCCCATGCGCCTGCTTCCTTTTTCTCAGCAGTCAGGGTGATAGGCTGGGCAGATGTTCCCTGAGCCATAATCTTCGCGCCCTGCTCTATAAGGATGTAAATGGCCTCACCTGTGTCCTCTGCAGTGACAGTCACACCTTTTCCGATAGTGAGTGTCGCAGGAGCGACCACCTGGAGTGCGCTCTTGAGAGTGTAGCTTTTGCCTTCTTCAAGGGTCAGGTCCTCGGTCACACGGCCTCCGATGGCAAGGTCCTCGGCATTACCGCCCTGCTGGTCATCATCGTCGTCGTTGTCGTCGTCGTTGTCGTCATCATTTCCGCCGGGAGTCTCAGTGTTGTTGTCTCCCTGCACCGGATCCGCCTCTTCACAAGCAGTGAAGCAAGCCATAGAGGCAACCAACATTGCCGCTACGATAAATCTGATCTGTTTCATCTGTAAAAAAGTTTAAAAGGTTATTGTTAAAATTATCAGAAGTCTATAGATTGTAACTTATCCCTATCTCGAAGCCTGTGCCGATTCTCCATTGCTCCACATCCACAGTCCTGCCGGCGTTCGGGATGTCCTGTCTGAATCTGACAGTGGAGTTGAGCAGGTTGTTGAATGCGAGTCTTACGGAGAAATGCTCATCAAACCTGTATGTGCCCACAAAGTCCAATGTATTGAGAGGCATCTGTTTCACATCTCCGAGCCCCATGATGCCGACTGCATGGATTCTCGGCCCCTGGAGGTTGTAGAGGAGTGCGAGGCTCATGCCCGACCCGTTCTTGAATGACGGCGTGTAACTCAGGTCAACATTGGCAAGATAAGGGGATGCCCCCTGGAGCGACCGCTGCTGGTTGGTGTATGCCCCGCCTTCCGGGAGTACCACATTGGTGTACATATATGAGGCGTTGGCAGTGACGGACAGGTCCTTTACTATCTCCTTGCGGAACTCCACCTCCACCCCTGCGGCAAGACCGTTGTCCGCATTCTGGAAAGAGTGCTCTGTAGCCCCTCCAGAAAGTCTCTGCGTCCTCTCTATCGGGCTTTCAAGGAACTTGTAGTATGCAGTCACAGAGAACATGTCGGTATTCTTCTCGGCGAAGAACTCGTATTTGAGGTCAACATTGTAGTTGTATCCGTTCTGCAGGTTCTCATTACCCCTTATCTGCGCCCCGCCGAAACTTTCCTGATAGAGGAACGGGGCCATCTCGATGAATGAAGGGCGGGTGACTGTCCTGGACAGGGAGAGTCTGAACATGCTCCTGTGCGTGAACTGGTATTTGAGATTGACCGCAGGAAAGAGGTCAATGGCATCAAGATCCCTGACAAGGTCCTCGACGTCATCATTGTATGCGACGGTCTGGCGGCTGGCCTCAAGACGGAGACCCGCATTGAGGAACCATTTCCTGCCGAATTTCAGGTCGGTCTCGACAAATGCCGCCCCTATCATATTGGAGGCATCGTACTGGTCCCTTGACAGCTGGCTCCTGTTGACGGATATCAGACCGTCACGGATATTATCGAAATTGATATACGGGTCAGGATTGTGAAAATCGGTTATCACATCGCTTATATTCCTGAGATTGTAGTAGAAGCGGGTGGACCTGAATTTTCTGGTCTTGTCCTTTGCAGTGAGACCGAATCTGATGCGGTCGTCATCATTGAATCCGTATGTGGCCTTGATGTCTGCCACAAGTTCATTCTCATTGAGCAGCCCGAAATATCTCTGTGTCTCCTGCTGATTAAGTCTGAAGAACTTGTATTCCCCGTCCAGTCCCCTGCGGTACATGACCTGCCTGCGGTCCGGCTCGTCACTGGATGACATGGTGTATGATGCTCCCCAGTCTATCTGCCAGTCCTCTATCTCATGATGTCCGGACAACTGGTAGTTCTGCAACATATAGATGTGCGTCACCTGGTTGCTGCCTATCAGGTCGTAAGTCTCCTGATAGTCCATGCCACGCCTGTCGAGATGGGTATCCTTTGCGTTCCTGGCAAAGAAGGCGGTGATGCCTATGTTGTCGCTCTGCCTGAGGGTATAGTCCATATCCACGAGGGCGGCGATGTCTATCTTCTGTGTGTAGCTGTCATAATTGTAGTCGCTCTTCATGCGCCCCTCGGAACTTGCCTCATAAGTCCGGTAGAAGGCATCGGTCATGGTCTCGTCCCCGGTCTTGATGCTTGCGGAAGCCACAAGGCTGAGGGTCTGGCCGCCGACCTTGAAATTCTTGCCGAATCCTATGCCTCCGTCAAGGTCGGGAAGCGGGTTGCGCCTGAATGTGCGGAAAGATGTCCCGAATATGTCCCGCGTCCTGGAATATTCAGAGAATTCCTTGTGCGCGATATTCTCTGCCACAGGGTCGAGCCTGTTGGTGAGGAAGAGGCTCTTGCCGTCCATCCTGTAGAAATCCTTTGACAACGTATGGAAATAGCCGCCTGTGGAGAATGAGACATTGAAAAAATCCTCTCCCTGGCCCTCCTTGGTGCTGATGTCCACATGTGCGCCTGAATAATCAGCGAATGAACTCGCCTCGTACACCTTGCTGACAGTGATGTTCTGGATGGTGGACGCAGGGAATATGTCAAGAGGGATGAGCTTGTTGTCCGGGTTCGGGGATGCGATAGGCAGACCGTTGAGTGTGGTGGTGCTGTATCTGTCTCCGAGACCGCGCACTATCAGCTGTCCGGCACTCGCGATGGAGATGCCGGAGAGTTTGGTGACACTCTCCTGAGCGTTGGAGATGCCTTTGATGCTCATCTCCTTCGCTCCCATATTCTCAATGGCAAATGCCGAATTGATTCTTTCGTTCTGAAGAGCCTGGACAGATTCAAGGTTCTTTCTTGCCGTGACGACCGCATCTTCAAGGACTCTCTCGTCAGGAGCCAGGGAGACCTTCACAAGGCCGTCGGCCACTGCCACAAATGAGCCGTCAGCCTCGATGTCACCGGACTGTGCCGTCCTTACACCGCCCCTGCCGACAGTCACCATGACTGTAGCGGGCTTATAGCCTATATATGAAATGGAAAGTACGTTGTCTCCGTTCCTGAGATCAATCTCATAAGAACCGTCAATATCAGTAACTGCACCTGTGGTGGTGTCCATGATGAGGACTCCAGCACCGATGAGCGGCTCCCCGGTAAGGATATCCGTCACAATGCCACGCACCTTTTCTGTTCCGTCATTCTGACTGGCAACACGACTTGCATCACTCTCTGCAGCATCCGCAGCACTTGCAACATGAACTGAAAAACAACTGATGAGCGTCAAAACCAGCACCGCTCCCAACGACCTGTTCATACCGGTCTTTCTTTGCACCATAAATTTCTTCTTTTCTTTTTACGGCTGCAAAAATACCGGCACAAAATGAAATATATTTTACCTGATTTCTATATTATTGTTACAAAATACTACAATACAGTTAAATACTGTTACAATATGATTACATCTATTTATATAGGTGATACCTGGAGGCGAGACGTCTGAAAGCGGATACATCCTTGTTCCAGAATTCTTCGATGTCCTCCACCATATACCGTTTTCCGAAGACGGTGCGTATATATGACGAGCCGCATACCTTGTCAAAAAGCCCGACTCCTGATGCAGCCTCGAAAGGCTTCCTGTCAGGATAAAGGGAGGCGACAGCCTGCATGACATAGAACTGCACCAGTGTCACAGGAGCTGCCTCATAGTCGGTGAAGAAATATTGCACACCACGGACAAGACGTCCTGCGGACCTGCCAGACAGAGGTTTGAAATAAACTGTCCTGAAAGCCACGCCCGGGATACCGTAGCCGTCGAGTGTCTTTTTCAGGGTCTCGGCATCAATCCACTCCTCTGCAAACACCTGGAACGGGAGGGTATAGCCTATGCCGATGTTCAGGAAGCCGTACAACTCTCCGCAAATCCCTGCGGCACAGTAATATTGAGGGGAGTCATCTGCCGGTATGTTGGGGGACGGGAGCACCCACGGCAGTCCGGTATCGGCATAGAGCATATCCCTGTGCCATCCTTTCATGGGGATGACTGTGAGCCTGCACCTTGCGGCATCCTGCTCCCCGGTCTGACCGCGATTGAGCCCCTCTTCATTGATGAGCATAGCCAGTTCACCCACAGTAAGACCGTATATATAAGGTATCCTGTACTGGCTGACGAAAGAGAAATAGCCCGGTTCGACATAACTGCCTTCTATCTTGTTACCTCCGAGCGGGTTCGGGCGGTCGAGGACCATCACTTCGATATCCTTTTCGGCACAGGCCTCCATGACAAGACCGAGAGTGCTTATGAATGTGTAGGACCGTGCTCCGGTATCCTGGATGTCATACACCATGACATCTATCCCGTCCAGCATCTCCGGAGCGGGTTTCCTTGTAGGACCGTAAAGGGAATATACGGGAAGCCCTGTGAGAGGGTCACGGGAATCGGAGACCTTGCCTCCGGCATATACGTCCCCCCTCACGCCATGCTCGGGTCCGAACAGTGCCACCAGTTCCACTCCGGGAGCATTGTAAAGGATGTCTATAGTGGAGCGGAGATGCCTGTCCACCCCGCTCGGGTTGGTGACAAGCCCGACTCTTTTGCCGACAAGCCCAGAGAAGCCGCGCTCACGGAGCACTTCCACACCCGGCATCACCTGCCTGTCCGAGGCATAGGAATCCGGCATCACGAGCATAAAGGCACAGATGACGCAAAGGATTCCGGTCAAGTTGAAGGCTGGTTTCATATCGCACTGTTATTGAAGATTCATGACTCTGCCCATGAACAGTATATTGTCTCCTGTCTTGTCCACGATGGCAAACAGGAAAGGACGGTCCACTGTCATGACCTCTGTCCGCCTGCCCGGGGAGGCTGATGTAAGCCTCATCCCTATGCTTGTGACAGCAGCGGCCTCGGAACCTTCCTCATTGACTTCGATAAGGCATTTCTGTCTCACCTCGTCAACACATATCGAGGAATCCGAGATGCCTCCGAACTCCGCATTGCCTGAAAATGCCTTCCTCACTCCCATCCGGTCAAGCACGCCGTTGAGTATCATGTCTGTCTCGAATCCGAATCTCGGCAATGTCAGGGAGACATCGGTCCTGGACATGGCGTCAAGTGCAGAACGGTATGCGTCCTCCGTAAGGCAGGCAACCGCGTCTTTCATGTCAATGCCTTCTGCCGGAAGAGCCACAAGCATGGAGTACCTGCCGCCGGCATAAGGGAGTTCCACCAGCTGGCCGCCAGGGAAGGATGCGTAGCCAAGACTTCTTGAGAGAGACATCATCGGGACATCAGCATCTCCGGCAGAGCCATGGAATGTCCTGTCCGATGTATTCCTTTCATTAAAGGCAAACTGCCACGGGGCCTTGAAATAAAGGGCGTTTACAAGGAACATCACCATATCGGGGGCTATCTGCTCAACTATCCCGTCGATTCTGCCCTCGGTATTGTCAGAGCACCAGCGGTTGATGTCACCGACTGTCGTCCTGTCGGCAAAATCCTTCTCTGCAATCATGGCACCGTAGGCCTGCTCCAGGCGGGACACATATTCCTGCCTCAATCCGAACCCGGCACGTACCCATGCGGAATTGGCGGAGCGGACATCCACGAGCGAGTCCGCAGCGAGGATGTCCCCGGCGAACGTACTGCCGCCCAATGCTGTCACAATCTCGTCTCTTGTCTCTCCTTCAGCCCCTTCTGCAAGCATTGAAAGAGCCATCCCTGCACTGTATGGGGACACGAGGACATTGTCATCTTTCCCCTCCATGCCTGATACGTTCCTGAAAAAAGTCAAGGCATATCCTGTCCTTGAGCCGTTCTGTTCCGGGAGATTGCCCGTATTCTGCTGTCCGCCGCACCCGGCGGTCAGCAACAAGGCCGCTACAGCAGCCGTTGCCGCCATATTATTCTTCATATCATATTAAATTTAAGGTCTCCATGAGACCTGTCCATACTCGGGTCATGTACTTTTCAAATTCCGCGCCTTTCGGGAAATCATTTCCTGCCGAAAGATGAATCTATCTTTGAACGGACAAGAAATGTGACTGTCACAGTAGCCAGACAGCACAACATCACCATCCAGAAGAATCCGGTATAGCCGAGCCACTCCTGGATGTAGCCTGCGACCATGCCCGGAAGCATCATGCTCAAAGCCATGAAGGCCGTGCAGATGGAATAGTGGGCCGTCTTGAACTCACCTTCCGAAAAATATATCATATACAGCATATAGGCCGTGAAACCAAACCCGTAGCCGAACTGCTCGACAAGCACGCAGATGTTGATGACCAGAAGGCTCTGCGGCTGTGCCATACTGAGATAGACAAATGTCAGGCACGGAAGAGTCATGCACAAGGCCATCGGCCACAACGATTTTCTCAGTCCCAAGCGCGATGCCGCGATGCCTCCGATGATACCCCCGACGGTCAATGCCGCGACACCTACTGTCCCATAGACAATCCCGACACTTTCCGTAGGAAGCCCGAGACCTCCGGCCTGCGCGGGGTCGAGCAGGAACGGATTCATCATTTTCATCAGAAAAGCCTCCGGAAGCCGGTAGAGCAGCATAAAGATTATCGCAAGCCACACATATCTCTTGCTGAAGAATGTGACGAATGTCCTTCCGAACTCCGAAAGGATGGCCGCAGCACTGCTTCTGAAACCTGACGCATCCCTCTCCCGTGCAGTCTCGGGAGGGAGGACGAATGAATGGTATATGGTGATGCAGGCGAACATCACGGAGCAGATGAGCATGGTGACCGTCCATGCAAGCGGTATATCCCACGTGGATGCCTCCAGAATACCTGCCACAACTACAAGTATGCCCTGTCCGAAGATAGATGCAAGTCGGTAGAATGTGCTCCTGATGCCGACAAAGAGCGACTGCCTGTTCGAGTCCAGGGCTATCATGTAGAAGCCGTCTGCCGCTATGTCATGGGTGGCTGAAGCAAAGGCGGCTATCCAGAATATGACAAGGATGGCGACAAACGGGGATACAGGCACATCCCCACGAGCCATGTCCGGCATTGATGGATGCGGAAGCACGAAGGCCGAAAGGGCAAAAGCCACCGAAAGGACTGTCTGCATGGTGACGACCCACCATCTTTTGGTCCTGATGATGTCCACGAACGGGCTCCACAACGGTTTTATCACCCACGGGAGATAGAGCAGCCCTGTGTACATGGCGACATCGCCGTTGGACATCCCCATCTTCTTGAACATGATGACTGATATCGTGTTGACGATGAAATACGGGATGCCTTCGGCAAAATACAGTGTCGGCACCCATGCCCAAGGTGACAAATCCCTGCTATTCCTCATGATTCCGCGCAGTTTCGGCTCCCGGATAATAGTGACCCAGAATCCTGTGATAATCATATCCTTCGGCAGCCATTACGGCAGCCCCTATCTGACAAAGGCCGACTCCGTGCCCCCAGCCTGCCCCGTAAAGCACCATATAATCGAAATCCAGATGCCCGGCACCTTCGAGAGCCTTCCTCTCGACGACCTCATGCGGAATCCTCATTCCCATGGCATCCGCATATTCCACGGCAAAGGCCGAACTCTTGAGATGAGAATGCGACAGCACGCGCCTTATCTCCAGTTCCTTTCCTACGACAAGGGTCATCCTGTCACCTATGATACGCAGCCTGTCAATCCTGCCGGAAGCCCCCCTGTGCTCAGGGACAAGGGCGAGCAGCAGTCCGATGTCATGCCCCGAACGGGAAGATATCAGGTCTGACAGTTCTCTCCGGCCATACCGTACCGACCATCTGAAAAAGTCAGCAGTCTCCCTGTCATAGTCATTCAGCACTTGGGAAAGGATGGCATCGTCCGCCGTGTCACAGAACGGTCTCGCATGGACTCCCGCTCCTCCCTCGGAGCAGTCTCCTGGATTGCCGTAATATGTCTCCGGAGAGATTATCCATCTCCTGGCCGTCTCCTCATCCGAAAGGTCCGGCAGACCGGCACCTGCGGCTGATGCAGCATGTCCATCCCTTCCTGCATGGTCCGGAGAGTCAGCCACAGGACTGAGGTACGGATATTCCCTGTCTTCCCAGCACGTGCCGAATCTCTCTGTGACACCTCCGCAGCATTTGGAGAATCTCGCATCACACAGCCTGCCGTCAGAGACAAGCACCTCGCCCCATGTGGAGTCCACCGCCTTTCTGACAGGCAGTCCCACAGCCCTGGTAAGTCCCTGATATCTTTGGCAATGATCATCGGCGCACACATCGAAACCCTTGTGATCTTCCTGTCCGTACCATCTGATGTCTTCGACGAAAGACGACTCCCTGCATTCTTCCCCGCGATGCGTGATGCTGTCCAGATGGGATACAAGAGCCGGGACACTGTTCATCCAGTCCGGCAAGTCCTTACCTGCGCCGTCCCCTGTGTGCAATATGCGGGACATGACCCATGAACGGGATATGACGGCATGAGCCTTGAGAAACTCAAGAGACGATGTCGACTTCATCTCGGAAGATATGACGCTCAGAAGATAGTCCTCCACTCCCACGATATTGACGGCTCTCAGACGGTCTTTCTCGACGACTATCTTCAAGGCTCCTGCAAACCGCTGGGTCTCTTTCCGTTCCCAATGGAAACCTGTTCCGATTGTCACACCGTACAGCACGAATCCGGCTTCGGCGAACATCGTGGACAATGTCTGCTCCTCAAAATACAGTTCGTCATAGAGCGCACCCCCGTATTCTATCTTGCCTTCACGCCAGACCGCCTTGCGCACTCCGGCCCCGTCAGAAAGTATCTCGAATGATATTTCCCTGTCGCACATTATCCCCACTGCAATCCTCGGCTGTGCCCTCGTCAGCCTGTCAATCACCGCCTTCTCCCTCTCAGGAGAGAGAGCGACCTCCGAAACGAGCGATGAGAGCAGGTCCGGAGTAATCTTCTCGAAATCATCCTTGCAAGGCACCACAAAGAAACCTGCCATATCGGCGCACCCAGGACTTATCATCAGATGGTCAGGACCTTGAGAGAAATAGTGGGAAGACCTGTGCGCTGCCCTGAACATGACTGCGGACCGGTATTCCTCCCCGGTATGCCAGGTAATGAGATTGAACATCGGCTCCTCCTTCCCGTCACTGATTTCCGCACAGTCAAGCAGGCGGTAGAAGAGTTTGGCCATGGACTTGGCAGTAGATGCCCGCAGCACGAAAATCCCGTGGGCAAACCGCCTGTAGTGATACAGTTCAGCCTCCTTGACGGATGTGAGGTAGCGAAGAACTGCATCCTTGTCCATGCTGCCCCTCCCGTCCACGCTGCCGGACCTGTCTTCCGGGTGTGTCTCCGGCGTGATTGTATCCAGAAGCCTGTCAACATCGCACTCAAGAGGCATTATTCCCCTCCATGCAGCCTGGAAATGATGATGGTCCGGAGCCGACGCCCCGCATTTCGGGCCGTTGTACATGAACACGTATTTCCTGTAGGCTCTGGCAAGGTCAAGCATATCCACGTACCTGTTCCATATCGACTGGTCGCAATGCTTCTCCATCGCTATCACAAGATGCTCCGGGAAGACAGGATAGGGATTGACAAGGATGTCGTATCTCTTGCCTTTCCTGCCGTCGAATCTCAGTTTTATCTGTTCTGCCGGACGGTTGTCCCTGCAAAGGAAGCATTTCCTGCTCCCGACTGACCCGGCATCGACCTTGGCTGATGTGGAGACGATTCTTGCAGGATTGTGCTGCAGCCTCACCTCAAGTCCGCCAATTGTCATCGTCCTGGTCTCCGCATTCTTCAGGGAACGGTAATTGTCCCTCGCAAGAGGCCACAGCGACAACTGGTCATTAGTGAAATTTTCCAATGATTTCTTCTTCACGCTGATATTCCTTTATCAGATTCTTCAGACAGGCCGGTTCCCTGCCGTCTGCGGTTGAGTGCAATTCTCGCCTCTATCTCCCATGTCCTGAGTCGGTCCTTGTACAGATTGTTGGCATTGACATTTTCGGAACTCAGGGCGGCGTCCGAATTGCCCTCCCATCTCCTGCAGCAATACAGAACGTCATAAATACGGCCGATACGGTATTCCCTGCTGATTCTCAGACCCATGGCATAATCCTCCCCATAACACACATCCGGGAAGCGGAACTGTCTCAACAAAGATGTCCTGAATGCTCTCGGTGCCCCGAGTCCGTTGATTCTCAAGGCATTGTTCCTGCCATTGGCATCAGTCCACTCCCTGTGGTCAATGACTCCCGGCGGAATCGGATTCATATTGAAATCTGTCATACTGTATGTGCCTATGACCATGGCACATCCCTGGCTGTCGAATGCAGACACTATCATGGACAGGGTGTCGGGACCGGAATACACATCGTCACTGTCCAGCTGGACAGCAAATTCCCCGCACTCGGGACTGTCCACGGCAAGATTCCAGCATCCGCCTATCCCCAGATCCTCTTCCGAAGGTATGATATGTATCAGTTTCGGGACACCGCCATCGCCTGTGTGTTCCGCTGCCATGTCCCGGAGAAGTTCCGAAGTCCCGTCCGAGGAACGGTTGTCGACGACAATCACATTATAGGCGAAATCCGCATTCTGCGACAACGCGCTTCTTACGGCATCCCCTATGGTTCTCACCCTGTTGCGGACAGGAATGACCACTGATGCCCTGACAGGGAAAGTCTCGTCTGCGGCAGGGACATATTCCTTGAATGATGGAGCCAGCCAGGCGCCGATACGCTTGAGATAGGCAGTACATATCCGCTCCATCTCCTGCTGCACCTCCCTGTTGCGAGGGTCGACATAGTCAAACTGCCTTTCTCCAGACTTCCTGAAATCAAAAGGTATGTCGGTGTACAGCGGCTCATTTATGTGGACAATCCTTTTCATCCTGAGCCTCAGGTCATAAAGCGCTCCATACACATAGTCCTCGTCCATCTCCCTTACGGCGCGGCGGAACGAGGATGAGCGGAAGACAAGCACAGGGCCGAAATCGAAATCATCCCTCACCGCCCCTTTCTGGCAATCTATCAGAGGATGAAGCCGTCTTGTCTCGCCGTCTTCCGTGCGGACAAGGTCATAATGGTCAGAATAAAGCATATCCGCCCCTGTCTCCTCTGCAACGGAGATGAACCTGTCAAGGGCATATGCTCCTGCCTCCGCAGGGACATCCCGCGTATAAATCAGCATATACCCGGAAGATACCGCATCTGCAAGACTGCGCAGGACTGATGTGCTTCTGATGGACTTCTCTGAAAGGACAGTCACTCCTGAAAAGGAGTCACTCCTGCTGAAAGATTCCACGACAGTGGAAATCTCGTCTCCGGACATCTCCGGAATAAAACATTCGATATCGGACATCTTGTATTCTTTTGGACATCGTCCGTCACAGGAGGGCAAGCAAACTGTCCTTTATCCGGACGAACTCTCCTTCAAAGTTAGGTGTAAAGAGCGACTTTCCCAAATTTTCTCCTATCTCATCCATTGTCCACCCGCGCACCTCATCAACTTCCTCATGATCAGGGGAAAGAGAGAAAGAACCCACTGCTGCGAAGACATTGATCATCTCTTTTTCAATCTCTGACTCGAATTCATAGGAACACAGCCATACAGGATTGTAGGCAGTGAGTCCGAGTTCTTCGGAAGATTCGCGGTAAAGGGCTTCGATGACTGATTCGCCGAAATCAATATGACCGCCGACAGCAGTGTCCCATCTGCCCGGCTGGATGTCCTTGGACATGGAGCGTTTCTGCAGATAGAGACGACCGTACCGGTCAATGATATGGAGATGCACGACCGGATGCAGTGGTTTCGCTCCCGAATGGCAATATGCCCTTGTCGCACGACCCAGGACAACGCCGTTGGGCGCTATCACGGGAAAATATTCCCTTCTCGGGCGGCCGATGCCGTCAGCGGCCTCAGACAATGATGTATCGGATGCCGCACGGGGCTCCTGCCCTGCCCTTTCTGCAGCCGACATGGCTACCGGATGCGGGATCTCCGGGACCGGTCCGTCAGGATATATCAATTCAAACATATTCAATCACCATACAGGCACCTATCAGTACCGCAACCAGTAATATCAGTGCAGAGACAGCCTTTACGGAAGGCTTGTGCTCCGTTTTGTCAGCATCGACGGCCTCCTTGAAAAAGATGAACATCGACGGCAGACAGGCCGCAGCAAGCAGTATATCCTCCGGAATGTCGAAAAGCACAATCTTCGAAATGGCGATTATGGACCAGTGCACTATGAAAATAAATGCAAAGAAATTGATTCTGTTGTTGAAGGCCATCAGCATTCCCAGCATGTAGAGAGCCACCGCACTCGGGAGCATCGGAGTGGCAATCATAGGGAATTCCATGCCTCTCAACACGGATATGAGAGGATAGACAAGGGGCAGAAGCAGCATTATCACTCCCCACGGCCTGTATCTTCCCGATTTCTGGAATGACGAGAAATGCGTGACGAGATCATATATCCATGCCGCAGCCATCATACACCAGAAAATGGTCATGACACTCGAATAATCCCTGCCTGAAGCGAATTGCCCGTAATAGACAAAGGCTATCCAAAGCGAGACCGCCACCATGTATATCTTCATAGCCACCTTGGCCCATGTGCATGGCCTGAGCCAGAGTATGACTGTCAGTATTGCCGCAACAGCCATAAGACCTATCTGGTATGGCCATGTCGCCGCATTATAGTCCGCTATTGTGTTCCAGAATATATCCATAGGCTAAATGAATCTTGACCCCCTGGTCATTGAATTGGCCCTCTCCCTCAACAGGAATACAGGTACAGTGGCGCCTACTGCCAGCATGAAGATGACACTGAAGGACACCGAAGCATTGTATATCATCGACTGGAGATATTCGCTTCCCTGGGTCGGGGATGAAATCTCCTGAAGGAACATAATGAGTGAGAATACAGTCTTGTAGGCATAGGTCCCTGGCACCATCGGGAGCAGGGCCGGGATGTAGAGTACGGTCATAGGGCAGAAGACCTTCCTGCCGAACCAGACGCTGCCTGTACCGATGATGAATGCAGCAATCAGCGATGCTGAAGCGATGTCCACACCGAGAAATGTCATGAGACAGTACCGGGTCGCATGCCCTACGGCTGCGAGAATGGCAATGTACGGGAACGCCCTCATCGGAGGATCCGATATTGAACCGAACCCCATTGCGGCTATCGCCGCGAACAATCCGTCCGAAATGATATCTGCCGCAATCATAACAAACTGTCTTTAACCAGCATCAGTGTCCCCGACATGCCGATGGCGATACATACTATGAGCATCAGGGCATTGACAAGGCGGCTGATGCCTATCTGGATGTGCCCGTCAGTGATGTCTATCACCCCGTTGATGAGAGGGACTCCAGGCACAAGGTACAGCACACTCGTGGCGAGTGCGATTTCTGCAGTGTCAATCCCCAGAGTCAGGGCAGTGGAGGCGCACAGGGACGCCACAAATGCCGATACTATGAATACTATATAATGGTTCACATGCCTCCTGGTAAGATGCTGTCTGGTGAAGAATCCTATCAACGTGGCAGTGAATGTCACAAGCATGGCCCAGATGTCCCCTCCGAAAAGCCTGCAGAAGGAGGCATTGGCAAGCGATGCCATGAAGAGAACGAACACAGGGTTCATCTTCGGCTTGGAGACAAGGGCATCGAACTTCATGCGTATTTCATCGAGGGTCATCTTCTTGTCATAGGCAGCCCAACTCAATGCGCTCAGATCGGCATTCCATTCAAAACTTATCGGGAAAGCCGGAATGTCAAGCACACGCGTGTTCATGACAGAGGTGTCATCCTTGCCGCACACGGTGAGGGTGGCTGTCTTCTGCGATGTGTGTATGCTGACATCCACGCCAAGAGCGGTGCCGAGCCTCTTGCTGTTCCGCACCACTCTGGAAGTATGGACGCCTGCGCCCAACATATAAGAAAGATAGCGGGCTATGAAATCCGCTATCTCTGTCACATATTCTTGTGTCATAAGTCCTTCTGTCCGGCTATGCCACTGCTATCAGTATCAGTATCTGCGCCATGAGCACCCTCATGAACATCGTAAGCGGGTACACTGTCGCATAACTTACCGACGTATAGTCTGTACCGTAGGCGTTCTGGGCGAATGCAAGTACCGGAGGGTTGGTGCAACCGCCGGAGAGCAGGCCGCAGACCTGATAGAAGTTCAGTTTGAACACTGTCTTGCCGAGAATGGCGATAAGCCCTGTAGGGATGAGAGTTATGAGCGCTCCGTAAAGAATCCACCAGTAACCTCCGTTGACGATGGAATCCACAAAGTTCTCACCTGCGCTGAGCCCGACTGCTGCAAGGAAGATGGAGATACCTATCTCCCTGAGCATCAGGTTGGCACTCATTGTGGTGTAGGTGGTTATCTTGAGTTTCGGACCGAAATATCCGAGCAGGATGGCGATGATGAGAGGGCCTCCGGCAAGACCGAACTTGATGGCCTGAGGGATACCCGGGATCATTATCGGAATCGACCCGAAGAGCACACCGAGGGCGATGCCGAAGAATATCGGGATAAGGTTCGGATGATTGAGCCCGGCCCTGGAGTTGCCGACGAACTTGGCCACCTGGCTGATGTCCTTGTCGTGTCCTACGACAAGCAGGGTATCACCCATCTGTACAATGAGGTCAGGATTGGCGACAAGGTCGATGCCGCCTCTGTTCACCCTTGTGATGCTGACTCCGTATGTTGTCCTGATTCTGAGGTCTTTGAGACGTTTCCCGGTCATGGATGTCCTGGTGATGGTGAGTTTCCTCACGGCCATGGATGCATCAATCTTGTCCCACGCCTCCTTAGGCATGTCTATCTGCTCGCCGAACAGCATTGTGACAGCCTCCACGGAATTCTGCGATGTCACCACCAGCAGGTCGTCGCCTTCATGGAGGACAGTAGTGGCCACCGGCACTGTCACTGCCCCGTTGCGGTATATGCGGGATATGATGAACTTGTTCTCTATGGCATGGCTGACCTCAAGTATCGTCTTGCCGAATACCGCAGGATTCTTGATGCAGAATGCCAGTCTCTGAGGGGAGTCCATTCCGGTCTCGCGGCTGTTCATCTCGTCTTCCTCTTTCTTGAGGTCCACCTTGAACATGGCCTTGGTGAGCATTATCACCAGAATGACACCGAGCACGCCGATAGGATAGGCCACGGCATAGCCGGATGCCAGGGATGATGATATCGCCGACGAGTTGACTTCATGCAGGAAAGAGCCTGATGTCGCATCGAGGTACGTCTGCTGGGCGGCACCGAGACCAGGGGTATTGGTAACCGCACCTGACATGACGCCGGTGAGCGTGACAAGATTCTCACCTGTCACAAGATGTATGACATAGGTCGTGATAACCCCGAGCAGGACGAGGGCTACTGCCAGCAGGTTGAGCTTGAGTCCTCCGCTCTTGAACGAGTGGAAGAATCCAGGTCCCACCTGGAGTCCGATTGAGAATACGAAAAGTATGAGTCCGAATTCCTTGAGGAAATGCAGCAGCGAGGCATCGGCGCGGAATCCGAAATGACTCAGCAGGATACCTACAAACAGAATCCATGTCGACCCGAGCGACACTCCCTTGATCCTGATCTTTCCGAGCAGAAGACCTACGGCAATCACAAATGCCAAAAGCATTATCGAATGCCCGGTTCCCTGACCAAAAAACAATTCTTTCATAATATATTATCCTAAAATTTTTCAATTTGTCCGCTCCAGGGCTGCAGAGGTCCCGCCCCGGAAGTCACGTCAGAACAAGATGTCGGCACAGAAAGCCTGCCTGTCACCCGCCATGCCTTCCACAAGATACCTCACATTCTCCCCCTCTTCGGTCCTGACCTTGGATATCGAAACGACATCACCCGGCCTTGTCTCGTGGTTGAAATTGATGCGGATTTCCTTCACGGGCTTTGATGAGACTGTGTCATAGCCGACGGCATCCATCGCCCAGACGATATACATGGCATTGTTGGTGTGCCCGTTGACATCAATATCGGAATACGACACCACATGGTCACAGACATGCTCAGGCTGCACACCTTTGGGCATCTGCACCTTGCCGCACGGCTGTTCTATGGCGTTATCCTTGCAGGCACCGTCGTTTTCGGACAGGGCATCTCGGACAATGCGCCTTGTGTCTATATTGATGACAAGCCATGAAGTGGTGGCTTCCACGAGCGGATTGCCGTCCTTGTCAGTCATCCTGAAATCCCTCAGATAGAACATCATTGACGGTCCCTTATGCCATGTGACCAGATCCGTCTCCTCTTTCCATCTCGGATGGCGGATGAATTTTATATGCATTCTTGAGAGCACCCAGAGAGTCCTGGTACGTGAAAGGTCCTCATATCCGAAGCCGAGTATGTCGGCGTGCCTGTTGGCCATCTCCTGTGCAAGATCCATGAACGATGCAGGTTTCAGCAACTGTGATGCATCAGTCTGATAGCACGGGATGACAATATGCTGCGCAAGTCTGTTTTCCATACAAGAAGATTAAAACGCCCGCAAAAGTAACATTTAATACCTAATAAAACAAACTATTGCCGACCGTATCTGAGAACTTCCAACTCTTCTGCGTCATACAGGAGAGAATCTATGAAATCGGGACAGAGATGCGCCAATGCGAGATAGACAAGCAGAAATACCATTGCCGCTCCGATGACAATCGCGGCTGCGATACCGGCTTGCTTCCAGATGCCGGCGGCTGGCTCCACCGCAGTCTCAGTCTTAACCTCAGTCTCAGTCTCAGCCTCAGTCTCAGCCTCAGTCTCAGTCTCAGCCTCAGCCTCAGTCTCAGCCTCAGTCACATCAGCAATTGCCGGCTCAGGCTGCGGGAGGACAGACTGTGTGTCAGACTGCAGTATGTCAGACTGTGTATCAGACAGGACTGCATCCTCATGAACGTCATCCTCCGCAACATCCTCAGCAGCATTTCCCGCCACTGCCCCGTCTGCAGCGGTCTCCTCCTTGTTGTCCGCCACGGCCCCGTCATTCTCCGGCGTCACAGCATCATCCTCTTTTTCAGAAGCCTTCTCCGGTGCCTCGTCCAATGCGGCCCGGAGTCCTGAGACCACGGCCGAGACTTCCGCTTTCGTCTCCAGATGAGTCTTCAGCGATACCGGCTCCAGACCGAATCCTTCCGGATATATGTCAAGATCCTCATCCTGCACAAAAAAGAAATTATTCTCCTTTGTCGCCCTCAACCTGCCAAGACCGGAGAACACTATCACTTTCCTTGACACCAGTTCATTCCTCAACTCCTCCATGAAACTGCCCACAATCTTCTCTGCGACATCCCGTGCAACGCCGTTCGATGAAACATAGAGGCCGGAAAGCAGGTTGTCCGGCTCCACTCTGCTCCTGAAAACCAGCCTCCTGTAAGGCGGATTGACTGTAAATCCTTTATCAGAAAATGTCGAAGGTACGATTTCAGCCACAAAAGCACCAAGACCAGGCAGGAAAACCTTGTCATTGTCCGTTATCAGCTGCCTGACCATGTTTGAGAGCAGATCTATATCCATACCAGAATTTATTGATTGTCCTATTCTGACCGTCCGGTCCAAACTTCACAAAGGTAATACTTATCGGATAATTTCAGAAAAAACCGCAATAAATTGCCGAAAAAATTTGCAGCAATGAAAATTTATTGTACCTTTGCAATCCCATTTGAATGATACATCAAATGGACAACATTCCTGAATAGCTCAGTTGGTTAGAGCATCTGACTGTTAATCAGAGGGTCCCAGGTTCAAGTCCTGGTTCAGGAGCACAAGAAAACACATTAAAAGTCAAGCACTTGCAGCCAAGCCGCAGGT
>CALUST010000033.1 GCA_944323505.1 uncultured Bacteroidales bacterium
TGGATGATGGCCTGAAGCTGCTCCATGTTGTTGAAATTGAATGCAGGGATTGCATAACCTCCGTTGATGGCCTTCTTGAACATCTCTCTGGTGTTCACAAGACCGAGTGTTTTATAAGATACCATAATTTATATATTAAAGTAATTTGCTCTATTTAAGCGTTTTTTTTGAAAACCGCCGCTTTTGCCTGCAATAATTCTGCCATATTTTTTCAAAAAGCAATGCAAAAATACTACTTTTGCCCGAAATTAAAAAATAAGATATGAACAGCAGAAAAGTCATAATATTCTCCGCCCCGTCAGGAGCAGGGAAAAGCACCATCGTCAATCATATCCTCGGACTGCATCCGGAGCTTGAATTCTCAATCTCAGCCACTTCCCGCGCGCCACGCGGCACGGAACAGGACGGCAGGGAATACTATTTCTTCTCTGCTGAGGAATTCAGGAAGATGATTGCCGAAGACAGGTTCATCGAGCACGAAGAAGTCTATCCAGGCTCTTTCTACGGCACCCTCAAGTCCGAAGTGGAACGCATCTGGGCAAAAGGTCATGTAATCGTCTTCGACATCGACGTCAAAGGAGGGGTCAACATGAAAAGGATATTCGGAGACAGCGCATTCTCCATATTCATACAGGCCCCGTCGGTCGAAGTCCTGAGACAGAGACTTGAAGGGAGGGGTACGGACACTCCCGAGGCCATCGAAAGACGTGTGGCCAAGGCCGCAGAGGAGACTGAATTCGCCAACGGGAAGTTCGACTATGTCCTTGTCAATGATGACATTGAAAAGGCTTTCAAAGAAGCGGAGAAGATAGTTGACGACTTTCTCGCCAGATAAGAAGATGAAGACGGCAGTCTATACCGGGACATTCAACCCTCTCCACATCGGGCATCTTGCGATTATGAGGTACCTGTCAGAAAGTCAGGAGTTTGACATGACATACCTCGTGGTCTCCCCGCAAAGCCCGTTCAAAGGCTATATGAAAGCCGATAGCGGGAAAGCCCGTTTCCTTGAGGCACAGAAGGCTCTTGCGAGGCATCCGGGACTTCGCGTCGTGGCGGATGACATCGAGCTCCACCTCCCTGCCCCGCAATATACCATAAGGACTCTGGACGCCCTGCAGGAAAGGGAGCCAGGCAACTCGTTCACCCTGGTGTGCGGGGCGGACAATCTCAAGGACATTGACCGCTGGAAAGACTACAGGAGGATTCTCACAGAATACGGGGTGGCTGTGTACCCGAGAAAAGGATATGACATGGAGGAATGCAGTAAGAGGCTGCTGGAGGAATGCAGGGAATACAGGATAATGCTCATGAAGGACGCCCCTATCGTGGAGATATCGTCGACAGAGATACGCGAGGGAATCGCTGCCGGCAGGGACATGAGCCGCTTCCTGATGTAAGACTACCTGCGTGCTCCCCGTCCGAACTTCGGCGTCACAGAGACGAACGCCTCATAATTGATTCCCGGCATGGGTCTGGACAGGACGGTCATGTATTCCTCATCAAGGAGATTCCTGACTGCAACAGAAAATGCCATCTCGCCCCATCTGAACACACATCTCTTTGAGACTGACACGTCACTCATGAAGTATGCGGGAAGTGAGCCTGAAATAGTGTCCTCATTGCCCGACATCGTGAACCTTTTGCTGTAGTGACACCATTTGTACAGCAGGCTCCACGTCCTGAAAGCCACAGAGACAGAGGCCGAGGCCGAAAATTCCGGGATATAGGGCAACTGGCTGCCGACAGAGTCATCCCATCTGCTTCTCGGCTCCCCGCAATTGACAGAAGGAGACCATGTGAGGCTTCCTCTTGCGATGACCGTCCATTCCTTCGAAGGTCTCCATTCCGCACCCAATGTCTGCTCGATACCGTATGCGTGCACCTTCATCATATTCACAGGTGTATAGTAATTCTTCCCTGCCCCTTCAGGAAGCCACAGTATCCAGTCTTCGATATATGAGTCGAACCACGAGCCTTCCCCCTCCAATGAGAGAATGTCAGGGACAATCTCCACATCAAAAGAACAGCCTGCATCGTATGAGACACCTGACTCTGGGGCAAGGGAGGGATTGCCTCCGGGGAGGAAATACAGGTCATTCAGTGTCGGGAACCTGTAATTGCGCGATGCGGAAGCCTTCAGACGCACATCCCCCTTATCAGACAGAAGATATTCAATCCCGGCGGACGGCATCGGCGGAGAGAACCTGCCGCCATAAAGGTTTTCCGCCACAGACAGCGAAGCCGACAGCCGTCTTACAGGTCTCCACTGCAATGCCACTGAGGCCGATACCTCTGTCCGGGAGGCCTCGTAGCCGAGTCCATTGCCCTCCGGAGTCATTATGCATCTGTCCTCAGAGGAGACCGAATGATGCCCGGCATCAATGTCCGCCGAGAAATGCCATTTCCTGCAAATATCCGTACTGTAGTGCCCTCTCACAAAGAATGTGAACGTCCTGCTGCGGGCATCTGTCATCCTCAGCAGGTCCCCGCTGCCTGGATCCCTGGCATAGAGATAGTCGAGACCGGTGAGTGCACCTCCTGCCGAGACTTCCGCCGTCGTGCCCCTCTCCCATGAGCGTCTCCATGATGCCACAGCCCTAAGCGCATGTTCTTTCTGCTCATTGACATAGCCTGCAGGACTGCCATAGTCCACGGTCAGCATCGGAAGGCCTCGCCGCGAGCGGAGTCCCCAGGCGGAAAGAGTGAAGATGTCACCTGCGTCAGTATCATACCTGAACTCCTGCAGGAGATGAATGTCCAGCCATGAACCGTTCCTGTTCCTCTCTGTCGGATAATATGAGCCGATGATATTCTTCTCATCGTCATAGACATTCTCTTTCCTGTCCCTGTTGACATACCTGAAATCATTTCTCGAGGACGACACCACAGCCTTCGTCACCGAACTGAACCGGGTACCGCCGTATGACAGCCGCAGAAAACTGTCCGTGGTCACGAATGAACCGTACCCCTGTACATACTGCAATGCAAAGCCGGGGTCAGGTCTCTTGCCAGTGGAAAGCAGCACCGCTCCTCCAAGTCCGCCCGACACGGAGGAGAGCGACGATGTGCCATGCAGCAGAGATGCATTGTCCACCAGAAACGATGGTATCAGTGAGAAATCCGTCATCCCGAGCATCGGAGAGTTAATCCGCATGCCGTTCCAAAGCACCTGGGTATGTGAGGCGGAAGTACCTCTGAATGAGATTGTGGAAAGTGTCGCCCGGCCTGACTGCTTGACATAGACAGCAGAATTGTAGGCAAGCATCTCCGCAAGAGACACCGATATGTTCTCTTTCAGGGCGAGAGAGTCGAAATCCGTGCGTCTGAATGCCGGATCTGACCTCCAGGCGACTATTTCAGCCTTGTCAATATGTTCCGTAGTATCCGCAGCCTCCGAGACAGCAATTGAAGCCTCCGTCCCGGCAAGTGGAGCCGCCACGGCATCATGACATTGCACTTCATGGGCGGCTACATGCATGAGCGGGGACAGGAATACTGCCCATACGGCAACTGCGGAGGCTGTCTGCAGCAGCCGTCCCGGCACAGCCACGCGAGGACAAAGGCGGGCACAGATATGACGGATACTGATCTGCATCAGGTCTAATACCAGCAGAATGCCCCCGGGCAGACTCCGACATTGAATTCATCCGTCAGCTTGCCGTCAGGAGAATACCTGCTGACAACTCCTGCCTGGGAAAAATCCATGGCGTCAGCGGCATAGATGTCTCCTGTCGCCGGATTCACTGTCAGAGCGTAAAGATACGAAGCATCTGTTACGATATAAGGCTCCGAGGGCACTTCCGAGGCCCCTATGTCCATCTTCCATATATCCCCGTCCAGAAAATAAAGGCTCCTCCCGTCTTCCGAGACCTGCAGGTCAGAAGGAGAAGCATCCTCGGCAAACACGAACTCCTTTTCGACAGTGAACGACTCAGGATCTATCCTCACAAGCCTTGCAGGCTCGTCTCCGACAGGATTGCCGGGATATCCGCCGTCCGTCAGCACCCACAGCCTGCCGTCTGCATCGGAGCACATGGACGCAGGCTGGACTCCCACCTCCAGAGCAGCCGTCACCTTGTCTGACGCCGTATCTATTTTGAGCACCTTCTTCTGATATGACCAGCAGTTCACGAATACATATCCGCCTATCTGCACCATCTGCTCCGTCGACGCTGAAGAGGACTCCATACCTGTATCTATGCTGCCTGTCACAGCATATTGCTTCGGGTCAACAATCAGTATCCGGCTGTCATACATCTGTGTCACATACGCCTTGTCATCTGAGACAAAGTGGATATATCTCGGGGATACGACAGACTCTCCTGTCACCCGCCCCTTCTCTTGCACCGTAGCCGGATCGACTGCAAAAATGACATGCGAGCCGTTCACCACTATCCACAATGTGCCGTCATGAAGCGTCATCGACTGTGCAGTGTCCCCGAGTCTCTGCCCGTTTGCCGCATAGAATACATTGTCATTGACTGTCCCCGACTCAGTATCGTATAGTGAAAGCGAGGCATTGCCGTATTGGAAATTGCCCTCACACAGGACAAACAGGGACTTTCCCTGCTCCGGGCGCGCTTCCGGCAGGATTTCAGGGTCATTGTCCATACAACCTGAAAACAATGTGGATACGAAGGCCAGGACGGAGGCCGCAAAAATAATGTGATGTCTTGACTTCAACATAATATATCGGATTGGATTTCCGGCATGACAGGAGAATGCCAGTACCGGATGACAACATTCGGGTGCGGTCGCCTGCAATAATTCTGCCACATTCTCTGCAAAAGGCTCTTGCAGTTGACATCAGCAAAAGATATATTTGCACCTTGCGCGCATGCAGGCGGCAATAATACGGATATGCAGCCGATGCTGCATACATAAAGTCATTTCGTATGAAAAACATAGAGAAAGAGAGGAAATTCCTGGTGAAGGACAGTTCATACAAAGCCTCTGAGACGGGAAATGTCAGAATGATACAGGGCTACATCTGCAGGGAGCCCGGCAGGACAGTAAGGGTCAGAATCGCTGGGGACAAGGCCTGGATTACCATCAAGGGACCCGGCTCGGACACAGGCATAAGCCGCTTCGAATGGGAGAAAGAGATTCCCGCCGATGAAGCCTCCGACCTGCTGGGGCTGTGCCCTCCCGACGCCCACATCATCGACAAGACCAGACATTTCGTCCCGGCCGGGAACAGAATCTTCGAAGTGGACGAGTTCCACGGAGAGAATCAAGGGCTGACGGTAGCCGAAATAGAACTCGATGACGAGAATGAAGAATTCCCGAGGCCGGACTGGCTCGGGACGGAGGTCACAGGCGACCGGCGGTACTACAATTCCATGCTGACCGCAAATCCCTATTCCGTCTGGAAAGATTGAGCAATCCATGCCCATGACTCATGGCAGGCATCGGAATGCCGTCATCGCTGCAATGCAGACTCGGCAATCCGTGCCCATGACCCTGGAAGCGGGGCCTCTACCGTCAGATCAGTCTTCTTCACAGGATGGACGAAAGTAATCCTTCTTGCGTGAAGACAGATGCATCCGTCAGGATTGGAGCGCGGGGCGCCGTATTTCAGGTCCCCCTTTATGACACATCCGGCCCCAGCCAGCTGGCATCTTATCTGATGATGCCGGCCTGTCAGAAGTTCGACTTCCACAAGCCAGTATCTGTCCGTGCTGCCGAGTGTGCGGTATCTGAGCCTGGCCAACTTGGCTTCTTTCTTCAATTCGGGATTGCCCTTGTAGATGTATGACTTGTTCTGCTTCTCATTCCTGACAAGCCAGTCTGACAGTTCGGCGGCTTCCGGCACAGGCCTGTCACACACAAGCGCCCAATAGAACTTGTGGACTTCCCCGTTGCGGAACATGGCATTCATCCGCTCCAACGCCTTTGAAGTCTTCGCGAATACGGTTATCCCGCTCACAGGCCTGTCCAGCCTGTGAGGGATGCCTATGAACACCCCGCCCTCCTTGCCGTTCCTCCGTGCTATGAACGCCCTGTACAGATCGGCAAGGGTCTCGTCCTCCGTCTTGTCGGCCTGCACTATCTCCCCAGGACGCTTGTTCACGATGAGAAGATGATTGTCCTCATACAATATCCTCGCCTCGGCGTCGGAATATTCCTTTTCTGTCAATTCCCTGTATATCACTTCTGTGTCGTATTTGCTGTCAGTCTCGGCTCCCGCAAAAATATCCCATGTCTGCAGGAGCGGAAGGCAAATATAATAATTAATGCCCATATATCCACCTGGAAAGCACATTCTGAACCGGCACAGGGAATCGGCGGGAAAAACTCTTGTCTCCTCCGGAAATTATCCTTATATTTACAACTGATTGTACAACCGTAAATTATCATTATATGAAAAGAGACTATTCATTGTTATGGCTCATTGTCATTTTGCCTGTCTTTCTCGCACAATGCGCTAAGACGGAGGTCAGCCCTGCTGAAGAAACGCCTGAAGGTCCGCAAGACGAAAAGAAGACCGTCACCATCAGATTGACCAGCCAGAGCATCTCATCCAGGACATCTGCCGATGTCACGACCGGTGCCATTTTCTGGGAGGACGTAGACCAGGTCGAAATCAACGGCAATGTCTACACTGTGCAGCCCGACCCTGTCATGCCTACTTCCGCCACTGTCCCGGATGTTCCCGTAGCGGAAAGTTATCTTGCCGTCTATCCGGCATATACAGCATATCACGGGGACTCCTGGCTCGGTCTCGTAGTACAGCCTTGGCAGTCTCAAGGCTCATTCATTCCGATGACAGCATATAGCGAGAGCACGGAACTGACGTTCCAGCACATCGCCGGTGCCATAAATTTCGGTGTCACAGGTTCATCGGCGCTGAAATCATTGACATTCAGCAGACATGACCTCGGATATACTGCCGGGATGGTGAAAGTCCCACTGACAGACATATACAACGGCACGCTGGGGAACTATTCAGACATCAGTATGGAATCATTTGCCCAAGGTGCGGCAAGCCGTACAATCAATGTCAATTTTGCCCCTGAGAACCTGCTGCATCTCGACGGGACAGACCCGGCCGAGATATTCATTTCTGTACCTGCCGGATATTATGACGGGTTCTTCATCACGATGACTGATGAGAATGACGACGTGTTCATCCAGACTACGACAGGCTCCAGAGAGATAAACAGGGGTGAACTCATCGTACTTCCCGACATCAGATTCGAGCCTGTCAAAGACATAGCAATAGAGCAGGCGGAATATTCCGCTTCATCGGCGGACTATGAGCTGTCCGCACACCCGGGATCATTCGTCAGATGTCTCATTGTCCAGAAGTCAGCCTGGGACATGTACCTGACTGAAGATAGCGGTTTTGACGAGAGATCCCTCGGGCCAGAACTTCTGAATCTGTACGGCTCGCTTCAGAACGCCGACGGATACGGCCGGCTGGTATTCAACACCTCTGACGCACTCGGCGATGACCTCTCCATGTCCCCGATGACCCCGGGCACAGAATACATCTTCCTGGCGGCATATACCGATGCTGCGACCGTACATGGAAGACCGCTGGTCGACATCAGGTTCACTGCCGCTCCGGAAGGGCCTTCGGTGTCGACAGAGCCGTTCGAGACCGGTGAAGAAATCCCTTGGTAACCTGCAACCCTGAAATCCTATATTATGAAAAGACATATCGAGATATTGCTGCTTGCAGCATTTGCCATGACAGCCGTACAGTGCTCAATGGCCGAAATTGAAGATAACTCTCCGGACAGGCAGGAGCCGTCCGGGAAGACTGTGACTCTCACAGTGAACAGTTCGTCTGTCGGGACCAGGACAGCACTCGGAGAAAACGGGGAGGTGCTCTGGGAGACCGGAGACGAAATCTATATCAACGGGGCCGTCTACAGCGTGACTCCGGACGCAGACAATCCCACATCGGCGACAATTGAAAATGTCCTGGAAAGCGACGAGTACCTTGCCATAAGCCCTGCCGGACATGCATTTACAGAGAACTCCAACCTGTACTTCTATATCAGCGAGTCACAGCCATACAGGGAAGGGTCATTTGCCGCATACACCAACCCTATGGTCGCATACAGCGGAAGCACCGACCTGTATTTCAGGAATCTTGCCGGCATCATCAGGATCGGCATCACGGGCGTCGGGACCATATCCAGGATAACCTTGAGCAGCAATGACGTATACAGTCTGTCAGGAAACTTTGAAGTCCCGATGGATGATATCATATCCGGAAATCTCCAGAACTACAACACTGCTCATAGCAGTTACTATTCAAGTAATTATGTCTATATGGACACCCGGGACGAATTCGTACTTGACCAAGGGACTCCGAGGTACGCATATTTCGTAATACCGGCAGCGACATACGAGACAGGCTTCACTGTGTCAATAGAAAGCACCGATGGAAAAGGGATGATCCAGTCGACATTTAACAGCATCACTGTCAACCGTTCCGAGATAGTGCCGATGGAGACATTCGAATTCAGTCCGTTCGAGGATATCTCCATATCAGCCGCAGGCGCTACAGCGACTTCTGTTGACTATCAGATAACGGCCGAGCCCGGGAGCTGCGTGTCCGTTACGGCCGTGACCAAGTCCATGTGGGATTATCTGGTTGAAGCAAATCCGGAAGCCGAAGAGAACGACCTTGGAATCATGGTCCTGAACAATTATATGATGATAAGCATGGAACCTTCAGAATCGCATCTTTTCGTGGTCCCTGAAAGCGGCACTGTCACAAAGACATTGGAGTCTGCCTACAGTTCAACCGGGCTTCTGTCGGCAATGACGGCAGAGACAGACTATGTCCTCCTGGCCGCATACCACGATTGGACCCAGGCTGTCGGGACAGTATACAGGACAACAGCAAGGACAGAGGAAGCGAGCGGAAGCGCGCCCGGTCTTGAAATGTCCGTCGAATCTTATGATCCTTCATACTCAACTGTCTTGATAAATTTTTCGACCACTGATGCCACACAGATCAGAATCTGTGCGATATCAAAGGTCATGTATGACAGCATGACAGCTTCGGGGAAGACGGCAAGAGAGATTGCCATCGAATACGGGAATCCATTGAATGACAGCTATGTATCGGCAGCAAACAGCGGCGGGACATTCGGGACCTGGGGTGGCTTGGATCCGGCCACGACATATATAGTGATAATACTCGCCACCGGCGAAGGAGGAATGGAGACATTGGAGACCAGGGAGCACACCACAGACCCGTATCTGCCTGCAGGAGCGTCATGGAATGTCATATCAACAGACGGATATCTGCGGTGGAACCTGTTGGGACTCATAGGCTCAGACATTACCGAGTTCAGCAATCTGACTATCGAGCAATACGGCACCTACGACATTTTCCGAATCGTCAATCCTTTTGCAGGGCTGGGTCTTGAAGAACTGGCCGACACGGAGATATATGAAGGCTATATAACCCTTGACTGCCGGAACGGCTATGTCCTGCTCGAAAGATCTGTCAATTATATCGGCATTTCATACGAGCAGGCCGACATGAGCCTTTGGTCTATGCCTGACGTGAACGGGCAGGGAGAATACGGGACATATATACAGGATTAAGGACGGATCGACTTCGGAGATGTCGCACTTTTCCATGGCTCCAGCGGATATTATACAGACCCGGCCACACTGTGGTTCGAGAAGCCTGATGACATTACGGAGCCAGGCAGGACAGGGCTTGCGATAGAGCCGTTCCGGAGAATCCCGCAGGAATGGTGACAGTTCTCATAATGCATTTGAAAAGGTGATGTGTCAGTGACATGTCACCTTTTTTCTGCCATTTTGACACATTTGAAACCGCTCCGGAGATTGGCACAACATTCGATATAACCTCGGCGTCGTCCGACAGGCATGAAGGTCCGGATCGGATACGACAGGACAGACGGCTGCCGCAGGGCTTCCGGAAGTCATGGATTAATTGAATCTGATTAAAGAAAAATAGGAGATCAAATATTATGGGAAAAATTATCGGTATCGACTTGGGAACCACGAACTCATGCGTGGCAGTGATGGAAGGCAACGAGCCTACCGTCATCATCAACAATGAGGGACAGAGAACTACGCCTTCAGTAGTTGCATTCACTGACGGGGGCGAGAGGAAAATCGGAAACCCTGCAAAGAGGCAGGCAATCACCAATCCTCACAAGACAGTATTCTCTATCAAGAGATTCATGGGCGAGACTTACGACCAGGTGACAAAAGAGATTGAAAGAGTCCCTTACAAAGTGGTAAGAGGCGACAACAATACTCCGAGAGTGGACATTGACGGACGTCTTTACACTCCGCAGGAGATATCAGCAATGATTCTTCAGAAAATGAAGAAGACAGCCGAGGACTATCTGAGGCAGGAAGTGACAGAAGCGGTCATCACCGTACCTGCATACTTTTCTGATTCACAGAGGCAGGCTACCAAGGAAGCCGGAAAGATTGCAGGCCTTGACGTGAAACGTATCATCAACGAGCCTACGGCAGCCGCACTCGCATACGGTCTTGACAAGAAGAACAAGGACATGAAGATTGCCGTATACGACCTTGGAGGCGGCACATTCGATATCTCAATCATGGAACTCGGAGACGGTGTATTTGAGGTGAAGTCCACAAACGGTGACACCCACCTCGGAGGTGATGACTTCGACCAGGTAATCATCGACTGGCTTGCATCCGAATTCGCTGCAGAGAACGGAGGCATAGACCTCAAGAAGGATCCTATGGCACTCCAGAGACTGAAAGAGGCTGCTGAGAAAGCGAAAATCGAGCTTTCAAGCCAGACTTCAACCGAGATCAACCTGCCTTACATCATGCCGGTTGACGGGATTCCTAAGCACCTTGTGAAGACATTGACAAGGGCCAAATTCGAGCAGTTGGCAGACGACCTCTTCCAGAGGACAATCGAGCCTTGCCGCAAGGCTCTCCAGGATGCCAACCTCCAGCCGTCTGATATTGACGAGGTGCTGCTTGTCGGAGGTTCGACACGTATCCCTGCCGTACAGGAAATCGTCAAGAAGTTCTTCGGCAAAGAGCCGAACAAGACTGTCAACCCTGACGAGGTAGTTGCCATAGGTGCATCAATCCAGGGCGGTGTACTCGCAGGTGATGTAAAGGATGTGCTCCTGCTGGATGTCACTCCTCTGTCACTCGGTATCGAGACCCTCGGCGGTGTCATGACCAAACTCATTGAGTCCAACACCACTATCCCTACAAGGAAATCAGAAGTGTTCTCGACTGCGGCCGACAACCAGCCGTCCGTTGAGATTCATGTCCTCCAGGGTGAAAGGCCGATGGCAAAGGACAACAAGGAGATCGGACGTTTCCATCTTGACGGTATCGCACCGGCTCCGAGAGGCATACCTCAGATCGAAGTCACATTCGATATTGACGCCAACGGTATCCTCAACGTATCGGCGAAAGACAAGGCTACAGGCAAGGAGCAGAAAATCCGTATCGAGGCTTCTTCCGGACTGAGCGAGGACGAGATCAAGAGGATGAGAGACGAGGCAAAAGCCAATGAGGCTGCCGACAAGGCTGAGAAGGAGAGGGTCGACAAGATCAACAACGCCGATGCGCTCTGCTTCCAGACAGAGAAGAACCTCAAGGAATACGGAGACAAGATACCTGCTGACAAGAAATCAGCCATCGAGTCTGCCCACAAGAGCCTCAAGGATGCGGTTGCTGCCCAGAACATCAGTGACATCGAGAAATATACCGAAGCATTGAACAATGCATGGCACGCAGCATCAGAAGACATGGCAAAGGCTGCCGGAGCACAGCAGGGCGGTCCTCAGGCCGGCCCGCAAGGTCCGCAGAACGGTCCTGACGACCAGGGTCCTGATGAGCAGTAAGACAAGAGAAAGGCCATAAGTCTTGGCAACAAGACACGATTATAAGAAGAAGAGGGTGAACCGAAAGTAGTTTCGGTTCACCCTCTTTCTTTATATTTGGCAGTACGGGCTTGTCAATAATTCTCAAAATCCTTGTAGTAGAGTTCTATCACGCAATTGTCGATATAGTCGGTCCCGTCCCACGTACCGTGCCTGTCGGCCTGCCGGACAAAGTGATAATATCCTTCCGCACCGGCATCCCTGAAATTGTCACGGTTTATCCGCAATTCATTTGCATAGCCTCCGGATGGCGTGACGAATTGGAACCCTTTCACTCCATTTGTTCCGAAATTCTTGTTGAGCATGTTTTTCAAGGCAATAATCGCGGCATTGACTTCCTGATATTCCCCGGATGTCACAAATGAGCCGACTGGTGTCAGAGATACATTTCCGTCTGCCTTGCAGATCCTGCCAGTAGTGATGTCATAGATCGGCGCAGCGTACATATTGCTCCAGAAATCCCGGTATCCCGGCCGGGACCATCTGCTCAGAGGCACATATCCCCAATATACCCTTGTGAGATTATTGCCCTCGATACGCATATCGACATGACAGAGTACACTTACATACAGGATAATGTCCACAGTGTACAACCCGGTAGCCACATGACCGCTCTTCGTGTTCGTGAACGAGCCCTTGAAAATATATGAGCCGTTGGTATAGAACTCATCCTTGTCAAGCCGTGACGGCTCCATGAACCTCAAGGCACTTCCATGAACCCCGTTCTCAATTTGCGGGCCTTCTACCATTGATGTGAAACGGGTATCGGCATTCTCCCATATCTCATCAAGAGTGCGTCCCTCGTTTTCATCCGGATAATACCTGCGGATCTCCCATTCCGCTCCTTGGATAAACGGAATCCCGACTCCAGACACATCAGACTGCAAAGAGACAGGAGCTATCTGATAATTGTATATGTCCCCGCAATGCCCCTGACGCTCGAACAGAGGCCGTATGATGCAGGATATCTCCTCCTCCTGCATGACCCCGGCATATCCTTCCGCCGTGTTTCTCAGGATGAGAGACAGCTCCTTGACACCGTCCCTGTCTGTCTTGAGCCCGTACACCTGCCCTTTCATAAGGCAGTTGCTGGTACTTTCCCACATGTATTCAATGTCTGAGACCCTGAGATATTCCTCATACCCGGCATCACCTGCCAGTTCCATCCCTGCCACATAATTCTCCACAAGTGCATCCTGAGGCTGCATACCTGTCGCTTCGCAGACATCATCCGGGATCATGAACCTGTCAAGATTCAGAGAATTGTTCCTGACATCATAGAGATAAAGATAGAATGTATTGCCTCTGGCATCATCGTATGTGTCAATCTCGTTGCGGCCGGCGTTTGTGTGGAAGCCGTATTCAGGACACTGCACCGCGTCAAATCTCACCTCCGCATATCTTCTGTCCTGCAGGAGGCCGATCCTGACATCCTCCGGGACATGACGGCAATAGACATATATCCTGTCCTTGCCCGCCCGAGGGATGTAATACAGTTCCACTCCGCCAGATGACACGTGCTCATATCCCTGAGATGATGTCACATCCTGCCCGACGGCGACAGTCCTGTCTCCCAATGTGACATTCACGGGATTGTCGGGAGATGCGGAATATAATGCGATCATACTCCATTGTCCTGCATACTTTATCTCATCATAGTAGAATCCCGTGAGATCCGACATCCTGTAGACTTCGACCTGGCATTCGGCCGAGGCGGACAGGGCCGGGCACGAGACAGTGACCACGGTCCGTCCCGGAGCCACGCCTTTCAGCCTTCCTGAGCCGTCCACAGTCAGCACATGCGTATCGCCTGAGGTATATATCAGGTCCGAATATTCCGCAGCCGGGATATCGAGCAGATATTCCCCTCCTACCGGTATCTCTATGTCATCTTCCGGCATTTCAAGTTCGGCATCATAGACCTCAACCCGGTATGACTCCTCATAAATGCCGTTTTCAGTAGCCCTGAAAGGGATGACATACCTGTGGTTGCGCCTTATCTTCCAGTCAAGGACAAGCCTGTAGTCTATTTCGGCCGTGACAAGTCCTGCGGAATTGGTGACTGTACCCTTGACAAGCATATAAGGACGGTCATCAGGGATGTCTGTCGTCCCCGGATTGCCTGAGGACGATGGTGTCTCGTTGTCGCTTGACATATCCTCCAGCATATAGAAGCGGCATCCGTTCCCCGACATGATACGGTCAGGATCATCCCCCGTAGTATAATCCCCGGGGCTGCGCCGTGACGGCACAGACATATCCCGGAAGACGTTCATATCGGACGGGGCATTCTCCAGCCGGACACTCCGGATATTGACTTCCAGTCCTGCAGCCGGCATGAATTCAAGGGAAATCTCTGCCGTCATTCTACGCATGGGGACACTGACCCTGCCGTCAGATGTCACACCAAGAGTCCTGTGCCCGTACATCGGAAGCCCTCCTCCGGCACAGATGTCCTGTACAGCCTGTATTTCATACCTGAAATCCTGCATCTCCTCCAGAGTCACAGGGAATTCCCGCCTCCCTGTATTGGCCAGCACAAACAGTTCATACTCCTCGTATGCCAGGACATCAAAAGTGATCTGCCCGGCATCTTCCGAATACGCGCTCCTGAACAGTCTTCCGCCCGAGTCATACAAGGCCGCGCTGATATTTCCTATTGAGCGGTCATCACTCATCCCGTCAGCCACCGCGCTCTTGCTGCCGGACACAGCACATCCGGCTATGACAGCATCAACATCTATCTTCCTTGTCCCGCCTGCCTGCATGTCGGCATCGGGAAGTTCATGAGTGCACCCGGCAGCCACGAACAGGATACAGAGTATCCATGGCAATAATCCTCTCATATCATTCGAGTATAAAATCGGATACGCCTTTGATGCCGGCAATCCCGAAATACGATTCCACTATATCTCCGTACAGATATATCCTGCGTCCGATATGCCCAGGATGTGCGCGGAGGTTCAGAGCGTCCCTGACAGTGCCGGAAGGCAATTCGACCGAAAGACAGGACGCCTTGTCAGAGACAGAGGAGCGTGCGGCTATGACAAGATTGGTCTCTGACTCGAAAGGGGCTGAAAATGACATCGAATTCCGTGTCAGATCCCCTCCGACAATATAACCTGTCACCCACACGTCTTTCTGTCCGGCGGATTCCCTTGCCTCGTATACTGACATCGCATTCTCGGCATCCGCCCCTCCGGAGCCCCCGTCTCCGCCTATCACGAATTCATCATCAATCCATAATCGCGTAGTATCGATATTGATTGCGATGCCGTCGGAAGTCCCTGCTGCAGACGCGGCCACACGGACTTTGAGTGAAAGCACCTGCTGCGGCTCCAGCCGTCTGCTCATCAGTTCCCTGTCCTCGCCGTTACCGCTGAGGACAAGACTGACGTTCCCGGGATTGAAATATGCAATCCGCTTTTCCGAATAGCCGCAGACAAGGCTGCCGTCAACTGAACGGAGCAGCAGCACGTGCTGCGGATAGGCATCCAGGAAATCCGGAGAAATGCTGACTTTCACTCCTGCATTGAGCTGGACACATTCAAGTCCGGCCTTGACCGTGCCTCCCTCAGGGACCACCACGCACAGGTCATCCCCGAAAAGCGGGGCAGAAAATGCGGGTCTGATGAACTCAGATGAGCGGACTGACACATCATAGCTGCCTGCAGGGACAGTGATTGTCTCCGGCGATGCCCCGTATTTCCCTGCATAGACCACTGTCCCGTCTCCTGATGTTATGTTCAGGATGAAATCATTGGTATCAGGAAGTCCCGGGATGGAACGAGTCATCTCCCTTCCGCTTTCCGAGAAACGGACTTTCAGCACTCCCGAACCTCCGCTGTCCGGCGACGAGCGTTCGCACGATGACACAGCAGGAATCATGACGGATATGGCAGCCATGACCGCCATCCTGCATAGCACGACCAATGGTGCGCATTTCTTTCTTCTCATATCTTTCTCCTCATTTTTGGTGTCCGCAACGTCGCGGACCTGAGGCAAAAGTATGCAGGTCAGAAGGAATCCGCCATACCCGGAAGTGTTGTTTTTCTTTTTTTTATATGGGATTTTTTCTGTTTTTATATGAAATGTGCGTTTTTTATCAATCAACAGCCCTGATTTTGGCATATTTCAGCAGCAGAATCTTCTCCCCATAGTCATCGAAGACGATTTTCGCCTTCAGATCAGACGGGCCTCCTGTAATAGACTCGATCCTGCCGTATCCGAACCTGTTGTGCTCTATCCGCTGGCCGGCCTTCAGCTGAAGCACTGGAGTAGGCTCGAAATTCTCGTCCGACACCCTTTTCGGAACTGCCGCAGCCGGCTTCCTGAACAGGGTGACACCTGACCTCTGCACCTGTGGCTCCATCGGCCTCTGCCTCGTCTGCGGTTCCTGTCTCTGCGGCTGACGCATCTGTGGATAACGGTGTACAGGCCCGGCAAAATGCCCTGTACGGTCTTCCGCATCATCATCGGCCCCGAGAGGATTGAGGATATACTGCCTGTCTATCTCCCTTATGAAACGGCTCGGGGCATTGGACTCATGCTTGCCGTTGCGCATCCTGGTAGTCGCAAAAGACAGTTGCACCGCTTTCTTGGCCCTTGTGACCGCCACATAGAACAGCCTGCGCTCCTCCTCTATGTCACTCTCGGAAGCAAGGAATCCTCCTGAAGGGAACAGGTTCTCCTCCATACCGGCGACATAGACATAAGGGAACTCCAGCCCTTTCGACGAATGGACCGTCATGAGCGTGATCCTGTTGGCTGAATCTTCGTCATCCTCCATATCGACCGCGCTCAGCAGAGACACATTCTCAAGATATTCATTGAGAGTGACTACAGGCAGGTCGGCAGCAGTCAATTCAACGCCTTCTCCGACTGTACCGTCGGCCTGCATCTCCTCGAAATACTCATTCCTGCGCTCTTCCGTGAAGACACTCACGCTGTTCAGCAGTTCCTCGACATTGGCCGTCCTGGACTGCCCCTCGATACTGTTGTCGCTCTTCAAGGCAGCCAGCAGCCCCGAATCAACGGCGGCAGACACGGCAATGTCATGCGCAGCCTCCTTTGCCGACCGGGCATTGAGAAGGAATATCATCTCGCAGAAACTCCGTATCCTCGATATGGCAGCCTGCTTCAACCCATAGGACTCCAGCCCGTCGGCAAGCCCTGCGGCATACAGCGACACCGACTTGTCAGAAGCGGCAGCCATCAGAGCCGCCAGCGACGTATCGCCTATCCCCCTCGCCGGTTTGTTGACAATCCTCTTGAAAGACTCGTCGTCATTGGGATTGACGACAAGTTTCAGATATGCCATCATGTCCTTGACCTCCGCCCTCTCATAGAACGAATTGCCTGAATATATCACATACGGGAGATTGCGCTTTCTCAATGCCTCCTCCAACGCCCTCGACTGCGAATTTGTCCTGTACAATATCGCAAAATCCTGATATTGTGCATGATCAGCCTGTATTCTGGATATGATTGATGACGCTATCAGCAAAGCCTCCTCCTGCTCCGTATAGGCGTTTATCAGCCTTATCTTCTCCCCTTCCTCGCCTTCGGAGAAACATTTTTTCGGGATTCTCGCGCTGTTCTTGGCTATCAGCGAGTTGGCAGCATCAACTATTGTCCGCGTAGACCTGTAGTTCTGCTCAAGTCTGAAGATGCGTGTGTCCTTGTAGTCCTTCTGGAAATTGAGGATATTCGTTATCTTGGCCCCTCTGAACGCATATATCGACTGGGAATCATCCCCGACGACACATATATTCGAATGCGGGCTGCTCAATTTCCGCAATATCACATACTGGGCATAGTTGGTGTCCTGGTATTCGTCAACCATGATATATGAGAACCGCCCCGCAACAGATTCCAGAGCCTCGCGGTTGTCCTTCAGCAGGATATTCATGTTCAGAAGGATGTCGTCAAAGTCCATCACCCCGGCCTGGAGGCATTTCCTTGCATACAGCCTGTAGATGTCACAGATTCTCGGCTTCTTCTTGGCGGCATCATTCTGGACGGCCTGGACATTGGCGGCGTAGGCTTCAGGAGTGACAAGATTGTTCTTTGCCATCGAGATCCGGGACAGCACGTCCTTCGGCTTGTACACTTTCTCGTCCAGTTGCAGTTCCTTCAGGCATGTCTTGATGGCACTTATGGAGTCACTCGTGTCATAGATGGTGAAATTCTCCGGATAGCCGAGGCTCGGAGCAAACTCCCTCAGGAACCGGATAAACACCGAATGGAACGTGCCCATATACAGTTTCCGCGCCTTCCGCTCCCCGACCATCGCAGCAATCCTCTCCTTCATCTCCGAAGCGGCCTTCTTCGTGAAAGTCAATGCAAGCACCCTGTCAGGACTGCAACCTGACGCCAGTATGTATGCGATCCTGCTCGTAAGCACCCTCGTCTTGCCGGAACCTGCACCTGCGACGATAAGCACCGGTCCTTCCACACAACTCACAGCCTGCCGCTGCACACTGTTAAGCCCCTCTAAGATAGCACTTGTATTGTTTTCCATAATAAACATGAAATTACGAAAATGGACGCGAAATTAAGAAAAAATTCACTATATTCGCGGCGGTTTCAAGAAAATACTCAAAACGGTTATAATAATGTCTAACAACATCGATTTGAAAAAAGGACTGAATATCCCGATTTCGGGAGTTGCAGACCGGAAGACCAGAAAGGTGATAGTGCCGGACGTTGTCGCCGTCAAACCTGTTGATTTCCGCGGTCTCAAGCCAAGGCTGCTGGTCAGGGAAGGTGACAAGGTGCTCGCAGGCTCGCCTGTCCTGGCTGACAAGGAGTCTCCGGACATACTCTTCACATCACCGGTGAGCGGGACTGTGACTGAAGTTGTCAGAGGAGAGAAGAGAAAGTTGCTCGAGGTCCGCATCAAGGCGGATGAAAAGCAGGAATATCTGGAATTCGAGACCGGAGACGCAAAAAATCTCAAGGCCGACCAGATCAGATCCCTTCTCATGAAGAGCGGTCTGTGGCCGTCACTCATCCAGAGGCCTTACGGCATCCTGGCCGACCCTCAGGCAAAGCCTAAGGCCATTTTCGTATCGGCATTCTCCACTGCCCCTCTTGCTGCAGACACGGAGTATGCGTTCAGGGATGAGATGGGAAATATCCAGACGGCTGTCAATGCCCTTTCCAAACTCACAGACGGCGGCGTCCATATTTCGCTGAATGCAGAGAATTCAAACGGTTCCCTGTTCCACAAACTTGAGAATGTGATATTCCACACTTTCAGCGGCAAGCACCCTGCAGGTAACGTCGGTGTCCAGATTCACCACATCTCCCCTATCGTCAAAGGAGACACGGTGTGGACAGTATCCCCGCTCATGCTTGCAGCCATCGGCAGATTGCTCAACACAGGGAAATACGACATGAGCAGACTCATCGCTGTCACAGGACCTAAGGCCAAGGAGCCGGCATACGTCAAAGGCATCTGCGGCATGTCAATGAAAGATCTGGCCGACTTCTACGACAACTCCGCATCCGACATCAGATTCATCAGCGGAGACGTGCTCACCGGGACAAACATCGGCCCTGACGGATTCCTCGGATTCTTCGGCAACCAGGTAACTCTGATCAAGGAAGGCAACGAGCACGAACTCTTCGGTTGGGCAAAACCATTCAGGACCAAACTTTTCAGCACATCGCACACATATTTCTCATGGCTCACGCCTAACAGGAAATACGACATGGACACCAATCTTCATGGCGGCCCCCGTGCGTTCGTGATGTCAGACGTATATTCAAAAGTACTCCCGATGGACATCTATCCTGTATATCTCATCAAGGCCTGCCTTGCAGGGGATCTGGACAAGATGGAGCAGTTCGGCATCTATGAAGTCCTTGAAGAGGACCTCGCACTCTGCGAGTATGTCTGCCCTTCAAAGATTGAATTCCAGTCCATACTGTCGGACGGCATCGCGCTTATGATGAAAGAAATGGCTTAAAGAGTGGAAGTTATGAGAAAATTTATAGATAAGATCAAACCTGCCTTTGAAAAAGGCGGAAAATTCGGATGCCTGCATTCGACTTTCGACGCTTTCGAGTCATTCCTGTATGTGCCTGACACAGTCACAAGAAGAGGCTCGCATGTCAGAGACTGCGTCGACCTGAAAAGGATCATGATCATCATGGTAGTGGCCCTTGTCCCTGCCATGCTGTTCGGAATATGGAATACAGGCTATCAGCACAGCCTCGCTTTCGGGCTGACAGACTGGGGATTCTGGAATATGGTGGGATACGGGCTTGTCAAGGTCATTCCTCTATATCTGGTATCCTATATCGTAGGTCTTGCCATCGAGTTCATCTCGGCGCAGATCCGCGGCCATGAAGTGAACGAGGGCTACCTCGTGTCCGGTATGATCATCCCTCTCATCGTACCTGCCGATGTACCGCTCTGGATGCTTGCAATCGCTGTAGCATTCGCAGTCATCCTCGGGAAGGAAGTATTCGGCGGCACAGGAATGAACATCTGGAACCCTGCTCTCCTCGCCCGCGCATTCCTCTTCTTCTCATATCCTAGCATGATGTCAGGAGACACCATCTGGACTGCAGGAGTCACAAGATACCTTGCAGAAGGCAAGGCATACGCAAGCGGGAACGGTCTTGTAGACGCATTCTCAGGAGCCACACCTCTCGCCCACCCGTCTCAGGCAGGGCTTGAGGCAGCCGGGACAGACCTTTGGGACATGATTCTCGGTGTGATTCCGGGCTGTGTCGGAGAGACATCGGTCATCGCAATCCTCATCGGTGCGGTCATCCTCCTCTGGACAGGAATCGCAAGTTGGAAGATAATGCTTTCATCAGTTGTCGGCGGTCTTGCAATGGGCTACCTCGGATATTCACTCGGTGTCACGGATCTTCCGGGATATTACCAGATCGTGATGGGTGGCTTCCTGTTCGGTACTGTATTCATGGCTACTGACCCTGTGACATCAGCACAGACCGAGACAGGCAAATGGATCTATGGTTTTCTTGTAGGTGCCCTTGCAGTGACAGTAAGGCTCTTCAACCCGGGCTATCCGGAGGGAATGATGCTTGCCATCCTGCTTATGAACACATTTGCGCCTCTGATTGACCATTATGTAGTTGACGCTTCCATCAGCAGAAGGGCCAAGAAAATCAAAACCGCTTAAATATATTATATAAGGTATGAATACGAATGGCAATACATATACGGTGATCTATTCTACCGTTCTTGTCATACTTGTCGCCGCCATCCTTGCCTTTGTGGCAATGGTGCTCCAGGACAAGCAGAACGAGAACATCAAGGTTGAAACCATCACAAAAGTACTTACAGCTGCGGCACAGGCAGATGAGTCCGTCACAATCGACGAGACCACAAACGTGCTGGAGATGTACAAGGACAACATCAGGGAGGCGTTCAATGTGGACGGGGACGGCAATGTGAAGAGCGAAATGAACATGGGCAAGGAAAATGTCAATGACATCCAGGTGCCGTCGACTGCCGACCTCAAGAAACAGAACGACATACTCAAAAAGATTGAGGATGCCAAGGACGATGCCCAGAAAGCCGAACTCAGAAAGACACTTGATCTGCCTGTCTTCGTCTTCGACATCAACGGCAAGAAAGTGACTGTCATCCCTTGCTACGGTGCAGGTCTCTGGGGACCTATCTGGGGATATATAGCACTGGATGAAGACGGCAGGACCATAGACGGTGCCATCTTCGACCACAAGGGAGAGACCCCAGGCCTTGGAGCAAAGATTGCCGAGGCTCCTTTCTACACATCATTCAAAGGCAAGGCCTTTGTTGACGGAGAGACTGTATTTGCAGTTGAGAAAGGCAAGCATGAGGGAGAGCCGGGATGCGTGGATGCCATAAGCGGTGCCACCATCACATCGCAGGCACTCGGACGCGGCATCAACCTGTGGGCAAGATACTACCAGCCTTACCTCAAGACCCTTGCAGCAGACTGCATGCAGGATGCCGCAGAAGAGACTGAAGTACAGGCAGAGGGAACAGCAGCAGATGCTGCCGCGACAGAAACAGAAGTTCAGGAAGTAAAATAGAGGAGGGAAATCCATTATGAGTGATATTAACTTTAAAGAAGTATTGTTGAAACCGATTTTCAAGGGCAATCCTGTGACTGTCCTCGTCCTCGGTATCTGCTCCTCCCTTGCTGTCACTGTCCAGCTCAAAGGAGCATTCGTGATGGCTCTTTCGGTCATTATCGTGACCGGGCTCTCAAGTTTCGTGGTGTCAATCATACGTAATTCCATCCCGAACCGCATACGTATCATCGTACAGCTCGTCGTTGTGGCACTTATGGTGATTCTTGTAGACCAGTTCCTGAAGGCATACGCCTACAGCATAAGCAAGACGCTTTCCGTATATGTCGGACTTATCATCACAAACTGTATCGTCATGGGACGTATCGAGGCTTACGCCCTCGGCAACAAGCCGATACCATCCCTTCTCGACGGGCTTGCAAACGGAGCCGGCTACGGACTCATCCTAATAGTACTCGCATTTTTCCGCGAACTGCTCGGTTCAGGGACTCTGTTCGGCTACAGGATCATCCCTCAGTCATTCTATGACGCAGGGTATATGGACAACGGACTTGTCATCCTGCCTCCTATGGCACTCATACTGCTCGGACTGATCGTATGGGTACAGAGAAGTTTCCAGAAGGACCTGCAGGAAAAATAACTCATAAACTCAAATCGAAATGGAATATTTAAGCTTGTTCGTAAAGTCAATTTTCATTGACAACATGATATTCGCCTACTTCCTGGGCATGTGCTCATATCTGGCGGTATCAAAGAGTGTGAAGACGGCTACCGGTTTGGGTATTGCAGTGATCTTCGTGCTTCTCGTGACTCTTCCTATCAACTATCTGCTTAACGAGCACGTCCTGAAGGCAGGTGCCCTTGCATGGGCAGGGCTTCCTGACGTGGATCTGAGTTTTCTCAGTTTCATCATCTTCATAGCAGTGGTTGCGGCCATAACACAGATTGTGGAGATGGTGGTGGAGAAATTCACCCCTACCCTATACTCGCAGCTGGGAATCTTCCTGCCGCTTATCGCAGTGAACTGCGCCATCCTCGGCGGCTCGCTCTTCATGCAGGAAAGGGATTTCGTCAACTGCGGTGAGGCTACTGTGTACGCTCTCGGCTCAGGAATCGGCTGGTTCCTCGCCATCGTCACCCTTGCGGCGATCAGGGAGAAAATGGCGTATTCCAACGTACCTGCAGCACTGAAAGGACTTGGAATCACATTCATCACCGTCGGTCTCATGGCCATATCTTTCATGACATTCATGGGTATTCAACTTTAAAGCGGGAGGAGAACAATGTTTGTAACAGTAATATCGGCTGTAATCACTATAGTAGTAATTACAGTGCTGCTTGTGGCAGTGCTTCTGGCCATAAAGATCTGGCTCACTCCTGCAGGTAAGGTAAAAATCAGCATCAACGACGGCAAGAAAGAGATAGAGGTGACTCCGGGCTCCTCCCTGCTCAGCACACTTGCAGAGCAGAAAATCTTCCTTTCATCTGCCTGCGGTGGAAAAGGCAGCTGCGGACAGTGCAAGTGCCAGGTGATTGAAGGAGGCGGAACAATACTGCCTACAGAAGTCGGCTTCTTCAACAGGAAGCAGATCAACAACCACTGGAGACTCGGCTGTCAGGTCAAGGTGAAGGAGAACATGAAAATCGTGGTTTCCGAATCTGCCCTCAGCGTCAAGAAATGGGAATGCGAAGTGGTATCCAACCATAACGTATCCACATTCATAAAGGAATTTGTCGTAAAACTTCCTGAAGGAGAGCATCTCCACTTCAGATCAGGAGGATATATCCAGGTGGATGTCCCTGCATGTACAGTAGACTACAGGAACATCGATGTAGATCCCGAATACAGGGAAGATTGGGAGAAAATGGGAGTATTCGACCTCAAGATGGTCAACCCTACCCCTACAATCAGGGCATATTCAATGGCCTGCTACCCTGCAGAAGGTGACATCATCAAACTGAATGTGCGTATAGCCACTCCTCCTATTGACAGGGCCACCAGGAAATTCCTGCCTGTCAATCCGGGTATCTGCTCTTCATACATCTACTCACTCAAGCCGGGTGACAAGGTGACCATCTCAGGTCCTTACGGGGAATTCTTCCTGCCGGACAACCTGCCTGAAGACCAGGAACTCATCTTTATCGGAGGCGGTGCCGGTATGGCGCCTATGAGAAGCCACATCATGCATCTCTTCAAGACAGAGAAGACTACAAGGAAAGTGAACTTCTTCTATGGTGCAAGAAGTCTCAAAGAGGCATTCTATCTTGAGGATTATCATGAACTTGAAAAGGAATTCCCTAACTTCAAGTTCCACCTCGCTCTTGACAGGCCGGATCCAGAGGCTGATGCAAAGCATGTCGCATATACCGCAGGCTTCGTACATACAGTGCTCTATGAGACCTATCTCAAGAACCACGAGGCTCCGGAGGACTGCCTTTACCTGATGTGCGGACCTCCTATGATGTCTGCATCAGTAGAGAACCTGCTTGACAGTCTCGGAGTTCCGAAAGAGAATCTGCTCTATGACAACTTCGGCGCATAGAAGACTCTTTACAACATAATAAATGGTGTGTCAGGACAAATTCCGGCACACCATTTATTTTTTGATTGCATTTGCTTTCAGTCTGTGCAACTGAGCAGAATCTTCCTTACATGGTCTGATACCTTCTTGGCCGAATCAGAGGTCGTTTCTAGGGACTCGGCGATGTTCTTGTATTTCATGAGTTCTATCGGATTCTTCTCATTCTGGAAGATATATCCGATATATTCCTCGTATGAATCGTCCGCAGCATGCTCGAGCTCCGATATCCGCTCGCACTGCATCGTCAATGCAGAGAAATTGCCCTTGATGTCAATCAGCAATGTAATCACCTCCTTGAGGGCGTCCGCCTCCGACTCGATATACTGGGCGAGTTCAATGAGCTGAGGGTCAATCCTCTCAGGCTTGTACAACAAGATGGATTTCGCAGATCCGTTGATATTGTCGAGAAACTCATCGATATACATTGCAATCGTCTGAAGATGATCACGTTCCATGAATGACACTATGCTCTCGTACAGATCCTCATACAATTCCGTAAGCATTGCATCCCCCTGGACCTCGCAGACCTTGACCTCCTTTTCAAGCCTGCGCCACTCTGTCTGGTCGGATGTGTGCATCATCGCTGTCAAAGCGGAGGAAGCCTGCTTGATATAGGCCGCCTGCTGGGAAAAGACAGGCGAAAAATGTGTCTTCGAAGCGAACAGCCTCCTTCTGATAAAACCCAATAACTTCATAAGAATAACGTTAACTGTTTCATGCAAATAATCCCCGTCGGAGACTCAAATAATCTCCCTGAATCTCTTCGGAATCCTGACTACAATATCAAGATTGAACATGGCAGGTTTGTTCCAGGCATACGGCGGACGTACAAGGCTCTGAATGATGACAGCGAGCGAGGTCCAGGTCTTCCAGTCGCGAGCCTTTCTGGTGCTTACGACATTGATGGTCCTTGCCCTCTTTGCCAGATGACGGCTCCACCCTCCAGCGACCCTGTCCTTGTCATTGAACCTGTCCTCAATCCGTTTCAGATCGACATACCCGAAATGGAACAGATAGAGATGTTTCCTGATATGGAAATCATGCCATTTTATACGATGAAAACCTGAGCCCCACCTTACAGGCTTTGCAATGACCGACGGCTTGGTGTATCTGGTACTCAAGAGGCCGAAACTGCGCTGGCTAAGGAACGGTCTTGAGGCATCAATCACCCCTTCACACCTTGTGTTCTGGCCGACATCGACTCCAAGACCGGAAATCGACACCCTGCATCCCGATGAAGACAGGAATTCTGCCAGTCCGACACCCGATGCAGGATCCGGTATCAGAAACTCGTCCGCATCGGTCCCGATGACCATATCATACTTCTTGAGCAATATTGCCGCCTGATCCGACAGGAAACGGAGCCTGAGTCTGTCAAGTTGCACCACCTTGCCCGGAATCTTCTCGCAAATCTCGACATTCACACTTTCAGGACACCATGCCGGACGAGGCTGATCCTTGCCGTCAAGATAGACATAAAGGTTCTCCAGCCCCAGTTCACGTCCGTAATACTCCACCCACTTTCTGAGGAAGAAGTCATCATTCCTCGCCATTGTCAATGCACAAATCCTCTTCATATCCTGTCCGGTAACAATCTTTCAAATGAAATCAGCATCTTCAAATTTATAACAATTTTTCATCAAAAAAGAGAAAAGATTTCAAAAAATAGAAATCCGGTTCAAAAAAGAAAAAAATCTCAAGTATTTATTTTTAAATCGGACAATTCTTCGGGATGACATATATAGATTTGCAGCGACGGGACAGGAAGACCCGACAGACTTGAACCAGTAAAGACCAGAGATGAAACTGATGAAAACACATAAAGACCGGAAGACCTTCTTCACTATTCTCACTTTTCGCAGAGTTCTTTCTGCATTCGCCTTGCTTATTATTCTTCCGGTCTTTTTCTTCGGATGCGACCAGGCGCGACATGACGGCACCGGCTCAATATATTATGATATAAAGGACAGCGGCACGGCTCTCCATGTCAGGCTGCTGTCCAAGGGTGGCACGGTGAAAGGAGACGTTGACATATTCGTCTTCAACGATGACGCCCTCGGCAGGCTGGACTCCTACCAGAGATTCCTTTATGACGGGACAGAAGACATAAATGCCGCATCGCGCAAAGGGCACAAGATAATCGCGGCGGCCGTAAATGCAGGCAAGGACATGAGCGGATGGTCCGGCATAAACTCATTTGACGGGCTCAAGACCACCGTCATCGAACTGAGGAAGGAAGACCCGTCGCATCCGGCAATGTGCGGCACAGCCATAGCCGACATGGGAGACAGCCCCGAATGCGATGTCGTGCTGACGCCTATGCTTTCAGAGATACACATATCATCGATACGGTGTGACTTTTCCGGAAAGCCTTATGCCGGGGAGACACTCAGCGACGTGAGGTTCTATCTCATAAATGTCAACGGCATGGCGGAACTTTTCAGGGATGGAGGTTTCGTGCCCATGTCCATTGTCAATGCCGGAGCCTTGTCAGAGACGGATATGGCGGACATGAAACATCCTGACATGTTGCTCAGGACGATTGATGAGGACATCGGCAGCAGCCCGGTCAATGCAGATTGCAGCCTGTATTGCTATCCGAACGAATCGGAAGAGGAAAGCGCAGGCTCACCATTCACCAGGCTTGTCATCGAAGGACGTCTGGGCGAAGAACTGTATTACTACCCGATCAATGTCAACAGGTCTGACGGTGGCGGAGGCATAAGGAGGAACTGCCGCTATTCTTACGACATCGTCCTGACCAGAAGCGGGACCAAGGATCCGGACATTCCGGCAGACCCGACTATGGTACAAATCAGAAGCAAAGTGCAACCCTGGTATGAACTTGATGAAGATGAAATCGTTTTCTGAATACGTGCTGACATACGCAGTGTCACTTTGTCTGCTCCTGTCCGGATGCAGCGGCCTGCCGCCGCACGCCAGTGACTCTGTTGCGGAAGATGTCTGTATCGTCATCCGCACCGATGGCTGCCCGACCAGGTCATCTGATCCGGAGGAGAACCTGGTCACAGATCTGAACCTGTTCATATTCAATGAAGACGGTCTCCTCGAAGAAAGGCTCTACATTGCCGATGCCGGAGATGCCGCCGGAGAGGGAGGGCACATCCATGAGACAACACTGCTGAAGGGATGCCGATATTCCATATACGCATGTGCAAACATAGGCTACAGGTTGGAAGCGGGCACAATCCAGGACCTGGAGAACTACAGATATTATCTTGTATACCCCGATGACTACAGGACAGGGATACCGATGTGCGGGAAAAAGGAACTCGTGAGCGTGGCTGCGGACGGGATAATAGATGTGACCCTGGAGCGGCTCATGGCAAAGGTCTCTGTCCGCATCGACCGCAGCAGGCTCTCTGACGACGTGGAGTTCCATGTTCGGAAGATAAGTGTCGGAGGATGCCCCAAATCCGCATGCCTCTTCGGTCAGAGCAGGGCGGAATCAAAGGATGACATATTCCTGCGCGGATTTGACAAGTCAGATGACGGGGTCGCTGCACTCAATAGCGATGAAGCATTCGGGAGAAGCGGGAAAGTGAGCGTATATCTGCTGGAAAACATGCAGGGGGACCTGCTGCCGGAAGACACGGAGGACGACGGGAAAATACTCGAAGAGGGGGATCCTGCCGCAAAGGTATGCTCATATATTGAAATCGAGGCAGACTACCTGTCATCCAGCCATTACACACTCCCGGGACAGAGTCTGATATACAGGTTCTACATCGGCGACGGGAACGGCAACTTCGATGTGCGCAGGAACAGGCACTACAACATCTGCATCACACCTGACGGGGACGGCCTGTCGGAAGACAGCTGGAGAGTGGACCAGAGCGGGATAGGAAGTCTTGTGGCAGGGATAAGCCTCTCTCAGGACACTCTGGAAATGTCTTACTATGGAGAGACCGCAGACATTGAAAGCAGTATCTCTCCGGAAGACGCCACTGACAGGACTCTCTTATGGGAATCAGACAATCGAGCTGTTGCCGATGTGTCACAGTCGGGTACGGTAACTGCTACAGGTGAAGGGTCGTGCAGAATCTCATGCTCTGCGGCTGACGGGAGCGGAGTCAGGGCAGAATGTCTTGTCAATGTCCGCTTCAAGCCGAATTACATGAGGATATATCCCGGCAATTATGTCAGAGGCAAAATCGGGGAGGAAGTGCATATCAGATGCGAATATTTCCCGCCGACAGCATCATTTGACATAGGTACGGAGGAACTTGAATATGACAGGGAGAGAGGCATATACGACTATGTGATAGACGATGACGGGAACGGAGTCCGGCTGCACCTGAAAGGGAAAGGCAGCGGGATGCTCTATTTCGAGACAGGATACCCTGTCAGCCAAAGCGAAATGATAGTCGTAGTCGTTGACTGAACTCATCTGAGATACCTTGCCGTCCAGGTATCGGCATTTGTGACAAGGTCCTCCGGAGTGCCTTCGAATACGACATTCCCTCCCCCGTCCCCTGCCTCAGGCCCCAGATCGATGACCCAGTCGGCTGCGCGGATGACATCCGGATTGTGTTCGACTACCACGATGGAATGCCCTTTCGAAATAAGTTCGTCAAAAGACTTGAGAAGTTTCTCCACATCGTAAAAATGCAGACCTGTCGTAGGCTCGTCGAATATGAACATTATACGGTTGTCCCGTGTCTTGGATGACGTGTCATTCATCGAAAGGAAATAGGCAAGCTTTATCCTCTGGCTTTCTCCCCCGCTCAGCGTACTGCTGCTCTGCCCGAGTTTGATGTAGGAAAGACCGACATCCACAAGGGGCTGGAGACGTTCTGCTATCCTCTTGGCCGCAGCATCATTCTGAGCCGAAAAGAAAGTTATCGCCTCCTCGACACTCATATTCAGGATGTCGTCAATATTCTTGCCCTTGTAGCGGACTTCCAATATGTCCGGCTTGAATCTCTTGCCGCCGCAGGCTTCGCATACCATGGTCACATCCGCCATGAACTGCATCCCTATCTTGACAAAGCCTTCTCCCTGGCACTCCGGACAGCGTCCTCCGTCCATATTGAACGAGAAGTGCGACGGGGTATAGCCGTTCACCTTGGCATAAGGCTGGTCAGAAAGAAGTTTTCTTATGTCATCATAGACTTTCAGGTATGTCACGGCATTGGAACGCGAACTCTTGCCTATCGGATTCTGGTCCACATATTCCACCTGTGCTATCCTGTCCAGGTTTCCGGACAGGCCTCTGAATGTACCAGGGGCAGACCCGGTCTGGTTGATATGCCGGAACAGGGCAGGATACAGGATGTCTCCCACAAGCGATGACTTTCCGCTGCCGCTTACTCCGGTAACGACAGTGAGCACTCCAAGAGGGAATCTAACGTCCACATCCTTAAGATTATGCTCCATCGCCCCCTCTACGGTAATCGAATACGTCCACGGATGTTTCTTCCGGACGTATCTCTTGCGCTGTCCGGAAAGGTACTGCAGAGTCAGCGACCCTGCAATCTCAGACTCACGAACGGCATCATCCAGCCTGCCTTGGAACACGATCTCACCTCCGTTGACACCGGCATACGGTCCCATGTCAATCAGCATGTCCGCAGCCCTCATTATCTCCTCGTCGTGCTCCACGACCACCACGGTGTTTCCTATGTCGCGGAGTTTCTTCAGCACAGATATAAGCCTGTCGGTATCACGCGGATGCAGACCGATACTCGGTTCGTCAAGTATGTACAGGGAACCGACAAGCGAACTGCCGAGGGCTGTCACAAGATTGATTCTCTGGCTTTCTCCGCCGGAAAGGGTATTGGATGTCCTGTCAAGCGTCAGATACGACAGTCCCACATCCTTGATATACTGAAGCCGTGAGACTATCTCGGACACAGCCTTGGACACTATGCTCCGCTCATAATCCGTCAGTTCAAGTGTGCTGAAAAATCCGAGCAGGCTGTCCACATTCATTCTGAGCAGCTCATGTATGTTCTTGCCTCCGACCTTCACATACAAGGCATCTTTCCTCAGGCGGCTTCCGCCGCATTCCCTGCACACAGTCTTGCCGGAATAACGGCTGAGCATATATTTGTACTGTATCTTGTATTTGTTGGCGTCGACCCATTTGAAGAACTCGTTGATGCCGATTATCGAATCCTCTTCGGTCGTGCCTTTCCTGCCCTGCCAGATGGTATCCTTCTGTTCCTGCGTCAAGTTGCAGTACGGTTCGAATACCGGTATGCCGTATCTGGAGGCATTCAGGACGAGATGATCCTTGAACCAGCCCATCTTCTCGCCTCTCCAGCAGGCAATAGCCCCGTCATAGATGCTGCGGCTCTTGTCCGGGACCACCAGATCCTCGCTGATGCCGATTATCTGCCCCAAGCCTCCACATACGGGACAGGCTCCGAGAGGACTGTTGAAACTGAACATATATTCGTCCGGCTCGCGGAACGTCATGCCGTCAGCCTCGAAACGGTTCACGAACCTGCGAAGAGGCTTGTCTCCTCTGATCACCAGCATCGTCCCGTCACCCTTGTCAAATGCTGTCTGTACAGATGAATGAAGCCTGGTATTGAGATCATCCAATTCAATGGAAGTCAGTCTCGTCCCGTCCGTGGAGAAAGCCTCGGGCTCGCCGTCTGCACCCTCCCACGTGATACGCGGGATGCGGAGCCTGTCCACCAGCAGATACAGTTCAGTGGGATAATTGCCGGTATCGGCCATCTTCATCACCTCCTCTATCCGCACCGGGCCGTCTGCATAAAACCTTGAATAGCCCTCCTCCTTGAGGCTGAGCATGAGTTCCACCTTGTCATCCCTTCCTGCCCAGCCGACATCAGCAAGCAGATACACATCAGACGGACCGTCGGACAGGACATACTCAAGGACATCCTTGACAGTATGGCATTTTACCTCCTGACCGCTTACCGGAGAGTATGTCCGGCCTATCCTGGCAAATATTATCCTCAGATAATCAAATATTTCAGTACTTGTGGCTACGGTTGAGCGGGGATTGCGGGTGTTGACTTTCTGCTCGATGGCGATGGCGGGAGGTATCCCCTCTATGAGTTCCACATCCGGCTTGACCATCCTGCCGAGGAACTGCCTGGCATACGACGAAAGGCTCTCGGCAAAACGTCTCTGACCTTCGGCAAAAAGCGTGTCAAAAGCAAGTGACGACTTTCCCGACCCGGAAATGCCTGTAATCACGACGAACTTCCCACGTGGGATTTCCACCGTTATATCCTTGAGATTGTTGACTTTCGCTCCCTTTATGACAATACTGCTGTCAGACATATCCACCTCCTGAAAATAGCAACCCCAAATTTACGGATAAACTCCGATTTCTGCACCTGCCGGAGGAAAAAATTCAGAGCACCGGACAACTTTCTATCGCCCGATGCTCTGAATTTTCACTTAGGATTCCGTCACACAATCATTTTGTCAGCAAATCCCGTTTCTTAGCCTCAAATTCTTCATCACTCAGAATCCCTTTCTCTTTCAATTGCCCAAGTTCGAGCAATTCCTTGTTCTTGTTCTTTTTATTATTGTACGGGATAAAAAGACCGCAGACAGACAGCACCAGTCCGAAAATACTTGCCACCATTGCGATTCCGTAGGCACTGTAAAATGTATCTTCCATATCGACCCCGCTGAACTGCGATACCATACCCAAAGATTCAAGAGCATCAGTGTTAATCTCTATCGAAAATGTCGAGAGTGCCAGTATCAGGAATAAAACGGTCCCGACTATGCTTAATATCTTAACTACTTTGTTCATTTGATTGATTCTTTAATTACCAGTCGTATGCATCAAGCGCATCATACAAATTGTTTGAAAAATCCTCAAATGAGGACATGCCAGCGTTCATTTGCCCAACCACAATACTTAACAGTATGAGCATTACCAATGCCATGACAAAAAGTACCGGAAGCAGATTTGTCCAATCTATCTTTTTGATTATTTTCTTCAATTCTTCCATGACTCAAACAGTTTTTAATGTTGTTACAGGATGATAAAATTGCCCAATTTTGCAATAACGGCTATCGACAGTGCAAAATCGACCAGCATGATGAGAAAAGTAATCGGAATCAGATAGGTTTTCCAATTGTTCTGTACAGATTTTTCTTCCATGACAAATATGATTTAAAGATTAATAATAGGTTACTTGTCTTTTGCTTACGGTAACTCCATAATCAGACTTTTCAGTCTTTTTTGTCCAGTTTCCGACAGCATCAAATTCATAAGATACGGAACTGTTGTAAGTCGGAGTGGAATATCTTAGCCTCAATCCTGCAGGTCCGAATACCTCATGCGAGAGTTGACCGGCTTCTTCGATTACGGCTTCAACAAGATTTCCGGCGGCATCATACGACAGCCAATGCCGTTTCTGCCGGTTGCCGTTCTGATTATAGAATGTAACTTCGGCAGGCTTGCCGGGCATATCGGCAAAATATCTGAATCCGACTTTTTCTTCTGTCCCGTCAGAATCGACATGAACGGCAGCGAGCATTGATTTCCCGTCTTCAGAATAAGTCATGGTCCATTTGTCCGGCGTCCTTTCCCACAATAATATTGAATATTCTATGATATTTCCATTGGCATCATATTTCCAGTTCTCTTCGGAATACAATTTCGGCTTCTTGGCAGGTACAAGATGTTCAGTTCCTGATTCATCCTCCTCATATTCCGTATGCCAATATATACACCTTCTGACCGGTCTTTTGTTTTCATCGAACTCCACTTCCGACGACCTGTCAAGAATCCCGTCTATAGTATAGACCGCATCATACCCTCCCTCTGCATCTTCATGCAGCAGTTTGCTCTCTTCCACAAGTTTATTGTCATCAGTCCACTTCATGGAAAATTCATATTCGTAACGGTCATACTTGTCGGTATATTCAGCCTTTGTCTTGTAACCGTTTTCCCCATAGACTATTATGTCCGGGTCAGTCTCCCCATACTGGTCTTCAGTCCTGACGATGACACCCTTGACCTTTCCGGACATCCCGTCAAAAGGTTTTACGGGATAAATCTCTTTCGGCAGTCCATATAATGCAGCGGAACTCTCGGCTTCATACCCGGTTCCTGCCGCATCGGACATAAGACTTCCATAATACAATAAAACACTTTCAGTCACCGGAGTTTCCGTTTTTTGTCCCGATGAACATCCGGCTAAAAACATCGCTGACAATGCAACGATACAACATGTAAATAGTTTGTTCCTCATTATTTTTAAAAGGTTAAATAGTTGAATTTCAAAATACTCAAACGAATAATCACATACTTAAAACATTGCCTACTTGACTACAAATTGCAAATAATCATTCTGTACATGTCATTCCGAAACAGGCGTCAAATCCCAATTATAATTTTCTGTGTTCCGATTATAACTTAATGTGTAAGTTTCATTATATGTCGGGCAATAAACTGAATATGTAATGCGATCCTTCGTCTTTTTCTCAAATTCAGGAGTATCCAAATCCACTGAAAGATTTTCAAATTGTGTTTGAATATATTGGGCGGTATTTAATACATATTTTTTCGTATAATTGTCAATAGATATTCCCATAGCACTAAACCATGCTACTGCCATTTTCTCCGCCTCGCTTGGTTCAATATTCAGTTCCCCCGCTTCATCTTTTTGCAACAATATATCATATATGAACCTGACATCAGAAAATGAATCCAAAGAATCGACAATAAATGAGTTCACATAATCGATTGCCGCTTCTATATGTT
>CALUST010000034.1 GCA_944323505.1 uncultured Bacteroidales bacterium
CCGCCTCTTCGAAATCAGCCGTGCTTTCTGTCATCCAGCCTCTGAAGTTGTACATCTCGGCAAGGAGATGGAGAGCGGCCCACTTGGTGAGCTTGCCCGTCTTCACCCCGTCCGGGTTCTCAGGAAGATTCTCGCTGGCAAACTTGAGGTCATCGATGATGTGTCCGAGGACTTCTTCCTTAGGGTCGCGGGTGAAGTTGAGTTCGAACGGCTGCTTGATGGTCTCCACCCATGGAACGTCCCCATAGAGATAGACGAGGGTCCTGTAGCCGTATGCCCTGAAAAAACGGGCCTCGGCCTGGTAAAGGGCCTTGTCGGTAGGATAGTCCCAGTTGTCGTTCTGCTCTGAATAGAGCAGGAGTTCGTTGGCTGAGTTGATGTAGGATAGGATGCGAACCATGTGTTGTCATAGTTAAGCATCTGGCGCATATTCGAGATGGCGCAGACATTGTTGACACTGACATTCACATCGATTCCGCTCATACCTATCTTCTTGGCCACCTTTGGGCTGAGTCTGTACCCGAGGGTGATATTCCTGAGGGTCACGAAGTTGAGTTTCTTGTAGTAGCCGTGCTCAAAACTCTGGATATATCCAGGGGATACATAATCGGCATCTGTGTTCTCAGGAGTCCAGTAGTTCGCACCGGCGATATAGTTACCTGCTCCGAATGTGTATGAACCGATATTTGCCACATTGTCAGACATCCACTTGCCGAACACTCCGTTCAGGAGGAAGGAGAAGTAGACGTTCTTGTACTCGAAGCGGTTACCCATGGACATCGACCAGCTCGGCTTCTTGTTGCCGATGACCTTGCGGTCGTTCTCGTCGATGATGCCGTTGCCGTCAACATCCTCGAGTTTGGCGTCACCAGGCCTCGCTCCGTTCTGGTGTGCGACCTCATTGCCTTCATTGTCGATGAATGTGAACTCGTCGCCCTCCTGCCAGATGCCTATCACGTTCCAGTCATAGAACACGTCCAGAGGGTAGCCGATGAACCATTTGTTGTTGATGTCGTCCAACTGGTCACCCCTAAGTTCGATAATCTCGTCCCTGTTGAGGAAGAAGTTGAGGTCAGTGGTCCAGCGGAAATTCTTGTTGCGGATGTTCTGCGAATTGAGAGTCACCTCGATACCCTTGTTGCGGGTCTGTCCGACATTGTCCCACATCTTGCTGTAGCCGTTCATGATAGGCACCGTCCTTGACATGAGAAGGTCCTTGGTGTTGGACAGGTACATGTCAATGCTACCTCCGAGACGGCTCCCGAAGGACGAGAAGTCCACTCCGACGTTGGCCGTATAGGTGGTCTCCCAACGGAGGCTCGGGTTGCCGACACCGTCACTGGCAAGGTATGCGGCATTGACAGCGGAACCGCCGTCACCCCATACATACTTCACACCGTTGGTGGCGTAGAGACGGTCAAGGGTCTGGTATCTTGAGATGGCGTTGTTACCGTTGGCACCGTATGACACACGGAGTTTGAGCATATCGATCCACTCGACATTGTCCCTCACGAAATCCTCGTCTCCAATCTGCCAGGCAACTGCGGCTGACGGGAAGAAACCGTACTTGTTGTTGCGGCCGAACACTGAGGCACCGTCGGCACGTCCGGTAAGGGTAATCATGTATTTCTCGGCAAAGGCGTAGTTGATTCGCGCCATATAGGAAATCATGTTCTCTTTCCAGTAGCCCGATGACATCGTGATGTTGTTCTCCGCACCTGACATCATATAGAAACTGGAGTCGTCATTGACGAAACTCTCGCCGCTCTGGGACGAACTTATCTCCGTCTTCACCTGCATACTGAACAAGGCAGTCACATCGATATGGTGCTTGCCGAATGTATTGTCATACTTGATGACATTCTCCCATGTCCAGTCCGTGTTGTGGGTATTGCTTATGGACGCCTTGCCGTTCACCTTTGCTCCGGTCACCGTGTTGCGTCCGTAGTATGTACCGTCGAAAGAATTACGGTAGTTGTATCCGAACTGTGACCTTACCGAAAGTCCTTTCACCGGGAGATTGATGTTGATGAACCCGTTCACCAGCATGTTTCTTCCCGTCTTCTTCTGGTCTGCCTTGACATCCTTCATCGGGTTCGGGAAGTTGCTGTAGTCCATAGGCTCCTCGTAATACCCGCCTGTCTCGTCATACATTATACCATAAGGGCTCTGCTTGATGGCGTGCTCAAGGTTAGGAGTGACTCCGCCGCTCTCCCTGTTGACGAACTGGGTGGTGAGACCCACCTGCAGCCATTTGTTGAGAGTCTGTGTGACGGTAGCATACACATTGACACGCTTGTAGTTGGAATTGTATACTACACCAGGGTTGTCAAGGTAGGATACTGACGCCATATACTGCGTGGCCTCCGTACCTCCCGAGATGCTGACCTGATGGTCCATAGTGAAGACCTGACGGAATACATCATCCTGCCAGTCGCGGGTCTCGCCCTTGGCGTAGTTGACCTTCTCGCTTGAACTGATCACTCCTCCATAAATAGGGTCAAGCATCACACCTGAGTAGTTGTCCTTGTTGAGTCTGTGAAGATCCTGCTTGAAGCGGATGTACTCGTTAGGTCCCATCGTCTGGATGCGCTGCATAGGCTCCTGCATACCGAACTGCCCCTTATAAGTGACTTTCGGCTTGCCCACTTCTCCTTTCTTGGTCTGGAGGAGGATGACACCGTTGGAGCCTCGTGAACCGTAGATGGCTACTGAAGAAGCATCCTTGAGGACTGTCATATTCTCGATGATATTAGGGTCAATATCCGCGAGAGAGCCGTCATAAGGTATCCCGTCCAGGACGATGAGAGGCGAGTTGCTTCCAGAGAGGGAGTTCTGGCCTCGGATAAGGAGGGACTGGTTGGAACCAGGGGCGGCATCACTCGTCGTGATGGTGAGACCTGCCACCTGACCTACAAGACGGTCCATGAGGTTGGTGGTGGACGCCATGTTCAGGACATCCTCGTCAACGACAGAGACACCTCCTGTCAGGTCCTTCTTTCTCGCACTACCGTAACCGATTACCACCGACTCTTCAAGAGCTTGGCTGTCAGGCTGCATCTTCACGTTTACAACGCCTGATGCATTCACCACAGCCTCATAGTCTTCGTAACCGAGATACATGAATACGAGAGTGGAATGTGCAGGGGCATCTATCTTGTATTTGCCGTCCGCACCTGTAACTGTTCCGTTGCCGCCGTCCCCGTCCTTTACAAGGATTGCGACACCTTCAAGAGGAAAATCGCCTTCGTCAACAACAGTTCCCGTTACTGTAATAGAGGTCTGTTGCGCAGACAAAGACACTGCCGGCAGCATGAGCATGAATGCCATGACCAAGCCGCCTGTCAGGATTTTGATTTTTTCTGTTAGCATATCTGAATTTGGTTAGTAGTGTGCCAAAATTGTGTGTTAGCAAACAGTTTGTGTGCACAAAAACTGTTATGTAAATATTACTTATTGAGAATCAATAAATTAACATAAGCATTGACCTATTGTGCACAAACACACCACAAATATCTGCCAATCAGAAATTAATATGGGTACAGAATCGTCCGAAAATGGTTTGAAAATGTACAGGAAGACACTAATTGACCTGCCCAGTGCCATTGGAGGCATATTCCGCCCTGTATTCGGAAGGCGTCATCCCGAAGGTCTTCTTGAAACAGACGCTGAAATATTTCGGGCTGGCGAAACCCGTCATGAAAGAAATCTCGGATATTGTGCACGTCGACTCGCACAGGAGCTGGCGCGCCCTCTGCAGACGGATGTCTGCCATGAACTCATGGATTGACATGCCAGTGCATTCCCGTATCTTCTGATACAGGATAGTCCGGCCTACAGCCATATCCGAGACAAACGAGGCGACATCATAGTCGCTGTTGTCCATATTGGCCTCCATGAGTTCAAGAGCCTTCTTCATGAGACTGTCATCCGGGGAGACGACCTCTATGTCTGCCGGTCCGGCCACGTACTTACGTGACATCAGGGACTCTATCTCCTGCCGCAGAGAGGATGTCAGAATACCTTTTTCTCAGAAAGACATACATTGATGACAGCACGGCCACGGCAAGAGCCAAGACGAGACACAGGCAGGCGAGAACAGTTGATAAGTTGCCCCCCACATAAAAGATATGTACGTAATGGCTGTCATCAGATACGGGCTTTCACAGACGCCTGCCCAGGCTGTCCGGAATTCATGCCGGCCGAAAATAGACATAAAAATCAAAACAACCAAGATGCGGTGGGCATTGTTGGAAGAATTTTAAGTATCTTTGGGGCTCATGAACAATAAAACCATCTGAAAATGGAACAGAAAAAGACTGCTCTGCCTGAAAACGCCCACAGGGAACTCAAACCGGGCGAAGAATACAGGCCACTGCTCTCTCCTGAGAAAAACTATCCTGAAGTCACTCCGTACTCCGTGAGTATGGGTCTGCTGATGACAATCATATTCTCGGCTGCAGCCGCATTCCTGGGGCTGAAAGTCGGGCAGGTGTTTGAAGCGGCCATCCCCATCGCCATAATCGCCGTGGGAGTGTCCGGAGCACTGGGCAAGAAGAATGCACTTGGACAGAATGTGATGATCCAGTCGATAGGAGCATGCTCCGGAGCCATCGTGGCCGGGGCGATATTCACACTTCCGGCATTGTATATATTGCAGGACAAATATCCGGAACTCACTGTCAATTTCACGAAGGTGTTCTTCTCCTCACTCCTCGGAGGCATCCTCGGGATACTGTTCCTGATACCGTTCAGGAAATATTTCGTGAAGGAGATGCACGGGAAATACCCGTTCCCCGAGGCGACGGCCACCACACAGGTCCTCGTGAGCGGGGAAAGCGGGGGAAAAGGAGCCAAGACGCTGCTGATAAGCGGTCTTGTCGGCGGTCTGTACGACTTCATCGTGTCCACCTTCGGTCTCTGGGGCGAGACTCTGACCACAAGGATTCTCCCTTTCGGGGAGGCGGTCGCCGAGAAGGCGAAACTGGTGTTCAAACTCAACACCGGTGCAGCCGTCCTCGGCCTCGGCTATATAGTGGGGCTGAAATATGCGTTCATCATCTGCTGCGGCAGTTTCCTCGTGTGGCTGGTCATCATCCCGCTGATGAACCTCTTCTGGGGAGGCCAGGTCATCGACCTGATGAGCACAGGCATCACGACTGCCGTAGGTGACATGTCCGCAGAGCAGATATTCTCAGAATATGCCCGCCACATCGGCATCGGCGGCATTGCGACAGCCGGAATAATAGGGATAATCAAATCTTTCGGGGTGATAAAATCCGCAGTGGGACTTGCTGCAGGAGAGTTCAGGAAGAAGAAATCCGACAGCGTGAAAGATGAGATCCGGACACAGAGGGACATCTCGATGAAAATCATCGCCATCGGCATAGGAGTCACCTTGCTGGCCGTGTTCCTGTTCTTCGCGTTCGGCGTGGTGGACAACATCTGGCACGCAATAGTCGGGCTCCTGATTGTCGGCATCATAGCGTTCCTGTTCACCACCGTGGCGGCAAATGCCATTGCCATCGTCGGGTCGAACCCTGTGAGCGGCATGACCCTCATGACACTGATTCTCGCTTCGCTGGTGATGGTGGCCTGCGGGCTCAACGGGACTGCGGGAATGACGGCAGCCCTGATTATCGGCGGAGTGGTATGTACGGCTCTTTCCGTGGCAGGGGCATTCGTGACAGACCTGAAAATCGGATACTGGATAGGAAGCACCCCTGCAAAACAGGAGACATGGAAGTTCCTCGGCACGCTGGTGGCCGCCGCCACCGTCGGAGGAGTGATGCTCGTCCTCAACAAGACATACGGGTTCACGGGCGATAATGCCCTCGTGGCTCCTCAGGCCAATGCCATGGCAGCCGTCATCGAACCGATGATGAACGGAGGAGGGGCACCATGGCTGATGTACGGAATCGGGGCCTTGCTTGCAATCGTACTGACTCTCGTCAAGGTGCCGGCCCTGCCGTTCGCCCTCGGGATGTTCATTCCTCTCGACCTCAACCTGCCTATGCTTGTCGGCGGAGCAATCTCATGGTATGTGAGCACAAGGAGCAAGGACAAGGAACTCAACAATGCAAGACAGGAGAAAGGCACTCTGATCGCCTCGGGATTCATCGCAGGAGGGGCATTGATGGGAGTAGTGAGCGCGATACTGAGATTTGCCAAGATTGACTGGTTTATGGAGCCGTCCCCGTGGACAGAGCCTGTCGCCATCATCCCTTATGCTGCAATCATTGTCTACATGATAATCTCATCCGTGAAAGCACGGAAAGCCTGATGCCTTATGGGTAACGTGCTGTATGCTCTGCTGATGACGCTTATCGCCGGTGCCGCAACCGGCCTGGGCGGGGCATTGATCCTGTTCCGGAAAAGGCTCGGGAGCAATTTCCTTGCGGCTGCCCTCGGTCTCTCAGCCGGAGTGATGATATTCATATCGCTTGCCGAACTGTATCCCGAGGCCAGGACAGCCATAACCGGGATGCCTCACGGGGACGTATGGGTGCTTCTGGCTTTTTTCGGAGGGATGGGCATCATCACTCTCATAGACTTTCTGATACCGGAATACGAGAATCCGCATGAGGCGTCAGGACTGAGCCTGGACTCCAGCACGGCAGCCACAGAGATGATGTCCGGGATGGCCGGGAATGCTGCGGCATTGAAGAAACTGGGCATAATGTCCGCTCTTGCTATAGCCATACATAATTTCCCGGAAGGGATGGCCACATTCATAGGCGCCCTCAACGACACACAGACAGGCGCCGGCATTACTTTCGCCATCGCGATTCACAACATCCCGGAAGGAATCGCCGTGGCGATTCCCATATACTATGCCACCCGCAACCGTCTCAAGGCACTGGCATACGCCACGCTGTCAGGACTTACGGAACCGTTGGGAGCGGCTCTCTGCTATGCTGTCACCGCCCTCACAGGGGCAAGGCTCGACGGAGGAGGCGCGGCCTTCCCTCTAATCCTTGCGGCAGTGTCCGGAATCATGATATACATATCGCTGGACGAACTGCTGCCTACGGCCGAGAAATACGGGAAACACCATGTGGCCATTGCAGGCGTCGTGTCCGGGATGGCAATTATGGGCATAAGCCTTCTGATAATGTGATATGACAATACGCAATAACATAAAGATATGGAAAAGATACTTGACAGATTTCTGAGATACGTGTCAATCGACACGCAGTCAGATCCCGAGTCGGACACTCAGCCGAGCAGCAGCCGTCAGTTCGACCTGCTGCGCATCTTGTGTAGGGAACTGCAGGAAATGGGAGTGGAGGCGACTCTCGACGAATACGGATACGTGATGGCATCCATCCCGTCAAATTGCGGGAAAGACATCCCGGCAGTGGGATTCATCGCCCATGTGGACACATCCCCAGACGCATCAGGGGCAGACATCAGGCCTCAGATAATCAGGGACTACAACGGGGAGGACATCCTGCTGGACAAGGAGTCGGGCCTGTCACTGAAGCCAGCCGACTTCCCCGAACTCCTCAACTACAAGGGACAGACCATCATCACCACCGACGGGAAGACCCTCCTCGGGGCGGATGACAAGGCAGGTGTCGCCGAGATCATGGATGCGGTACAATATATCATGGAGCACCCTGAATTCAGACACGGCCCGATAAGAATAGGGTTCACGCCTGACGAGGAGATAGGGCGCGGGACAGCGAGATTTGATGTCAGGAAATTCGATGCCAGATATGCCTACACCATGGACGGAGGCCAGATCGGAGAACTCGAATACGAGAACTTCAACGCAGCCGCAGCGACAGTCCGCATCCAGGGCAGGAACATCCACCCGGGCTATGCCAAGGGAAGGATGCGCAACGCCATACTCATAGGCATGGAACTGAACGGGCTTCTTCCGGCGGAACAGAGACCGGAATACACAGAGGGGTATGAGGGCTTCCTGCACATTGTGGGATTCAACGGGACTGTGGAAGAGGCCACGTTCTCATATATCATCAGAGACCATGACATGGACCTGTTCGAGTCCAAGAAAGAAATGCTGAGAAAATGTGTCGGATTCATCAATGCAAAATACGGAGACGGGACAGCGACAGTTGACATACAGCATCAGTACTATAATATGAGAAAAGAGGTGGAGCCTCACTATCATATCATAGAAAAAGCCGTCAAGGCAATGGAAATGGAAGGCATCAAGCCCCATATCCAGCCTATCAGGGGTGGTACTGACGGGGCGAACCTGTCTTTCATGGGCCTGCCATGCCCGAATATCTTTGCTGGAGGGCACAATTTCCACGGAAAACTCGAATATGTGCCTCTCGAGAGCATGGAGAAGGCCGGCAAGGTCATACTGAACATCATATCCCTCTTTGCAGAGGAATAAGCCGGCACCTGACCGCCGGACAAAAGCAAGCCGCCGGACAGCGCTTCACCATACCCAATCCAACAAAAGTATGCATGAAGCCTGCCCGGCGGCCTTTTTGCCGATGACTCATGTCAGTCAGCCGACACCATCACGGACTACCATCCTGAATTATCAGGAGATAGGAGTGATGACCGACGGCTGTCCGTCCTCGGCCTGCTCTAACTCCTGATAATTCAGCATGGTATTCGTACCTATGGTGAGCCATGAGGCAGCACGCTGCTCTACATTCGCACGGATAGAATATCTGGAGAATCCCGATCCCATCGCGATGCCCTCCTGGTCATAATATGCTCCTGAGACAAAATAACTTGTCTTCTCGGAGGACCCGGACACAGACAATTCATAGTTCTGAAGCATGGCGGCATCATTGAACACCTCATCCATCCAGTTGACGTCCGTCTGTGAAAGGACATCATAGTCCTTGCCGGCATCAAGCCCTATCTCTTTCTCATACTGTATCCTCTCAGCCGTATTCATCAGATTCCACTGGCCGTCAGCAATGTCCGAGAATCCGATCTGCATCCTGAAATTGATGACAGGCCTCTCGGTGTGCCCGCGCTTCGTGGTGATGACTATCACTCCGTTGGCAGCACGTGCCCCATAGATGGATGTAGACGATGCATCTTTGAGGACAGAGATGCTTTCTATATCGGAAGGATTGATGGAATTGAAATCAGCACTTGAAATCGCCGCCCCGTCGAGGATATAGAGAGGAGCCGTCCCGGCAGGTACTGTGATGGAGTAATGCCCGTCAATATCCGTACTTACTCCAACCCCCCCCAGAGATTCGGCCATCACTACGACACCTGCAAGCGGCTGTCCGTCTTCTGCAGACACGACAGCACCCGTCACAGTAACATCCATATCATCCCTCTCCTGTCCCGCTGCCACAAACTGTATGGCACAAGATAAGAGCACAAGAAGAATGAATAACCGTGTCTTCATAGTGGATAATAGGGTTAAAATTTTGCGATTAAGTCGCCAAGATGGGCAATTAATTCTAATCAAACAAGTGATTCGGGACAAAAATCATTTTCACTGCTCATGAATGATGTCCCTTGAGGACTTGCGGCCGACCTTACGCGCTTCTTTTTCGCGGAGTCTTGCCTGTTTACGGGCAAACTTCTCCTTGTATCGTTCCAACTCGGCCATTTCCCGACGTTGCTCCTCCTCGATAGACTGGAGGAGTTTCAGTTTCCGGCGTCTTTCCTTGGCTGCAATCTTGTCTTTCTTTGCCTGTTCCCTTGCGGCATCCCTGTTGTCAAGTTCTGCCCAGCGTGCCTCTCTGGCCGCAGTCTTCTCCGCCTTTCTGGCCGCCCTGGCAGCCTTAGCCTGTTCCCTGAGCTGCTGCTTGGTAAGAACGACTGTCGAATCGGCCTTTGCTGCAAGACGGGCCGAATCCAAAGCCGCAAGACTGTCTGCCACATGGAGAGAGTCAGATATTGCCTGAAGACTGTCCGCCTTGGCGAGAGAGTCCGCTGCCGCCTGGAGAGAATCTGCCCTGGAAATGGAATCCCTGACCCTCAATTTCTCAAGCCTCTCCTGCTCCTGCCTCTCAATCGCACGCTCCCGCTCCCTCACTTTCTCAAGGGAGTCACGGACCGCTATCTGGACATAAATATCATCCATATAGCCAGGAAAATACAGATCCGTCTGCTCGAAATCAGCCCTCGGGACAGCTGTATAATTCTCCCTCTGAGGCTTCCTGAGAGAAAGTGGGGTCACTGCGTACCTGTCGGCAGGACGAAGATCAGGCAACCAGTTGAATCCCTTGAGATGCTGGTCCTCGTATGTCATCTGCGCCACCGGATAGGCATCGCTCATCGCTGTGTCGAAATAATACACCCTGTTGATGTCCCCGTCAACAAAATATGCGGACAGCATCTTGCTCTCCTTCCTGTTGGCCGTGGCCAGTTCATCGTTCTCCTCCAAATAGAAAAGCGCCGACGCCCCTCCGAGAGCATCGAATCTCTCAAGTTCCCCGTCCTCAGAGAAATATGCCATCATCTCCGTGCTCTTTATCTGGTCATAATGGGCGGTATCCTCCTGTATGTGAATAAAAGCATTTGACATCAGGCTCACCTTCTCCATAGCCTGATTGCGTATGACGGCGGTGATACTGTCTGCGATATATTGCTGTCTGACCTCATTCCATATCACTGGACTCTTGAAAAGTCTTGCCAGCGAATCAAGATCCGAATATTCAAGCGAGTCGCAGACTATCTGCATGGTCTCACGGTAGATCTTGACGTTCCTCAAGGCGGTGACAAACCCTATCTTGGTGGTGTCCGGCGGCAGCAGGGCAGAACTGTCGACAACTGCCAAGGAATCCGTCTGCACTGCAATGGAATCGGCCACGACAGTCAGCGAGTCCGCCGGCACTGAGACCGCAGCCAATGAATCCGCCACGACAGACAGCGAGTCCGCCGGCACTGAGACCGCAGCCAATGAATCCGCCACGACAGACAGCGAGTCCGCCGACACAGAGACCGCCGACAACGAATCCGACACGACAGACAGCGAATCAGCCGATGCAGAGACCGCCGACGAATCGGCCGCGACAGACAGCGAGTCCGCCGACACAGAGACCGCCGACAACGAATCCGACACGACAGACAGCGAGTCCATCGGCGCAGGAACCGCCGACAATGAATCCGGCTCCGCAGACGACGTCACCGGCTGCGACTGCGCCGGCTGGGCGACAGGCCCTCCCGGCTTCTTCATTGCAGGAGGTCTGTTAGGGTCGTTCGCGGCAGCCTCCGCAGCCTTCTTTGCGGCTTCCTCAGCCGCCTTCCTGCGGAATGCCGAGACAGGGTCGATATTGAGATTCTTCTTTCTCACCTCCGCATCCGCGATGGTCAGAGAATCTATGTCACATTTTCTTATAGTCCTGTAAATCAATGTATCTGCCCCGAAATAGACGGTATCCACCTTTTCATTCTCCATCGTCTCCGCAATGACCGCCGGCTTTCTGGTCATTGTCACCCTGGATATGCTGTCAATATAGTTGATATGCCCGGCCACCCCTGATACATTTCTCGTCGTATCAGTCACCTGGGCATTCCCCAGCATGTCCACATTCATGGTATTCCTGTAGAAATAGAGGGAATCGCTCCATCCCTCCTGGGTATCGGACATCACATGGACATTATTCCTGAAGAAAAAGACCTCCCTCCGCCTGTCGTACCATCCGGCATCGGCAGAAAGCATATTCACATCCTGCCATGCGTTGGTTTCCCGGCCGAATGTGGCGAAGTTCCTGTCAGACTCGTATTTCAGCCATGTGGTCGAAACGAATATGGAATCCGTGAACATATTCACATCATCCGAGAATGTGAATGTCTTGATCTTCGAATCGTATGTCCCTGTCTGGCTCTCGATTATCTGTCCCTCCTTGTCCCGCATGGAGCCGCCCTGCCTGAACACGGCCACACTGTCCTTGGTATTATAGTCGAGATGGCTCGTCCTGAGGGTATTGTTGTCCTTGTCCCTCAACTGCACCACATTGCCCCTGAACTCCGCCAGGTCATAATCGATGCGGTAGAACATCCTCTCGCTCTCAAGTTCGGTCTGGTCTTGGATAATCCTGACATTGCCTATGGCCTCTATCAGACGTGTGTTCACGTTCCACAGGGCCGTATCGCACAGGAGGTAGGTGTTGTTGTGCAGAAAGACGGCATTGCCTGTTGCACGACGGTATGTCACCCCGTTCCTTTCCACCTGCCTCAAGGTATCCGCGCTCACAAGACGCACAAGGCTGTCCTCCTGCTCCGTCTCCTGCGAGAATGCAGGCACAGCGGCAAGAAGAAAGGCAGAAAGATATGCCAGAATCCTTTTAAGCGACATGAATCCTACTCGGCGTCTTTGAATTTGGTGCTCCAACCCTCACGGTTGAACGGACAGTCCTTGAATAAAGGATCAATCACGATATAAGTGGATGCTATCTTCTCATTGATGAAATCATCTATGGCTTCCATGGACTTCTCATGCTTCACCTGGGAAAGCATCAGATCATAGTCCTCACTGAAAGATGCGGTATGGGCAGGTATTATCCTGTCTACCTTGATAATCTTATACACAGTATTTCCGGAACGGCCCTCATTGTCCAGTGACTCGAACGGAACTGAAATCTCACCTTCCTTCAAGTCCTTTATGGCAGCATAATCCTGCGGTTTCAACTGGTCTATCTCGAAATATGAGGAACCGGTATTCGGATCCGACATCTGCCCCCCGTTGGTCTTGGTTGCGGGATCTTCGGAATAGAACCTGGCAGCAAGGTCAAATGTGACAGCCCCGTTGGCAAGCTCCGTCTTGAGGCTGTCCAGGACACGGAATGCCTTGTCCCTGTCTTCGGAGGTGTATTCAGGCTTCAGAAGGATATGCCTGGCATTGAACATGTCCCCCTGCTTTTCGAGGACCTCTATGATATGGAACCCGTCCGGAGTCTCGACTATCTGGGAGACTATGCCCGGCTTCAGAGCCATTGCGGCATCGGAAAATGCCGGCCAGAAAATGGACTTGGAAGCCATACCGAGTTCTCCGCCGCGTCTCGCGCTTGCCGGATCCTGTGAATATATCCTGGCAAGTGTAGCGAATTTCTCTCCGTTGATGATTCTCTCCCTTATGGCAAGCAGCCTTTCCTTGACGGCACTATTCGCCGCCTCACGGTCAGGGTAGATGCATATCTGGCTCAACTGGTATTTCACAGGGACTACAGGCAGGTCCTCAGGATCTGTGGCATCGATATAATTCTGGACATCATACGGGGTAATTTCAGGAATATTGTTCATGATGTTCTGCTGCATCTGCTGCGTGAGGGTCATATCTTCCAGAGATTTCCTCCACTCCTGTCTGAGTTTGTACAGCGGCTTGCCGAAATATTTCTCCACTTCGGCGTCCCCGCCCAACTGCGTCCTGACCATATCCATCCTGTTGCGGAGTTCACCCTCGACACCCTCACTATTCACTGCCAGAGAATCAAGCCTCGCCTGCATGAGGAAGAGCTTGGACTCCATCAGCTGCTCAAGGAGCTCGCATCTGGCATTCCTGTCCGAGGCGATACCCTGAGCCCTCATCATCTGTACCTCTTCTTCGAGTTGGGAGACTGAAATCATCTCATTTCCCACCACGGCCACGGTCTTGTCTATGAGTCCGTCACCATATTTCTGAGCATGGGCAGAAACATACAGGCATAAGGCCAGCAGCACTGCAGTCCATTTCATGATATGCGTCATAAATCAAAATATTTTAAATTTCCCTTTTTCGCGGGCATCTTCAAGCAAGTCCTGTTCCAAAGAAGTCACAAGGGTCTGTTTTCTGACACTCAATATGATATTTTTTATCCTGTCTCTGCAGTATTCCACAGGCGGGATCTCCCCCGCAGGCATGAAATCCACCACGTAGGCCACATTGACCTTCCCGTAGGCGTCCTCTCTCTCGATGACACCGTTCTTCATGGAAGAGAGCAGGTCGGCATAGTCTGTCCCGAACTCCCTGGACAAGGTGATCATGTCAATCCACCTGTTCGAGAAATCAGTGTACTTGACTGCCGAGAAATATGCAAGGCTGTCGGCTTCAGTGAGATCGGATACCCCCGACGAGCACATCTTCTTCTTGATGATCTCCAAATTGGGGGAATCGGCCGATATCCTGAGGAATCTCGCCCTGACTATCGGTATCTCCAGTACAAAATTCTCGATGTGCGACTGATAGTATTCGTCAATCTGGCTTTCCGACACCAAGGTGTCAAGACGTTCATTGATGTATCTCTGCTCGTAACGGTACTTGAGAAGAGAACGCCTGTACTCCTCCAGTTCGGCTGTCACATCGAGTTCCTCCTTGGACAGCTGCTCCTCGGCAATGTCAAGGAACACGATGTCCGATGCCCATGAATTGATATACTGCAAAGCGAAACGCAGGCTGTCCTCCTCACTTGCACCGTCCGGAATCAGGTTGTCGACCTCGCTTCTGTAAAGCATGTGACGGCCGACTTCCGCCACGACTTCCTCATCATGGAGAAGCGAGGAAATCGCCCGACACGACTGGACAGTCAGCAAGGCGATTCCACAAAGCAATATGACATTGGACAGTCCTTTCATCTCCGGACAGCCGTTATCTTGAATAATTCGGCGATTCGCGTGTGATGGTCACATCATGCGGATGGCTCTCGACATAACCGGCATTGGTGATGCGCACGAACTTGGCAGTGCGCTGCAATGTCTCTATATCCTTGGCTCCACAATAGCCCATACCTGCCCTGAGGCCTCCTACGAGCTGATAGACCACTTCCGAGAGCGTGCCCTTGTATGGGACCTGTGCCACAATGCCTTCCGGAACAAGCTTCTTGATGTCCTCTTCCATATCCTGGAAATACCTGTCCTTGGATCCGGCCTGCATTGCCTCAAGAGAGCCCATGCCTCTGTATGACTTGAACTTCCTTCCGTTGAGGATGATGGTCTCTCCCGGGGATTCCTCGACACCAGCGAAGAGCGAACCTGCCATGACTGTACCTGCACCAGCAGCAAGCGCCTTGACGATATCTCCGGAATACCTTATGCCACCATCCGCGATAATCGGGATACCGGTCCCTTTCAGAGCCTCGGCAGCCATCATCACAGCCGTAAGCTGAGGCATACCGACACCGGCAATCACCCTTGTGGTACAGATGGAGCCAGGGCCGATACCGACTTTCACGCCTGACACTCCTGCGTCTGCAAGAGCCTTGGCTGCCTCACCGGTAGCCACATTACCAGCGATAATCTGCACTCCAGGAAGAGCCTCACAAACTTTCTTTATCACTTCAAGCACATATACGGAATGCCCGTGCGCCGTATCCACGACCACCGCATCCGCACCTGCGCTGCAAAGCATCTCTATGCGCTCTATTGTATCTGACTTGACACCGACTGCAGCAGCCACGAGAAGGCGGCCCTTGGAATCCTTTGATGCAATCGGATTGTCCTTGATCTTCATGAGGTCCTTGTATGTGATCAGCCCGACCAGCTTGCCGTCGCTGTCCACCACAGGAAGTTTCTCAAACTTGTACTGTCTGAGGATATTTGTCGCTTCTGCCAGACCGATGCCCTTCGGCGCAGTGACAAGGTTCTCTGCCCTGGTCATCACCTCGGATATCGGGAGTTTCATATTGTCCTGGAATCTCAGATCCCTGTTCGTCACTATTCCTATGAGGAAGTTGTTGGCATCGACCACAGGAATACCTCCTATATGATGGTTGGCCATCATGCCGAGGGCATCTCCCACGGTAGCCTCAGGGCGGATTGTCACAGGATCGTATATCATACCGTTCTCCGCCCTTTTCACGCGGCGCACCTGGCTCATCTGCTCATCGATGGTCATGTTCTTGTGAATCACGCCTATACCGCCTGCCCGTGCCATGGCGATGGCCAGTTCTGCCTCTGTGACCGTGTCCATTGCGGCAGAGACAATCGGAGTATGAAGAGAAATACCTGTTGAAAACTTAGTGGAAACATCCACCATCCTCGGAAGGACATCAGACTTCGCCGGAATCAGCAATACATCATCAAAAGTCAGTCCTTCAGGAATCTGAGAATTAACAAAAGTCTGCATTTCGTACAATTTTGCACGCAAAGATAACAATTATTTTGTATTCCGCCTTTCTGAATCAGAAATTTGAACATTCCTGCCCTGCCATGTATCCCTTTCTTCAAGCCTCCTGTCGAGCAGCCTGAGCAGCTCCACATTTCTGATCAGTCCCCACGGCGTCCTGTCGACAAATCTCGGGGGCACCTCCCCGACGAACCTTTCTATATAGAGGTCGGGACGGAGGAGTTCGAGCATATCCGCGAAAAAGTCGATATAGCCGTCAAGTGAGAATTCCGTGAAATCCTCCGGACATGAGGCATATTCCTTTTCCATCCTCGTCCCCTTGACAATCTGCAACTGATGGAACTTCACAGAGCGCAACGGGAGAGAATTGATCATCGCAGCCTCGTCGAGCATCATCTGCCTGTCCTCGCCCGGCAGGCCGAGAATGAAATGTGCACCTGTGTCAATCCCGAATGCCGCCGACATCCCGACAGCATTTCTCGCACATGCGAAATCATGCCCCCTGTTTATCCTTGCCAGCGTCCTGTCATAGCACGACTCTATCCCGTACTCCAATATCACTATCGGGGCGTCATACTCCCGCCCTCCGATAGTCCTGTGCCAGCCGGGCATTTCCCTACCTTCTTTCAGCGAAGCCAACCAGGAGAGTTTCTCCTCATCTATGCAGTCTGGTCTGGTGCCGATGACAATCCCGGCCACCGACGGGTGGGACAATGCGTCCAGATACAGTCTTTTCAACTCAGGCAGAGGGGCATACGTATTGGAGAAAGACTGGAAATATGCCAGATAGTTCACTGCGTTCCGATAACGGACCTTGTGAAACTCTATCCCTTCATCTATCTGAGTGTGAATCGGCTTCTTCGGAGAACTGTAGGTCGGATGGAAAGCGGCGTTGTCACAGTAGGTGCAGCCTCCTCTCCCGACCGTGCCGTCCCTGTTCGGGCAGGTGAACCCGGCATCAATCACCACTTTCTGGAGCCGCTCACCGTAGACCCGCTTGAAGAATCCCGTAAATGAGTTATACCTTTTCCCTTCTGCAAAAGTCAGCATGATACATATATATTTATGCAAAATTAGGCAAACGGCATGAAGAGATGAAAATTTTTGCGGTGAATACGATATAATTTTATATTTTTAGAAGTTAAAACCTGCTATCTATGAAACTTTTAAATGAATTCAAGACATTTGCCATGAGGGGCAATGTCATTGACATGGCTGTCGGTGTGATCATGGGCGGCGCATTCGGAAAAATCGTCAGTTCTCTTGTGAATGATGTCATCATGCCTCCGATAGGTGTCCTTGTGGGAGGCGTGGATTTCAAAGACCTGTCGATAACATTGAAAAAGGCCATAATCGATGCAAACGGCGTCGAGACAGCGCCTGCCGTTACTCTGAATTACGGGATGTTTCTCCAGAACACATTCGACTTCCTGATAATAGCCTTCGTCATCTTCATGATGGTCAAAGGGCTCAATGCTCTCATGAAGAAAAAGGAGGAGGCTCCGGCTCCTGCCCCTGCCGAACCTGAGCCTACTGCGGAGGAAAAACTCCTTACCGAAATCCGCGATCTCCTCAAAGAAAAGGACAATAAATAAAATACATATCCGCATTATTACCCCCGGAAAGATTGCAGGCAGTGAAAGTTCGGACGGCGTAGCCGCCAGTGGCCTCGTGAACGGGAGGGACCCGCGCTATATGCGTGGGAGGGATTTACCGTCCGAACATTTTTGCGGATAGTCAATTAAATTATCACGCCTCGGCAATCGCAAGTAAACTTGCATTGCTCTCGGCTTCTGCGTATATTTGCCGCTGTTGCGCCATTTATACTGTTGCGCCTCGGCATAGCAAATACATTTGCTCTGCTCTTGGCTTCTGCGTATATTTGCCGCTGTTGCGCCATTTATACTGTTGCGCCTCGGCATAGCAAAAACATTTGCTCTGCTCTCGGCTTCTGCGTATATTTGCACCGATGTGCCGAAACGGGCGCATATAATATTATTATTTTTAAAAAGTATTTATCATGAATCTCAGAGACATCAAGAAAGACATCGAATATTTCATCGGGGAATTTATCGATGACTGCACATTGTTCATCACCATCAACCCGGAGAAGAACGGGGAAGAGGTGAACAAGATTATCGAGGAGGCCGTGGATCTCTACAATGACCTGAAAGACAAAATCTATCAGGCTCCGAAGGCTGTAAAGGCGAAAAAAGAGAAACTTACCCGCAAGAACAGGCCGGCTCTCACCGCTTACTACGACGGTATCCGCAAGGAGATGATCGAGAAACTCGACGAACTCAGCGAAAGACTCAGCGCTGCAATCATGAAACAGGCCTGAGCCTGTCAACATCAAGACCCAAAAACACATAAGACATGAAACTGAACCTATTCATCCCGGCATTGCTGCCGGTATGCATGCTTGTTGTGAGAGCATGTGACCAGACGCCGCCTCCTGCCCCCTACGGGGCCTTGCCTACTACTGCCCAGGTGGAATGGCAGAAAATGGAGACCAACATGTTCGTCCACTTCGGCCCGAATACCTTCACCAGTTCGGAATGGGGTACGGGAAAGGAAGATGTAGACGTGTTTGCCCCGACAGCCCTTGACTGCCGACAGTGGGCAAGAACTGCCAAGGCTGCCGGAATGAAAGGGGTGATCATCACTGCAAAGCATCATGACGGTTTCTGTCTGTGGCCGAATCCAATGAGCCGCCATACTGTCGCACAATGTGCCTGGATGGACGGCAAAGGCGACATCCTCAGGGATCTTTCGGAGGCCTGCCGGGAGTACGGACTTGAATTCGGGGTATACATCTCCCCGTGGGACAGGAACGATCCCACCTACGGTACGGATGAATACAACGAAGTATTCAAGAAGACTCTCGACAGCGCACTTGGAGACTACGGAGAAGTGTTTGAGCAGTGGTTTGACGGAGCATGCGGAGAAGGGCCAAACGGCAAGAGACAGGTGTATGACTGGGATCTTTATCACGAGACTGTTTATTCACACCAGCCTTATGCCATAATATTCAGCAATGTCGGCCCGGGATGCCGCTGGATAGGCAATGAAAGAGGCATTGCAGGCGAGACCTGCTGGTCGACGCTGGATGTGACCGGGTATGACCCGAGCGCAAGCCCTCACAAGAGCATCCTCAATGTGGGAAATCCGGGAGGAGACACTTGGGTGCCGGGCGAAGCCGATGTGTCAATCCGTCCGGGCTGGTTCTACAAGGAATCGGAGGACAGCAAGGTGAAGACACTTGACCAGCTGCTGGAAATCTACTACGGCAGCGTGGGACGCAACTCGCTTCTTCTGCTGAATGTGCCACCAGACAAGAGGGGACGCATACATGAGACTGACTCGGTGAGACTGATGGAGTTCCGTGCCGCCTTGGACAGGATTTTCGCAACGGATCTTGCAGATGGGGCAAGTGCGGAGGCCACGGAAATACGCGGAGGCTCCAGGAAATACGCCCCGGCAAAAATGCTTGACGGCAAATACGACACCTATTGGACGACTGATGACGACGTGACTTCCGCATCAGTGACATTCATGCTTGACGGCGTCAAGACGTTCAACAGGGTGTTGATACAGGAATACATTCCTCTCGGGCAAAGGGTATCTGCCTTCAATGTGGAAGTGCAGGACGCCGACGGCAACTGGAGCAAGGTGGCTGAGGGCACGACCATCGGCTACAAGAGAATCCTGCTCACGGACAAGGTGTCCGCAACAGCAGTAAGAATCAATATCGAGAATTCTTTCGCCTGCCCTGTCCTCAACGGGTTCGGACTTTTCCTTGATGAAGTGATGACCGCCCCGGCAGACAACGGCACGGCTGCAAAAAGCGTGACAAGAAAGGCCGGGGAACCGTTCACCTTGGATCTCGGCAAGGTCACGACTGCCACAGGATTCTTCTACGAGCCTGGCAACCTCGGCAAGGACGGATGCATCATCTGCTACAACCTTGAGACCAGCCTTGACGGAAAGTCCTGGACAATGGTCTGCAGCGAGAAGATGTTTGACAACATTGTCAACAACCCTATCCGCCAGGACGTGAGGTTTGCCGCTCCTGTAGAGACGAGGTATCTCAGGATAACCCCTACCAGGACAGACCGGACAGACACATACGGCATAGCCGGGTTCGGAGCACTGGAGAAATGACAGAGCGCCAGACGACAAAAAAACAGAGACCGCCACGATTGTGACGGTCTCTGTTTTTTCATGCCGTGAGTTATTCCTTTCCGGCAAGATGCTTTTCCCATGCCCACGCCGAAGCGAGAGTATCCTCGATGGTACGTTCCGCCTTCCATCCGAGTTCCTTTTCGGCGAGCGACGGATCCGCCCATATCGCGGTGACGTCCCCTGCACGGCGAGGAGCGAACTTGTAGTTGAGTTTGAGATTATTGACCTTCTCAAAAGCATTCACGAGTTCAAGCACGGATACAGGATGTCCTGTGCCAATATTGAATATCTCATAGTCTTCCTTCATCTTCAGACCGAGCATCCTTGAGACTGCCGCCACATGGGCCTTTGCAAGGTCAACGACATCGATATAGTCCCTCTGGCACGTACCGTCAGGAGTAGGATAGTCATTGCCGAAAATGCTCAGGCACTCCCTCTTGCCTATCGCCGTCTGGGTGATATAAGGGACAAGATTGTTAGGGACACCTCTCGGAAGTTCTCCGATGAGAGCTGAAGGATGTGCTCCGATAGGATTGAAATATCTGAGAGCCATTCCTTTGACAGGGCCTTTCCTGTCGATGCCTGACATGACCTCATTGCCATAGGCCGCCGTAGCCTTGACAGTGTCACGGAGAATGTCTTCAGAAATCTGCTTTGTATTGCCGTATGGGGAAGTGGCAGGCTGACGCGGTGACTTCTCTGTCACAGGCAGGATGTCTGTCTCCCCATAGACAGTGGCTGAAGAAGAGAAAAGCACATTGCAGCCCCCGTGGTTCTTTGCGGCCTCAAGGATATTGAGGAAAGAAAGGAGATTGTTCCTGTAGTACTTCAGCGGCTCTGCAACCGACTCTCCCACAGCCTTGAACGCAGCGAAATGAATGACAGCATCGATCCTGAACTCCGAGAAAAGCCTGTCGACCGCATCGTATTCGCAGCAGTCGATTTTCTCGAACGGGATGTCTGTCTTGCCCGTAATCTTCTTCACACCCTCGAAACAGGTCAGGTCGCAGTTTGAGAGATTGTCGGCCACGACTACGTCATAACCGGCCTGGATAAGTTCCACAGTGACATGGCTGCCGATATACCCGGCGCCACCGGAGACCAAAACTCTTTTTTTCATATATTCAGATTTAATCGGATTTTCTGTCTGCGTGGATTCAAAATCTTTCAAAATTATAAATTATCCTTGTAATAAGCAACAGTCTGACTGAACGTGAATTTATGTTATATTTGACAGGAAAATCAAAATTTGGCTATATCATACAGGAATGATGAGAACACGCGGGTTTGTAATGGCGGCAATCTTATCCGCCGCTGCTGTGGCAGGACATGCGAAGGACAATGACGGAGGACGGGCATCGGGAAGCGGTCAAGGACACATGATGCTGGAACGACAGATACTTGAAGAAGTGACAGAAGGCTGCCTCAGGAATGCCGTGGTTGGGATGTTTGCAATGACGGCTGCCGGGGACACCATAGTGGACTATAACAGTTCCGTCGCGATGGTCCCGGCCTCAAACATGAAACTTGTGACCACCGGATGCGCCCTGCATTCTCTCGGACAGGACTACCGTTACAAGACAGCACTCGGGTACTCCGGGAAGATCCGTGACAGCATCCTCGAAGGAGACCTGTATATCATCGGAGGCGCGGATCCCACCCTCGGGGCTGAAGATTCTATCGCGACCCCTCTCGCTCAGACGTTCAGGCAATGGAGACAATTCATTGCAGATGCCGGCATCAGCAGAATCAACGGCTACATTGTAGGAGACGACCGTTTCTTCGACAGGGTAATGGAAGAGGAGACATGGCTATGGAACGACCTCGGGACCTATTACGGGACAGGGACAAGCGGACTGTCGTTCTACGAGAACCGGCAGGACTTCCGTGTGAGAGCCGGAGACAGACCCGAAGAGCCGATACAGATAGAGCCGGGCTTCCCGTATGCCCCATGGATGGAATACCGGTATTCCTGCACCACTGGACCGGCAGGGACAGGGAATAAATTGTATTATTACACTTCCGGCCTCGCCCCCGTCGGTGAGATGCGAGGGACTTTTGCCGTGGACAGGGCGCCGAAGACAGAAGAAGGGAGCAACAAATTCCCTGCATATACCTGCGCATGGCATTTCGCGAAGTACCTCAGGGAATGCGGAGTAGCCTGCGGCATGGGGGCTGCTGACCTCGGTGAGACTTTCGGGCTGCCACTGGAAAGGGTATGCAGCAGAGACTCTCTGACAATCATCGGTGCAGTATCCTCACCGGAACTTCGCCGCATCATATTCGAGACCAATCACGAAAGCAACAACTTCTACGCAGAGACCATTTTCCGTACTCTTGGCAGAAAATACTGCGGCACAGGGACATACGAGGACGGCAGGACAGCCGTGAATACAGTACTCAGGCAACTTGGCGTAGCGGATGGCGGCGTCAGGATAAGGGACGGAAGCGGACTGTCAAGACAGAATTACATAAGCCCGGGATTTCTCTGCGGATTTCTCCGCGCCATGCTCGGGTCTCCGGCAGCGGATTCTTTCATAGGCTCACTGCCTTCACCCGGAGACAACGGCACACTTGAATACATGATGAGCGGCTATCCAGCAGCGACAAGGTCGCGGATATATGTCAAGAGCGGCTCGATGGACGGGACATTGTGCTACAGCGGATATGTCATGCCCCAAAACGGCGACAATACCGGGGACAATGTCATCATATTCTCAATAATGACGAACAACTGTACTGCCACGCCATACAGGATGAGAAAATCCCTGGAAAGGCTCTTATGGCTTGTCGCCACAGAAATAAGGTGACACTCACTGCTTTGCGAAAAGGCTGCGGCACAAGGCCGGGACATCGCCGACCTTGATGACTTCTATCCCCTCCGGGATATTGTCAGGACTTCCGAATGCCGATATATAGATCCTGCTGAATCCCAACCTGTGGGCCTCGATTATCCTGCGGTCGGTCTGGGAGACAGGTCTTATCTCCCCGCTCAATCCGACCTCTCCGGCAAAGCAGGTGCCGGACGGGATGGCAAAATCAAAATTGGACGAAAGGACGGCGCAGATTACGGCGAGATCACAGGCAGGGTCGCTGACCCTCAGGCCTCCTGCCATGTTCAGGAACACGTCTTTGACACCGAGCCTGAAGCCTGCCCGTTTCTCAAGGACAGCAAGAAGCATATTCAGTCTCCTGACGTCAAATCCCGTGGCAGAACGCTGCGGCGTGCCATAGGCCGCAGAACTTACCAGAGCCTGCACTTCAATCAGGAACGGACGTGTGCCGTCAAGCATAGCACTAACAGCCACTCCGCTCAGGTCTTCACCGTGCATAGGAATCAGCATCTCGGACGGGTTGCTGACCTCCCTGAGACCTTTCCCTGTCATCTCGAACACCGCCAGTTCCGAAGTTGAGCCGAATCTGTTCTTGATGCTCCTCAACAGTCTGTATGCTCCTCTGCTGTCGCCTTCGAACTGCAGGACGACATCGACTATATGCTCAAGCACTTTCGGTCCGGCGATACTGCCCTCCTTGGTGATATGGCCTATCAGAATCACTGGCACGCCCGTCTCCTTGGCAAATCTGAGAAGCAGAGCGGCACATTCCTTTATCTGGGACACCGAGCCAGGTGAGGACTCCAGAGTCTGTGTGTACATCGTCTGTACCGAATCCACAATCATCAGCCCGGGCATTATCTTCTTTGCCTCTTCCAGGATGTTCTCCATCAGAGTCTCACTGTAGATGAGACATCCGCTGTCATCCCCGCCGAGACGCAACGCCCTCAACTTGACCTGACGGACACTTTCCTCGCCAGTGACATACAATGTGGTCAGACCATGGCAATGCAACGGTATCTGGAGGGAAAGGGTTGACTTCCCGATGCCTGGCTCCCCGCCTATCAGCACGAGCGACCCTTCTACTATACCGCCGCCGAGAATTCTGTCCACTTCAGCATTGCCAAGTGAAAGCCGGCTTTCCCTGGTGGTGTCTATGTCCTGAAGCGGCATCGGCCTGTGACCGCCTCCCGGCACGACTGCGCTCCTTCTGTCAGATCCCGACCTGCCTGTGACCACAGTCTCCTCCACCATGGTGTTCCACTCCCCGCAGGCAGGACACCGCCCCATCCATTTGAGGCTTTCGTTGCCACAAGAGGTGCACACCCACACTGATTTCTGTTTCAAAGCCATGGCATCAATTCTTCTTGTCAAGTTCATAGACTTCCATATCACGGATATGTCCGTCGTCAATATGAAACCGGAGAGCAGTCCGTACGATATGGAAACCGAAGATACCTGCAGCCCCGGGATTGATTACAAGCATATCCCTCTTATGGTCATTGATGACCTTCAGGATATGAGAGTGCCCGCATACAAATATGTCCGGATGATGTTCGTCAATCAATGCCCTCGCCCTCGGATCGTATCTCCCGGGATAGCCGCCGATATGGGTCATGAGCACTTTCATCCCACAGCATCCGAACAACTGGTATAAAGGATATTCCAGCCTGATGTCCTGACCGTCACAATTGCCGTACACCCCTTTCAGCGGTCTGAATGAGGCAATCTTCTGCGCCGTGGCAAGATTGCCGAAATCCCCGGCATGCCATATCTCGTCCACCGGCTGCAGAAAATCCATAAGCGGGGCATCAAAGGTCCCGTGCGTGTCAGAAATCAGTCCTATATACATAGGCGTTATTTTCTTCTTTTGGCTTTTTTGCGCTTGGACTCAGACGGGTCATTCTCCCACCCGTTACCCTGGAAGAACTGCTTCCAGTCATCCTTGCGGTTCCTCGGCCTCTCGAATTCCTCTTCAAAACGCTCGCCCCTGCCCCGTCTTCCTGAACGGCCTCCGGCATCATCGGATTTTCTCCGTCCTGCACGTGCCGAGTCCCGTCCGTCTCTCTCCCCACGTCTGGAGCCGCGCCTTGAAGTCCCCTCCGAGGACTTCCTGCCTCTTCCTGAGCCTGACTTCCTGCCCTCTTTCTCTGCAGGTGCGCCATCTTCCGAACCAGCCACCTCGACCCCGAGCCTGTACCCTTTCCAATTGGCACCGTCAAGCACCCTCACAACAAGGTCAGCATCCTTCTCCACCACCTCAAAGAACGAGAATCTGCGCATAAGGTCAATACGGCCCACTGTCACTCTCTCCTTTATATGGGAGTTCAATATCTCCATCAGTCTGCCCACTGTCAGGCCGTCATTCTTGCCCACATTGATGAAAAGCCTTGTATATCCAGGCTCTGCCTGACGAGGCCCCTCTCCCGCAGCGTCCCTGTCCCGCCTTTTCCTCTCTCCTTTCTCGTCGGTCGCGGTCTCTATCTCAGGCTTGTTGCGGTAATATTCGTAGAAACGGTTGAATTCGTGGGAAACGACCCTCTTGATAAGGTCTTCCTTGCTGAGCCAGTCAAGTTTGCGATAGATTTCAGACATGAAGTCATTGATCTCCTCCTCATTCACCTTGACTCTCTCAAGTTCGTCTATCACCTTTATGAGCTGCTTCTCGCATATCTGGCGGGCGGTAGGTATCTCCCCGTACTCGAACTTCTTTCCTATGATTTTCTCTATCTGCCTTACCTTTCCCTTCTCGCGCAGATTGATGATGGCAATCGATGTCCCGGTCTTGCCTGCACGTCCTGTACGGCCGCTGCGATGGGTGTAGCTCTCGACATCATCAGGCAGCCCGTAATTGATGACATGGGTCAGGTCGTCGACATCCAGTCCCCTTGCCGCCACATCGGTGGCCACGAGCAGCTGTATGTTGCGCATCCTGAATTTCTGCATCACGGCGTCCCTCTGAGCCTGGGACAGATCCCCGTGCAAAGTGTCGGCATTATAGCCCTCCTGCATCAGTTTAGCCGCTATCTCCTGCGTCTCCATCCTGGTACGGCAGAAAATTATCGCATATATTCTCGGGTAATAGTCTACAACCCTCTTGAGCGTCTCATATTTGTCCTTGGCATGGACCATATAGGCCACATGGCGCACATTGGCCGTACTTTCATTCTTGCGGCCGATGACGACTTCCTTGGCGTCATGAAGATAATTCTTGGCTATCTTGCTGATTTCCGGACTCATCGTGGCAGAGAACATGAGAGTGTTCCTATCCTCGGGAACCTCGGCAAGAATGGCATTAATGCTGTCCGTAAAGCCCATGTCAAGCATCTCGTCAGCCTCGTCCATCACCACATTCCTGACAGTGGCGAGCGACACGGTCTTGCGCTCCATCAGGTCGATAAGACGGCCCGGAGTAGCGACGATTATATGCACGCCTCTCTTGAGTGCCTTTATCTGACTTTCGATGGAAGAGCCTCCATAGACAGGCAACACCTTAAGCCCCTCCACATATTTGGAATAGTCATTAAGGTCTCCTGCTATCTGCAGGCAAAGTTCGCGGGTCGGGCAAAGGATAAGAGACTGCGGAACCACGTCATCGATATCCGTCTTCTGTATCAGCGGCAGTCCGAAAGCGGCGGTCTTGCCTGTTCCGGTCTGCGCAAGAGCCACAATGTCATTGTTTTCGCCCAGAAGGTACGGAATCACTTCCTCCTGCACGGGCATAGGGTATGCATAACCCATCTCTTCTATGGCGCGACGGATTTCCGGCGCAACGCCAAGTTCTTCAAACGTTTTCATCAAATAATCATCTCATTGTTTTACGGGCACAAAGGTAATCTTTTTCATTATATTTGCCGGTAATTTGTCATTAATTCTGTTTGAAATGGAGATTTTCTGCTCAAAAGAGGTATCCTCAGGACTTTGCATCCTTTCAGGAGACGAGGCATCGCATTGCGTCAAAGTATTGAGGCACAGGGAGGGGGACGAGATATCCGTCATTGACGGGGAAGGTACGCTGTACCGTTGCAGGATAACATCCGCCTCACCTGCAAGCGTCTCCGCAGAAATCATCTCATCAGAAAGCGGTTGGGGGGCACACCCGTACAGGCTGCATCTCGCCGTCGCCCCCGTTAAGAACAACGACAGGTACGAATGGTTCATCGAAAAGGCCTGTGAAATAGGAGTTGACGAGATCTCCCCTATAATCGGCTCCCACTCGGAAAGGAAGATATTCAAAACGTCCAGAGCGGAAAAAATCCTCGTATCCGCCGCAAAGCAGTCGCTGAAAGGTGCTGTCCCGCAAATACATGAGCCTGTCTCGGTCAAGGAGTTCATCCTGGCATACGGGGACGAGGGGGACTCATGCGACATGGAGGCGGTACAAGGACCCGGTCCGTTGAAGATGATAGCATACTGCTTTGAAAATGAAGACTATCCTCGTATCTCAATACGTCAGGCAATGGAAAGATACGATGGCAATGAATACATTGTCATGATAGGTCCCGAGGGAGATTTCTCTCCAGAGGAGGCCGGGCTTGCCATCAGTCGAGGATTCATACCTGTCCATCTTGGAGACTCAAGGCTGAGGACAGAGACAGCGGCAGTCACTGCTGCGGAAGCGGCATATTTCAGATGGATGCAATAGCCTCCGTTATTTTCTTATAATCTGTATGGTGGCATCCATGCCGACCTTGATGATTGAAGACGACTGGCCTGTAGACCCTTTTTCAAGTTCCGACGGAACGACATAGTCAACAGCCGACCTCACAGGCTCTGCTATCTCGGCATAATTCTTCGGGGTAGGTTCTCCCGAGATATTTGCGGAAGTGGACACAAGCGGCCTTCCCAGCCTGCGGACAAGCCCGATGCAGAAATCCATCTTCGGAATCCTGATGCCTACGGAGCCGTCCTCCGCCACAACATTGTGTGCGAGCATATACCTGTCAGCAGCCTCCCCGGGAGCAGCGGCATAGGCGTCCGGATATATGATGGTCATCGGGCGGTCATTCACCTCCACGAGTTCGGCAGCCATCTGCGGAATCTCCTTCACATACCTGGCAATCATGTCCATATCACTCGCAAGCAGCACAAGCGACTTGCTGTCGGAGCGGTTCTTTATCTTGAATATCCTTGCGACAGCCTCCGGATTGGTGGCATCGCAGCCGAGTCCCCATACCGTGTCCGTCGGATAAAGGATGACACCGCCTTTCTTCAGCACCTCAAGGGCTTCACCTATGATTTCTCTTGTATCTGCCATAACATTCAATATCTATACTGGTACAATTTCCCCTTTTTCTTCCAATACAGTATCAGCAGCCAGCCGAAAAGCATTCCCCCGAGATGGGCGAAATGTGCGACACTTCCCAGGACTCCGAAAATGCCGGTCATGAGTTCGATAACTGCAAAAATGATCACAAACCATTTGGCTTTCAGCGACACAGGAGGGAATATCAATGTCAGGACGGCATCCGGATAGAGCATGGCGAAACCGATGAGCACGCCGTATATCGCACCTGAAGCCCCGACTGTAGGAGTAACCTTGAGCAGATGCAACGCAGTCTGAGCCTCAAGCGAGTTGTCAGCAATCTGCGCCATATACATCTGGGCCTCAATGGCCTGGACTCCCATGTGCAGGAGAGCGGCCCCGAGTCCTGTGACAAAATAGAACACAAGGAACTTCTTCCATCCCCAGACCCGTTCGAGCACACTCCCGAATATCCACAGGGTGTACATATTGAAGAAGATGTGCCAGATGCCTCCGTGCATGAACATGTGCGTGATTATCTGCCACGGTCTGAAAAACGGGGACGCCGGATAGAAAAGGGCGAAATGCTCCATCATGAACGGCTCGTTCAAGGCCGTCATGATCATCACGAGCACATTTACGATGATGATATTGGTGGTAGCCGGAGCTGAACTCCTGTTGTCAAAAAATCCCATGTTGTCGTTTTTAGTCTTACTTTCCTTGCGACATGACCGGCATCAGAATCTCTTGTCGAGATCCTCCGCCTGAATCATGGTCATTATCCTGTGTCCCGAACTCGTATATTCGGCGTTATCGCAGGAGAACAGCGCATCTATCAATCTTTGTGCCTCGGCAGCCGAGACTGTAGAATTGTCAGCCGAAGCCCCAAGCCTCGCAAACCTCTCTGCCATCGTGGACTGCATCATGCCCTCCATGGCATTGTGGTCGTCCGTCAATGCCACTATCATGTCCGACACCATCGTCTGCACCCTGCCAGGCTCGACAGAATAACCCTCCGGGACACCGTTCACGACTATCGTGTCATTCCCGAACGGGGCTATGTCAAACCCCAGGGCTGACAGCAGCGCAGAATGCTCCTCAAATACTATCCTGTTCTCCACCCCGACCTGCACCGCCACGGGGAACAGAGAGCACTGGGTCACGTGCCCGTTCCTCGACAAGGCCTTCAGAAAACGGTCATAGAAGACCCTCTCCCTCGCCCTCCTGATGTTGACGACAAGAAGCCCGGACTTGACGGAAGTGACTATATATTTGTTGCGGACAATGATTATGGCCTTGGACGGCATCATCTTGTCTTCGAAAAGTCTCCCGTAGTCCTCCCGCCTGTCGACATACGAGGCAGTACCCACATGCCCCTCCGGCGGGGCGGAAGGGACGGTCCTGTCCTGGGAAAATCCTCCTGACGGGAAATCCGGGGCATCCGGGATGATGTTCTTGAACGGGGACTCAGTAGACGGGAAACCGTCATCCGCAAACGGATTGTATGTAGGGTCAATTGACGGTCTTGGCTCGGAGACAGGGTGATATTTCTCGAAATCCTTGCCGAACACCGGTATGTCCGGGGCACCGTCCCTGTCGAAATCTATACTTGCGACAAACGAATTCTTGCCGAGAGCCTCTTTCACACAGGCATAAAGTATCTGGAAGATGACAGAATCATCCTCGAACTTGACTTCAGACTTCGTAGGACTGATATTGACATCCACAGAACGCGGGTCGGTCTCCATCCAGATGAAGAATGACGGTGTGACCCCTTCCGGCAGCAGATGTTCGTAGGCCTTCTGCACAGCCTTGTTCATGTACGGGCTTCTGAAAAACCTGCCGTTGACGAAAAGATACTGGTTGCCCTGGCTTTTCTTCGCCATGTCGGGACGTCCGACAAAGCCCTTGATTTTCACTACGGAAGTCTCCGCCGAGACATCCACCAGCTCTTTGACGATATTCTGCCCGAGCAGGTCCTGGATCCGGAATTTCATGGACTTGGCAGGCTTCAGGACATAGATTTCCTTGCCGTTGTGCACAAGGGTGAGCCTCGCGTCCTCCCTTGTAAGGGCAATATGAATGAATTCCGTGACTATATGCCGGAACTCCGCACTGTCTGATTTCAGGAACTTGCGCCGTGCCGGCACATTGTAGAACAGGTTCCTGACAGCGAAATTGGAGCCTTGCGGTACGGCGGCCTCTTCTGTGGAGATATGCTGCGAATCCGCGAAACGCACCTCGCAGCCCACCTCGTCCTCTTCCCTCCGCGTCCTCAATGTCACCTCGGATACAGCTGCTATCGAAGCCAGCGCCTCTCCCCTGAACCCGAAGGTGCGGATGTCCATAAGATCCTCGGCCGCAGCGATTTTCGATGTGGCATGACGTTCAAAGCACAGCACGGCCTCATCGGGCGACATGCCGCATCCGTTGTCTATCACCTGCACCAATGTCCTGCCGGCATCCTGAATCATGACAGTCACCTGATCTGCCCCGGCATCCAATGCGTTCTCCATCAATTCCTTGACAACTGATGCCGGTCTCTGTACCACCTCCCCGGCGGCAATCATATTCGCGATATTGGCCGGAAGAATCCTTATATCCATCTTCCTAAAGCACTGAATAGAATTTGGCAATATACAGCAGCACCACGAAGAAAAGAATCAGCCCGACAGCCCCTATGATGCTCTGGGTCCTGTTCATCTTCTTCGACTTCTGGTAGTGCCCGCTGCGGAAACTTCCCTGAAGGTGAGATCCGGGAGTGTACGGCTCCTTTTCCTTGCGTCCGTCCACATGTCCGAACTTCTCTTTCAGAGCCTCTTTCTCAGGATCATAATATCTCGGCTTATAGTCAAATACTCTGTGTTCCTGACTGCCGAAAAAACCGAAATTGAATCCCATGACTTGTCCATTTAATATCATTGCAAAGATACCAAAATTTAATAACTTTACACTTATATTGCCGACAACCTCGCTGCGTCATGGCATGCCATGACGCTGGATGTGACACACAAACCAATGTTTATAAACAGATTATGGACATAAGAATAGGAAACGGATACGATGTTCATGCCCTTGCCGAAGGGTTGCCCCTATGGCTCGGAGGAGTAAGGATAGACAGCCCTGTGGGGTGCATAGCCCACTCTGACGGGGATGTGCCGATACATGCTCTCTGCGATGCACTGCTCGGGGCATTGGCGCTCGGAGATATAGGCAAGCATTTCCCGGACACCTCGGAAGAGTTCAGGGGGATAGACAGCAAGATACTGCTGTCCAGGACAATGTCACTAATCACCGAGGCGGGGTACAAGGTCGGGAATGCCGACATCACCATCTCCATGCAGAGACCGCGACTCGCACCTTATATCTCTGAGATGCGCGAGACTCTCGCCGGGCTGATGTCCGTTCCTGTCGTGGACGTCTCCGTGAAGGCCACCACCACTGAGAAGCTCGGCTTTGTAGGCCGCGGCGAAGGCTGTGAGGCCTATGCCGTCGTCCTGCTCCACCGGATACCGCAAGCCGGGTAGCAGGGATCTGCCGGAAGCGGACATTTTCTTTCAGGCTATCTGCGTTTCTGCTTTTTGATGAGTATTTTGTAAAATATTTTGCATTTTTCAAAAACCTTAGTACCTTTGCAGTCCCAATTCGTACAGGAGTACAATCGGGACAGTTCATATTGAGATATGGTGTAATGGTAGCACTACAGATTCTGGCTCTGTCAGTGAGGGTTCGAGTCCTTCTATCTCAACAAATCCAGACAGTACCGTCATCACGGCGGGAAGTCTAACGACAACTCGATGGCGGGTTAGCTCAGCTGGTTAGAGCGCATGATTCATAATCATGAGGTCCGCAGTTCAATCCTGCGACCCGCTACAAGAAAACGACA
>CALUST010000035.1 GCA_944323505.1 uncultured Bacteroidales bacterium
ACTGGGGAGGCGAATGTACAGGATTCGCCGTATGAATTCTGCGAGGACATGGTTTGTGGGCGGACTGTTTTCAGTAATTATGGCTTTCGCTGTGATTGCGTTGATTCTGACATATTCCCTCTGACGGGACCGGTTTTGCCTGTCCTTTGTAGGCCGCCTGCGGGCGGCTATTTTTGTGCCTGTAAGTTTCTGTGCACAATGTCAGTTAGGGCTCGGTTTGTCGGAGAAGTGCTTGACGCTGCGGGTAAGCGTCTGCTTTCGTCTCAGGAGAAGGCGGTGCGGCGCAGTGTGAGGCTTCATACCGGACGGATTCTTTCCGCCCGGGATATTGTCGTGTCCGGGGGTGCGGATATGGACGGGAAACTGACATACACGCACACGGTGTATGAGCGGTTCCTGGACATGAGACGGCGGGGAGGACTGCGGAAGTCTTCCAGGCGCAGGCGCATACATAACCGCTTTGTGTTCGGGGCGTATGTGGGGATTGCGGAACGACTGATGTACGGGCTTACGGAGGATGTGGTCAATGCTATAAGGGAAAATTCGGACAGGTGATATGGCAAGGATAAAGGAAGAGGACCTCCGGCTGAACATCATTGTCAACGGGGACAACGGACGGAAGGAGATGCTTGATCTGAAGGACAGCATCAATGCTGCTTCGGAGAGCCTGCGTGATCTGCGCCGCCGTGCAAGGGAGATGCGGCAGCAGAACCAGACTTCATCTGCGGGGTATAAGGCTCTGCAGAGTGAAATCAAGTCGACATCCAAGACTCTGTCGGAGCACAAGGCGCGGTATGTGGAGCTGGAGAAGCAGATGGATATCACGAAGATGACGACGGCGGAACTCCGCAGCCGCATCAATAATCTCCGGGGCGTGCTTGATAGTGCAGATCCTGGCACTGCGACATGGATGAAGTACAATGCTGAACTGAAGAGGACTCGGCAGAGGCTTGCGGAATTGACATCGCAGGCAAATTCCACGGACGGGGTTCTCTGCGGTATGGCGAAGAATGTCAACAAGTATATTGGACTCGTTACAAGCGGGATTCTGGGACTCCGTTCAACAGTTTCCACCATCCAGCAGGCCACGGACCGTTTTGCGGAGTATGACGAGGCCCTGGTGGATGCAATGAAGACGACAAACCTGACCCGTGAGGAGATTGAGGAGTTGAGTGAGAGGTTGAAGGGTATGGACACGAGGACGGCACAGAATGAACTGCTGAGCCTTGCCCGCATTGGGGGAAAGTTGGGAATCTCGGGCATAGATGACCTTGAGGGCTTCGTGAATGCGGCGGACAAGATCAATGTGTCGCTGAGTGAGGATCTTGGGGGCAATGCGGAGGCCGCCATCGAGGCTATAGGCAAGATGGTGGACATCTTCAACCTGAGTGGTGAGTTCGGGCTTGAGCAGGCGATGTTGAAGGTGGGCTCTGCGGTCAATTCCTTGGGAATGGCTTCCACTGCGAACGAGGGCTATATAGTTGATTTCACGAAGAGGCTTGCGGGTATTGCCCCGAATGCGGACATATCGATAGACAAGATACTGGGGTTGGCTGCTACCCTGGACAAGTACGGGCAGACTTCGGAGATGTCGTCGACAGCCATAGGGCAGACCATAATGGCGATGTTCAGCCGGACGGAGACTTTCGCGAAGATAGCCGGTACCTCGCTGGCGGAGTTCTCCCAACTGCTGAAGACCGATGTTAACGAGGCTTTCATCCGTGTGCTGGAGGGGCTGAAGGGGAGCGACGGCAGTCTTGCATCGATTGTGGCGAACATGAATGAGATGCATCTGGACGGTCAGAGGGCATCGCAGGTGCTGGGCACGCTGTCGAAGAATACGGAGGAACTGCGGAACCAGCAGCTGCTGGCGGCTGAGGCTTTCGACGAGGGCAACTCCATCCTTGCGGAGTTCGATACCAAGAACAGTTCCGTGACTGCCGTGCTGGAGAAGCAGCGCAAGGAGATTACGGAGCAGGTGGTAGCGATAGGTCAGCAGTTGATGCCGGTGGTGAATGCCGCAATGGATGTGGCAGAGGTAGGGATGAAGACTCTGGCTGCTCTTGTGAAGTTGTTGATGGAGAATAAGACTGTGGTTATCGCGCTGACAACTGCAGTGGTGGCGTACAATGTTGTAGGGAAAGTACATATTGCTCTGAAGAAACTTGCATATTTCTGGTCACTCAGGCACAAGGAGGCACTGGCTGCGGAGCTTATGACTATGAGAAATGCAAAGGCGGGGACATTGTTGCTTGCATCTGCCCAAAATCTTCTTGCAGGCAGTTTCAAAGGGGCTGCCGTGGCGTTTAGAATGTTCGGAAGGGCCTTGTTGGCTAATCCTTGGGGAGCTGTGGCGGCAGTGGTCGTCGGTGCGTTGGTGGCAATTGTATCCAAGATTCGCGAGGCAAACAAGGCCCAGCGGGAACTTGCGGAGTCGAACAAGAAACTGTCGCAGTCGTATACCGACACAGTCGGGAAGATACAGCGGGAGAGGGATGAACTGGAGTATCTCCGGAAGAAGGTGAGTGAAGCCAAGGCCGGGACAGAGGAAAGGGCGGAGGCAATCCGTCTGATCAATGAGAGGTATGGGGAGTATCTCCCGGCATTGTTGTCGGAGAAGTCGAGCAACGAGGATGTGGCCGCTGCCCTGCGTTCCGTGAATGAACAGATGGAGCGCAAGATAAGGCTGCAGGCAAGGGAGACGGAGGAGCAGAGACTCTATGAGGAGCGGATGGAGAAAGTGAAGGCTGCCGTGGAGGAGTATGCGGCCATATATGAGAAGGCCAACGGCAAGGCGATGACTCCTCAGATGAAGGCGGATCTGGCCGAGGCTGTTGTCCGATATTCCAATACGATGTCCAATCCTGCAGCAGGCAATCCTTCCCGACTGCAGGCTACAGCAGGGCTTTCCAATACTCTCGGTGATCTCGGGCTGAAATCCAGAAAGAATGCGACGGAGACTATCCGTGTCTCTCAGAGTCTGGAGACTTCCATCAATGGTTTTGCCGATCAGAGGAGAATGCTTGACGCCTATTATGGTACCATGGGTGACTTGACACCGCCTCCGTCCGGGAACGGAGAGGGTACGGATTCTGTCCAAGCAACTGGCGTGGATGCTTCTGCAGGCGTGTCGTCCGGAGGTCAGTCATCGGTTGGAGGTTCAGGGTCATGGTCATTGAACTCTGACAAGGAATATCTGGAGGGTCTGCTGCAGCTGAAGAAGTGGTATCAGGAGACAGAGGGAGTTTCCAGAGAGGAGTATGAGTCCCAGGTGGAGCAGTGGGAGATATATATCCTTAAGAAAAGGCTCAATAATGAGAAAATCTCGGCCGACGAGAGGGTGACTCTTGAAAGTCAGTTACAGGACAGGCTCATCAAGCGCAAGGAGGATGCTGTGAAACAGGAGGAACGGATTGAGCAGGATAGGCGGAAGATTGAGGAAGACGGGCTGCAGATAATACGGGATGTGGAGAATGACAAACTGGCTGAAGAGGAGAGACGGTATCAGGAGCAGCGGCAGAAGTTCGCAGGAAATGCGGCTGTGCTTGAGGCGCTGGAGCGTCAGCACCGGGCGAGGGTGTCGCAGATTCATTTGGAGAAGTTCAACGACCAGATGGAGCAGGAAGAGAGGGAATACCGGTTGGAGAAGACATCGATGCAGAACCGCCATACGGAGGAACTTGCATTGTTCGAGGGTACGAGACGGGAACTGAAGGCTTTGAAGCAGCGGCAGTATGAGGAGATGGCCACTCTGGACCTTGCGTATGCGCAACGTCTGCGCGGTATTCTGGATGCGGTGTCGGAACTTGGCGGGACAGTGAATGTGGATTTCTCCGGGCTGTCGGTCGAGGAACTGACGCAGATGCAGCAGAAGTTGCAGGATATCATAGCCAAGGTGAACGAACTGGAGGGGAAGCCGGCTGGTGGCGGGACTTCATCTGGAGCATCGGAAGATGCCGGGAGTGGCGCTGACTCCGCAGGCAGATCCTTCATTACAGGAGCCGGAGGAGGCTCCCTGTTCGGAGTGAGCCAGGAGCAGTGGACGCAATTCTTCCAGAATCTTTCTGACGGAAAGTTCGGGGCACAGGAACTCATGACTGTGCTGCAGGGTGTCAGCGGCATGGCGCAGGAGGGGTTCAAACTGGCGTCAATGTGGGCGCAGAAGCAGACGGCCGAGGAGAATAACCAGTTGAAGGCATACCAGAAGTCCAATGACAAGAAGAAGAAGGCCCTGCAGGACAGGATCGATGCCGGGCTGATGACGGAGGCACAGTACAATGCCGAGGTGGAGAGGATGGATGCCGAATATGACGCATATCAGGAGGAACTCCAACTGAAGCAGGCCAAGCGCAACAAGCAGATGCAGATTACGCAGGCGATAATCAATACCGCCCTCGGCGTGACGATGACCCTTGCACAGTGGGGTGTGCCGTGGGGTCTTATCCCGGCCGGGATCATGGCAGCCATGGGCGCCGCCGAGATAGCACTGATTGCGTCCACTCCGATAACGACCGGATATGCTGAGGGTGGTCTTGTCGGTCCGGACGGGAAGCCGATAGATGTGACCAGGTCACAGGACGGCAGAAGGTTCAAGGCAAGGCTCAGCCCGGAGAAACGGGGGTTTATCACCTCCCCGACGGTGCTTGTGAGCGAGGACGGGCAGGAATATGTGATTCCGGCGGAGGGGCTGGACAACCCGACACTGCTGCCGTTCATCAACACTCTGGAGACAGCAAGGCGCAACGGCAGGTTGAAAGACCTGGACTTCGGAGCGGTGTTCCCCCCGTCGGTGCAGGGCCGGGCATCCGGTGGTCTGGTGTCCGGAGAGGCGGTGCCTCAGAATGGTTCAGTGACCGGGACGGCGATGCCGGACGACAGGGAAATGAAACAGATAATGAAGCAACTGCTCAGGCGGCTTGAGAGTCCCATCGAGGCAAAGGTGTCGATGCTCGGCCGCAACGGGATAGTGGAGCAGACCGAGAAGTACAATAGGATGAGACGCAGGAACGGACAATTATGACAATAATTACAGACAATGATAGAGATAATCACTAAGGACGGCACATCACTTGACCTGAGCCCGGATGACGAGTTTGAGGTGGAATATGAAAGTCCGCTATTCGCAGATGACCACATTCCTGTGCCGTACAGCACATCGATAGCTTTTCTTCCCACCGAGACCAATTGCAGGGTCTTCGGGTATCTTGATGCGAAGATGCAGGAGCCGGTTGTCAAAAAACTGGATGTGGACATTTATGTGTCTGGGATTTCCTTGTTTTCCGGAAGGCTGGAATATGAGTCCTATGAGGATGGGAAGTTGAACTACAACTTTTCCGGGAAAAGCGTGGAAGACTCCCTGTCCGGATATATTCATGATGTCAAAGGGTTGACCAATGCGAGTTGCATAAGAGCCGCGTTGGGAGGGAAACTTACAGGGGAACTTGCCGACATACTGGAGCGTTCCCGAGAGGGTGATGCGGAACTGGATTTCGGGACTCCGATGATAGTCAGTGAGGAGCATATTGCTGAAATCGATACTCCGGGGCATGAGAGTCAGCAGATTGACCCTTCGACAAAGTTCAAAAATTGGCACTGGAGTCTCGATGTGCCGGTAGCTCCCGCTGTCAGGGTGCATAGTATAATAGAGAAGTTCTCCCCTTCTTTCCGTGTTGACCTGTCAGGGGAGGCATTGACTGTCTACGAGTATCTTGCTGTTCTGGGGCTTTATTCCCGAGAGGATTCGTATCATGGTTTCTATCCGGGACATCTCCTCTCCCTTACATTAAATGTGGCGGACAAATTGCCGAAATGCACGAAAGTGGACTTTCTGCTGAACATATTGAAAATCCTGTGCGCATCTGTGTGGGTTGATGCCGGTGGTGGAGACTATGTCATGATGCACAATTCGGATGTCCTCAAGTCTACGGATTATGACGATTGGGGCGGCAAGGTCTCGGATGTCTATTCCCTGACGATGGAGACGGGACAGGTCTACAAGTTTGAATACAAGGATGAGGATTCCGCGAACACTCTTGACGATGAGGCGGCCAAGGATGTGGATGTGTCTACACTGGGACTCAAGACTATTGTGATGTACACAGGTACGGAGGCACAGACAATCAAGGAAACGGATACGGGCGACATTTTTTCAAGAGGTGTCCCGAATGGCAGTTTTGTGTCAATGGACATATTGTACCGTAATACAGGCAGGACAGAGGATGACGACAGCGATACGGACCAGGACACATACGACGCTTCCACGGATTTCAGTCTTGTAGTCTGCGTGCCCTTGAGATCCGTCAAGACGAAAGGAGGCGACAGCATAGTATTGATGTGTCCCAAAGTGTCCTTTCCTGCGCTCGGAGGGGAACGGATGACGGATGTCCATATAGGTATTCTTGCCTGCAACCAGCTTACGGATAAGGGCTTCATGCCGGAAGACTCCGCTCCTGCAGCGATAGGAACAAAGAGTGATGGATACAGAAGACCTGGCACAACTGGGCAAAACATTGACGCAGGTGTCTCCATCATTCCTGGAGTATTGAGGGATGGGCTGCATAAGACATTCGCAGACTGGATTGAAAGCGACAGGATCTGTGCAAGCGTGGACCTGAATCTGTCAGTCTCTGAGATATCTAATCTCAGACTGTACCGTAAGGTGCGTTTCGCGAACAGGGAATGGCTGATAAAGAAATTGTCTGTGACATTCTCCTGCCGTCGGAATTCGGTGAGTGTGTCGGGAGATTTTGTGTCCGTTCCTGTCCTTTCGTGATCGGGCATACGGGCATAATTTTGTTGTCATAAAAAGGAAAGGAATGACCGTCATCGATGACAACCCGAAAGGAACGCCGATAATGAGCAGGAATGCTTCTGACATCCGCATAGAGAGTGCCGGAGACACGAGCATTTTCAGTTTTAAGGTATCCGTATTTGGTGTGCCAGATGCCGAGGTCGGGCAGTTTGTTCCGCTGAACGGGGAGGTGGCATTCAGAATGAAAGAGATCCTGTCTGCCTTGCCGATAAGATGGCATTCTCAGGAATATCTGCCGGATGATTATACCACCTGGACCCTGCCGAAAGTCATGATTCATGAGTCTTCTGATTCTGACAGCCTCTGGGAATCCTATGTGATTGTCGGGGGGATTGATGAATCTCATGCAGCCGACATACCGGGATTCTATGCCTCTCATTGGCTTACATGGCGGCCTCAGATCAGTGATACATTCCGATGGGGAAAGGAATACCTGTCTTTGGTGAAGGAGTCCGGGATTCTTCATGACGGAAGACAGATTCAGCTTCGGTATGTGTATGCCAGACTGTATATGGCAATGACCGGTGAGAAACTGGTGAGGTGTTGTAATCTATATACCGGCTCTGTTCCACGTATGCTTGTTGTCAATGTGTCATATTCCAATATGAAAAGGCTGGCGGAGGCTGCCGGGTATGATGACGAGATTCTTGCATACGATGTCTGGGTCAGAAATGAATTTTCTGACGGGACTGTGGAGGACAATGTGGCTCCCAGAAGATATATTGTCAAAAGAGACGACTGCAATGTGACGGAGTTCGTATTTCTCAATGCATTGATGGCATTTGACACTGTGTATGCATACGGGACTGTGAAAAGAAACCTTTCACATGAGACAGTCACATTCAGCAGTGACGGTGTTGAACAGGAGTTGGAGAACTCGTCTGTAGAGTCCTGGGAAGTCAATACGGGTCATATAGGTTCGGAGAGGATGATGAGTTTGTGGATTGATTTCCTGGCATCGGCCGAAAGGTATGTATGTGGGAGGGATGGTCGCCTCAGCAGGATTGTTGTCGAGGAGGCGGATTCGGAGAGCCAGGTCAGGGCACTCGGGCATGCGACATTCACATTCCATTATGCCGAGAAGCCTGCAGGCAGGTATTATGAGGACAAAGAACTTGATACATATTCTTATGACACAGCAGAATTTCAGAAGTGATTTCATATTTGTCGAGACATTTTATTCAGACAAGGACAAGACCAGGCAGATGCCCGTTCCGGAGCATGTCCGTATCGAGTATTTCACGGCGTCATGCGCTGCTGTCTATGTGGTTGAACGGAATGGCGCGGACTGCAGGTCCTGCAGTGTGTCGGAGGACGGGATGTCATTGCTGGCTAATATAGCCCTGAGCCGGTATCCTGTCGGTACCGGGGAACTTCTGAAGAGAGTGGTGGAGATTGTGCAGGACCCGTCATTCCCCGGAGGGGAGAAGCATATTGCCGTTCCGGGCAGGACGGATGTGATACTCAGGCCGGGAGTGTCCGATGCGAGTCCTCAGATAGAGTCTTCTGTTGTGATGCCTGTGAGCCAGTACGGTTATTCTGCATACGAACTTGCTGTACTGAACGGATTTGATGGGACGGAGTCTGAGTGGCTTGCCAGTCTGCAGGGATGTACCCCTTATGATGTCGCCGTCCAGCAGGGATTCCAGGGCACTGTGTCGGACTGGTTGGCAAGCCTGAAAGAAGGCTGGGGAATGACATGCTTCGCAGACACTTTCAATTTCAAGGATCATTTGTCTCTCAGTCCTGTCCCGGATCTTCCTGAAGGGACAGGGACAGTGGAATATCCGGATGGAGGTGCGTTCGGCAGCGGGGAATCTGTGCTGATACATACCGGCGGGGCATATCAGAGAAGCGATAATTCATGGGGTGCTTTGGTCGTCTTCATAAAAAAGGATACAGGAGGGGAAATATATATCAGGAATAATGCAAAACGTGCCATCAAGTCCGTCAGGTTCATATTCTCGTCAACTTCCGTTCCAGAAGGTGTCGTGCTGACACCTGATTCTGGGACCTATACAGATCTCGGCAGGACAGAGGGATGCCTGTATGATGAGACGGAAGGAAGATGGATCTCCGGACCGAATACGGTGTCGGAGGTGACATTCACATGTAACGGCAATCAGTATAGCAGAGACACGGCCGTCCTGATCACGAATCTGGTCATCGAGACTTTCAGTTATATAAACGTTGTCAATGCGGCTCCGGCATTTGATCTTTTGAAGACAAGAACCAGGAAAAAGTCGTGGGCTTCTCATATAGTGGGAGCAGTATCGGATTCGATTGTTGATTATACGCCATGCCTGCGTTTCCTTGGTTCTATGCCGGGCGACGGATGGAAAGTTGCGGTCTATATATACAGGAACAAAAAGAACAAGACATTCAAGAAGGTGCTCTCGGCAGATGTCTCCCAATGTGAGCATCCTGCGCGGTGGTCAGGGGACGGCTATACAACTGTGGTGCTCCCATGGTCATTGATGCGTATCTTCTGGGAACTCTTTGATCCGGACTCGAATACTTTTCATAGCAACACCTATGATGAGAGCAGTGTTGCAGAGTCGTGGATGACAAAACTCCGGAACGGAGGGGCTGTGATAAAACTGAATGAAAACTGCAGCAAGAGGGATAAGGGACCATTCTTCTCCGGAACGTTCGGGATCAGGCTTGTCAATGAGACAGCCGGGATATATGGCGAATTGAAGAGGTTCAGAATAGCATTATTTAACGGGTACAGTAATGATAGTGCTGATACGAAAGTAATTGCCGCACGTTTTACGATGAAGATCGATCTTTCTCAGACCGTGCAGACATTCAATTGATAATATGGTCTAGGTGGAGGACATTATACGCGTCTTACGGAAGCGATGTTAACCTCTTTACGAGAGGGACTGTAGCCTCCACCTTTTTAATATTGAGTAATGGCAATGGAATACATAGCACCGATCATCAGCGCGATAGGCGTGATCATCACAGCCTGGTTCGCGTACAACCAGAAGGCGAAGGACAGGATGACAGACCTGAAGATAGAGAGGATGCGGACGGAGGAGGCCCGCAAGGGCAAGGTGCGCTCGGACAACACCGGCACCATCTACGGCGTGCTGTGGGAGGTGCTGCACGAACTGCACGCCGACCGGGTCTATATCCTGCAGCCGCATCCGCTGAGCAACAACATGTTCCTGAGCATCTCCATGGAGGTGCGGCGCAGCGGTGTCGTGGGGATGAAGCAGTACATCCGCAACATGGAGATATGCAATGTAGCCCTGTTCGCGTCGGAACTGGCCAACAGGGACTATCTCCAGTACCGGAACATCTCGGAGGAGGTCAAGGACAAGCGGGCGCGTGCCATCCTCTCGATGAACGGCTCCGTCTCGGCCCTCATCAAGAGGCTCTCAGACGACAGGTATGACTGGATAGGCAGCGTGTTCGCAGAGTTCCAGCAGCCTGTCGCCACGGACCTCATATATTGCAAGAAGATCCTCGGCGAGGCAGCCGACAAGATACAGTATATACTGCCCGAATACGGGGCGGAATAGTCTTTCAATGCAGAAAAGTTGGCATGACATGCCAATAAGTTGTAATAATTAATTCCAATCAGCAGTTGAACTGCTGTAATTCATAAGTTTAACCGAGGTCATTCAGGCCTCAAAATTAGTTGTAAATATTTGAAGATTAAGGGATGAAATACTTGTAAAAGTCCCTGGAAATCAGTAACTTAAAAGTAAAAAATACCCCTATTTTTTGC
>CALUST010000036.1 GCA_944323505.1 uncultured Bacteroidales bacterium
CTTGCGCCGGTCGCCGCCAACAGTATTGCTACCGTCGCGCTGCCCCTCGACTTGCATGTGTTAGGCCTGCCGCTAGCGTTCATCCTGAGCCAGGATCAAACTCTTCTTTGTATATCTTCTATTTCTCCAGAGCCTCCTGGCGCTCCGTCCTCTCGGGCCTCCCGGCCCGCGGACTGACGCTCTCGATTCTTCTTGTTTCGGTACTTGCTTTGCTTGCTTCTCTGTCAGTCTTGTCAATGAACTCGATCCATCCCGGGTCGCCCCGGTGCCCCGTCCCGCGCCTCTCGCAGTCCCCCTCTTCCCGAACGGGATTGCAAAGGTACTGCTTTTTCCCGAACCTCCAAATTTTTTCGCACTTTTTTTCCGTTTTTTTGCATCAGTCCCGTGGCAGCGCCGGCCGGGGACGCCAGACCGCCGGGCCGGAGGTCCTATGACTCACCGCGTTGCGGGACGGAGACGGCAGGAATGCCACCGGGCACGGGAATGCAGCGAAAGTGTGACAGGTGGAAGCAGCAAAAACCGCCACCGGGCACAGGAAGGCCGCAAGAGTGTGACAGGTGGAAGCAGCAGAGTCGCCACCTGGCTCAGAAATGCCGCAAGAGTGTGACAGGTGGAGGCAGCAAAGTCGCCACCTGGCTCAGAAATGCCGCAAGAGTGTGACAGGTGGAGGCAGCAAAGGCTCTCCAGGAGAGCACGTCCGGCACTGCAGGGATTTATCAGCCCCCCCAGACATCGCAACCCTCCCGGTCCTCCCATACATTACCGGCGGGCATAAGCAAGGTGTATTTGCAGATAGTCAAAAACGGAATGTCCCCGAGGCCGGACACAAAACCGACTTCGGGGAACAATTGCATAGACCACCAATTGCATAGACCACTGGACGCCTCAATGACCTTACTGGTTGCGGACGGCAATCGCATGAAGAGGTGCTGCCAATCAAAAACGTCAAGCCGCACCTCGTTCAGGAAGCCGCCGATGGCTGCAAGTCATTCGAACAGCCCGTTCAGGAAGCCGCCGATGGCTGCGAGTCATTTGAACAGCCTGTCCAGAAAGCCGCCGAGGACTGCGAGTCATTTGAACAGCCTGTCCAGAAAGCCGCTGATGGTTGTGAGTCATTTGAACAGCCTGTCCAGGAGGGCAGCCCGCTGCTCAGTCAGACTCCGGATGCGCTCTATCTCCGCAGGATAATTCTCTGCAGGCATATTCGCCTCATCGCTGTACTGATAATAGAACGGCCACACAGTGAAATTGGCCTCGATGGCCTTAGACATCCCTGCCGGGACCTCATTCAGAACCTTGTCCGTGACAGCCAGGAGTTCAGCGCGCTTGGACGCCCAGCGGGATGCCACGAATGCCCTGAAAGCATCATCCTCCCACAGCCGATGAAACCAGTCGTACTCCACGTATGCCGGCATATAGAACCCTGCATATATCATAAGGCTGTTCAGCGGGTCCACGCCCTGATGCGGAATCCTCTTGTCATTGTTCCATCCCTTGTCGCAGTCCCATATAGGTCCGAAGAAAAGCTTGTCCACCCCGCGCCTCTTATACATATATGTACTTGTATATCCGTCAAGGTCGCCTGCCAGTTCCTTCACTATGATGAAATCGGCAAGAGTCTTCTCGTCAAACCACTTGCGCCATCCTGTCTCAGGGTCCTTGAAGCCATCGCTGTAGAGGCCCTCCTCCGCCTTGTTTATGAAATCTGTTATATATTCATACTGTGCTGGATCGCATTCATCGTCCTTAGGATATTTATAGGACATCTTTATATTCTTCAACTCCGAATAATGGTCGCCCTCATGGATGTCAGTCTCTATGACATATCCGCCTGTTATCTTTTCCGGATCCGCACCATCCTTGTCATCAAGGTCCTCAACGTCAATCCTGCCCTTGCCCTGTTCCACCTGGTCACTCATCTGGTACACCCCGAGGTACTCGCCGTACCTGAAAGTTCTCTCACCTGTCGAAGAGTCGGTGTAATATCCCGTAATGTAGACATTCACAAACCTTGATGCAGGCGTGAACAATACCGCAGACGGGTCATGCCAGCCTTCCGCCTGATTGAGAAGAACCCTGGAGTACTCGAATGCGAGATGGGTACGCAGAAGGGACTTGTCCATATCCTGTGCGAGAAGCGTCCAGCTCTTCTTCTTTGTATGATTGAACCCTATCGGGCTGAACTTCTCAGGGAATTTGATACGGAAAGGCTTCTTCGGAAGCCCCCACGTGGAATTGCCTCTGCCGCGCATCTCCACCGTGCCCTGTCCGGCAGCACTGCTCCACCAGCCCTCGCCCGTCGAGCCGGGAGTCTTGTCATAGAGTTCTATCTCCGTATCTACATACTCTTCCTTGCCTACAATCACGGAAGACGGCTTGAAATGCAGGACAGGCAGTTCCCTGTTGATCTGAGGACAGTTGATGCTCACGACATATTCTTTCGTGTCACCGTTCTCAGCCTCGACAATGACCGTAAAGTCATCCGCGAACGAGACTTCCGTCTCGCCGGACACAATCTCATTTCCTCCGACAAGTATTTTTGCACCCGTGGTCTCGAACACAGGCACCATCATCTCGGGATTCTCGCCGTCTATCCATTTAAGATACATTGCCGAAAATGTTGAAGTAGCCGCATCAAACTCAAATACGACATCTTTCTCCAGACCGTTAGTCTCTCCCTCCAACGAGAAAGACAGCAGATCGCAGGTCTTGCTCTTAAGCCCCTCCTGAATGACTGTCACTACGGCATCATCACACCCCTCGGCGCTCAGAGTCACGACGGCAGTACGCTCATCCTTACCCTCATTGGGTTCAATCCTCAATCTGAAGTTTTCCTCATCCTGTCCGATGATGAAGCCTGTCTCCAGCCAGTCAGCATCTTCTTTCACATCGACAGTCCCTGTGGAGACGACAGTAAGAAAATAGTCCCCTCCGGCATTCTTCGCCTCTATCTTGTCTCCTGAGACAGTGAGTACAGCCTCGGCAGGCTCCTTGTCGTCATCTCCAACTATTACTTTTGCCGGTCAAAATCAGGAACAACAGACAGCTCATTATGACAATTTCCTGACAATCAATACCATGAAAGAATACCGCGATTCAGAAAAAAAGTCATTCCTCACAGAGGAGGAGTTCAGGCGACTGTACACAAGGTGCCGTCCCATGTTTGTGCGCATCGCGGATTCATACGTCCACAATCTTCATGTGGCAGAGGACATCACTGATGAAAGTTTCATAAGACTTTGGGAAAAGCGGGACGAGATAATCACCACCAACTACGAGGCCTACGCATTCCGGAGCGTGATAAACAGATGCATAGACCACCTGAGGGCGGAGACCATGCTCAATTCGATCCGGCAGGACATTCATGAGTCCAGGAGCAGGATGCAGATGTACGAAATCTCATCCCTCAAAAGTTTCAATCCTGACAAAATCTTTGCGGCAGAGGTAAAGTCGCTGTTCTGGAGATGTTTCGACAGGATGCCCGCAATGACAAGGAAGATCTTCATCGCCAGCAGGTATGAAGGGAAGACTTATTCAGAGATTGCCGAAAGCACCGGAATCAGCCTGAGGCAGGTCACATCCCATATACAATATGCCCTGAAGATGCTCCGCTCGGAACTTGAGGACTACCTGCAATAAAAAAAAGGCAGGCCGCCATACGGCAGCCTGCCCGAAATATCATTTTGTCAAAGCAGCATTACATCATGCCGCCCATTCCTGCTCCCGGAGCCGGAGCCGGTTCCTTCTCAGGAATATCAACAATTGCACACTCCGTCGTCAGGAACATGCCTGCCACTGATGCGGCATTCTCAAGAGCGACACGTGACACCTTGGTAGGGTCGATGACACCGGCCTCGTACATATTGACATACTCGTCAGTCCTTGCATTGTATCCGAAGTCATCCTTGCCTTCGCGGATCTTCTGTATGATGACGCTCCCCTCTACACCGGCATTTGCAGCAATCTGGCGCATAGGCTCTTCAAGGGCACGGGCAACGATATGGATACCTGTGGTCTCGTCCTCGTTGTTGCCTTTCATATCCTTGAGCACTTCCGCAGCCCTTACATAGGCGACTCCGCCGCCCGGCACGAAACCTTCCTCAACGGCAGCACGGGTTGCATTGAGGGCATCCTCCACCCTGTCTTTCTTCTCTTTCATCTCAACCTCGGTAGCCGCACCCACATAAAGGACGGCGACACCGCCGGCGAGTTTGCCGAGACGCTCCTGGAGTTTCTCCCTGTCGTAGTCGGAAGTCGTAGTTGAAATCTGCTTTCTGATAAGGTCTGCCCTTTCAGCGATGTCAGCCTTGTTGCCGGCACCGTTGACAATCGTCGTGTTCTCCTTGGTGATGACAACTTTCTCCGCCTTTCCGAGCATATCCGGAGTGGTATTCTCAAGAGTGAAGCCTCTCTCCTCTGACACCACGATGGCGCCTGTCAGGGTGGCGATATCCTGAAGCATCTCCTTGCGGCGGTCTCCGAAGCCCGGAGCCTTGACTGCAGCAATCTTCAATGTGCCACGGAGCTTGTTGACCACGAGTGTGGTAAGTGCCTCTCCATCAACATCCTCAGCAATGATGAGGAGTGAACGTCCCTCACGTGCGATAGGCTCAAGCACAGGGAGGAGGTCCTTCATGGTAGAAATCTTCTTGTCAGTGATGAGAATCTGAGGATCTTCAAGCACTGCCTCCATCTTCTCGCCGTTGGTCATGAAGTAAGGTGAAATGTATCCCCTGTCGAACTGCATACCTTCCACTACCTTGACCTCTGTCTCTGTACCTTTGGCCTCTTCAACTGTGATGACACCGTCCTTCTTAACTTTTGACATGGCATCTGCGATGAGCTTGCCGATATAACTGTCATTATTGGCAGAGATGGTGCCGACCTGCTCTATCTTTGAATAGTCCTCGCCGACAGCCTGGCTGTGCTTCTTGAGTTCCTCGACAACCGCTGCGACGGCCTTGTCGATACCGCGTTTCAGATCCATAGGATTGGCGCCTGCAGTGACATTCTTCAGACCGACATTGATGATGGCCTGTGCAAGCACTGTGGCAGTGGTAGTACCGTCTCCAGCCTGCTCGTTGGTCTTGGAAGCGACTTCCTTGACCATTTGGGCACCCATGTTGGCGAACCTGTCCTCAAGCTCCACCTCCTTGGCTACAGTGACACCGTCCTTGGTCACCTGAGGTGCACCGAACTTCTTGTCAATTACCACATTACGTCCCTTAGGACCGAGAGTGACCTTTACTGCGTCAGCAAGTGCATCAGCACCCTCTTTCATCCGGGCGCGTGCGTCAATATTGAATTTTATATCCTTTGCCATGATTATATCTCCTTATCCGATTAAAGTATTGCGAAAATGTCAGACTGTTTCATGATAAGATACTTCTTGTCATCGACAGTGACTTCAGTACCTGCATATTTGCCGTAGAGGACAACATCCCCTGCCTTCACCTCCATAGGCTCGTCCTTCTTGCCGGGACCTGTAGCCAGCACCGTCCCCTGCTGAGGTTTCTCTTTTGCCGTGTCAGGAATATAAAGCCCTGCCGCTGTCTTGGTCTCCGCCTCCTTAGGCTCGACCAGTACTCTGTCTGCTAATGGTTTGATCATGATTCTATAATTTTTGGATTCTATTTTTATTTTAAACCGTCATCCGCTTCGGGAATAATGAATCCGAAGAGAAAGACGCGGGAGGGTAAAACAAAACAAATGCCAGCCCATACGGACTGACATTTTGTCATTAGAAGATATTTCCCTGCCAAGGCAGGAACAACTACAGATAAGGCACAGGCGCAGACCCGGATTTGAGTGCAGGCACTGAGACTTCCCTGACATCGGCAGGAACGGCTGCCCTCTCATACGTGCTGAGTTCGTCAGACCCGTTCAATGCGGTCATCTCCAGAGTCTCCCCATCATCTCCGAGAGACACGCGATAAGAACTCGCAAGAGGGCTGCCGTCACTGTAAACCCCGCTCAGAACATCTCCGGCGACACTGTATGTACCTTCATATCTATAGAATCTTGCCATGTCCCCCGTCTTCTGGTACAGGACAAATGCACCTCCCGAGAAAGTCGCATAGACATCGATATCTGCCATATCAAGATCCCCGGTCGACACGAGATGCCAGTCCCCGTCCACACTTATGCCATCCGTGTCTTTCTGGCAGGAGACAAATGAAAGACAGGCAAGCGAGACAGCCAAAAATGCATATATAAATCTTTTCATATCGTCATTCTGTTATTGGTGAGACAAATGGCGGCTACAGCCAGCCTCCGTTTGATGAGACAGCCCCGCGTGAGACAAGCGACACGGTCTTTGTCACCTGCATCCCGGCAACATCCGCTGTCACCTTGAGTTTTGCCGAACCGTATTCCGTACATTTGATTGCAAGTTTCCCATATTTGAAAGACGGTTCTCCCTCGACCCCGAGAGCGGACTTTGCATCATCCGACATTTCCAGGCCGGTATAGTCAAGCGAGGCCGCGCCTCCTCCGAAGTATGTGGAAAGGTCCACAAGAGCCTCCTTGCCCACAGGGACGGTCACACACGGTGTGCCTTCAATCTGCATCAGCAGTTTCCACGCATCCACAAGGCCGGTACCCATCTGTCCGCGATAGAGATAGAGATTCATTCCGTCCTTCTCCCCGTCAAGATAGTATTCGAGGTCATTGACAGATGTCAGAAGCATTGAAGTGAACTCCTCACGGGTAAATTTCTTCCCGAGTTTCTTTGCATAGGACAGTCCCAATGCGGCGACACCCGACACATGAGGGCAAGCCATGGAAGTGCCTTGCATATACCCGTAATCGGAGCCGTCATCGGTTATCTCTGAAGGCATCGTAGAGAGAATCTGCGTCACTGGTTCGGCACTCAGCTGCGCATCACCACCCGGTGCGGCTATATTACATCCCTGGCCATAATTCGTATAATAGGCAGGGAGATAGTCAGGGCCGACCGATGTGACGGAAATGAAGTCCTTGAAGGCAGCCGGGTAACCGCTGATGTCCATGGCTTCATTACCGGCGGCATATATCACGAGCCCGCCGTCAAGGACATCTCCTGTATTCCCGTCAAGATTGCCTCCGCCGTATTTCAGGAAATACATGAGGGCGTTGTAATAGAGCGGGCACGAGGCCATGAACTCCTCATCAGAAAGCAACATACCTGCATCATATCCCGATGAGACCTGGAGAATCGATGCCCCGTTGTCGGCAGCATAGACCACAGCCCTCGCACAGGAAAGGTCGTCTCCGCCGCTTTCATCTGCAAAAATCTGACAAGACATGAGGCGGACGCCGTCACCGTTCCCTGTACCGCCGGCCACTCCGCAGACTCCTATTCCGTTGTTGTTCACGGCAGCCACCGTACCTGCCACATGGGTCCCATGTCCTGTATCCTTTTCATTGTCCCATGAAAGAGGACCGTCAGTGACGAAATTGTATCCGTAGATGTCATCCACAAACCCATTGCCGTCATCATCAACCCCTTCCGTACCGTTAAGTTCCTTCTCATTCACCCACATATTCGGTTCGAGGTCAGGATGGCTGTATTTCACGGCTTCATCGACAATGGCCACGATAATGTCAGGGTCGCCGCCGGTCAGCCCCCACGCGTCCTTGACATTGATGTCTGCACCCGCCCTTGCGGAAGGGGCAAGGCTCCTGTTGCCGTCGTTGAGATAATGCCACTGCCCCGAAAGAAGCGGGTCGTCAAACATGAAGGACTGCGCCGGCTGCACAGATGCAGCCCCGGAGACAGGTGCCGGAGAAGCCGCATCTGTCAGACGTCCTCTGTTGTTGAATTGCACTTTCCGCACTTCATCGGCAGAGGCAAGTGTCATGGCGGCATCCGACAACCCGACTTTCCCGTCAAATCTCACCACATACCACTTGTCCAGCCCGAATCTCGCCAGCCTTGCGGCATTCTTTTCGGTGACATTGAATGCCGGCTCCACAGACTTGATATTGACAGAATGGAATCTGCTGTCTGCAGGCTCTATGGCATCATGGCTGTCCAGACATACGAGGAGCATCCCTTCCACCGGACGTTCAGGAGTGTTGGCCACTTTTGTCCTGATGTCCGCCGCACTCCCGTAATCCACCGCATCAGTGCTCTCCTCAAGCCTGTCGGCACATCCCGGGAAAAACAGACATCCCGACACAAGAAGATATGTCAAAATATATTTTTTCATAATGTTCGCTTTTTTAATATGGACTGATTATCTGACAGATACCGATGTCGCGGCAGTACGCGCCCGGTGAGGGGCAGTCCCCTTCCTGGCAGAGACAGAGAATGACACACCCGCGGCATCTCTTGCCGCACAGTCAATACCTGCCGGCACAAGGCAATTCCTCATTGACAGGGTGCCCGGCTCTGTATCGCCGCCACTTTCTGTTCCAGCAGAACCCGACCTGACAAGAATGACATCTATGTATCCGGACAAATTCTTGACGCTCAAGAGATACTCTTCAGAATCATACCCTACCAGCCCTATGCCTGAGCATGAATACGGTTCTCCGGATGCGCCGGGATAATCGCCATACGCCCCTGAATCAACCAGAGCCAGGACATTGCCGGCGGCATCCACCTTACCTCCCCACAACAGCTGATCGTCCGGGGAATCCAGCCAGGATATGACCCCGTTATTCATATCATAGAATCCTGTGCCGAGATGAAGAGGAATCTTCCCGTCGACAAGATATTCAGTGTCGAAAGCCTTGAAAAGGGAGCCGAGGACACCGTATTCGCCATCAAATGCGAACGGCAGGACATCATCCACACCTGCTTCCGAGGCGGCAGGGCCCAACAGTCCTTTTACCGAGACAAGACCGTCGGAGCCTTCTCCTATAGTCACTGTCCCTATCTTCTCCCTCTCTCCTGTCTTTCCGGACAGGTCAACCCCGTAATAATCGTAAGTGCCGTACAGTTCGGATGCCGCAGTCACAGGGATGAGGTCATAGGCAGTGAAAGAATCCGCCAGCACGTCATATTCCCCTGCCGTAGTGGCGGAGATGACTTTCACATCCCACCTGTAGCCGTTGCCGGCATATACGAGCAGACTGTATTCCGTCCCCGGCACAAGCCCGGAAGCGACATCGAGATAGCCTTCAGAGTTGATTGCCGCCAGCGTCTCTTCGTCCACAGGCTCTATCAGGCCATAATTTATCTGCTCCTGGAACATCATTTCCAGATCAGAAGCCTCCATCTCCGTATAATCTCCTCTTTCCAGTATCATATATGCCTCCTCAATGTCAGCACCTGCGACATACATTTCAAGGGAGTTCTCAGACGTGTGACCTTCCGCCTGATATTTGTCAGTGACATTCAGTTCCATGTCAAGAACGACAGGGACGTCATCCCCTTCGGCGATATAGCAGAATGTCACATAACTGAAGTCCTTGTATTCATCTGAAGCGCCATTCTCCGAGGCTGCCCCGTAATTGGCCGACACAAGAGTGTAGACCCCTGTCTCCAGACCGCTTATCTCCAGATACGGGTCTCCAGGATCAGACGACCCGGACGTCTCCGCAGAAATCTCCTCCACCTGGGCTGTCTCTGTGCCGTCAGCGATACCTTCCGCCTTCTCCTGGGCGGCAGCCTCAGACAAAGTGCCTTCATAGACCGCATATCTTGCCCTTGTCACATCTGCCCCGAGAGTATAGTATACCGGCAGAAGACCCGAGACAGACAGACCTGCATCAAATGAGATGCTGTAGTCGGAGACGCTGAATCCCGGAAGTATCAGGCGCGTCATGCCACTGGCATTGCCGACATACCAGCCTGAGTCATAGCCCGGCTCGTTGACAAGAATTGACTGTGCAGGGAACTCGATGAGACCGGTTGCGGCATCATACGTCCCGAACAGGTTTTCCTCATCTTCGATTGTGAAATATTCAGATGAGTATGATGCGGCCGAGACCATCCCTAAACCGAGGTTGACGCCGATCTCCTGCATAGGGAAGACAACAGCCGACGGATTGGTCGCATCTATGATCATCTGCACCTCCGTGACATACTCCAGGTAATCGTCCGGAGACCCGGTCCCGTCATCGACCAGGGCACACAGATATTCAGCCGAATACGTATTTTCCAGACGGAAATACCCCCGAAGGTCATCCCGCTCGTATACTGTCACTTCCGCATTCTCAGCACCGAGGTTGGTCATATATCCGTATGACAGGATGTCATCCCTCCATGTGCCGTAAGGGGCATCAGCAGTGCCGAGCTTGTTCCATTTCACCACAATGAATGAGATGTCCATCGACGGGCTGTATTCACCATAGGTCAGGGCATATTCCGGGTCATCGACCGATATGCTGCAGGTATACTCTACTCCGACCATGCCGGTCACGTTCAGAGGGACTGAGACAGTAAACGAGGTCTCTGTCTGCCCGTCTTCAAATCTGATATCCGATGCCTTAATCTCCACACCATTCACCGGTTCAGGAGAGACCGAGAATGTATAAGGGACATCCGCCGCCCCTTCAGACTTGAGTCTCTTGACTGTGAACTCAAGGGTCTCCGTCCCGTCGCCAGGCTCCAGTTCAAAAGATGTCTCGGACTGGCTCGGGAAATATACCCCGAGGCAGTTTTCAAGGTCAGGCTCGCCTGCCTCGAAATCCTCCTTCACACAGGAGACGAGACCGGCCGGCAGCAATGCCAGCATCATATATATTGAAAATCTGTATCTTTTCATATACTATACCTTTAATATATTATGGTTCTCTCCACGTGTCAGTCTGTCACGCCGTCCCTGAGATTGCCGTTCTGACCTGAAACAGGTGCAGTTCCCGAGACATTCTCTGTAGTAGGGATGCCCGAATTGGCATTGGTCTCTGACTGAGGGAATCTCATGAGCCTATAGCCGTCATCCGCCGTCATATTGAATGCGAAAGCGTCAGGCCATATACCCGTATCGCCCCCATGAATCCTCACAAGCGGCTTGGCAAGCCTCATGAGGTCGAACATCGAGAAGCCCTCGCCCCAGAGTTCGATGCGGCGCTGCTTCCAGATTTCATCCTGAAGCCCCTGTGCATCGGATGCCTGACATGTGTAGGAAGGGTCACGGTACGTCTTCACGAAGTCCTCGAGAATAGTCCTTGCCTCGGAAGTGCTGCCGCTCATGGCAAGCCCCTCAGCCCTTGTCAGAATCATCTCCTCGACACGCATCAGGCACCAGTCGCAGTCGTTGACAGTACTGCCCACTCCGCTTTTCATACCGAACTTGACATTGGTGTAGGTATCGAACGGCACCTTCACATTCGGAATCTCAAGAGTGGCTATGGCATCCCCGCTGACTCCTTCCCATGAAACAGTGGACAGGAGAGGAGAGGACAGGTTCTCGTCAACCCACCATCCCTTGCGGACATCAGTGCTGCTGATCTTGTCATAGAGAAGAGGATTAATCCTCCTGTACACGCCGACACCTGCAGTATATGATGTTGCAGACAGGGACACCAACTGGGACGGCCAGCTCGGAAGCCCTCCGTTCCCAGGGAGATTTGCCGCCTCTATGAGGATTCCCCACATCCAGTTATGCTCCGAAAGGCTGCAGAATGCCGGAGTAGACACCTCTGATATCGAAGCCGGGGTATAGCCTTCCATTGCGGCCTCTGCATCTGCGGCAGCCTCTGCATACATCCCCATGCTCAGATACGCCCTTGCACGGAGTCCGTATGCCACCTGGCGGTCTATCTTGGTCTTGTCAGTACGGACGAAGCCTTCAAGATTGTCCACGGCATACGTCAGGTCCCCGATAATCTGGTCGTATATCTGCTTAACGGTAGCCCGCGGATTGTTGGCGAAATCCGCAGTCGACTCAGTGACAAGTGGTACGCACGGAGAATCCTGATGGTCCTGATACCTGAACTGGAAGTACGGGGCAAGAGCCAGATAGTCGAACGCCCTGACAGCCCTGGCCTGGGCAAGGGTATAGATCATGTCTGCTGTCGCCGTGGACTCGTCTATGGAATTGATGACATCGTTGGCCAGTTTTATCTGGTTGTAAGGGAATGCATACCTGATATATGGGTTGGCATAGTTGGCATTCCTGTCGGAATAGTCGGATGCCGGTGAGAACCAGTTGTATCCGCTGTTGGCCGACACCATATCCGGACCGTTGCTGTCAAGAGAGACACAGAGGGTAGGATAGCCGAAGTCATCGTCTCTCTCATCATCCGGAAGCCCCGCATACTGCTGACCTGCATAGGCATAGACGCCTGCGATATCAGCCGACACCCTGTCAGGGACAGCCTCATTGGTCGACTGGACCTGGTCCTTGGTGACATACTGCCCCTCCGGCACCATCTCATCCATCGTGGAGCAAGATGCCAGCAGCATAAGACATCCGGACAAATATGTATATGTAAATTTTTTCATAATCAATCCTGCTTTAGAAAGTTATGGAAATGCCTCCAGAGATGTTGCGCATTGCCGAGTAGGTATAGTTACCCGACGAAATGGAACTTCCGTTGCCGAGGTAAGCCCTCGGGTCAAGGCCACGGCGTGCAGAGAACACCCAGAGGTTGTCACCTGTCACATATACGCGCAGACCCGCAATAGAAGCCTTTTTGAGCCATCTGGCAGGGAAGGAATATCCGAGCGTGACATTATTGATGCTCAGATAATTGGAACTTACGAGAAATCTGTCGGAATCCAGCTGGTACGAATCGTCAGAAGCATCGAGTCTCGGCACGTCCGTATCCACATTGTCAGGAGTCCAGGCATTCCTTATGTCCACAGACCAGTTGGTACCTGCCATCGAAGACACGCCGGTGTGCATGAGGGCCTGGTATGTACCGTCATATATGCGGCCTCCCAACTGATATGACATCTGCACTGAGAAATCGAATCCGTAGAAATTCAATGTAGTGCCGAATCCTCCGTACACCTTCGCAAGAGTGCTCCCGCAGTCAGCCTGCTGGGCCTCCTCATAATTGCTTGTCACAGACCAGTCGCCGTTGTCCGGATCGACATAGTAGAGAGCCTCTCCGGTCTGCCTGTCCACTCCTGCATACCTCTTCAGATAGGCCTGATACAGGGAGCCTCCGACACGGTAGATGGACGAACTTCCTTTTATGCCCTCAGCCTCGACAGAGTCATCGAGGTCAAGAATCCTGTTGGTGTAATGAGTAAGATTGAAATTTATACCCCACTCGACATTCTTCGACCTGACAAGCACTCCGTAGAGTTCCAGTTCCACGCCCTGGTTGAGAATAGAGCCTACATTTGTCGGGACATAGCCTGTCGTGATACCCGAAGAAAGCGGCACAGGCTGGTTGTAGAGCAGGTCCACTGTCTTTCTGTTGAAATATTCGACAGTACCGTCGAGCCGTCCTGTCCACAGGCTGAAATCAAACCCGGTATTGAACGAATAGGAAGTCTCCCATGTTATATCCTCATTACCTTTATAATACAGAGTCTTGGAATACTCCCCGGTCGTCTCGCTGTAGGTCACGGAATACTGGTCCATATACGGATAATAGTTCAGGAGATTGTCATTTCCCTGCACTCCCCAGCTCGCCTTGAACTTGAGCATATCAAGCCAGCCTGAGGCACCTGACATGAAATTCTCCTTGGTCATGAGCCATGCGGCACCAACGCTTCCGAAATTGCCCCAGCGGTGGTCGGGATGGAAACGCGACGAGGCGTCCCTCCTGTACGAAGCGGTGAGATAGTATTTCTCGTCATAGTTGTACTGGAGACGTGACAGGAAGCCCTGGGTCATATAATTGTCGGTATATGAGCCTACCGCCTTGTTGGCAGTGCCGCCGGCGTTGTCCAGCTCACCGACAAACGGATTGTACAGATGGTCATTTGATCCGTCTATGTCCTGGGTTTTCAGTCTGTATGCCTCATATCCGGCAAGGATATGGATATAGTTCTTCTTTGCGAATGTGAGTTCATAGTTTGCAAGGAACTGCGTGTTAATGCCTGAGACCCTCAGGTGCTGTACGGCAGCCGAACCGTCCATAGTCTCGTTGCTGCCTCCCCAGCGGCTAAAGAGGGCATTGATTCTGTCATTAGCCTCGGTAAGGGCAAGGTTCGCACTGAAAGTCAGACCTTTGACAGGCGATATGTGGGCATACCACTGGCCGTTGAATGTGGTATTGATGTCCGTATATCTGTCATTCGCAATGCTCGCTCCGGGACGGGCCTGTCCCATGAACGCCCTTGTAGAATTGGTGGATGTACTTCCGTCGTCGTAGATCGGCGTGCCGGTCGCGGACTCATACATGATATTGCCGGAAGCATCTCTCACATACATCGGATAGATAGGGGCAATCATGTTGGAGAGATAGAAAAGATTACCTGACGAACCCCAGTCTTCGGAGCCGTTGTTGTTGGATACGGACTGCGTGAAACTCATGTTCGTACCGACCCTCAGCCATTTCTTTGCCTGATAATCGACCTTTCCTCTTCCTCCATACCTCGTGAACCTGGAATTCTCGATGATACCGTTGTCATCAAGATAGCCGAAACTTGCGAAATAGTTGAGTTTCTCCGTACTTCCGGAGACTGTCACATTGTACTCCTGTCTGAGGTTACCCTTGCCGAAAATCTCGTCATACCAGTCGTCCGGGGTATAATAGTATTCCCCGTCGCTGTAGCCGAGAACGGCATTCGGATTGAGTTTGAAATTGGTGCCGATGAGGCGTTCCCCGTCAGGGACGGTATAGACAAGGTAGCCGAGGCCTCCGTTGTCTGCATCCAGCAAGACACGGTTCGCATAGTCGTGTGACTGGGTCGGAGTGGCGCCGGCATAAGCCTGCGAGTTGTACAACGACTTGTACATCAACTCATAATAATCACCAGGGGAAGAAATCACATCATAATTCGGTACGGCCCTCCTGTTGGAGCCCCACTTGGCATCGACAGTCACCTTGGCCTCGCCGGTCTTTCCTTTCTTGGTGGTGATGAGGATGACTCCGTTCGCACCCCTGGCTCCATAGATGGCATTTGCAGCTGCATCCTTGAGGACAGTCATGGATTCGATGTCGGCGGGATTGATGCTTGAAATGTTACCGTCATACGGCATCCCGTCCACCACATACAGAGGAGTGTTGCTGGCGCTCATGGAACCGATACCCCTGATCCGTACCGCCGCATCCGAACCAGGCTTGTTGTCGGAACTGATGACCTGCACTCCGGACATCTGACCTGCAAGCGCGTTTGTCACATTGGACACAACCCTCTCCTCCAGCCTTTCATTGTTGACAGTGGAGGCAGAACCCGTAAATGACGACCTTGTCGTCGTACCATAGGCCACGACGATGGTCTCCTCAAGCATTTCCGAGTCAGGGCTGAGAGTGACATCAAATGTTGCTGCCCCCCCCGGAGCGGCTTCGACAGTCTGATAGCCTATCGAAGAGAACACAAGAACGCCGTCGGCGGGAATCCGGATTGAATACCGTCCCTCGGAATCGGTATTCCCGCCTGTCATGGTGCCTTTCAATTGGATTGACGCAAAAGGCACCGGCTCACCATTGGAAGAATCCGTAACTGTCCCCGAGACCGTCACCATCTCTTGTCCGAAGACAAGGACGGAAAACAGCGACATCAACAGCACGAAACACGTTTTGATTTTTCCCATAGCTGATTCTTTTAGTTAAACATAATTATCGGATACAATTCTTATCAATATGTAATATGCTCTCAGGACAGCATCACAATCTGCTGTCCAGGCTACGTTTTGTGTTGATATTGGAGGCCTTCCGTTGTCTGATGCGGGGAATGCGGAAGGGTGCTCGTCCGTTTGGTTCTACACAAAGTTTATGATAATAATTTAATAATCCAAATGTCATATCGCTTTCAATTTATCATAAAAACCAACTTAAATTACGGGTATTTTAGAAATCTGTAAGCAAAATAAAACTATATTTGATTTTTTATAATTTTCAATAAAAATTTGACTTAAATCTGAAATAATTCAATTTCACCAAAAAAATGAGGGTGGACCGAAATTTCGGTTCACCCCCTTCATGATGACGGTATGCGTCAGGACATTGTCAGTCGTCGTAGGAAATCACGTTGAAATTGATGTCGAATTTGATTTCAAGACCGCTTGACAACCCGATCTCCCATGTATAGGCATTTCTTGAAATCTCCTTGATGTACTGCCCGGGGAAATTGCTCTTCGCGACAAAATCGGCAATCTGCTGAGGCACCACCGACGCAGGCACCGCGCTGTATTTGCGCTCGACACTGGTCCAACTGCCGTCAGGTGCGAAATCCACCTCTGTGCGGTCCGTGTATGTCACCTCATATTCAGAACCCATCATCTTCGGATCTTCCACCACAAAGGCGACAGTAAGACCGGCGAAATGCTCATTGAGGAACTGCTGCGCCTGTGCAGGCAACTTGTCCACAGTCGTAGGACGCTCGCGGTTGTCGGCATCCATCGAGATAAGGCTTGCGAAAAGAACCGCTGCTGAAAACAAAATCTTCTTCATGATAATCGTGATTTAATGTCATTATACTTGTCTTCCATGAAATGCAGTCCCGTGACAGGCCCTGCAACTTCCTGGGACAAAATTCAGCAATGATTCTGAACGGAAAATGAAATCGGGGACAGAAATCAGAAAAACCGAAGAATTATCCGTCTGCCAATCCGGAATCCGCCTCATGCCTGCATCTAAGGACATAGAAGCAGGACGTCGAAAAAAAGTCCCTCAGATATGGGACTGAAGCCAGCGGCTGAGGAAGGAGACGGGGACGCAGACCGAACTTTGCCTCATAATGAGGATTGACCAGATAAAGTCTCCTGTCCAGGACTTCAAGAGGCAAAGGTCTCAGCAGCCGTTCAAAAAGTTCCACAGGGAGACGGGTATCCTTGATTTCAAGCAATTCCTCTATACGGTAGTCCTCTTCCCCGCCAGCCTTGAGCACAAGCCTGTACAACCCTTTCGGCAACAGATGAAAAAACGGGAGGTGTGACAGCAGCCGGTTGCGGCATATCTGCTGATGCCCCCCGAAAGGCATCTGCCAGGCTGGGAATGCAATGAACACAATACCGTCAGGGGAAAGATACCTGGAGAGGTCGGAAAGAAAACGAGCCTTGTCACCGATATGCTCCAGCACATCGTGACATATAATAATATCAAACGAAGATTCGAATTCCTTTATCTTGAATATGTCGGACGCTATGAATGTCCCTTCCGCGCCTTCCCCTGCAAAGAATCTCCGGGCATTGGCAATCTTGTTGTCCGCAAGATCCACCCCGACAGTCCTGCAGCCGAGTCTTGCGAACGGCAGCAGGTTGCCGCCCTCACCGCAGCCTATCTCAAGAACATTCATCCCGCGCTCTATCCTCTTGAACGAGGACAGGTACGGGATGAAATATCTTTCGCTGGTCAGGGCCAGTTCACGGAAATACCGTGCCCTGTCTGTCTGCCTTTCCTGCATTATTTTCCGAGTCTCTCGTGAAGAGCCTGGGTCTGGGTCTCATAGCCCGGCTTGTTGAGAAGAGCGAACATGTTCTTCTTGTAAGCCTCCACGCCCGGCTGGTTGAACGGATTGACGCCAAGGATGTACGCACTGATTCCGCAGGATTTCTCAAAGAAATAGAAGAGGGCGCCGAGATTGTATTCGTCAATCTTCTCAATAGACACGGACAACTGCGGCACACCTCCATCGATATGCGCGAGTTTCGTGCCCAGTTCGGCCATCGCATTGCATTCCTCGACATGCTTGCCAGTAAGGAAGTTCAGTCCGTCAAGGTTCTGAGGGTCGTCAGAGATTGTGACACTGCGGTTGCTCTTTTCAACTGTGACTACTGTCTCCATGAGCATCCTTTCCCCGTCCTGGATATACTGGCCCATGGAATGAAGGTCGGTGGTGAAACTTACCGATGCAGGGAAGATACCCTTGCCATCCTTGCCCTCGGACTCGCCGAAGAGCTGTTTCCACCATTCTCCGAGATACTGCAGCTTCGGATTGTAGGACACAAGTATCTCCACTTTCTTTCCTTTGCTGTACAACAGATTACGCATTGCGGCATACTGAACGGCAGGATTGTCCTTGCCTTTCACGGCAGTGGCCTCCTCCATCTCGGCCGCCCCCTTGAGCATGGTCCTCATGTCGAACCCTGCGAGGACTACAGGCAGGATGCCGACAGGTGTGAGGACAGAGAAGCGTCCGCCCACATTGTCCTCGATGACAAAAGTCTTGTATCCCTCCTGGGTAGAAAGGGATTTGAGAGCGCCCTTGTGCGCATCTGTGACAGCGACTATGCGCTCAGCAGCCTCTTTTGCGCCATAGCGGGACTCGATATGCTGCTTGACAAGACGGAATGCCACTGCAGGCTCTGTCGTGGTACCGGACTTGGAGATGACGACGGCTGCCACATTCCTCTCTTTCATGAGGTCCATCAGTTCTGCAATGTATTCCTCAGAGAGATTGTGCCCGGCGAACACTACCTCGGGAGCGTCTTTCTTCGAAGCAAGCTGTCTTGCAAAAGAATGTGACAAGGCTTCAATAGCGCATTTAGCTCCAAGATATGAGCCTCCGATACCTATCACAACCACAAGGTCAACTCCTTTGGCCTTCCATGAGTCACGGACAGCCTCGCATTCTTCTATAAGGGACTCCGGCGTCTGCGTAGGAAGATGCTTCCATCCGAGGAAATCATTTCCGGCGCCGGTTTCATTTTCAAGCACGTCCAAGGCAACGAGAGCCTTGTCAAGATATTCCTGATACTCAGTCTCTTTTACAAATGAGGTACAACCTCCGAAATCTGTTTTGATCATGATGTCTGAATTTTGGATGGTGCAAAATTAACTTTTTTTTCATAATAACAAATCCCCGCACCTGCCGTCTTGCCAGTGACACCGGTCATTTCACCTCTATAATATCATCGAGGGAAGTCGAATAGCGGCGGGACCGGAAGCCGCTCCTGACCACGTCAGTATAGTCGCCTGTCCTCTGGGCGGCAAGTCTCACCACGTTATGTCCGGAACTGTTCAATCTGTCCATCACCTCAGAAATCCTGTCCCGACGGTGTCTAAGCCCGAGATCATAGTCAAATATGGGCAGCTGCACCGCATCGGCATCCACGAGGTCTTCGACCATCACCCCCGCCTTTTTATAAAGGTACTCCGGCCTGTAGATAAGGTCAAGCCCTTTCAAGGCAGAGGAAAGAATCTCCTGCGTACTGTTGGCCGCCACAGGCAGCCTGATGGACACGGTCGGGAAATATTGCGGCAGGTCATTCCTGAATCTGTTTGTATACAGGAATACTGTCACTTGCTGCGCAGCGGAGCCTTCCTCCCTCAGTTTGGCAGCGCATTTGGCGGCGAAGTCGGCGACCCTTGATGCAAGTTCCGCCCTATCGGCAATCATTTCAGCAAACGACCTTGAAGTGCAGATGGACTTGCGCTTCTCCGGCCGCTCCTCTTCGACACTGACCCTGCCGTTGAGTTCCATCCAGGTCTTCATCCCGTGCAGCATAAAATGCTCCTTCACCCACTCGGGAGGTCGCCCGACATAGTCAAGTGCAGTCCGTATGCCGCAGTCCTCCATCTTCACGGCAAGTCTTCTCCCTATTCCCCAGACTTCCCTGACAGGGGTCAGTGACAGGGCCTTGAGTCGTTTCTCATCATCGTCTATCTGACACACACCCTTGTATCCGGGGTATCTTTTCGCGAAATGGCTGGCTATCTTGGCAAGTGTCTTGGTCGGGGCTATGCCGATGCTGACAGGTATGCCGACCCATTTCCTGACTCTCTTGACAAGTCCGGCGCAAATCTCCCTTATCCTGTCTGGAGGGATGCCGTCCATGCACAGGAAAGCCTCATCTATGGAATAAATCTCAATCTTAGGGACAGTGTCGGCAAGTATGGACATCACCCTTGAGGACAGGTCCCCGTACAATGTGTAGTTGGAGGAACAGGCTATCAGCCGCCCTGCCTTGACCATGTCCTTGACCTGATAGAACGGGGTGCCCATCTTTATGCCCATCGCCTTGCTCTCATTGCTTCTTGCCACGACACAGCCGTCATTGTTGGAGAGGACGACCACAGCCTTGCCCTCCAGTTGGGGGCGGAAGACCCGCTCGCACGAGACGAAGAAATTGTTGCAGTCTACCAGGGCATACATATCACTTCCTGTATGACTTCTTTATGATATATGTGACGACGCCCCACACCGTGAACGAGGAGGCATCAGTCACTGTGATGACAGGGTAGGAATCATTGGCGGGCACCAGCCACAGCCTGCCGTCATCTTTCCGGGCATTTCCCGCTCCGGGCGACGGGTCTCTGAACGAAATGTATTTGAGAGTGAACTCCCCGTCCACAAAACACACGCACATATCCCCTTCAGAAGCCTCAATCGAACGGTCTATCACAAGAATATCCCCTTCCTCGACCCCTGCGTCTATCATGGAGTCGCCGACCACCCTTCCATAGAAAGTGGCGGCAGGATGGCGCACAAGCTCCTTGTTGAGGTCGATGCACGGATTCATGTAGTCCTGGGCCGGTGAGGGGAAACCGGCATGGATGCCTTCGGCTGCCATCGGAGGCAGCAGACCGTCTGTCTTGTCTTCGGGATTATACATAATGCCTTGCGTATATCATGTACATCATAAGACCGGGAATAAAGTATACCGCGGACATTGATGCATCATGACAAATTTAGCAATTGTCACTTAAAAGAAAAAAAATGTCTATCTTCGCAAGGATGTTTAACCGTATATGAGAAACTTTTATATCACAGACACCCTTTCAAGGAAAAAGGAACTGTTCACACCTATAAATCCAGGGCATGTGGGACTTTATGTCTGCGGCCCGACTGTCTACGGAGATGCCCATCTCGGCCATGCAAGACCGGGAGTCACATACGATGTGCTGGTGAGGCTCATGAGGCATCTCGGATACAAGGTACGCTATGTCAGGAATATAACTGATGTGGGACATCTGGAACACGACTCGGATGACGGTGAGGACAAGATTGCAAAAAAGGCGAGGCTGGAGCAGGTGGAGCCGATGGAAGTGGTTCAGACATACACTTTGAGATACCATGAGGCGATGCGGATGCTGAATGTCGCGCCGCCGTCGATTGAGCCGAGGGCCTCTGGACATATCATAGAACAGATTGCACTGGTACAGAAGATACTGGACGCGGGATATGCCTATATCAGCAACGGCTCGGTGTATTTCGATGTGCAGAAGTATGACAAGGAGCACAGGTACGGCATCCTTTCCGGGCGGACGCTTGACGAGACCAAGGAAGGGACACGCTCACTCGACGGGCAGGATGACAAGAGGGCGCCATACGACTTCGCCTTGTGGAAGAAGGCGTCTCCTGAACATATCATGAAATGGCCGTCTCCGTGGAGCGAGGGCTTCCCGGGGTGGCATCTGGAATGCTCCGCAATGAGCGAGAAATATCTCGGCAAGGACTTCGACATCCATGGAGGCGGGATGGACCTGATGTTCCCTCACCACGAATGCGAACTGGCACAGAATACCGCATCCAGAGGCACAGGCGGAGTAAGATACTGGATGCACAACAACATGATCACCATCAACGGCAAGAAGATGGGCAAGTCGCTCGGCAACTTCATCACCCTGCAGGAGCTTTTCAGCGGGTCGCATCCGCTCCTCGCGCAGGCATACACGCCGATGACAATCAGGTTCTTCATCCTGCAGGCACACTACAGGAGCACTCTTGACTTCAGCAACGAGGCTCTGCAGGCTGCCGAGAAAGGCATGAAGAGGGTAATGCAGGCTGCAAAGGATCTCAGGGAGATGGCCGCGGCCGCAGGTGCGGCTTCGCCTGTGGCCGGGACTGAAGGGCACAACGCCCAGTCCCTTGTCTACGGTGAGTTCATCACTGACACAGCCCCTGAGGAAGGACAGCCGTATGGCGGAAACTCTGCTGGAAAGACATCGGAAGAGATTGCCTCCATCATAGAGAATGTATATGCGGCATTGTGCGACGACCTCAACACGCCTGTGGCACTTTCGCACATCTTCGATGCTGTCCGTATCATAAATGCGGCAAAAGACAGGAAAGCAGAGCTGTCCAAGGACGACCTGTGCGCCCTGCTGAGACTGTTCGATGACATTGTGACAGGAGTACTGGGTCTGCGGGACGAGGAAGCGGCAGGCGGAAAGGCGGAGAAGGTCATCGACGGACTGATGGGAATGGTCATAGAGGAGCGCAAGGCAGCAAAAGAGGCCAGGGACTGGGCCGCCAGCGACCGCATAAGGGATGCTCTCAAGGCACTCGGCATCCAGTTGAAAGACACCAAGGACGGCACAGAGTGGAGCATGATGTAGCGGTATCCGACTTACGGACAACAGGATGATTTTCACAACAAACCATTAAATCCCATAACCGGATGAAATTCATATCGTGGAACGTGAACGGGCTTCGCGCCTGCTGTGAAAAAGGGTTCAGGGAGAGTTTCAAGGCTCTGAATGCAGACTTCTTCTGCCTGCAGGAGACAAAGATGCAGGCAGGCCAGCTGGACATAGAATTCGACGGATACAAGTCGTGGTGGAACTATGCCGACAAGAAAGGCTACTCCGGCACGGCTGTCTTTTCCAAACATGAGCCCCTGTCCGTGTCATACGGGATGGGGATTGACGAGCATGACCACGAGGGTCGTGTCATCACTCTGGAAATGCCCGGGTTCTATCTTGTGAATGTCTACACGCCTAACTCCCAGGACGGACTGGCAAGGCTGGACTACAGGATGACGTGGGAGGACGACTTCCGCAACTACCTGCTCGGCCTTGAAAAAAGCAAGCCTGTCATAGTGTGCGGAGACCTGAATGTGGCCCACAAGGAAATAGACCTCAAGAACCCGAAGACCAACAGGAGGAACGCAGGCTTCACTGATGAGGAACGCGGGAAATTCACCGAACTGCTCGGGAGCGGATTCATCGACACATTCCGGCATTTCTATCCGGATGCCACGGGCATCTATTCCTGGTGGTCATACAGATTCAGGTCCCGGGAGAAGAATGCCGGGTGGCGCATCGACTATTTCCTCGTGTCCGAAGGACTCAAGGACAGACTTGCCGGCGCAGGCATACACAACGAAATCTTCGGTTCAGACCATTGCCCGGTAGAACTGAATATAACGGACTGACCTTGCAGAACGGGCTGCCG
>CALUST010000037.1 GCA_944323505.1 uncultured Bacteroidales bacterium
CCTCAAGGTTGACACCCGCCTTTTCGTAACTGACTGCCATAATTATATTCTGTTATATTGGTTTCTAAATAATCCCGCAATCTTGCAAAGATAACATATTTATCGGAGACTGCATAACTGTCATGCCCGATGCATATAACTGAGGGCCGCACCAATGGCGGTACGGTATTCAGGGTATTCCGGGATGTGTATCCTGATGCCGTAAAGCCGCTCGATCCTGTCGAACACTTCCCTGCTCTGCGGCAGCATGGCCAGATTGCCGATCATGACAAAGTCCTGTATGCCGGTCCCGTATGCCACAAGATTTGCAGCACTGCCGATGGTCTGGAAAATCATATTAACGATGCCCGCCGCCACGTCTTCCGGCGCGGCATCCGAATCAGCCTTCCCGAAATTGGATGCGGTGACCTCTTCAGGCAGACCGGGGATTTCAGACCTGGAGATGTCCTTTATCTGGAGATCTACCCTTGACGTGTCCCCTTTCATGGACATTCCGACTGTATTCCGTACATCATGTGTATGGAAAAGAATACGGGACAAACCCTGCAATGTGCCACCACCTATCGCCATTCCTCCGATATGGGCGATGTCCGGGCCGTCAATCTTTATGAAAGACGTGCCTGTGCCCATACTCACGACTATCATCCTTGAAAGTCCGCTGCGGAAACGGGCACCGAGGGCATTGGACATAAACTCGTCCGCCCTGCCGGTAGGCAACCCGTACAGGTCGCCGTCCACACATGCGCTACCTACGCCGGTGAGCATCACCTGCTCAACTGTAGAGAGGTCTATACGGTTGTCGTAGACATATTTCCCGAATGCCCCGAAAAGAGATGTAATCGGATCTGCTGCTGTGATGAACTGGGGAGCCTTCACCTCTTCGCCTTCTATTCCGATGATTTTAGTGGTGCTCCCGCCAACATCTATACCTATTATCATGATTTTCAGAATTTTCCGTCCTTGTTTGCATCCTCCACCGTCTGGAACAGCCTCGTTGGATACCTCCCGTTGAAGCAGGCAAGACACAGGTCCGACCGCCTGCCGGCCTTAAGCAGGGAGCCCTCGGAGAGATAGGCAAGGGAGTCGGCTCCGGTTATCTGCCTGGCCTCTTCCACAGACCTTCTGGCGCAGAGGAGCTCGTCGTATGTGGAGATGTCCACGCCATAGAAGCACGGCATCTTGATAGGCGGGCTGGCGATACGGAGATGAACTTCCCTCGCTCCTGCGTCTTTCAGCATATTCACTATCCTTTTTGAAGTCGTGCCTCTGACTATGGAGTCATCGACCAGCACCACTCTTTTGTCCCGGACAATGGTCTTTACTGCGGACAGTTTCATCATGACCCCTTTCTCACGCATCTCCTGGGACGGCTGGATGAAAGTCCTGGCGACATATCGATTCTTGATCAGTCCCATCTCATACGGAAGTCCGCTTGCCTCGCTGTAGCCCATGGCCGCGCTCAGGCTCGAATCCGGCACACCGACTACAATATCGGCATCCGCCGGAGCCTCCTGATAAAGCAGCCGTCCGCTCTCCTTCCTGAAACTATGAACATTCCTGCCCTCGATATCACTGTCAGGGCGTGCGAAATACACGTACTCCATCGCACACATGGCATGTCGGCAATCATCGGTGTATTTCCTCGACCGGAGTCCGTGGTGGTCGATGGTGACAATCTCTCCCGGCTCTATATCCCTCAGGTATTCCGCCCCGATGACGTCAAAGGCGCAGGTCTCGCTGCTGACGACATACCCTTCACCAAGGCGGGCTATCGACAACGGACGGAGACCGTACCTGTCCCGGCAGGCGTAAATCCTGCCTGAAGTCATTATAAGAAACGCAAATGCCCCGTCCACTGCATTCAAGGCATTCACAATGGAGAATATCCTCGGCTTGTGGGCCTCTGCACTGTCTTTCTTGATGAGGTGCGCAAGCACTTCGCTGTCAGAAGAAGACTGGAAAAGGCTGCCCCTGTCTTCCAACATCTTGCGGAGAATGCTGTAGTTCACGAGATTGCCGTTATGTGCCAATGCGAAATCCCCTGTATGATGACGGAAGAGGAACGGCTGTACATTCTCTATCCCTCCGCCTCCTGTGGTCGAATATCTGACATGGCCGATGGCAATATCCCCGTGAAGACCGGAAAGCCGTTCCCCGTCAAAGACCTCGGTAACAAGTCCTTCGCCTTTGACACGCTTCATTTTCCCGTCAAGGCCGGATGCGACGATTCCGCACCCTTCCTGTCCCCGATGCTGCAGGGCGTGAAGCCCGTAATATACAAGATTGGGGGCATCCGGCACTCCCCAGACGCCGAATACCCCGCATTCTTCATTCAGACTCCTGTATGACATACTATTTGCCTCTGAAATATCTTACTGCATTGTCAAACAACGGCTGTTCAAGTTCCTCTTCGATGTTTCTGAACAGGTTCCGCTCATATCTTTCCGTATGTCCCATCTTGCCGAGAATCTTTCCGTCAGGACTTATAATGCCCTCGATGGCATAATACGAACCGTTAGGATTGTACGGAGACTCCATCGTGACCTCCTCTGAAATCGGGTCGACATACTGGAACGCCACCTGGCCGTCTGCAAACAACTGACGTGCGAGATTCTCGTTGACGACGAACTTGCCCTCCCCGTGACTGACTGCAATCGTGTGCAGATCCCCTATCGAGAATCCGGCCAGCCAAGGAGAATTGACCGTGGCTACTCTTGTGGTCACCATCTGGGAGATGTGCCTGTTGATATCGTTTCTGAAAAGCACAGGAGAATCCTTGGTCACCATACCGAGACGGCCATACGGGAGAAGTCCTGATTTCACAAGGGCCTGGAACCCGTTGCAGATACCAAGTATGAGACCGCCTCTGTCGAGAAGCCTGTGTATCTCTTCTGCTATATCCTTGTTGTTGAGCACATTTGCAATGAACTTGCCGCTTCCGTCAGGCTCATCCCCGGCAGAGAAGCCTCCGCAGAGGGCGAGAATGTGGCATTCTGAGATATTCTTCTTCATCTCCTCTATCGACCTGAAGATGTCTTCTCCGGTAAGGTTGCAGAACACGCTCATCCTCACCTCTGCCCCGGCCTTGCGGAATGCCTTGGCCGTGTCATAGTCGCAGTTGGTGCCCGGGAATACAGGCAGATATGCGACAGGCCTCTCCACAGGCTCTCCCGGATATTTCATCTCGGAACGCTTTCTCTTCAGTGGCTTGACACCTTCCATCCCGGAAGGCACGGTACCCTTGTGTGAAGGCTCGCATGAGTCAGGATATATTGTCGAGAAGCGTGCCCCGTTCTGCTCCATCAGTTCAAAAATCGGAAGGCGGACACCGTTGATCGAGAGCATCCCGTCCTCTCCTGTGGTCACTTCACCCAGATATTCTGCTGACGGGAAGTCGAGCGGCTTGTCGCATTCCACGAGTATGGATCCGTAACTGTAGTTGAACAGATCGGCTTCCGACACTTTCACATCGACTCCGAATGCGTTTCCGAAAGACATCTTGCACAAAGCCTCGGCCACTCCTCCGAATCCTATCGCATAGGCTGCAACTATGTTGCCTGTCTCAATCTGCTCATGCACATATCTGAAATTGGCCTTCAGCTGTTCCGTGTCCGGCATACGGTTTCCAAGCGGCGTATGCCTTATGAGATAGAGCCTGTCCCCGTCCCATTTCAGTTCCGGAGATATGACCTTGCCTGCATTCACAGTGGTGATACCGAATGCCATGAGCATAGGCGGCACATTGATGTGCTCGAATGTCCCGCTCATGGAATCCTTGCCCCCTATCGACGGGAGTCCCAGCGCCACCTGCATCTTTATAGCACCGAGAAGTGCAGCCAACGGCTTGCCCCATGATTTAGGGTCGTGCGTCATCCTCTCGAAATACTCCTGATAGGAGAATCTCATCTTCTCATACGATGCACCGCAGGCAACAACCTTGGCACAGGCCTCCACGACAGAATATGCAGCCCCGTGGTAAGGGCTCCAGGACGATATGTAAGGATTGTATCCGAATGCCATCACGCTGGCCGTGTCCGTATATCCGTCGGTAGGGAGTTTCTGCACAGACACCTGGGTCTCGGTAGTCTGGAGACATCCTCCGAACGGCATCAGCACTGTGGACCGGCCTATCGTCGAGTCGAACATCTCGACAAGTCCTTTCTGGGAAGTCACGTTCCAGTCCTGGAGATTGTTGAATATCTTCTCCTTGAGGTCATTGCCCTCGACGTGGCGCACAAACGGGGCCCTGTCCTCCACAGCCGCTATCTCAGCCTTGGCATAATGCCTTGCTCCGGCACTGTCAATGAACTGGCGGGAAAGATCCACCACAAGCCTGCCCCCGTTGTACATTCTCAGCCTCGCGGTATCCGTGACATCGGCCACGTGTGTGACCTCTACATTCTCGCTTGCGCAATATCTCTCGAACTCTTCCTTGTCCTTGGCCTCCACGACTACTGCCATCCTCTCCTGGGACTCGCTTATGGCGAGTTCGGTCGAATTCAGTCCGCTATACTTGACAGGGACTCTGTCGAGATAGATATCAAGACCGTCGGCAAGTTCTCCGATAGCCACACTGACTCCGCCCGCTCCGAAGTCATTTGACTTCTTGATGAGCCTTGTCACTTCCGGACGGCGGAACAGCCGCTGGAGTTTCCTCTCCTCCGGTGCATTTCCTTTCTGAACCTCGCTTCCGCAAGTCTCGAGCGATGCTTCAGTATGCTCTTTTGATGAACCTGTGGCTCCGCCGATACCATCCCTGCCTGTACGGCCTCCGAGAAGAAGGATCACATCCCCTGCAGCAGGGCTCTCCCTTCTCACATTCACGGCCTTCACAGCACCGGCCACAGCTCCGACCTCCAGTCTCTTGGCCACATAACCCGGATGATATATCTCTCTTACATGAGTCGTCGCAAGACCTATCTGGTTACCGTAGCTTGAATATCCTGCGGCAGCCTTGCGGCTGATGACTTTCTGCGGCAACTTGCCCGGGATGGTGTCACTCACTTTCTGATATATGTCTCCGGCTCCTGTGACACGCATGGCCTGATATACATAACTCCTGCCTGAAAGAGGATCCCTGATAGCCCCTCCGAGACAGGTCGCTGCGCCGCCGAACGGCTCAATCTCCGTAGGATGGTTATGCGTCTCGTTCTTGAACTGAAGCAGCCATTTCTCTGTCTTCCCGTCCACGTCCACATCAACATATATGCTGCACGCATTGTTCTCCTCGCTCACTTCCATATCGTCAAGAAGTCCTTTGGACTTGAGATAACGCGCCCCTATCGTGGCCATGTCCATGAGGTTAAGCCCCTTGTTCTCGCGTCCGAGTTCCTTGCGCATCTTCAGATACAGGTTCATGGTGCCTTCAATCTCGTCCTTCAGAAAAGATTCCTCCACGCCTATCTCCTGGAGTTCCGTGGTAAAAGTGGTATGACGGCAATGGTCGCTCCAATATGTATCAAGGATACGCAACTCAGTCTCATACGGGTCCCGGCCCTCATTTCTGAAATAATTGACCACTTCCCTCAGGTCATCGCTGTTCATCGCCAGCCCCATTTCCCTGCAATACGGCTCCAGATCCTCCTCTTTCATGTCCTTTAGCCCCTCAAGTATCCTTACCGGGATGACAGGAGCCTGTTCGGTGTCACTCAGCACAGAGAGATCCTTTTCCCTGGACTCGACAGCATTGATATAATAATGTCTTATCCTTGCCAGATCCTCGTCTGACACGTTTTCATCGAATATCAGAAGCCTTGAACTCTTGATGCGGACATCAGCCTTGGGGTCGACAAGCCTCACGCAGTCCACCGCAGATGCCGCTCTCTGGTCGAACTGACCGGGAAGATATTCCACAGCGATGTACTTGCAGCCTGTCAGGTCGCACTCGTCGGTGACATTGTCAGTGACCACCTCGCCGAAGACGCCGTATCGGCATTTCTCAAGGAGTTCCGGAGTGAATCCGAAAAGGTCATACACATTCAGCAGCCGGAGGCTTTCCAGCGACAGCCGGAGATTCTCGTTCAATTCGCCCATCAGGCTTCTGGACTCAACCTGGAATTCAGGATATTTTTCTACAAAGACACGATAATTGCCCATATTGTTGATTTGTATTGTTTTCAATGATCAGATGAATCTTGCGGACCATTCGGAATAGTACCGGTCCAGGGTCATGGGAACAAATGTCACATGCCCCATCTTCCTCTTCGGTCTGGACTGGGTCTTGCCGTACAGATGCACGAAGACACCTTTGCCAGCCTCTCCGCAGAAGGCATTGTTGACGCTGTCTGAGGATGAGACTTCGATACCAGGGCCAGCACCTCGCAGAGACTCGGCCACTACAAGTTTGGCGGCATTGAGATCCTGACCGAGGATATTCTTCATGACTGTCGGAGCCTTGAGTTCGGGAGTCTCCAATGGCATACCGAGCAGGAAATGGCACAACTCCATATACTGGCTGGTAGTACAGCCCTCAATGGTATAGTGCCCGCTGTTGTGAGGTCTCGGAGCCATCTCATTGAAATAGAATCTGTCACCTTTCACGAACAGTTCTATCGCGAGTATCCCCTTGTATCCGCAGCTTCTCATGAATTCCTTGCAGGCCGATGTCATCTTCCTGCACGTGGCATTCTCCTTCCCGTCCCTCTGAAGCCCGGAGGCAGGGACTACGCTCAAATCAAGGATGCCGTCCTTGTGGATGTTTCTGGCGACAGGGAAATGGATGATGTCCTTGCCGTCACTCACCATTATCACACTGGCCTCGAAGTCGAAATCGACCATCTCTTCAAGAATGCAAGGTACGGAAAGCAATTCCGAGGCCTTTTCTATATCTGACATCTCTCTGATGACTGCCTGCCCGTGTCCGTCATACCCCAGAGTTCTGGTCTTGAGGACGCATGGAAAACCCATACGACCCGCTGCCATACCGAGATGTATCATTCTCTCCTGGGCAGAGAGCATGGCGCAGGTCTCCGGTTCAAGAGGACGTCCCGACATATCCGCAGGGACAGGCATATAGCGCGGCGGCTCAAGCCCGTGCGCCCTGGCGTTGTCTTTCTCCCTGAGCCTGTCCTGTGAATCAAACAATGGCCTGATTCCCTGCTTGATATTGTATTTTCCCTCAAGATGCCTGAGGATGTCGCCGGGCACATTCTCAAACTCATAGGTGACCACATCTGATGCCTCGCACAGCCTTTCCAGAGCCTTGAGGTCATCGAATGCCCCTGTCACCGACGCATCAGCCTCGGCAAAAGCCGGGGCATCGGAGGCCGGGTCAAGGACTGTCACATACGCATCAAGACGATGGGCAGCCTGGGCTATCATGAGCCCGAGCTGGCCTCCGCCTATTATTCCGATTCTGTTCTTCATATCATATCTCCGCTTTCAGTACGGACTCTGTCTGGTCTTTTCTGAATTTCTCAAGCCTGTCGGCTATCCGGGTGTCCTGCAGAGCAAGTATCGAAGCGGCTATAAGGGCTGCATTTTTCGCCCCGTTGATAGCCACTGTGGCCACAGGGACACCGCCTGGCATCTGCACGATGGAAAGCAGGGAATCAAGCCCGTTCAAGGCGCGGGACTTTACCGGCACCCCTATCACAGGGAGCGTGGTCATTGCGGCCACCATGCCTGGAAGATGAGCGGCTCCGCCGGCGCCTGCGATGATGACACTGATGCCGCGGTCTTTGGCCGTATGGGCATATTCATACATGAAATCGGGTGTCCTGTGGGCACTCACGACCTTCTTTTCGTAGTCAATACCAAGTTCTTCAAGCATTTCTACAGCGCCCGACATCACTTCATAGTCGCTGGTAGAGCCCATGATGATTCCAACTTTCATATTATCAGAGAATTGTATGTCAAGTCACAAGGATGATCCGGACCCGTGCGCGGGCATCTGTCCACATGGCCACCGAAACGGAGCAAAGTTAGTCAATTTTTCCTGCTTGCCAACAAGATTTTCCGGTACAATAGGACAACTCTAGGAAATAAATATTATTTTTGCAGCACAATAAGGAAAGATGCCGGAGTGGTCGATAGGGCCGCACTCGAAATGCGGTGAACGCGCAAGTGTTCCCAGAGTTCGAATCTCTGTCTTTCCGCAAAGGAGCTGACAGTTCATGACATATGAAAGTCAGCGCCTTTTTTGTTTGTTGCCGTTGGTGATGGGCAAATAGTTCCACAGTCTCGTCCAACTGAACGGATGGAACGAAGTCAGGCAAGCCGCTGTCAAAGGACAGGCAAAACCGGTCCGTCAGAGGGAATATGTCAGAATCAACGCAATCACAGCGAAAGCCATAATTACTGAAAACAGTCCGCCCACAAACCATGTCCTCGCAGAATTCATACGGCGAATCCTGTACATTCGCCTCCCCAGT
>CALUST010000038.1 GCA_944323505.1 uncultured Bacteroidales bacterium
CATCCCGAAACAAACTTCAAAAACTCTGTCGTCTTTCGGGCGATTTCCGTGTTGGACTTCGCCTGAAGTTGTGGGAGAAGATGGATTCGAACCACCGAAGGTATAAACCAGCAGATTTACAGTCTGCCCCATTTGGCCACTCTGGTATTCTCCCATTTTTTCGTTTCTTTTTCGCGATGACTTCGTCATTCTGCGTATCGTCGGTCAGTCATTTACGCGAGTAAACTCCTTCCCTCCTCACTTGACTTCCTCGTCCTCACAAAAAAAAATAAACCTCAAACCTTTCGTTTCTTTCGGGCGATTTCCGTGTTGGACTTCGCATCCTCGGTCAGTCATTTACGCGAGTAAACTCCTTTCCTCGTCGCTCGTCCGCCTTGAACTCATCCCGAAACAAACTTCAAAAACTCTGTCGTCTTTCGGGCGGTTTCCGTGTTGGACTTCATCCCGAAATGAACTTCAATGAACTTTGAGCCGATGGAGGGAATCGAACCCACGACCCCGAGATTACAAATCACGTGCTCTAGCCAACTGAGCTACATCGGCGTTTCCCTGTCTTCCGACTACTTGTTTTCCGAAAGGGATTGCAAAGATAGATATTAATTCTGACTTTCCAAAACTTTTTGACCTTTTTTCCTGACTTCCTGCATTTCTTTTGCGATGGTATCGAGAATGTCCTCTCTGTCCAGCAGGCATTCTTTTCTCAGTTCGCTCTGGCTTCCCTGGCTGATGAACCTGTCAGGGACTCCGATGCCTTTGATCCTTATCAGTCTCCCATGGGCAGCGGCGTACTCTGCTATTTCCCCGTAAAGCCCCCCGGCGAGGCATCCGTCCTCTATGGTGATGATACTGTCGCATCTGTCGAAGATCTCCTGCATCATGTCCTCGTCAAGCGGCTTGATATACCTTATATTATATATGAGAGGACTTTTTCCTGTCTTGTCCCGGTATTCAGCGCCTGCTTCGGCGGCACGGTTGGCGACAGGACCGGCAGCAATGACTGCAACGTCCTTCCCGTCAAGAATCTTTTCGCTTCTGCCTGGCTCGAGAATGCTGAATCCGGCTTCGCGCCAGTCTTTGCCCTCACCGTAGCCTCTCGGATAGCGGATGATGAACGGTCCGGTCACTGTCCTTGACGCAGTGTACATCAGGTTCTTGAGTTCCGTCTCATCTTTCGGGGCGGCTATGATTGTGCCGGGGATTGCCCTGTATGCGGCGATGTCGAATACGCCGTGATGTGTGGCCCCGTCTTCTCCGACAAGACCGCTCCTGTCGAAGCATAGGACCACAGGAAGATGCTGCAGTGCCACATCATGGATTATCTGGTCGTATGCCCTTTGTGAAAATGAGGAGTAGATGTTGCAGAACGGCTTCATGCCGCCCGCTGCGAGCCCGGCGGAAAATGTGACGGCGTGCTCTTCCTCGATGCCGACATCGAAGAATCTCTCAGGCATCTCCTTGGCCAGGATGTTCATGCCGCATCCGCTGGCCATGGCCGGAGTCACGCCGACGATGCGGCTGTCTTGCCTTGCGAGTTCCAGCAGGACCTCTCCGAACACGTCCTGGTATCGGCTGATGCCCGGTCTTGAAGGTATAATGCGTTTCCCTGTGACAGGGTCGAACATCCCGGGTGCGTGCCAGATGGTCTGGTCCTCCTCTGCAGGGGCGTATCCCTTGCCTTTCGTGGTGATTGTATGCAGGATTCGGGGCCCTTTAAGGTCTTTGAGCCTCCTCAGCGTGTCTGTGACCTGGGCTATGTCGTTCCCGTCGATAGGACCGAAATATCTGAATCCCATTGCCTCAAACAGTGCCCCGCCAGACGCGCTCACTATGTTGGATTTGGTGCTGACAACGAACTTCTGCATGAATTTGCGGATGGCCCCGTCTCCGAGCCTGTCCCAGATGTGCTTCTTGATCTTGTTGTAGGTCGGGTCTGTTGTGAGCCTGAGCAGGTGCTCGTGGATTGCCCCGATGTTCCTGTCTATCGATATGTTGTTGTCATTGATGATGACGAGGATGTCTGTCTTGCTGCTCCCCGCATTGTTCAGTCCTTCGAATGCCAGGCCTCCCGAAAGCGCCCCGTCTCCGATGAGGGCTACGGTCTTCCTGCCGCTTCCGTCAAATTCTGCCGCCTTGGCAAGTCCGAGCGCTGCGGATATCGAGGTGGAGGAGTGCCCTGCGCCGAATACGTCATATTCGCTTTCATCCCTCTTTGTGAACCCGCTGATGCCGTCCTTTTTCCTGTTCAGACGGAAAAGTTCCTTTCTCCCGGTGAGAATCTTGTGCGCATAGGCCTGATGTCCCACGTCAAAGACTATGTTGTCGGACGGTGTGTCGTACAGATAGTGCAGACCTACAATGAGTTCCACTGCACCAAGACTGGAGCCGAGATGCCCGGGATTGGTGGCGCAGCATTCTACCATGTAGTTTCTGATCTCGGCACACAGTTCCTTGAGTTCCTCTATGCTGAAATCCTTTATGTCTGACGGATAGTTTACTTTCTCAAGCAGTCTGTACATCTTATCTCTTGTTTGGCATGTCTATCCCCAATGCAGGATGCCTGCGGGATGACATGATGAGCATGGCTGCGGTCACTGCCGCCGCAATGCCGAGACCTATGAATATGAATTCAGCGTTTACCGCCGCTGCAATCTCCTGTGCCGTGTTGCCCTGCTCCGTGACGGTCATCTTGAATATCCTTCCTACAAAAACAGGGACCAGGAGCATACCCATGTTCTGTATCCAGTAGACGAGCGAGTAGGCTGTGCCGAGGTTCCTGTCAGGGATGATCTTCGGTACTGTAGGCCACATCGCAGAAGGCACCAGTGAATATCCTATCCCGAGAAGAGATATGGCCAGGTAGCCGTAGAATGCAATGCCCTGAGGAGCGAAAGCCATGATCAGATGTGCGGACAGCACCAGCAGCGCACCGGTCATCATCCATGTCGTGGCCTTGCCTACCTTGTCCACAAGTGCTCCGAAGAGCGGTGTGAATATGACTGTGAAGAACGGTATCATGGTGATCATCCATTTGGCCGAATCCACATCCATGCCGAAGCGAGGTATGACAATGGCTGTCCCGAACTTCTTGAATGATATTATGCAGCAATAGAAGAATACGCACAGGAGAGCAATCATGAGGAACCGTGGATTGGTAAGGACTTTCAGTATGTCTGAAAATCTGAACCTGTCCTCTTCCCTGACCTTGCCTCTGGCGTTCGTGATGCCTGCATCCTTGTCGAACCGGGAGTCCATTGCCACAAAAATCCCCCACAGCACACCGCCTGCCAGCAGCATCCCGAGCCCGACGAGAGCCGGCATCGATGTCTCCGTCAGCGTGTACACCTCTCCAGCAGGCTTTTCTGCGACCAGTACAGGTGCCAGGATAAATGCCGTAGCCGTCCCCAGCCTTGCTATTGCCAACTGCAGCCCCATGGCAAGGGCGACATTGCGACCCTTGAACCATTTGGCTATCGACCTTGTGACCGCGACGCCTGCTATCTCACTGCCCAGACCGAAGAGCATGCAGCCTATGTATGCGATGGTGAGCGATGTCTCGGGAGCAAGCCCGGAGACGAGGGCGGAGAATACTGTCACAGCCCCGGCAATCATGAGGCCTACGAAAACGGAGCCGACAAGCCGCACTCCGAACATGTCCAGCAGGACTCCGCAGATGACGAGGCCGCCGCATACGCACAGGAATGAATATCCTCCTGCATAGAACCCGTAGTCGGCGCTGTCCCATCCGAGTTGCAGCATGGACGGGTTCTGGAAGATGTGGGACAGGGTTGAGAACATGTCATCGAAGAAGTACGATGCGAACATCGGTACCACCAGGCACGCCAGGGCAATCCAGCAGGCGATGCCGCTCCTGTCCATCCTTCTTATATTGCCTTTTTCGCTCATTTCAGTCCTGTTACAGTGTCAGAGATCACTTGCCCTCTTCTTCCCTGATATTCGGGAGTTCAAGTCCGAAGCCTTTCCTGCGGTCTTCAATCTTGAGCAGCAGGCTGAAAATAAAGGCCAATATGCCGAATGACGAGAATATTATCATAGGCATCAGATACCCTCCTGTCGAATTGAGGACTACGCCTATGAGCAGAGGCACGAGGCAAAGACCGATGTTCTGTACCCAGAAAATCAGGCAGTATGCACTTCCAAGCACTTTTTCGTCAATGACCTTCGGGACGCTTGGCCACAGAGCGGCAGGCACAAGCGAGAAACTGACCCCGAGCACTACAATCAGCAGCAGGGCGAACCACTTGTACGGGAATATCGGCAGCAGGAACGCGAAACTGAGATGGCAGACAATCATTATGACTGCACCTATCATGAGCATTGAGGCGCCTCTGCCCTTGTAGTCGAGCAGCAGCCCGAGCAGCGGTGTAAGGCACATGGCAAGGATAGGGAAGCAGCTGAACAGCTGCGCCGCAGTGCCGGCATCCACGTTGAGCGTCACTTCAAGGAAGTTCGGGGCATACCTCTGGAACGGGAAAATCGCCGAATAGTAAAGTACGCAGAGCAGGGCCACGAGCCAGAACATCTTGCTTGAGAATATCTGTTTGAGGTCACTGATATGGAACTCGTCTTCAGGGCTCTTTTCTTCCGTGGCCTCACCGGCTGCAACAAGTTCCTTGTCAAGCCTTGTGTCCATCACGGAGAACACGATGTAGTTGATGAGACCGATGAGAAGCAGGCATGAGCAGAATGCGAGAGGCTCTACTACAGACCAGTTCCAGTTGTCGGCTATGGCCGGGGCTATCCACATCACGGCAAAGACGCCAAGTCTCGCGATGGCCATCTCCATGCCCATTGCAAGAGCCATTTCCTTGCCTTTGAACCATTTGGCTATGGCTTTGGATACAGTAGTGCCGGCCATCTCGCAGCCGCAGCCGAATATCATGAAGCCCAGGGCCGCCATCTTTGCGCTGCCAGGCATAGCCGTCCACCAGCTGTTGAGCCATGCGCAAAACTCAGTCGTCTGGAACCAGTCGCTGATGCCGATGAACTTGACCCCGGCACCGAACACCATGAGAGATGCCGAAAGGATGCCCGTGAAACGGATGCCCATCTTGTCGAGGATGATACCTGCGATGATGAGGAATCCGCATACGTTCAGAATGTATTCAGATGCCGCGTATGTCCCGAAGACCCCGCTGTCCCAGCCTCTTTCCCCTTCAATAAGGGACTTCAGCGGGGACATGACGTCCACGAACATATAAGCGAAGAACATCATCAGTGCGATGAGTACGAGTGCTGCCCATCTTGCGGCAGGATAGTCGTTGATAAATCTTTTCAGTGTAGCAGTCATTTTCTGTAATACGGTTTGAGTCACCCTCAGGTTTCATTGGTGAATGTCTATCTCATTATTGTCGCCTCACGGTCAGGACCGAGAGAAATGATCTTGATTGGTACCTCAAGGTAGTTCTCCATGAAACTTATGTAGTTTCTGAATTCTTCCGGCAGGTCTTCCTCTTTCCTGCAGCCCGTGAGGTCTGCGTTCCAGCCCTTGAAACTCGTGTACACCGGTTCGATGTCGGCGTATGTGTCGAACGGCACCTGGTCAGTCTCCTTGCCGTCTACTTTGTAGGATGTGCAGACCTTGATTGTCCCGAACGTGTCGAGACAGTCGGATTTCATCATTATCAGGTCTGTGACCCCGCTTATCATCACGGCGTATTTGAGAGCCACGAGGTCAAGCCAGCCTGTCCTGCGCGGCCTTCCTGTCACGGCACCGAATTCGTTGCCGATCTTTCTGAGCCTTTCTCCCGTCTCGTCAAACAGTTCGGTAGGGAACGGTCCGCTTCCGACCCTTGTGCAATATGCCTTGAATATGCCGTAGACATGACCTATCTGCGACGGGGCGATTCCGAGTCCTATGCAGGCACCTGCGCAGGCTGTTGATGAGGATGTCACGAACGGATAAGAACCGTAGTCAATGTCAAGCATGGAGCCTTGTGCGCCCTCAGCAAGTATGGACTTCGTCTTCAGCGTCTCGTTGACATAGTATTCGCAGTCGATGAGCCTGAAGGACTTGAGATATTCGACTGCCTCCATGAATGCCGCCTCTTCTGCATCCGGGTCGCATTCAAAGCCCATCTGAGCGAGCTGACGGACATGCCTTTCTTTCAGCCTGAGGTATCTGCCGTGGAAATCTTCTGCGAGTATGTCCCCGACTCTCAACCCGTTACGGCTCACCTTGTCAGTATATGTCGGGCCGATACCCTTGAGGGTCGAGCCGATCTTTCCCTTGCCCATGGCAGCCTCGTTGGCGGCGTCAAGCAGCCTGTGCGTAGGCAGGATGAGGTGTGCTTTCTTTGCCACCAGGATTCTCTCCTTTACCGGCACCCCGGTCTTGGCGATGTTTTCGCACTCGCATCTGAAAGTGATGGGGTCGAGCACTACGCCGTTGCCTACGATATTTATGGCGTCATCTCTGAATATGCCTGACGGGACGGATCTCAAGACGAAACTGCGTCCTTCAAAATGCAGGGAATGCCCGGCGTTAGGACCGCCCTGGAATCTCGCTACCACAGGGTAATTTCGGGCAAGCACATCCACGATTTTGCCTTTTCCTTCATCTCCCCACTGGAGACCGAGAACTACATCTGTTTTCATATATCTGTTATGTATAAATACTTTATATTTAAATATAATGTTCAAGTACATCCGCAGCAACCCTCTGCTGCCTCATTCAGAACGGCAGTCCGTCATCTTCCGCGCTGTCCGCAGCCTCTCCTGCCGCCTGTTCCTGGCTTACCATGCTCTGCCGCCTGTCCGCAGCATTGTCCGTCACAGTATTTTCCTCCCGTCTTCCGAGCATCCGGACTGTCTCTGCCGCTATCTGGGTCTCTGTCCTGGTGACATCCGCACGGTCTGTCCATTCACGCGTCCGTATCTGCCCCTCCACATACAGAAGAGCACCCTTCCTGACATATTTTTCTATGAAATCGGCAAGACTGTTCCAGGCGATGATCTTGTGCCATTCGGTATGCTCCCTGGCAATGCCCGCCCTGTCTCTGTATCTTTCTGTGGTGGCGAGTGAAAAGACAGCCACCTTGGCCTTGGCGGAGCCTGACTCGGTATCTATGTATCTCACCTCCGGATCTTTCCCGGCATTGCCTATGAGCATGACTTTGTTCAGTGACATCCTATACCTTTTCAAAATACTCGGCAAGATAGTCAATAATTCAAAATAAAGGAAATAATTGTTGTCTCATTTTTTCATAGTCGGGAGCCTCTCCTGTGAAGATGCCGTATCCTCCTACCGCCTGGTACAGCAGCCATTCCTTTCCGGAAATGTATTCTGCAAGAGGATTGGCCTCTCTCATCCTGTCAAGAATCTCCCTTGTGAATGAAGGCTGCCTGTAGTTGGCTTCAAGGATGAACTTGCGTCTGCATGTCAGCCTTCCTCCTCTGAAATCGGCCGCTTCGAGATGTCCGAGCACATCAATTGTGCCCGGCAGGGTGTATATGATGACATCAGCCTTCCTGAAACATTTCCTGAAATCCTCCAAAGGTCTGACATCGAAGTTATATTCCGGAAGTCTGGAGGCAATTTCAGCCGCTTTTTCAGCAGTCCTGTTCATCAGTGTGGTCTCCAGCCTGAGTTCGCCCGCAGCCACGGCGGCAGCCTTCCCGGCCCCTCCGCAGCCTACCACAAGGGCACTCCTCCATATCCGGCTGTCGTGCTCAGCCGCTTTCAGCAGGCTCATCTGGATGCCGATGAAGTCAGTGTTGTAGGCGACGACCCCTTCATCTGTCTTGACGAGCAGGTTTGCCGCTCCGATTCTGCGGCAGACCGGGTCGGCCTTGTCTGCTTTCTGCAGGGCAAGTTCCTTGAACGGGGCTGTGACATTGATGCCGTCATAACTGTCAAGGAATCCTCTGTATGAAGTCTCGAAGTCAGAGCCTTCAATCAGGTCGTATGTATATGCGGAGCCGTATCCGGCATTGAATAGGGCAGGGCTCAGTGACCCTGAGACCGGATCTCCGATCAGTCCGAAGCGTTTCATCTCATGTCTGTGGTTATATGCGTCTGCCGGCATTTGTCTCCTGCCTCTGTCTGACAGCCTCATAAAGCAGTATGGCTGCAGACACTGACACATTGAGGGAGTCGAGCTGCCCGAGCATCGGTATCCGTATGCGGGTGTCGGCATTTCTCCTCCACAGGTCCGTCAGACCGGTGGACTCGGTGCCCATGACTATTGCAGTGCCGCAGGTCATGTCTGTGTCATAATACAGGCTGGAATCCTGCAACTGGGCGGTAAGTATCTGTATACTGTTGGCCTTTAGCCAGCCGATTACCTCCTCGGAGCCTGCCACGACAGTCTGTACTGTGAATATGGCTCCGATGCTGGAGCGTATCAGGTTCGGGTTGTAGATGTCGGTCGACGGGTCGCATATAATCACTGCATCTGCTCCGCAGGCATCGGCACTCCGCAGTACCGCCCCGAGGTTGCCCGGTTTCTCTACACTTTCCAGAACCATTATCAGCGGATTCCCTGTAAGATGCAGCCCGTCAAGAGACAGGTCTTTCCACCCTACTTCGGCAATTATGCCTTCCGTGCCACCTCGGTAGGCGACCTTGTCGTAAAGTGCTGACGGTATGTCTATGACAAGCAGCCCGTCAGACTGACTTTTTCTGCTGACTGCCTCTGCTTTCCAGATGATTGCATCTGCCTCTGTACCGGGTATTATCTCTCGGCACACGAAAATCGTCCTGACGCTGTATCCTGCCTCTATGCAGTGTCCGAGTTCTCTGCGGCCCTCAACGACGAAAAGCCCGCGCTCCCGTCTCAGTCTGGATTTCTCCTGAAGCGCAAGCAGTTCCTTGATTTTCGGGTTTTGGGCGGAAGTAATCGTCTCTGTTTTCATAAATTTTGCGGATGCCAGTAGCCTGTACTTGATTTTCCCTGCAAATATAAACTATAGAAACCGTTTACCGGCATGAAATCGAAAATAAATTTGAATTTCAGGGGTCCCTGTGGGTCTGGGGTGGCTACAGTTCGCGAAATTCCTGCTTGCACCGCACACTTCGGCGATGGTTCCGAAGTCGGATCTCGCATTGTTAACGGGCAAGAGCCAGGGGACGGCAATGAAGACCTACTCGTTGATAATCAGGATTCTGTATTTTCCGTTCGGTCTTGTGGCATCACTGGGCGCCATAGGTATGACGGTGGGGTACTGTATCACGATAATCGGGATTCCTTCGGGACTGGTCTGGGCGCGTTCCCTGTCGACGATTTTCAATCCGGTGAACAAGGTGTGTGTGCCGAGGTCTGTGGCTGAGGAGATAGAAAGGATCAAGGCAGGCAATACCGTCAGCAGGTATTCCGGACAGCAGCCATCGGGTGCGGCAAAAGCCGCAGGGAATGGCGGTAATGTATCGGCCCGGGCTTCTGCATCTTTGGCGACTCCTGCGTCTCAGGTCAGAAGTTGTACAATGGAAAAATTGGAGGAAATAATTGCATCTCCGGAAATGTACAAGGCAGAACTTGTGGATGCTGCACGGCATGAGATAGAGGTGAGAAGCAAGGCGGAAGGGTTGAAAGAGAAGACGGCAGAATTCGATGATGCAAAGCTTCAGGAAATACTTTCCAGTTCAGGGATATATTCGGACGAACTGGTCTATGCATGCAGCATCGAGAAGTCAAGACGGGACACTGAGCGCGAAATCAGGATGAAGGAGGAGCAGG
>CALUST010000039.1 GCA_944323505.1 uncultured Bacteroidales bacterium
GTTACCGTCACAAGTGATGAATTTTTTTTCGTTTGCCATAATCGTTAATGTTTATGTAGTTTCAGTTTTTCCGTGTTCGTTCACGATAATGTTCATTATGCAAATCTAATTAAAATTTTTGTAATAAGGACCCGCTTTCATGAAATATTTCAACTCTGAATGTGCACGCCGGTAAAAGTAAGAAAATCCGGGGATGCGGCACTGCCGCACCTCCGGATTGAATACCTATGCTGTCAGAAGTCCTGTCCTGTCCCCTTGTGTCAGAGGGCAGAGATTCCTTCTATTGTAACTTCTGCTCCGGCAATCTTTTTCACAAGCCCCTGGAGCACATTGCCCGGGCCGATTTCCATGAAATATCCTGCTCCGTCGGCGACCATGTTCTTCACTGTCTGTGTCCACTTTACCGGTGAAGTCAACTGGGCAAGGAGATTCTTCTTGATAGTGTCCGGGTCCGTAGAAGGAAGTGCCGTCACATTCTGGTATACAGGACATGCAGGGGTCTTGAAGACTGTTGTCTCGATAGCCTTGGCAAGTTCTTCGCGTGCCGGCTCCATGAGAGGCGAGTGAAATGCTCCGCTGACCTGGAGTACCAGAGCCCTCTTTGCTCCTGCAGCCTTCATTTTTTCGCATGCCTCGTTCACAGCGTCAACTTCTCCGGAAATGACAATCTGTCCGTCGCAGTTATAGTTGGCCGGCACCACAATGCCGCTTGTGCATTCCTTGCAGAGATTTTCCACTGTCTCGGTCGGCAGTGCTATGATGGCAGCCATTGTGGAAGGCTTGATTTCACATGCTTTCTGCATGGCCATTGCCCTGATGGATACAAGCCTGAGGGCGTCTTCGAAGTCCATTGCCCCGGCGGCGGCAAGAGCGGAGAATTCTCCGAGCGAATGTCCGGCCACCATGTCAGGGCGGAAGCCTTCATAACATTTTGCCAGGACGGTCGAATGCAGGAAGACTGCAGGCTGGGTCACTTTTGTTGCCTTCAGTTCTTCAGGAGTCCCGTTGAACATTATGTCAGTGATTCTGAATCCGAGGATTTCATTTGCTTTTTCAAGCATCTCCTTGGCAGTCGGGTTGGACTCATAGAGGTCTTTTGCCATACCGGGGAACTGTGAGCCCTGCCCGGGGAAAACGTATGCCTTTTTCATTACTATAAATTGGTTAAATGATTGTACCTGTTGTCTTTCAGTGACACATCCCGCCTGCGGCAGAGGTTTCTCCGTGGGCCTGGCGGCCCGTATGCGGGCGAAGTGCATCAAGGCAAAAGTACAAAAAAATCAGTATACTCTGAAAAATTTGCTATATTTGCAGTCCCTCAACCGCAGGATGCCGTCAGGATCCGGGTTGTGCGGCGATGCTCCCGTAGTTTAATGGATAGAATTTCGGATTCCGGTTCCGACGGTTGCGGTTCGATTCCGCACGGGAGTACTACTTCTCTTTGCACCAGCGGTCGAGCCAGCGGAAATATTCCCTGTGCCAGTAGAGCGCGTTCTGCGGCTTGAGTATCCAATGGTTCTCATCAGGAAATACTATCAGTCTTGACGGTACCCCCATCAGTTGGGCAGCATTGTATGCCGCCATCCCTTCATCGACCGGCACCCTGAAATCCATGCCTCCGTGAGTCACGAGTATCGGAGTGTCCCAGCACGTCACGAGTTTGTGCGGGGAATTCTCATAGTGCCTCCGCGCCTTCGGCAGGTCGCTCCACGGTGAGCCGCCCTGTCTGATGCCGCCGAATGTGACCCCGTCCCCGGCAGGTCCGACAGGGCATTCCGGAGTCCCGACCCTCGGGTCCGCCTTGTATTCACTGAGTCCTCCGTTGTCCCAGTTCGCAAACCACATCTCCTCGGTCGTCATGTACATGTGCTCCTCATTGAAGATGCCGGCATGGGCGACAAATGCGTCAAATGTGTTCTTGTGTATTCCCGCGAGATAGTATATGGAATATCCTCCGTAGCTGGCTCCGCAGGCAGCCATCTTCCCGATGTACGGCTCCTTCTTGAGAGTCCTGGCGGCAGACAGGTAGTCCTGCATATTGAGACCGCAGTAGTCTCCCGAGATTTGTTCCGTCCATTCCTGGCCGAATGCTGTCGTGCCTCGGCGGTTCGGCAGTACCACTACATATCCCTGCGAGGCCATCAGCCTGTAGTTCCATCTGTATGACCATCCCTGGCTGAGAGTCCCCTGCGGGCCTCCGAGACATATCAGGATTGACGGGTACTTCCTGTCCCTGTCGAAATGTGGCGGATATATCACCCATGTGAGCATGTCTTTGCCGTCGGTTGTCCGGATGTATCTCGCTTCCGTCGTGGTCGGGTCAAGTGCTGCGAGGATGTCATCATTCTCTGAAGTCAGTCTTTTGTACGACACATGGCACGGAAGCATCGGGCACGTGCCGCGCAAAGGCATATTCTCCACTGCGTCTCCGCAGCCGTCAGCCTCTCCTCCGTCTTTGCTAAGCGTCACGGCTACAAGTTCATCAGGGAAATCCATGCTGCACCATGTGGTGAGCAGCCTGGTCTCTTCCCCGTCAGCGGAAATGTGGAAAGGTGAGCCGAAGTCGTACCACATCCCTTCGCCTGTGAGCCTCTCTATCCCAGGTCTCCCGTCCGCAGAGACATGCGCCACGAAAATCCCTTGGATGCCCTCTGCCAGCGCGTTGAAATAGATGTCCTTGGAGTCATCGCTCCATACAGGGCCTGCGGCGTTGTATTTGAACCCTGATGTGAGTTCCCTTATGCCGGACACGGTGACCCCGTTCTCCCCGTATGCCATGTCTGCCGTCATGAGCCTTTGCCTGTCTGCCTCATACCCGTCCCTTTCCATGCTCAGCCAGCAGAGCCTGCTGCCGTCAGGCGACCATACGGGTGTGGTGTCATACCCTCCTCCCATCTCTATCACAGATGTCCTTCCCGTTGAGACTTCATAGATATAGATCTCTGTATCCGTCGAGAACGCATATTTCTTTCCGGTGAGTTTTCTGCATGAATAGGCTATGTATTTCCCGTCCGGGCTCCAGCACAGCTGCTCTATCCCGCTGAACGGCTCCGTAGGGAGTTCGTACAGTTCCTTCTCTCCTGCAAGCAGGTCGGCAGATGAGTCTGCCGTCACACATTCTGCCTTGTCCCTGGAGATTGCCGAGATGAATGTGTGGGGGATTCTCTCCACCCAGTGGTCCCAGTGCCTGTACATCAGGTCATCGGCGGATATGGCGGAAGACTTGTCGATGTCAGGATAGATGTCCGACGGCTTCTTCTGTGCCGCAGGGACGGTGCTGACATACATTACGCCGGTCTGGTCCGGAGACAGGCTGAACTCGCTTATCCCGTCCGGGATGTCGCTCAGTCTCACTGCCTTGCCCAGTCTCTCATGTCCTGCCTTCCCTTTCAGTCCCGCATACATGATCTGCCCGTCCTGCAGGAAATATATGCCTTTCCCGTCATTGCTCCACCTGGCATTGCTGAAGCCTTTTCCTGACCGTGTCAGCTGCCTGCTCCCGCTGCCGTCTGTCCCGCACAGGTACAGATTGTTGCATGACCTGTTGTCCTCAATCGATATGTACGAGACCCCGTACATGATTGTCTCTCCGTCAGGGGATACCTGAGGATCCGAAATCCTGCCGAAGGCAAGCAGAGTCTCCGGGCTCATTGTCCCGTCAGTAATCTCCGTTTCGGGCTTGCCTATATATCCCTTGTCCTGATTCTTTCCGTCTTTCATGTCGTCAATCCTTTTTTCAGACCATCCTGTCATGCTGTCAGCCACAGCAAGCATCAGTATGACCAGAATGATCAGGCCTCCGATACCGGATGCCACCTTGGTTCTTGTTTTCATATACAGTCGGTTTGGTTGTTGCTTTCATACTGTTCCTCCTGCCGGGGCGTCTGCTCTCTCCCGTACATCCCGGCTGTCGCCATTGCCCTTGCCGCAATCTCCTGCCTGAGGTGTGCAGGGGAGAGCACCTCTATCCTCGGGCTCAGCCTGAAAAGTTCCATCACAAGGCTCTCGTTCGGACTGGCAAATATAGAAAATACGGTTGAACCTCCATCATCCGAGACGATTCTTTGGCTCGGATGCAGGGGCAGGTCCATTATATACTTGGCCTCATCTCCGGCGGCTCTGAATGTGACTGTCTCCGGAGCCTTGTCTGACAGGAACACCCCGAAACTCGTGGCGAACAACGCGTCTACGTCGAATCCCGACGGCATGTGGAAATGCCGCTCAGTGACTTCCATCTCCATGATTCTGTCCATGCCGTAGACCCTGATGCCCTCCCGCTCGGTACAATAGCCGACCAGATACCATCTGCGGGCGTCCTCCTTGACGGCATACGGGCGCAAGGTATATGCGGATGTGCCGCTGCCGCTGTATTTCCTGTACAGGATTCTCACCTCCCTGTTGTCAAGCATCGCATCCATTACAGGCGCGAGATGGCGGTGCCCTGACGGGATGTCCTCCACAGACACCCTGCCTGAAAGCCTCTCCTTCCCGAGAGAGAGGATGTTGTTCACGGTGAATGTATTGACAAGCCATGCGGAGGCGGCGTCCTCATCCTTGACGTCATCAGAATAGCGTATGAAGTACTTTTTCGAGCTCCTGTCGCATTCTATCCTTATATTGAATATCTCTTCGACAGCCTCCCTGTGGTTGTTGAATGACCGCCTCGGATAGGGCGCCCCGAACCTGTTCTCCCATCTCGCCCCGAGTTCCTTCAGGGTCAGTCCCCGGGACCCGGCGCGGACGAACGTCTGTATGAGCCAGATATATTTCTGAAGCAGTTCTGTTACCATTGTCAGCTGATTTTGCTGTAGTCCCGTGTCTGATATTTTTCTTTTTTCAGTTCTTCCCTGAGTATCGCGTTCCTGTCGCTTGACAGGGTAGGATCCGAGTCCAGGATGTGGTCCGCATACCGTCTCGCGTCACCCAGGATGATGCCGTCCTTCGCCAGCGAGGCGATGTTGAGGCTGACAGGCAGTCCGCTCTGCTGCGTCCCCTCAAGGTCTCCCGGCCCGCGCATCTTCATATCCTCCTCGGCGAGTTCGAACCCGTTCTCCGTGGCGCACATGAGGTCTATCCTGTGTTTTGACTCCTTGCTCAGCTTGTGACCGGTCATCAGTACGCAATAAGACTTCTCCGAGCCTCTCCCGACCCGGCCTCTCAGCTGGTGGAGCTGGCTCAGCCCGAACCTTTCAGCGCTCTCGATGACCATGACGGAGGCATTCGGCACGTCCACCCCGACCTCTATCACCGATGTCGCCACCAGTATGTCCGCCCGTCCTGCAGCGAACGCATCCATGTAGAACTTCTTGTCCTCGTTGCTCTGCTTTCCGTGTACTATCGCCGTCTTGTACGGAGGGAACGGGAATGCCTGCGCAATCTGTTCGTACCCCTGCTCAAGATTCCTGTAGTCCATCTTCTCACTCTCGAATATCAGCGGATAGACCACGAAAATCTGCCTTCCGGCCTTTATCTGCTCTTTCATGAACCTGAACAGGGCGGGTCTCATGGACTCCGTGCCATGGATTGTCTTCACAGGCTTCCTGCCGGGCGGGAGTTCGTCGATTACGGACACGTCAAGGTCCCCGTAGAGCGTCATGGCCAGTGTCCTCGGGATAGGGGTTGCCGTCATGACCAGCACATGCGGAGGAAGCCCGCAGGAAGACTTGCTCCAGAGTTTTGACCTCTGCTCTACGCCGAACCTGTGCTGCTCGTCGATTACCGCCAGCCCCAGGTTCCGGAACACGACATTGTCCTCCAGCAGGGCGTGGGTCCCGACTATTATACCGATAGACCCGTCCTCAAGCCCGTCATGTATCTCTTTCCGTTCGGCCGTCCTGCTGCTGCCTGTGAGCAGGGCCACTTTCACCCCGGTCACTTCCAGATATCTGGACAGGTTCCTGAAATGCTGTTGGGCAAGCACTTCCGTCGGTGCCATTATGCAGGCCTGGTAGCCGTTGCCTATGGCTATCAGCGCAGTGAGAAGTGCCACCATCGTCTTGCCGCTGCCGACATCCCCCTGCAGCAGCCGGTTCATCTGGTGCCCGCTCTTCATGTCATCCCGTATCTCTGTTATCACCCTTTTCTGCGCCCCTGTAAGCGGAAACGGCAGGGATTTGTAGCAGGCATTGAAATATTCCCCGACCTTGGGCATCCTGATGCCGCATTCGTTCCTGCTCCTGACATATTTCTGTTTCAGGAGCGACAGTTGGAGATAGAAGAGTTCCTCGAACTTCAGCCTGTACCTTGCCTTGGCCAGGGCGTCCTGGTCTGACGGGAAATGGATGTTCCTCAATGCATAATGTATGGGCACGAGATTCTTCTCCTTCAGTATGTAGTCCGGAAGGGACTCCCTCACATAGATGAGGGATGCATCGAGAGCCGAAGCCATTATCCTGTTCATCACTTTCTCGGTGATGCCGCTGTTCTTCAGTCTTTCTGTCGATGTGTAGATGCCGGTCATCTTCCCTGCGCCGACGGACATGGCCTGCCCTGCAGCCGGTACTGGATCGACTTCGGGATGCACCATGTTCAGCCTCCCGTTGAATGATGACGGCTTCCCGAAAAAAATGAATTCCTGACCCGGGACCAGCTTGTCATACATCCACTTGATGCCCTTGAAGAATACTGTCTCCATGACACCGCTGCCATCCTCTATGAGCACTGACATCCTTCTGACTGCGGACTTCCCCTTGCCTGCCTTTGCTGCATCATCCGTATCCAGCGGTCCGGATGCCGTATAAAGGGTACGGGACACCACCTTGGCCCGTATCTGGATATAGGCCATGTCAGGTACCGCATCCGCTATTCTTATGAAAGTGCTCCTGTCGATGTATCTGAACGGATAGAGCCTTATCAGTTCACCGAATGTGCCTACCCCGAGTTCCGATTTGAGCAGGGCGGCACGCTTGGGTCCCACGCCGGGCAGATATTGTATGCTGTTATCAAGTGCTCCTCCGTCCATGACAAGTTCTTTGTGCAAAAATAAAAATAAAATAATTTGGTTATATTTGCAGAATTGAAAATAAATGTGATATGGCAAAGAAACTCGTTGTGGGGATCACACAGGGTGACGGGAACGGCATAGGCTACGAGGTCATCATCAAGGCTTTCGCCGACGAAAGGATGCTCGACATCTGCACCCCGGTAGTCTACGGGTCCTCGAAAATTTTCGGATTCTACAAGAAGCAGATCCATAATATCGACCAGATAAATACCAATGTCATCTCGTCCGCAAAGGATGTCCACCAGAAGCGGCTCAATATCGTGAACTGCCTTCCTGACAATGTCTTCGTCGAGCCGGGGCAGCCTACGCCAGAGTCGGCCAAATGTGCCATGACCGCACTGAAATGCGCCGTGGATGACATCAGGAACGGATATATCGACGTGCTCGTCACCGCTCCCATCAACAAGAGGGCGATGGTGAACGAGGGCTTCGGCTACACCGGTCATACGGAATATCTCGAACATGAGTTCGGAGTGGAAGAGGGGCTGATGATCATGGTATGCGACAAGTTGAAAGTGGCAGTGGTCACCGGTCACATCCCGTTCAGGAATGTTCCGGACAGCCTTTCGTCAGAACTGATTCTCAAGAAACTCCGTATAATGCAGGCATCGCTCAGACGCGATTTCGGCATCATCGAGCCTAAGATAGCGGTGCTCGGGCTGAATCCGCATTGCGGAGACGGAGGCCTTCTCGGGGATGAGGAACAGTCTGTAATCCTGCCTGCCGTCAAGGCCGCAAACGAAGAGGGCATCCTGGCATTCGGACCTTATTCTCCTGACGGCTTCTTCGGACTCGGCAACTACAGCCGCTTCGATGCCACCCTGGCTATGTATCACGACCAGGGACTTATCCCGTTCAAGGCCCTTGCCTTCGAACTCGGGGTCAACTATACGGCAGGCCTGCCTATAGTCAGGACTTCTCCGGACCACGGTACGGCCTACGACATGGCAGGCAGGGACATGGCAGACCCTATGTCCATGATATCGTCCATCTATACGGCCATCGACATCTACAACCACAGGCTCGAATATGACGAGATGCAGTCAAAGAGACTGCAGGAGAGGCATCCGGCAGGCGGAGACAGGCAGGAAAAAGGAAGCACGATAGAGTGAGACCCCCGATTTTCATCTATACCGACGGATCCTCGCGAGGTAATCCCGGTCCCGGAGGCTATGGAGTGGTGCTGAGATGCGGCAGCCGCGAGATGGAACTTTCCGGAGGCTTCTCCTGTACCACGAACAACCGTATGGAACTGCTCGCTGTCATCAAAGGCCTGGAGGCAGTCAGATGGCAGGATGCCGAGATACACATCTGGAGCGACTCTTCATACGTCGTCAACGCAGTCAACAAGGGCTGGCTGGACGGATGGGAGAAGAAAGGCTTTGCGAAAGTGAAGAATCCCGATCTCTGGCAGCGGTTCCTCCCGCTGTACAGAAGACACCGCGTCGCATTCCATTGGATAAAAGGTCATGCCGGACATCCGGAGAATGAGAGATGCGACGCTCTCGCAGTGGCGGCCGCCACTGCAGGCAGTCTTCCGGAAGACCCGGGATATTACAAGGACGGTATCTGACATTTGAACGGATATTAATTATATGAACGGATATATTACACCAGACGGGCCGGCAGTTTCCGTCATTATCCCCGTTTACAATGCGGCATCCACACTGGAGCGGTGCCTTGAAAGCATACTTGCCCAGTCTTACGTCAATTTCGAGGTGCTGCTTGTCGATGACGGCAGTACTGACAGTTCTGCCGATATATGCCGCACCTACGAGGAACGCGACAGCCGTGTGAGGCTCGTGTCGCAGCCGAACAGGGGAGTGTCTGCCGCCAGGAACACGGGGCTGGACAATGCGAGGGGCGAATACGTGGTGTTCTGCGACAGCGATGACATGGTGAAGGACTTCTGGCTTTCATCCATGATGGCCGAGGCCGGCAAGGCAGGGATGGTGGTCTGCGGATACAACATCCACAAGCCCGTCTCCGACGAATGGGAGAAGGTGACGCTCGGGCATACGGAGATTTTCACCGATGACGATGTGCTCCTGGAGACGCTGCTCAGAGGCAGGCTTCTCCAGTTTGTCTGGAACAAACTCTTCAACATGTCCGTCATCAGAGAGTCCTCCCTGCGTTTTGAGGAGTCGTTCACGATATTCGAGGATGAATATTTCGTCCTCGGCTATATCCGCCACATCTCAAAGGTCATCTGCATACCCGACTGCGGCTACTGTTATTGGCATCCTGCCGACTTCATGAAGAAATATGACTTCGGCATAGACTCGTTCAGGGCCGTGGTGGAACTCATATACAGCATCACGGGCAACGGAGGAGGGAAATTGCGCCTCCCGTCCATCGTCTACTGGTACAAGATTGCCTTGGGCAGGTATGTCCTCTCCCATACATACAAGGAGTCAGAGGATTACCTGAGATTTGCCCGGAGACTGGCAGAGTCGTTCCATGACGGTATTTTGAACCATGCCTCTGTACGTTTCCTGCCTCCGAGGCTGCTCTATCTTCTTCTGAAAGCGGCGCACAGATGACAGTCCTCCCTCTTCAAGGCTGGCTTTTGTTTGGAATATCCTTTATTTTTCCTAATTTTGGTCTGAATCTTAAATTTGATTTATGAAAGGAATCGTTCTTGCGGGCGGGTCAGGTACCAGACTCTATCCGATTACCAAAGGGGTCAGCAAGCAATTGCTCCCTATCTATGACAAGCCCATGGTGTATTATCCCATTTCAGTACTGATGCTGGCAGGCATAAGGGATATCCTTATCATTTCAACCCCTGTCGACCTGCCCGGATTCAGACGGCTGCTCGGAGACGGCTCCGATTACGGGGTGCGCTTTGAATATGCGGAGCAGCCCAGTCCTGACGGTCTTGCCCAGGCTTTCCTGATAGGGGAGGAGTTCATCGGCGATGACAGCGTATGCCTGATACTCGGCGACAACATCTTCCACGGTGCAGGTCTGTGCGAACTGCTTGAAGGTGCCGTGCGTGCGGCTGATAACGGCAAGGCCACAGTCTTCGGATACCGTGTGGATGATCCGGAGCGTTATGGCGTAGCCGAGTTCGACGATGAGGGCAACTGCCTTTCGATAGAGGAGAAACCTGCACATCCGAAGTCCGACTATGCCGTGGTCGGGCTTTATTTCTATCCCAACAAGGTCGTCGAGGTGGCCAGGAATATCAAGCCGTCAGCCAGGGGAGAACTGGAGATCACATCTGTCAACCAGAAGTTCCTTGCAGACGGGGAACTGATGGTGCGGACCATGGAAAGGGGCTTCGCATGGCTCGACACGGGGACGCACGACTCCCTTGCCGATGCCTCGATTTTTGTGGAGGTCATCGAAAAGAGGCAGGGCTTGAAGATTGCCTGTCTTGAAGGCATAGCCTACAGGAACGGATGGATAGACGAGGCGAAGATGAGGGAGATAGCCGCCCCGATGCTCAAGAACCAGTACGGGCAGTATCTCATGAAAGTGCTGGACGAGGTCAGGAGGAATGGCAGGACCGGACTTGAATGATCCCGGCGCCCGACACCTGAATTTATCTATGGAAGCATATTATGGAAGTAATCAGAACAGATATTGACGGGGTCGTCATCATCGAGCCCCGTGTATTCGCCGACGAGAGGGGATATTTCTTCGAGTCATTCTCCGAAAGGGATTTCTGCTCCAAGGTCAGGGAGGTGAGATTCGTACAGGACAACGAGAGCCGGTCCTCTTACGGGGTGGTCAGGGGGCTGCATTTCCAGAAGCCGCCTTATGCCCAGAGCAAACTGGTGCGTGTCATCAAGGGCACAGTCCTGGACGTGGCCGTTGACATCAGGAGAGGCTCCCCGACATTCGGCCGCCATGTGGCAGTGGAGCTCAGCGGGGAGAACCACAGGCAGTTCTTCATACCGAGGGGATTCGCCCACGGGTTCGCCGTCCTGAGCGATGATGTCATCTTCCAGTACAAGTGCGACAGTTTCTATGCCCCTCAGAGCGAGGGGGCCTTGGCATGGGATGACCCCGACCTTGGGATAGACTGGAGAGTCCCTGCCGACAAGGTGATACTTTCCGCAAAGGACAGGCATCATGACCGTCTGAAGGATGCCGGCTGGCTGTTCGACTATGCGACAGACTATTATGCCGCTCATGGCGATTGCATTCTCTAAAATCATGACACGATGAATATACTTGTGACAGGGGCTAACGGCCAGCTCGGTAACTGGATGAGGCTCGTCTCGAGAAGAAGCGGAGACAGATATGTCTTCTCGGACATCTCAGATGTCCCGGGACAGGAGACAGTAAGGCTGGACATCACGGATGCTGATGCCGTCAGGGAGATAGTAAGGAAAGAGGATATCAAGGCTGTCATCAATTGTGCCGCCTATACGGATGTTGACAGGGCAGAGGATGACCCTGAGACCGCAGAGCGGCTGAATGCGGCGGCGGTATGGAACCTCGCCTCTGCAATGAAAGAGAATGACGGGCTGCTGGTCCATGTCTCCACGGACTATGTGTTCGGCGGCGACAGGCACAATACACCTTGCCGGGAGGATGCACCCGCCAGTCCTACAGGAGTCTACGGCCTCACCAAACTTCACGGGGAGGAGGCAATACTGAGAGCCGGCTGCCGTCATCTTATCATAAGGACAGCCTGGCTGTACAGCGAGTTCGGCAGGAACTTCCTCAAGACCATGCTGAGGCTCACGGCGGAGAAGCCCGTGCTCAATGTCGTCTTCGACCAGACGGGGACCCCGACTTATGCGGGAGACCTTGCAGAGGCAATATTCGGCATCATCGAGAGCCGCTCATTCGTCGGCAGGGACGGCATATATCACTACAGCAACGAGGGCGTCTGCTCATGGTATGACTTCGCCAGGATGATTGCCGGATATGCCGGCAACCTCTCATGTGACGTCAGGCCTTGCCACAGCAGCGAGTTCCCGAGCAAGGTGACCCGCCCGAGTTACTCTGTCCTCGACAAGACCAGGATAAAGGAGACATTCGGCATCAGGATACCGTATTGGACGGACTCTCTGAAAAAATGTATCGGAAATATCAGAAAACCCCAATAAATCTTCAACAGAATGGATTTCAGCAGAAATATAATCATCACAGGCGGTGCAGGCTTTATCGGGAGCCATGTCGTCCGCAGATTCGTCACCCGCTATCCTTCCTACAGGATAATAAATGTGGACAAGTTGACCTATGCAGGCAATCTTGCCAACCTCAAGGACATAGAGGACAGTCCGAACTATGTGTTTGAAAAGGCTGACATCTGTGACTTCGACAGGATGCTTGACCTGATGCGCCGTTATAATGTCGACGGCATCATCCACCTGGCTGCCGAGAGCCATGTGGACAGGAGCATCAAAGACCCGTTCACATTCGCCAGGACCAATGTCATGGGCACGTTGAGCCTGCTGCAGGCGGCTAAGTCCGTATGGGAGCCGTCAGGCTGGACTGGCCCGGAGGGACAGGAATGCAGGTTCTACCACATCTCCACGGACGAAGTCTACGGCGCCCTGGAACTCACACATCCGGAGGGCGTCAAGTCTGAAATCTCTGCACACGAAGTCTATGGGGACACATTCTTCACAGAGGACACCAAATACCAGCCGCACAGCCCGTATTCGGCATCCAAGGCATCGTCGGACCATTTCGTCAGGGCTTTCCATGACACGTACGGTATGCCTGTCATTGTCACCAACTGCTCCAACAACTACGGGCCTTATCAGTTCCCGGAGAAACTCATCCCTCTGTTCATCAACAATATAAGGCATCATAAGCCGCTTCCGGTCTATGGAAAGGGGGAGAATGTGCGAGACTGGCTGTATGTCGAGGATCACGCGAGTGCCATCGACCTGATATTCCATAAGGGCAAGGTGGCTGAGACATACAATATCGGAGGTTTCAACGAATGGAAGAACATCGACATCATCAAGGTGCTGATAAAGACAGTGGACAGGCTGCTCGGGCATCCTGAGGGGTATTCACTGGACCTCATCACCTATGTCACCGACAGGAAGGGACATGATCTCCGCTATGCCATCGACTCCACCAAACTGCACAAGGAACTCGGGTGGACGCCGTCCCTGCAGTTTGAGGAAGGCATCGAGAAGACAGTCAGATGGTATCTCGAACATCAGGACTGGATGGACAACGTCACTTCCGGGGACTATATGAAATACTATGACGAGATGTACAGAAGCTAACCGCCAAGTCACATGAGGTTGTCAAGCAGAATAGAGGGGATAGCCTATTCTCCTATCAGGAAACTGTCCCCGTTGGCCGACAAGGCCAAGGCCGCAGGATTGAAGGTATATCATCTCAACATCGGGCAGCCGGATATCAGGACCCCTGAGTGCGGGCTTGAAAGCCTGGGACACATAGGCAGGAAGGTCCTGGAGTACAGTCCTTCCGACGGCTTCCTGTCTCTGAGGAAGAGACTCTCGGAATATTATGCCGGATACGGGATGTCTTACTCCCCGGATGAGATCATCGTCACCACAGGTGCATCAGAGGCATTGATGTTTCTTTTCATGACCTGTCTTGACTTCGGGGACGAGATACTTGTCACTGAGCCGACTTATGCCAACTATCTTGCATTCGCGGCTGCCGCAGGAGTCAAGGTCGTGCCTGTGCATTCTGACATTGAGGGCGGATTCGCCCTGCCTTCTCCGGAGGATTTCGAGAGCAGGATCACCGGGCGCACAAAGGCCATCCTGATATGCAATCCGAACAACCCTTCCGGAAGCCTTTATGATGAGAATGCGCTTCGTTCCCTTGAAGAGATAGTCAGACGTCATGGCCTGTACCTCTTTTCGGATGAGGTGTACAGGGAATTCGTATATGACGGTGCTGAATTCACGTCGGCAGGTCATCTCGGCAGCATAGCCGCAAATACGGTGATAGTGGACTCTTTCTCCAAACGCTTCTCGGAATGCGGGATCAGGGTCGGATGTATCGCCACAAGGAACAGGGACGTGCTCGGTGGCGTGATGAAACTCTGCCAGGCGAGGCTCAGCCCGCCTCTGCTCGGTCAGATAGTGGCCGAGGCCTCCTTCGATGCCGGCAAGGAATATATCCGGGAGGTCATTTCAGAATACGAGACCCGCAGGAATGTGCTTGTATCCGGTCTTGAAAGCATCCCTGGGGTCGTGGTCGCAAAGCCGCAGGGCGCGTTCTATGTGATGGCTGAACTGCCTGTGGATGATGCTGAGCGATTCTGCGCATGGTGTCTCTCCGACTTCTCATACGAGGGGGAGACCGTGATGATGGCTCCTGGAGCAGGCTTCTATGTCACTCCGGGCATGGGAAGCCGCCAAGTACGCATGGCCTATGTCCTTGCGGAAGAGGAACTGCGACGGGCTGTCACCATCCTTTCGAAAGCATTGGAGACATACCGCTGACCGCTTACTGTCTGCCAGTGTCGCAGGCTTCTCCGCGTTTGACCAGTATTTCATATATCTCAGTATCCCCTTGTATCGCGATTGTCGTGGCTCCGTCAGCAGGCACTACTTCGAGATAGTCCTTGTCCGTGGTCAGGGTGTCGAGGACAGTGCCGTCTGCGGATTTCTGTACGACAGTGATGCCGCTGTCTCCAGTATGCCCGGACAGTATGACATATCCGCATACATCTTCCGGCACCCCGAATGTGAGAGTGCCCACATTGGCATAGCCCGTGCCAGGATTCCTGTCAAAGGCTGCCATCGCCCGGGCCGTGTCATCCGCAGTCACCTCGAATCCCAGTCGCTCAGGAGTGACAGGATTGATGTCGAACGAGCGTACCGCAGCCCAGTTGGTCTTGTCTGACCTGAGTCTTAACAGCCTGACATATCTGGCCATTACAGGCTCTCCTTCCCACTCTATTATGTATCTGTCCCTGATGTCATCAATCAGCGGCTCCCATGTCTTTCCGTCCGGCGACCATTCAAGCCTTACATGGTCGAAATAGTCCGTGTCATCTGTCGAGTTGCGTCCCTGGAGTATGCGGACGGCATCGACCGGTGTCACCTTTCCGAGGTCTGCCCCTATCCAGTCCCCGTCCTTCTGTGCCAGTCCCGTGGTGTAGAAAGTGGTGGAGTCGTCATCGAACATCAGGTTCCCCATAGTGCGGATATTGGCAAACGGGCCGATACTTTTCCTCCTCGACGACTCTTCCCCTGTCAGGCTTTTCATGAGCCCGTCACCGAGATCCGCCATGCACCTCTCATAGAACGGCTGCAGCCTCAGTGTCCCGGACTTGTGCCTTGAATAGGATTCAGCCTCCTCATCGGTCATCAGATTGTCCGAATATGCCTCCCAGAATGTCTCATTGTCAGTCTTCCCGAACGACTCGATCAGACCGAGGGTCTTCAGCCCGCGTGTCCCGAGCCTTCCGAACTCCGTGAGCCAAGGCCTCAGTTCTGCCAGCAGCAGGGTGTCCCGGCATCCAGCCTCCATCTGCTCCGGCACCTTTTCTATTTTCATGAATTCTTCTCTCAGAGCCTCGAACTCCTCATCAGTATAGTCATTTATCCCGAACACGGTCGTCTCCCAGGACTCTGCCCTCCTGTAGCCGGTCTCGGTGTCGCATGAATGTATTGCGAACGTCCTGAATGCCTCTTTCGCATCAGGGACCAGTTCCGCAAGCGCGCGCTCCCAATTGTCTATGGCATTGTATCCGGCCGTGTTCCAGGCATAGTCAGCCACTCCGTACAATGCCACCTTCGATGCCGAGCCGTGCTCCATCGGATTGCTGAGCACTCCTGCCACCTCGTCTGATGTCAGGGAGGTGTCAAGCCCGTATGCCGGTCCGCTCATCATGATGTGCCTTGCATAGTCCGTCACCGGGAAGTTCCACCAGTACAGAGCCGGGCGGCGGATTCTGGAGCCGACCCATTCCATCGTCTCAGCGGTGAGGTCGCTGCACACCGAGTCTCCTGTCCAGAATATCCTGATGGACGGGTCGAGAGTCCGTCCGTAGATGCTCAGGCTCCCGTCAGGGGTCGGGTTCGCCCACAGCCTCGAATAGTCCGTAGGGCACATTATCAGCGGGGCCACATCCCCCTTTGCCAGGACAAATTCCCTGTTGAGCCTGTTCAGCAGCTCCACCTGCTTGTGAGGGTTTGTCCCTTCTCCGGAGATGTCATCGAAGAATATGGCGAAAGCCCGTACTCCCAGGTCATACATCATCCGGAACTTGTTCACAAGGTTGAGATAGTCCTCCTCGTTCCACTTTATGTCCTGTCCCGGATGGATGGCCCAGACAAAATCCACGTGATTCCTGTTGCAGGCATCAACCAGCTCCCTTATCTGCGCAGCCTCATCGGCAGGGTACGGCTTCCTCCAGTCCGGGCAGCTGTGATACGGGTCGTCTTTCGGCCCGTAGACGTAGGTGTTCATCTTGAATCTCCCGTAGAAATCAATCAGGGACAGCCTCACCTCATGTGACCATGGAGTGCCGTAGAACCCTTCCACGACACCTCTCAGCGGCAGGTCAGGCCAGTCCCGGATCTCTACCATGGGCAGTCTGCCATGTCTCAGCAGCTGTCTGAGAGTCTGGATGCCGTAGAACGCTCCTGTCTCGTCATAGCCTGCGATGCGGATGTCCTTGCCTGAGATTTCAAGGAAATATGCACCGCTTGTCTCCTTGATCCCGTATCTGGCAGCATATTTCGGTCCGAAATCTATCGTCAGCACGGCGTCCTTGCCTTCCGGGGCAAGTCCTTGCAAGTCATCGGAGAAACGATGCTTCCTGTCCTTGATTGTCAGTCCTCCTCTGATATCGAGCACCTCTGTCCCGAGTCTCCTCATCTCGTGCGGCACAGGATTGACCGCAATCCCTCCCCGGTCGACGACATGCCCTGTCACCGGTCTGATGTTCTGTTCCTCATGTCTTTGGGAAGAAAGGTCGAATGTGTTGTCCTGGGCCTTTGAAAGTGTGCCCGAAAGAAAGATAGCCGCAGCGCAGAAGACTGCCGTTCCGGTTTTCAGTGTCATTGTTATGGTCAAATTTATTCAATCCGGCTGCAAATATACTTTTTTTAATGCGGATAACCGATATTGTTTTCTTGCAATATAATGATTAAATTTGCAAGTTTTCGGTTCAGACCGGAATGGCTCCTGTGCCGGCGGGATGCGGTGATGCCCGTACAGACCCGGCGCGGAATGGTTTAAAATGATATAACAGATCATAAATATGGCTTTAGCGGATATTTTCAGAAAGATGTTCGGCTCCAAGGCGGACCGGGATCTCAAGCAACTCAAACCGATTCTTGACAAGGTACTTGAGGCTTATGTGGACATCGACAGGCTTTCGGACGATGAACTGAGGGCGAAGTCGTCTGAACTGAAGCAGATTATACGTGACCGTATCGCCACTGACGAGGACCGCATCTCCGAGATCAGGGCGGAACTGGAGAAGGACATCCCTCTTGACGAGAAGGAGGCCCTTGCCACCGAGTCCGACAAACTCGTGAAGAAAGTCGACGAAGAGATAGAGGAAGTCCTCAATGAGATACTCCCTGTAGCGTTCGCAGTGATGAAGTCGACTGCGCGCAGATTCAAGGAGAATGCAGAGATAAGGGTCAGGGCCACGGACTTCGACCGTGCGTTGAGCACCGTAAAGGACTTTGTGGAGATAGACGGGGATGATGCCGTATGGCACAACCACTGGATGGCAGGCGGTAATGAGATCACCTGGGACATGGTGCACTACGATGTCCAGCTGATAGGCGGTATCGTCCTGCATCAGGGCAAGATTGCCGAGATGGCCACCGGAGAGGGAAAGACCCTCGTGGCTACCCTGCCGGTATTCCTCAATGCCCTTGCAGGCAAAGGTGTCCACGTGGTCACAGTCAACGACTACCTCTCAAAACGAGACTCTGAATGGATGGGACCTCTCTATATGTTCCACGGTCTTTCCGTAGACTGTATAGACAAGCACAAACCGAACAGCGATGAGAGAAAGAAGGCCTATGCCTGCGACATCACATTCGGTACCAACAACGAGTTCGGCTTCGACTACCTCAGGGACAACATGGCGGTTTCCATGAAGGACCTTGTACAGCGCAAGCATCATTACGCCATTGTCGATGAGGTCGACTCCGTGCTCATAGACGATGCACGTACCCCTCTCATCATCTCAGGTCCTGTGCCTAAGGGGGACGACCAGCAGTTCATGGAGTTCAAGCCTTATGTCGAGAAACTCTACAACAGCCAGCGCGCCCTTGTCACATCCACGCTCAACGAGGCGAAGAAGCTCATTGCCGAAGGCGACGAGAGAGAGGGCGGGAAACTCCTCCTCCGCGCATACAAGGGACTTCCGAAATACAAGCCTCTGATCAAGTATCTCAGCGAGCCGGGCATCAAGCAGCTGCTCCAGAAGTCAGAGAACTACTATATACAGGACAACGAAAGGGAGATGCCGGTGGTCACCGACCCTCTCTATTTCGTCATCAACGAGAAGCAGCATTCGGTCGAACTGACCGACAACGGTCATGACCTGCTCAGCAGCCAGCTCTCGGACCCGAAATTCTTCATCCTCCCGGATGTCGGCAGCGCTATTGCCGATGTCGAGAAGAGCGAGATGCGTCCTGACGAGAAACAGGTCAGGAAAGATGAGATAATGGCCGACTTCGCCCTGAAGTCAGAGCGCGTCCACACTGTGAACCAGCTCCTGAAGGCTTATGCGATGTTCGAGAAGGATGTCGACTATGTCATCATGGACAACAAGGTCAAGATTGTCGACGAGCAGACAGGCCGTATCATGGAGGGAAGACGCTGGAGTGACGGTCTTCACCAGGCAGTCGAGGCCAAGGAGAACGTGAAAGTCGAGGCCGCGACCCAGACATTCGCTACAATCACCCTCCAGAACTATTTCAGGATGTATCACAAGCTGGCCGGAATGACAGGTACCGCAGAGACCGAGGCAGGGGAGTTCTGGTCCATCTACAAACTGGATGTTGTGGTCATCCCTACCAACCGGCCTATAGCGAGGATAGACAACAACGACCTCATATACAAGACCAAGAAAGCGAAGTACGAGGCCGTCATCAATAAGATAGTCGAGCTCACTTCCGAAGGGCGTCCTGTGCTTGTCGGCACCACGGATGTCGAGACATCAGAGCTCCTCAGCAGGATGCTCAAGTTAAGGGGCATCTCCCATCAGGTCCTGAATGCCAAGCAGCATGCGAGGGAGGCCGAGGTCGTCGCCCATGCAGGACAGAAGAGCACAGTCACTATCGCCACCAACATGGCCGGACGTGGTACCGACATCAAGCTCTCCGAGGAGGTCCGCAATGCAGGAGGTCTCGCCATCATCGGTACTGAGCGTCATGACAGCCGTCGCGTGGACCGTCAGTTGCGCGGTCGTGCCGGACGTCAGGGAGACCCGGGATCGTCCACATTCTACGTCTCGCTCGAAGACAAGCTGATGAGGCTCTTCGGCTCGGAGAGGATAGCCGCAGTCGTGGACAAGATGGGCATGAAGGATGACGAGGCCCTTGAGAACAATATGCTCTCCAGCTCCATCGAAAGGGCGCAGAAGAAGGTCGAGGAAAACAACTTCGGCATACGAAAGAGACTGCTCGAGTATGATGACGTGATGAACTCCCAGAGGGAGGTCATCTACACGCGCAGACGCAATGCCCTGTCAGGCGAGAGGGTGGAGATAGACGTGATGAACATGATGCAGGACATGGCGGAGATTATCGTGGAGAACAGTGAGGGCTATGACTACGCCGACTTCGGGGAATATGTCATGAAGTCCCTTTCTATAGACCTCGGATTCGATGAGGAGTTCTACAAGAAGGCCAGGAAGCAGGAGATTTCCGACAGGCTGTTCAAGAATATGCTCGATGTCTACAACCGCAGGATGGACAATATGGTACAGAAGGCTTACCCGGTTGTCAAGGACGTCTTCGAGAAGCAGGGTGCGATATATCAGAACATCGCCATCCCTATCTCGGACGGGCGCAAGATGCTCACCCTCTCCGTCAACCTCAAGAGGGCATACGAGACCGAGGGCAAGGAGATTGCGAGAGCCCTTACCAAGGCGATAACCCTCTACCAGATAGACGAGCACTGGAAAGAGCATCTGAGAGACATGGACGACCTCAAGCAGTCCGTGCAGAATGCCACATACGAGCAGAAGGACCCTCTTCTCATCTACAAGTTCGAGAGTTTCAACCTGTTCAAGAATATGCTCGAGTCCCTCAGCAAGGACATCCTCTCATTCCTCTTCAGGGCGCATATCCCTCTCCGTGAGGCCGCACCTGTACAGGCTCCTGCGCCTCAGCGCAAGCCTGACATGAGCCAGATGAGGACCAGCCGCACCGATCTTGTCACCAACGGCGGCGAGCAGAAGAGCAACATGCCTGTCCATGCAGAGAAGACTGTCGGCAGGAATGACCCTTGCCCGTGCGGTTCAGGCAAGAAATACAAGAACTGCCACGGGAAGAATCTCTGATAATCAGAAAACATCAAAATAATTCAATACAATGGGAAAAGCAGAACCTCAGGTAAATGTCAACTCGGTGAGCAGGATTTCCTCCGGCACCTTTTTCAAGGGAGAGATGACATCAACGTCAGACATACGTGTCGACGGCTCTTTTGACGGCAAATTGTATTCCGACGGCAAACTGGTAGTAGGCGAGTCCGCGGAAGTGAACGGAGATGTGGTATGCTCCAATGTGGATATCTGGGGCAAGATATCAGGCAACCTCATCATCAAGGACACCACGTCCCTCAAGGCGGGATGCGCAGTCAATGCCAACCTTAAAGTGAGGAAACTGATTGTCGAACTCGGGGCCACATTCAACGGCACCTGCAAGATGATTTCTGTCGAGGAATACGAGACTGTCGCCAAAGGATGCAGGCATGAACAGCCAAAAGCCGTTCCGGAGGCACAGCAGCAGAAGCAGGAGAAGAAATAGGGGAGGCTACCTGTCAAATGACAGCCGCTGTCCGTTCGGGCATCCTGTCACCTTCCCGCCTGTCACACGACGGCAGCCGTTGACAAGCACTTCCTTTACGCTCCATTTGAGCACAGCACCTTCATACGGGGTCCAGCCGCATCTGTAGCCGGACTCCGTATTTGTTATTGTCTGTTCTTCCGGGGAGACAATGACGATGTCCGCCTTGCTGCCCTCTCTGAGGACTCCTCTGTCCCTGATGCCGAACATGGCGGCGGCCTTTTCTGAAAATACGGATGCTATCCTTGTGAGCGGAATCTCCTCTTCCGAGGCAATGGTCAGCAGCACCGGCAGGGTCTGCCGGATTGAAGGAAGCCCAGACGGGGCACACATGTATTTCCTGTCCTTTTCTTCCGCCAGATGCGGGGCATGGTCAGAGCCTATGGTGTCAATCAGCCCGCTTCCCAATGCCGCCCTGAGTGCCGCACGGTCCTCTGCCGTCTTGACAGAAGGGTTGCATTTCAGATGACTTCCCATACGGTCATAGTCATCTGCGCAGAACCACAGGTAATTGGCAGATGTCTCTGCGGTAATGTCCGGGTTCAACGCCTTGGCGGCCCTTATCATCTCGACTTCCTCTTTTGTGGAGACATGCAGTACATGCAGCCTGGTGCCGTATTTCATGGCAAGTTCGAGAGCCTTGATTGTGGATCTGATGCAGGCCTGCCTGCTCCTGATGCTTACATGTTCGGAGAATGGTATGTCTTCCCCGTACCTGTCGGCGGCAGCCTGCATATTCCGGCGGATGATGCCCTCATCTTCGCTGTGTACCAGGATTTCCTTTCTTCTTATCCTGAACAGCGATGACAGCGTGCTCTCGTCATCGACAAGCATATTCCCTGTCGAAGAGCCCATGAACACCTTTATTCCCCCGAAACTGTCAGGACCTATCAGCCCTTTCCCGTCCAGGATGTCATTGATTTCGTCTAAATTGGAGTTGGTCGCCCCGAGATGGAAGCCGTAGTTGCCCCAGGACCGTCCTTCCGCCATGGCGAGTTTCTCGGAGAGCCTCCGGGCCGTGACCGTCGGCGGGTTGGTATTGGGCATGTCGATATACGATGTCACCCCGCCGAGGACGGCGGCAAGCGATTCGCTTTCCATGTCCGCCTTGCCGGTCATTCCGGGTTCACGGAAATGCACATGCGCATCTATGCCTCCGGCAAATGCGTACATTCCTGCGAAATCAAGTATCTCCGCATCCGGATTGTCAGTGCTGAACCGTGCGGCGAGTGCAGGCAGGGGGATATCCTCTCCGCCGTATCTTACACGCCCTTCCCCGTCCTCAATCCATACTCCGCTGATATGTTCCCCGCTTACGGCGATGCAGCCGCGCCCGGCTGCCGCACCTGTGACAACCGTTAGATTGCCAAGAAGATACTTTGCTCCCATATTTTATATTCTGATATGTGCGATCCGCATTATTGCTCCAGGGAAGGGGCTGTCTTTGCGGGCCGTATTTTCCTCATTTTCATCCTGAGCACTCCCCAGAACGCCTCTCCGAAGATTCCGCTGCTCATCTTGGACGTGCCCTCCTTCCTGTCCACGAATATGATAGGCACCTCCTTGATTTTGAACCCGAGTTTGTAGGTGCTGTATTTCATCTCTATCTGGAAGCCGTAGCCCTTCATCCTCACATTGTCGAGGTCTATCGTCTCCAGCACTTTCCTCCTGTAGCACTTGAACCCGGCTGTGGTGTCATACACCTTCATCCCGAGCACAGTCCGCACGTAGACTGAAGCGTAATATGACATTATCACCCTGCCTATAGGCCAGTTGATGACGCTTATCCCGTCACAGTACCTGGAGCCTATGGCAAGATCCGCCCCGTCCCTGCTGCATGCCTCATACAGCCTCGGCAGGTCGGCGGGATTGTGCGAGAAGTCCGCGTCCATCTCGAAAATATAGTCATATCCGTTCTTGACCGACCATTTGAACCCTGTGATGTAGGCAGTCCCGAGTCCCTGCTTCCCGCTTCTCTCTATCATGAAGAGACGCTCGGGAAACTCCTGCTGCAGTCTTTTCACTATGGCGCCGGTCCCGTCCGGAGACCCGTCCTCGATGACGAGTATGTGATACCCGCCATCGAGGGCGAACACTGCCCGGATGATTCTTTCTATATTCTCCTTCTCGTTGTAAGTCGGGATTATGACGATTTTACTGTCCATGACATCAGTCATTTTTGCTTCCTATTTCTTTCAACATCTCTTCCACAGCCCGTTCCAGCTGCTTGTCTTCCCCGTTGAGGACAGATGCAGGGTCGTTGTAGACCAGGATGTCAGGCTCGACCTGCAGGTTCTCAAGGTATCTTCCCTCCTTGATGCCTATGGCTCCGACCTGCGGGATGCCGAATACGAGGCTCCTGTCAATCTGCTGCTCCCACCATACGGCAGTCATCGTGCCAGGGACAGGCGCACCTATCAGTTTGCCTATGCCCAGCGTCTTGTACACGTAAGGGAAGCCGGACGCATCCGAATAGTTGTCCTCACCGATGAGCACGCATGACGGCTTGGTCCACTTGCTGTAAGGCTCTGTGCCAATGTACTGTCCCCGAGGCTCGAACCTGATATATGCCTTGCCGTCGAGCAGGGTGGCGAGGTCGTCATGCAGCCATCCTCCTCCGTTGTGCCGTGTATCCACAATCACTGCCTCGCAAGTCCTGTATTTGCCGAGAAGTTTCGAGTACACTTCCCTGAAGCTCTCCGAATTCATGCCTGCCACATGGACATAGGCTACCTTCCCTCCGGACAGTTCCCTGACCATCTCCTCGCGCTGTCTCACCCATCTCTTGTAGAGAAGTTCCGAGTCTGAGTATCCTGCCTCCACATACAGGTCGCAGGCTTTCTTCCCGCCTTTCCTGACTGTCACCAGCACCTTGTCACCGGCTTTCATCGTCAGTAGCGGATACCAGTCCTCTCCGGCCTTGATCTCCACTCCGTCAATTGCCGAGATGATGTCCCCGGCCTTGATCTCAGGGTCAGCGACAGAGACAGGACCTCCTTTGAGCACCTCCTTGATTTTCAGACCGTCACCTGTATACTCATAGTCATACAGAAGCCCGAGAGTGCCCATGTTCAGTCCCGAGAAATAGAAATACCTTGCCCCGGTATGCGAGCCGTTCAGCTCTCCCAGCATCTCCGAGAGCAGTTCCTGGAAGTCGAAATTGTTGCTGATGTGCGGCAGGAAACGGGCATAGGCATCCCGGTAGCCCTCCCAGTCGATACCATGTATCTCAGGGTCGTAGAATTTCTCCTTCACCTGCTTCCACACATGATTGAAGATGTACTCCCTTTCCTTTGCTGGCCTGTAGTCAAACTCACCGGCAAAAGAAATGGTCTCCTGAGACCCGGTGCCCATGTCGATACGCGACACTCCGCGTCCTCCGAGCACATACAGGTACTTGTCATCCGCATCAGGATACAGGCCTCCGTACACATTGCGTACAAGCACATTTATGCTTCCTTCCTTGATGTCCAGCACACACAGGTCAGTGCTCTTCTCAAGTTGGGTGGTATAGTACAACTTGCTGCCGTCCTGTTTCAGATAGTGGTCTCCCATCCGTCCGGAGAGCCTTGTCAACCTTACGGTCCTGTCCTCCCTGTTGTCCAGGTCGAGCGTCAGTTTCTTCGTCTTCTCCACTTTTGTGGAGTCCTTCTTGTCCCCGTCTTTCTTCTCATCCTTCTTCTCTTCCGACAGGAGTTTCTCTATCTCGTCCTCCTCCTTGTCGCGGGTGAACTCGTAGAACGTCTTCCCGTCGAAGAACATCGCGTAGATGTCATATTCCGCACCCCAGCTGCCGTGGCTCCTGTATCCTGCCCTGTCACTCATCCATGTCATGGCCTTTCCGCCCATTGCCCATCTGAATGCGGCATCGGTATATCCGCTCTGAGTGAGGTCCGTCACCTCTCCGGTCTCGATGTCGATGAGCGCGATGTCCTCATTGTTCCATCCGCCGTTGCCCTGCCAGTTGCACAGGATGTGGCAGCTGTCATCGCTCCACTCGAACCTCTGGTCACCGTCTGTATAGGAGTAGTTCACCCCTTTCAGCAGCGATTTCTCCTTTCCGTTCTTGATGTTCTTGATGACTATCTCAGTCCTGTCCCTCAGGAAGCCGAGCCATTTCCCGTCAGGAGATACGGCCGGCTGGAAGCAGGTCTCTCCCGGAGTTGTCACGAGCCTCTCCTCCATTTTCACCGAATAGGTGAAATACTTGTCGTCCTTGTCGGTGAGGCTTGTCGCATAGATGCCCCAGTATCCGTCCCTCTCTGCGGAATAGTACAGTGTCCTCCCGTCCTCCGAGAAGCACACGTCTCTTTCCTGCTGAGGCGTGTCAGTGATTCTCCTCGTGGTGCCGTAGTCGATGGATGTCACATACACGTCGCCCCTTGCCACGACCGCTATCTCCTTCCTGTTAGGGGATACGGCCAGGTCTGTGGCTCCGGAAGAAAGGGTGACATGGATGTTGTCCCTCTCGTTCTTGTCCGAAATGATGGTCACATTGACTTTGCGGGCCTCCTTGCCGGGAGCCAGGGTGTAGAGTTCCCCGTCATAGGAATAGGAGAGTATGTCATTGTCGGAGATTGACAGATACCTCACAGGATGCTTCTTCTCGAATGTGATCTGCTCGGATTTGTCCGGCGCGGAAAGGGAACTCCTGTAGATGTTGGAGTTGCCGTCCTTCTCGCTCAGATAGTAGAATGTGTCCCCGTCCGAGGCAAGCACCGGATTCCTGTCCTCGCCTTTGAATGAAGACAATTTGGTGAACGTGCCTTTCGCGTTCATCGTCAGTGTAGTGTCGCCTACAGCAGGCACATACGACCAGATATCCCTTGTCACTGATGACGTGTGATGCTTCCTGAAAGGATCCTCATACCCTTTGTAGTCCTCATATATTATTCTTCCGTCCTTGCCTATGCTCAGAGCCGACACATGGAGGGATGTCATCAGTTCCGGCCGGCCTCCGTCCCTGCCGACAGTGTACAGCTGAGTCCCGCCAGGGAAATCCCCGAATGCCGCATCGGCCTGTATAGAGGCAGAGAAGATGATGCGCCCGTCAGGGAGCACCGCCATCGGAGTCTCGTTCCACGGATAGCCTGTCACCTTCACAGGCGTGCCGCCTTCGGCAGACGTGATGAATATGTCCTTGCCCTTGTCCCTGTATGAGCTGAACACAATGCTCTTCCCGTCAGGAGTCCAGATAGGGTCGGAGTCGTATGCCGGGTTCGATGTGATCTGCACGGCCTTACCTCCTGTGACCGGCACCACGAACAGGTCCCCTTCATAGCAGAAGACTATTTTTGTCCCGTCAGGCGAGATATTGTTTTTCCTTAGCCACAGAGGCGAATCTTCAGCGGCGGCGACACTTGTCAGAGTCAGGAATGCCGCTGAAATGATAGATAAAACGCGTTTCATCAATTAAAATGTATTATTAATAATATCCGTTTAGATTACGAAAGGCTACAAAGATATAAATTTAAAATGCATATCCGCATTATTGTCCCCCGAAAATAATGCAGGCCATGGACGTCCGGACGGCGTGGCCGCCCGTGGCCTATTTCTCAGATACCGCCTTGGATTGACGTCATTATCTCCCGTACCAGAGTCAGGGTGACGGCAGTCGCGGGGAGATAGTCTTTCAGGGACTGCCTCATCATGGCAAGCACCGACTGTATCTCCCTTTTCACCTTTCTCGGGGACACATTGTACTTCTTTGCTATCTCTTCGTATGTCATGTCTTCGAAGCGGCTGGAACAGAATATGTTCCTCGTCATTTCCGGAGTCTTGTCAAGCAGCCTTGTGAATATCGCCTCTATATCGGCCCTGAAAAGGAAACTGAGATCCTCTGACTCCATTGCACGTATCCTTGTCATAGCCGCATTGTACCGCGTCTCATGCACTTTCAGCCTGTTCGCATTGTCCCTGAGATAGTTCATGCACCTGTTCTTGACCGACTGGAGGATATACGCCTCGGCGGACACCTCGATTTCTATCTTCTCGCGGCTGTCCCAGAAACTCGTGAAGCATCCGGACACGATATCCTCGGCCGCGATCTCGTCCCTGACGTATGACCTGGCTATCGATATGAACTTTTCCCTGTACTCAAGGAAAATCCTTCCGAACTCCTGCGGAGTGATTTCTGTTGCTTTCATGATACCGGGGCCAAAGATATAAAAAATTGCCATATCCTATCCGTATCGGTGTATTTGCAGGCAACAAATTAAAAAAAAACTGGATTTTCAGGGGTCCGGTGATGGGATTTATGTGTCTATATGGCGTTTTGGACCAAAATGGATATGGATACCTACAAGTTGATGAAATATTTCAGGTGCGCCACTACACCTGACGAAGAGGCGGAAATCGACAGATGGCTGGCCGATGACCCGGACGGGAGCCATGCCAAGGCATTCAAGGATGCTCATCTGATTTTTTCCGGGATGACCGTGCATGCCAGGCCGGAAAAGCCTGCCGCAAGAAAGTCCGGTCATCTCCGCAGATTCCTTTTCGCTGCCGGGCTTGCGGCTTCGCTGGTGCTCGTGTCGGTGGTTTCTGCCATTGTCTCCAGGAACGAGACGGTGGACGCCCTTGCAGCCATGACCCAGAAAGTGTCCGTGCCTGCAGGCAGGAGTCTTCAGATGACACTTCCGGACGGTACCGAGATCTGGCTCAATGCAGGCACTGAGATGGAGTATCCTGCCGTCTTCTCCCGCAAGTCCAGGAATGTGCGGCTCATATCTGGAGAGGCTCTTTTCGATGTGGCCAAGGACAATGACCGGCCGTTCGTGGTGGAGACATTCGCCTCCGACATTTCAGTCCTGGGGACGAGATTCAACGTGTATGCGGACGAACAGAACAATGATTTCTCCGCTGCCCTGCTCAGAGGCTCGATCAAGGTCACAAGCAGGCTTGCGGACAATTCCGAATATATACTGGAGCCGAAGGACGTGATAAAGATGGAGGACGGGCGCCTCTGTCTCGACAGGATGGACGATACCGGCAAGGTGGACTGCTGGACGAGGGGGCTGATAGATGTGGTCGGTGTCCCGTTCGACGAACTCATGCACAGGCTGGAGCGCATCTACGGCGTGGATATCATCATCACTGCGGAGGAACTTCCTGTCGTGCATTACACTTGGGGCAAGATACGTGTGTCGGAAGGGCTTGAGCACGCATTGACAGTGCTGGAGAAAGCCTCAGACTTCACTTGGGAGAGAGACTCGGAGTCAGGCGCTGTCCTGATCCGCTGATATGTATATGATATTTAAGGGCAGAATACTATGGAATAGAAGACCACGACACTGACACTGATGACCGGAGGCATACTTTCCTGTCCGTAATCATTTATGGGTATGTCTGGCTGAGACAGGACAATGGCACGTAATTACTGATACTATTTTTAATAACAATTTTATGAACAAAGGTCTATTAAGCAAAGTTGGTAGACTGCTGGCGGCTGTTTCCGCGCTTGTGTTCCTCCATTTAGGGGGGGTGGCCAATGCGCAGGACCAGGCCCGTGTGACCCTCAGGATGGACAACGCCACCCTGCAGGAAGTCGTTGATGCGATTGAGCAGCAGTCACAATATCTTTTCCTGATGAATCAGGTCGATGTGAAGATGCCGGTGAGCATAAATGCGGAGAATCTGCCGCTCACGGATGTCCTTGACCGGATTTTCTCTTCTACAGACATCTCCTGGAATATCCAGGGCATGAACGTCTACATCTCAAGGGAGGAGGCGGAAGACAACTCTCAGCAGAGTGTCGGCAATACTGTATCCGGAACAGTCATCGACTCCTACGGTACACCTATAATAGGTGTCGGTGTGATTGTCAAGGGCACCACTGTGGGAGCGAGCACCGACCTCGACGGTAACTTCTCATTCGAACTCCCTGAGGGAATGGAATCCTCCGTGCTTGAGTTCTCCTGCCTCGGATACAAGACCGTGGAGCAGCAGATCGGCACGCGCAGGCTTTTCAATGTCACTCTTGAGGACGACTCCATGCTCCTCGAAGGGACAGTGGTGACAGCCCTCGGTATCCGCCGTGCGGAGAAGGCCCTTTCCTACAATGTGCAGGAAGGCAAGTCGGACGAACTCCTTGCCAACAAGGACGCGAACTTCGTCAACTCCCTCAACGGTAAGGTCGCCGGCCTTGTCATCAACGCCTCCTCATCCGGAGTCGGCGGTGCCACCAAGGTCATCATGCGTGGACAGAAATCCATCGAGCAGTCATCCAATGCCCTCTATGTGATTGACGGTGTGCCTATGTATACCATGGCAAAGGAAGGCGGTACAGAGTTCAGTTCACAGGGAACCACCGACCCTATCGCGGATATCAACCCTGAGGACATCGAGTCCATGACAGTCCTGACAGGTGCGGCCGCGGCTGCGCTCTACGGATCGGATGCGGCCAACGGAGCCATCGTCATCACCACCAAGCAGGGACAGAAAGGCAAGACTTCCATCACCATATCCAGCAACACAGAAGTCTCCATGCCGTTCGTGCTCCCTCGTTTCCAGAACTCCTATGGCACCGGCAACCCTCAGTCGTCTGCAGGTGCGCAGTATTACAGCTGGGGAGAAAAACTGAACGAATACACTAACCCTGGCTACAACCCTCGCAAGGACTATTACCAGACAGGCGTGACCGGTACGGAGAGTGTCTCATTCTCGACAGGTACCGAGAAGAACCAGCTCTATCTCTCTGCTGCGGCAGTCAACTCCCGTGGTATAGTCCCGAACAACAAGTACGACAGGTACAACTTCACGTTCAGGAACACCACCTCATTCTTCAATGACAAGATGAAGTTCGATATAGGCGCGAGCTACATCCTCCAGAACGACCGCAACATGACCAACCAGGGTACATACAGCAACCCTATCGTCGGAGCGTACCTCTTCCCTCGCGGAAATGACTGGGAGGATGTGAAGATGTACGAGCGTTGGGACCCTTCACGCAACCTCTACACCCAGTACTGGCCGATAGGGGATGCCGGTCTCACGATGCAGAACCCGTACTGGGTCAACTACCGCAACCTGCGTGAGAACAAGAAAGACCGTTATATGCTCAATGCAGGTCTTTCCTACCAGATACTTGACTGGCTCAGCGTATCGGGACGTATCCGTATCGACAACTCTGTCAATACTGCCACCGAGAAATACTACGCCTCCACAGTCAATACCCTTACGGAACGTTCAAACAGGGGTCTCTACTCAATATCCGAGTCAAAGGACAAGCAGATCTACGGAGATGTGCTCGTGAATGTCAACAAGACATGGACAGGCTGGAGCCTCCAGGCTACCGCCGGTGCCTCATTCACTGACATGCGTTCAGACCTCATGTCCATCAGGGGACCTATCTCGGACGGCTCGATAGAAGGAGAGAAGGCAGGCCTTGCCAATGTCTTCAATGTCCTGAACCTCAGCCAGTCCATGACCAGCCGCAACCAGACAGGCTGGAGAGAGCAGACCCAGTCGGTATTTGCCTCTGCCGAGGTCGGCTTCAAAGGCGCATACTATCTGACATTGACAGGCCGTAGCGACTGGCCGTCACAGCTGGCCGGACCTAACTCCAACCAGAAGGCGTTCTTCTATCCTTCCGTCGGAGCATCGGTAGTGCTTTCGGAGATTATCCCGAATATGCCTGCTCTTCTTGAATATGTAAAGATCAGGGGTTCATACGCATCTGTCGGTGTCGCATTCGAGCGTTTCATCGCCAACCCTATGTATTCATGGGACGGCAGCAACACCTCATGGAGCACCCAGACCCAGTACCCTCTCTACAACCTTAAGCCTGAGAGGACATCTTCATGGGAAGTCGGTCTCACAATGAGATTCCTCAAATACTTCAACCTCGACGCAACCTACTACCATGCACTCACGTCCAACCAGACATTCGATCCTAAGATCTCTGTCGGCTCAGGATGGTCCAACATGTACGTGCAGTCCGGTAGCGTGCTGAACAACGGTGTCGAACTCGCCCTCGGCTTTGACAACACCTGGGGGATATTCAACTGGAACAGCAACTTCACCTTCTCGGCCAACCACAACAAGATACTCTCTCTTGCCGAGGACATCGAGATCGAAGGCGTGCACCTGAGCATCGACCAGCTCGACATGAACGGTCTTGACCAGGCTCACTTCATCCTCCGCGAAGGCGGCTCTCTCGGAGACCTGTACTCTCTCGTGGACCTGAAGAAGGACCATAACGGCAAGATATTCATCGACGAGAACGGTTCTGTCTCAAAGGAGAACATCAGCAACCCGGAGAACTACATCAAGTTGGGAAGCGTCCTCCCGAAGGCCAACCTCGCGTGGAACAACAGTTTCCGCCTCGGCAACTTCAATTTCGGATTCCTCGTCACAGCCCGTCTCGGCGGCATAGTCTACTCCAAGACACAGGCAATGCTCGACGGATTCGGAGTGTCTGAGGCATCGGCCATCGCCAGGGACAACGGCGGCGTCTTTGTCAACGGCGGCGACCTCGTCAATGCGCAGTCATGGTACCAGACAGTCGGAGAGTCATCTCCTGTGCCTCAGTACTATACCTATTCCGCCACCAACGTCCGTCTCCAAGAGGCCTCTGTCGGCTACACCTTCCCTCGCAAGATGCTGAACAACGTCTGCGAACTGACTCTCCAGCTGGTCGGCAGAAACCTCTGGATGATATACAACAAGGCTCCGTTCGACCCTGAGTCCATTGCCACGACAAGCAATTACTACCAGGGAATCGACTACTTCATGATGCCGAGCACGAGAAACTTCGGCTTCAACATCAGACTTAAATTCTAAGGAGACAATCTTATGATGAGAATAAATAAAATCTTTTTAGGACTTGCAGCATTGGCCGGCACGGCATGTACCGCCAACTACATGGATATCAACAGCAATCCGTACGAGGTCTCCAGAGATCAGATGGAAGCCGACGGGTACGGGCTGGGCGCGGCCATCAACGGTATGGCCGGAGTCGTCATCTCAACCGATGTCAATACTGCACAGCTGACAGACAACCTGCTCGGAGGTCCTCTCGGAGGATACTTCGCCGATTCGGGGTCATGGTCATACACCATATCGCAGTTCAATGCCACCGACGACTGGACAAGGGTCTTCCTTGCCAGTGACAAGGTCATTCCATTGCTCTACTCCAACTATACGGAATTGCACAGGCTCACGGACGACCCAGCCCCTCTTGCCATCGGAGACATCATCAAAGTGGCTGCCATGCACAGGGTGGCTGACACCTTCGGACCGATTCCTTATACAAGGATAGGCGCGGACGGTCAGATTGCCGTGCCGTATGACGACCAGAAGACAGTCTATGAGACCATGATCAATGAACTCACGGAAGCCGTGAATACATTGTCGGAATACACCATGTCTTCCATCCCAGCCACTGCGGACTACATCTACGGAGGCAACATCACGAAATGGATCAGATTCGCCAACTCGCTGAAACTCCGTCTTGCGATGCGTATAATCAACGTTGACCAGGAGTTCGCGACTGCGGCTGCCCTTTCTGCGGTCAGCCACGAGATCGGTGTCATCGAGTCCAATGAAGACATAGCCAGGCTCTCGACGTTCGGCACCTCGGGCAATCCGATTTATGCGGCCTCATGGTACAATGCCATAGATGACTGCCTGACAGGCGGTGACACCCACGCCGCTGCCGACATCACGAGCTATATGAACGCCTACAACGACCCTCGCAGACCGGCATATTTCATCAAGTCAGAGTGGGGGGACGGTCTGGAGTATTGCGGGATGCGCAGAAGCATTGTCCGTCCGGACCTGAAGACCGTCGGTCACAAATATTCCGGCATCAACATCACTACCCAGACCCCGCTCGTGTGGATGAATGCCGCTGAAGTCGCATTCCTCAGGGCTGAGGCAGAAGGTGTCTACGGCATTGATATGCCGGGCGGTACGGCACAGGAGTTCTACGAAAGAGGCATAACTCTCTCGTTCGAGCAGTACGGGGTCTCCGGAGTCGAGACCTACCTCGCAATCTCAGAGCCTGTCACGGTATCGTTCACAGACCCTTGGACAGACGGCAACGTGAACGGCTCTGTAAGCCCTATCACCGCACCATGCGTACAGTGGAAGGACGACGCGGATAAGCAGAAGAGAATCATCACCCAGAAATGGATAGCCAACTGGATTCTCGGCAACGAGGCCTGGTCTGACTACAGGCGTACCGGCTACCCTGAACTCTTCCCTGCAAGCGATGCCGGCAACATGTCCAACGGTACTGTCGACTCCCGCCGAGGAGCACGCAGGATGCCTTATCCGCAGGCCGAATTCACCAACAACCCTTACATGTCGGAGGCTGTCTCTCTTCTGGGCGGTCCGGACAACATGGGGACCGACCTCTGGTGGGCAAAGAAAAACTGATAACTGATTTGATGATATGAAAAGGATAATGAATATTTTCAACGGAAACAGATTCATGACAGCCGCCCTCTGGATGGCCTTGGCTGCTGCCCCGGGGCTGGTATCATGCTCTGACTGGACGACACCTGAGAGCCTGCCCATCCACGAGGTGACACTGGAGGACGATGCGGAACTGCAGAACCGCTATTTCCAGAGCCTTCGGGACTACAAGCAGAGCGAGCACATGGTGACTATTGTCAAATACGACAACATCACAGGCACTCCGGCGACACAGGCCGACAGGGTCTATGCCATCCCGGACAGTGTGGACTATGTCATACTTACCGCTCCGGACAACCTCTCAGAGACAGTCATCTCCGAGATGGCCGGTTGCCGCGAGGACAAGGGTACCCTCTTCTTGCATGAGGTAAGTTACGATGACATCCTCCTTGAGCATGAAGCATATCTCGAGGAATGGGAGGAGGCCCGGGCCGAGATGCAGGCCGATGCTGCGGAAGATGTTCCGGAAGAGGCTGAGCCTGTGTCATTTGCCGACTTCCTCCAGGAAAAGGTGTCGGCAGCCCTCTCTCTGACCGGCAAATACGGCTATGACGGACTCAACGTCTACTATGGCGGAGTCTTCCCTGAAAGTCTCGGGGACGATGCCCGCAAGGAACTGGAAGCCAACCAGAAGATTTTCTTTGATGCTGTCACCGGATGGATTGCAACCAATCAGGACAAGATATTCCTCTTTGAGGGCAAGCCTGTGAACGTGACCTACGATCACGCGTTCCTGCAAGGATGCAGATATTTCATAGTCGATTCGAGGGAAGCGGCTACCGAGCCTGAGTTCGGCGTAGATGTGAATATGGCTTATGACGCTACAGCGGATGCCTTCCTTTCCGACAGGATCATCCTCGGCGTGACCATGCCTTCCATGACAGACACGGCGGACGGTACGGGATATTTCACCGACGCTGAGGGTAACGAGGTCAACGCACCTACAGGCGCTTCAAGATGGCTCATGAAGTCCGTGTCCTCCTACACCAGATGCGGACTCTGCATCAGCCGTGCGAAGAACGACTATTACAACCAGACATCGGCTTATGGCGTCATCAGGGATGCCATCAGCTATATGAACCCTTCACCATTAAACTGAATCTGACATGAAAGCAATCATAAGAAATGTGTCATTGATGACTCTCGCTGTCCTTGCAGGCAGCTGCACCAAGAACGGCGAGGATGTCAGGCATTACGATAGCAGGATCTTCATTGACGAAGAGCCGCAGGTCGAACTCCTCTATGAGATCTCCGATGAACAGACATCGGAGACAAGGGAGTTGAGCATATCGATACCTTCTCCTGCCGAGTCGGAAGTGTCGGCGACATTCAAGTTCGACCCGGCCCTTGCAGACAGGTTCAACGCGGCATACGGCGAGTCCGCCCTGCCTTATGACGGGGAACTGATCTCCATTGAGAACGCCAGGGCCGTCATCACCGAAGGCAACATCACATCAGAGCCTGCGTCTGTCACATTCAACGGCATGGGGCAGCTTGAGTCCGGCCGGACCTATGTGGCTCCGATTGTCCTCTCCGATGTCAGCGGCATGGACGTGCTTGAGTCCAAGAGCGTCGTCTACTATGTGTTCAGGGAGGCTGCCCTCATCAATGTGGTGGCCGACATCTCACAGAACTATTTCCCTGTGAAATGGAACGTGCCTGTAGGCGGTCTCAGGACCATCACTGTCGAGGCGCTCATCAATGTCCGTGACTTCGGGCTGATTGAGGGCAAGGGAGAGGCCATAAGCACCCTGTTCGGTATCGAGAACAACTTCCTCATACGTATAGGCGATGCAAGTTTCCCTCAGAACCAGATCCAGCTGGCAGCTGCAGGTGACAAGTTCCCTGGAGGCAGCAAGAAACTCGGTCTTCCGACCAACCAGTGGGTCCATGTGGCTGTAGTATGGGATAGCACCACCGGAGACAGGATCATCTACCATGACGGCAAGGAGATTGCCCGCGACGAAGGTGCGGTGAGCACAGGCGGTGTGAACCTTACCACCGAGTGCTATATAGGACGTTCATACAATGACGAGAGATGGCTCGAAGGCCAGATTTCTGAGATGAGGATATGGACAGTGCAGCGTACTCCAGAACAGTTGAAAGCCAACGTATATTCACTCGACCCTGAGGACCCTGCCAATACAGGACTCCTTGCCTACTGGAAGTTTGACGAAGGCAGCGGCAATGTCGTCAAGGACCATAGCGGCAACGGCAACGACGTCACTGCTGCAAAGACCCTCCAGTGGGTGAACGTGTCTCTTCCTGAAGAATAGGAACTGTAAAATGGTATGAAAGATGAATAGATACAGTCTTATACATACTTTCTTCGTACTGGCTGCCGCTCTTGGCGTATCGGCAGGGGTATTATCCTCCTGTGCCGATACGCTGGAGGTCGGCACTCTTGACAGCGGGACATACACGGATGCTGACCGGCTTACCGGATATGCTTATGACACAGCATCCGGGGCATCTTCCAATGTGATAGAACTGACGGCGGACGGGTGCGACATCTCCCTGTCGGCAGGGCTTAACAGATGTCCGGAGAAAGGGGTCGATCTGAAGTTCGTCTACGACAGCGGCTATCAGCAGGGGACACCGTCGGAGACTCTGCCTCTCTTCCCTGAGACCATGGTCACATTCGTGGACGGGCAGGACATCCTGATGGCTCCTGACGAGAAACGCTCGGCAGACATACGTGTCCACCTTAACGGCGGACAGGACCTTGTGGACGGCACCACGTATGTGCTTCCTCTCAAGGTCGTATCCTCCACCGAAGGGGTCACCATCCCTGAGTCTTTTTCAAGGTGCGTCTACACCATCGAGTACAGGACATCCTACAGCAACACCTATAAAGGCGATGATGCCGTGTCCATGGTGCTGTTCCTTGAAGTGAACGGGACCAATCCTCTCAATGCCCTCGAGTTCGTCCTCGACAACGAGGAGGAGACCATGTTCTTCGACTATGTCGTGATGTTCTCGGCCAACATCAACTACGATGCTGACGCAGGCAGGGCATACCTCTACTGCAACCCAAATGTCCAGTATCTCCTGGACCACAACGAGGAGTTCATCCAGCCGCTCCGCAAGCGCGGCATCAAGGTCATCCTCGGGCTTCTCGGCAACCATGACCAGTCCGGTCTGACCCAGTTGTCCGATGTCGGGGCGAGGGACTTTGCCAAGGAAGTGGCTGCGGTATGCGAGGCATACAGCCTTGACGGAGTCAACCTTGACAACGAGTGGTCCGAGTCGCCTGACCTGGGCAACCCGTTGTTCGCACCTGCAGGCCCTGAGCGCGGCAACCGCCTCTGCTACGAGATCAAGAAACTGATGCCTGACAAGTGTGTCATGGTCTACCAGTACAACAGCATCGCTGGAGACTTCGTCATTGACGGAGTCGAGCCTGGCAAGTTCATAGACATTGCCGTGCCTGACTACGGTGCTGCCGGCCAGCCATATCAGGGAATGACCATCCGCCAGTGTGCGGGGACAGCCATCAATCTGATGGATGCCCCTAAAGGAGGTACGGAATTCAATGCCAGAAGTGTCAAAGATGGAGGATATGGCTATTATATGATGTATGCCCTGTACGGAGGTGACGTCACCAAGAAGGAGAGCACTGACAAATATCCGCAGCAGGTAGAGTCATGCAACAATGTATCCTACGGCCTCTACGGAGTGCGGCTCAAACCGGTAGAGCACTTCTATCACAAGAACAGTACGGAACCTGTGGCATTTGCCTTTTGACAAAGATTTCTTCAACAATCAATATTATGACAGATATGATCAGAAAGATATTATTGATGCTGCCGGCATTCCTTGCTGTCCTGACCACAGGATGTACGGAAGAGATCGAGTCTCCTGTCACTGAGACAGGGAAGGATTCCATATCCGTATCCACGGATGAACTGCATTTCGGCCCGCTCGGCGACAAGGATGAGATCACCGTGACAAGTTCCGGTGCATGGCGTCTTTCAGGCGGGGAGGACTGGGTGACCCCATCGGTCACTGAAGGAGTGTCAGGGGACAAGATAGTCTTCACAGTACTCAGGAACGACTCCGAAGCCGTGAGGACGGCCGTCTTCAAGGTATTCACAGGGTCTGCCGTTGCAGAAATCAGGATATATTCGGAATTGGGATACTACCTCATACCTCAGTTTGAGGAGACCTCCCATACATTTACGCACAGCGGCATAACATACGCTATGAAATTCAAGACCAACATCAAGGAAGACGCCATGCAGTTCGCTTTTGCGGACGGAGGCGACTCTTGGATATCATTCGCAGGCCGTTCAGACGTGTTCGGAATCACGACCATCGAGTTCACGATAGCCGGGAATACCGGATACCTGGAACGCTCCTCCAGGATAAGCATCACAGGTCAGGGAGAGGATTTCACTTTCGATGTCTTCCAGCTGCCTACATACGTCGTGCTTGCTGAGTCCATGTATGTGATAGACGGGCTTGAGTCTCAGGACTATCCGCTGACCGTCAAGACCAATGCCGACTTCACTGTCACCAATCTGCCCGAATGGCTGTCCGTATCGTCCATAGAACGCGGCGATACCGACGAGACCGGGCTGACAACAGTGACAGTCACCCTCCATCTGGAGGCTGCGGAGCATTCAAGGTTCGGCTCGATGTCATTCGTATCGGACGGGACTACCCTGAGTTCGGCCTCTGTCAAGCAGAATGACCCGAACATGGTCACATATACCATAGAGGACTCTGCACTTGCAGAATATCTCATTCAGAACGGATGGCTCCTCGACCTGGAGGCTCCTTTGTATGAGGTGATAGATAAAGGATTCAACTCGGAGTCTCTCGACCTTGAATGGGCTACCGGCGGAGTCGTCAATCTCAGCGGACTCGGCCAGTTCACCCAGCTCAAGAGCCTGAAGATCACCAAGGCTCCTGCTCTCAGGACCCTTGACATGTCCGACTGTATGTCCCTTTCCGACCTGTCCATAAGGGAGATGAAGCAGGTACGCGAGATTATCCTCGGGGACATGCCTCTGGAGACTTTCAAATACGGGATAGGAGGCCTGGAGGAATATGGACAGCTTGAGTATGAGACGGTGACAATATCGGGGAATGTTGTGAAGAATGTCGATTTCTACAATGGCCACTATTATTGCAATCTGAATGAGAAATGCAAAGTCATCGATGTCACCGGATGCCCTGCGCTGGAGACTCTCAATGTCAAGAGGGGAGTAGGTCCGGAATACGGTTATCCTGTTGTTCTTGAGACCATCCGCATGACTCCTGAACAGAAGCAGGCCGTGGATGACGGGACACTGGTTGTCACCAGATACGACTCCACGCAGATAGTGGTCGTTGAGGAGGAGACGCCGGAGCCTGACCCGGGTCCAGACGAAGGCGGCGACCCTGATGAGGGGGCAGACCCTGACGAGGGGGCAGACCCTGACGAAGGAGGCAATCCTGACGAAGGAGGCAACCCAGATGAAGGAGGCAATCCCGATGAGGGAGGTAACCCTGATGAAGGAGGCAATCCCGATGAGGGAGCAGACCCTGACCAGGGCACTGAAGCATAATATTGTTCAATAACACAGACACTAAGAACAAAATGATGAAAAACAGATTATTATGGAAATTCCCTGCTGCGACGCTTATACTTTCATGTATAATGGCTGTCTCATGCACGGAAGACATAGTTGTGAAAAACTATGACGAGTCCGCTTACTCCAACCTGGACTGCCTGACGGGCTATCTCAGGGATGTTGCGAGCGGAAGTCAGGAGACCTCGGTGGAGCTCCTTTCGGATTCATGGAGCACCACGGTAGTCTTCGGGCTCACAAGGTCTGCGGGTCAGGGCGTTGATGTCACCCTGGAGTATGATGCAGAGTATGCGGAGCGTTACAACTCCGCCAACATGACGTCCTACACAGCCTGGCCTGCCTCGGCAGTGACAGTAGGCTACGGGGAGACCGTGGTCATGGCTCCGGACGACAAGCGGTCCTATGATGTCCCCGTGACCA
>CALUST010000040.1 GCA_944323505.1 uncultured Bacteroidales bacterium
ATATTTGCCGCTATCGCGCCATTTATACTGTTGCGCCTCGGCAATTTGCAAACGAGTTTGCATTGCTCTCGGCTTCTGCGTATATTTGCCGCTATCGCGCCATTTATACTGTTGCGCCTCGGCAATTTGCAAACGAGTTTGCATTGCTCTCGGCTTCTGCGTATATTTGCATGACAAAAAATATATCTATGGCTCAGAGACCGTCAATTCCGAAAGGTACAAGAGATTTCGGCCCTGCTGAAATGGCTGAAAGAAATTATATTTTCGACACAATACGCTCAGTATTCAAGACTTATGGCTATGCCCAGATAGAGACTCCGTCAATGGAGAATCTCAGCACGCTCCTCGGCAAATACGGGGAAGAGGGGGACAAACTGCTTTTCAGGATACTCAATTCCGGGGATGCCTTTTCAGGTATAGATTTCAGCGAATATCGTCTTGAGGACGGGGAAAACAGTTACAACAGCAAGGCACTTTCCCTGAAAGTATGCGAGAAGGGGCTTCGCTATGATCTGACTGTCCCGTTTGCGAGATATGTGGTACAGCATCAGGGGGAGATATCTTTCCCGTTCAAGAGATATCAGATCCAGCCTGTATGGCGGGCTGACAGGCCTCAGAAAGGCCGCTACAGGGAGTTCTGTCAGTGTGATGTCGATGTAATCGGCTCAAAATCACTGTTGAATGAACTTGAACTTGTCCAGATTGTCGACAAGGTCTTTGGTCTGTTCGGTGCGGCTGTCTGCATAAAGATCAATAACAGAAAGGTGCTGACAGGTCTTGCCGAGATTTCCGGCTTCCCTGACAAGGTGGTTGACATAACAGTTGCCATAGACAAAATCGACAAAGTCGGACTGGATGCGGTCGAGGCTGAGATGAGGGATAAAGGTCTGACTGACGAAGCGATAAAGGTGATAGAGCCTGTGCTTCAACTTTCAGGTACGACCCGGGAAAAACTCGCCATGATGCGGACACTAATGAATGGCGGTTCGGCGTCCGGGCTTGTCTCGGAAGAAGGTCTTAAGGGACTTGATGAACTGGATGAACTCTTCGGACTGATTGAGGCGGCGGGAATTGTTAACGAGACCGAACTGGATCTCTCGCTGGCAAGAGGCCTGAACTATTATACGGGAGCCATTTTCGAGGTCAAGGCAAAGGATTTCCAGATCGGAAGCATCTGCGGTGGAGGCCGGTATGACAATCTTACAGGCATATTCGGACTCCCGGGAATGTCCGGTGTGGGCATATCCTTTGGGGCTGACCGTATCTATGATGTACTCAAGGGGTTGGATCTGTTCCCGAAAGAAGTGTCGGCTACGACAAGGGTGCTCTTCGCAAATATGGGTCTTGAAGAACTCAAATATCTTATACCTGTCGTAAAAAGATTGCGTGATTCGGGAATCCCTTGTGAGATATATCACGAGCAGGGGAAACTTAAGAAGCAGTTTGAATATGCGGAAAAGCGTTCCATCCCATTCCTGTCGATAACAGGAGGCGAAGAAGCCGCAAGAAACGAGATCAACATAAAGAATCTTGTCTCCGGCGAGCAGCGGACCTTCCCTGTGTCGGATATACAGGGGATGATTGATTTCATCGGTTGATATTTTTCGACAGTCTGCTAACTTGGCATCCGTTTATGTCTGTTGAAACTTCATCAGTACCCATGACTGCGGGCAATAAGCAGCCTGCCGCGATATGGGGGTATGTGGCAGGTATTGTCACCGGTGTGACTTATGGCCTTAACCCGTTGTTTGCCGTACCTCTGATGAGACATGGCATATCCGTTGATGAGATCTTGTTTTTCCGCTACGTTCTTGCTGTCGTGATTCTCGGGGCATGGCTTGCTTTCAAGGGGGCGAACTTCCGCGTGAGCAGGAAGCAGATGTCCCGCCTCCTGCTTCTCGGAGTGCTGTTCTCAATCAGCAGCCTGACTCTTTTCGAGTCATACAATTACATTCCTTCGGGGGTCGCCACGACAATAGTCTTCCTCTATCCTGTACTTGTGGCAATCATCATGGTGTTCATGAGAGTGTATCCCACATGGCAGGTGTGGCTGTCGATTGTGATGACATTTGCCGGTGTGCTGTTCCTGAGCAGGTCGGACGGGGCCGGGACAATCCAGTTGAAAGGGCTGGCTCTATCTTTCGGTTCGGCTCTTGCTTATGCTATGTTCATAGTCATCATCAACAGAAGCAGGACAATACGGACCGTTTCTAATTCCTTGCTCACATTCTATGCCTTGTTGACAGGTGTCGTGCTGTTTTTTGTTCATGGTGTAATTACCTCATATGGTCTTTCAGGAGGTGTGCCAGTCTCTTCCGTCCTTTTCAGAGGGTTGGACAGCATTGAGGTCTGGGGCAGTCTGATAGGGCTTGCAGTGATGCCCACGGTGATTTCTACTGCGATGCTTGCAATGGCCACCAGGATAATCGGTCCTACAAAAGCCTCTGTCCTTGGTGTATTTGAGCCTGTCACGGCTATTCTGGTCGGTGCATTGGCATTCGGGGAGAAGATAACGGTGAATATTATCATAGGGATAGTCCTCACAATGTTTGCCATCACTTTCATGATTGTATCTTCATCGAAAAAGAAACGGACGTTGTAAGGCTGTTGTTCTGAAAATGCCGTTTGGAAAGAAAATATTTTTGCAGATATAAAATTTATTCGTATATTTGCAGTCCAATATCGCGGGGTAGAGCAGTTGGTAGCTCGTCGGGCTCATAACCCGGAGGCCGGAGGTTCGAGTCCTTCCCCCGCTAC
>CALUST010000041.1 GCA_944323505.1 uncultured Bacteroidales bacterium
CGGAGCCAACTTCCAGGTGCCTACCGAGGTGCGTCCGGAAAGGAAGATATCGCTTTCCATGAAGAATATGATCGTATTCGCCCGCAAGCGTTCCGGCCACTCGATGGCAGAAAAACTCTGTGCAGAAATCATCGCCGCATACAACTGTGAAGGAGCGGCATACAAGAGAAAGGAAGATATGCACAGAATGGCGGAAGCAAACAAGGCATTTGCTCACTTCCGTTTCTAATCATCCCCAAACCAAGATTTGACTACAATGGCAAGAGATCTTAAATTCACCAGAAATATCGGTATCATGGCTCACATCGATGCCGGTAAGACAACTACCTCTGAGCGTATCCTCTACTATACCGGTAAGACACACAAGATAGGAGAGGTGCATGAGGGAGCTGCCACAATGGACTGGATGGTTCAGGAGCAGGAGCGTGGTATCACCATCACTTCTGCTGCGACTACCGCTTTCTGGCATTATAATGGGGATACTTATCAGATCAACCTGATTGATACTCCGGGCCACGTGGACTTCACCGTTGAGGTGGAGCGTTCCCTGCGTGTGCTTGACGGTACCGTTGCCACATTCTGCGCAGTGGGCCGTGTGCAGCCTCAGTCTGAGACCGTATGGCGTCAGGCTGACAAGTACGGAGTTCCGAAGATTGCATACGTCAACAAGATGGACCGCGTAGGTGCGGATTTCCTCGCAGTGGTCGAAGAGATCAAGGAGAAACTCGGAGCACGTGCGGTGCCTATCTGTCTTCCTATCGGGGCAGAGGACAAGTTCCAGGGAATTGTTGACCTCATTGCAAACAAGGCTATCATCTATGATAGCGGTGACGAGCTTGTCAACTACCAGGTGACTGACGTGCCTGCCGAGATGGCGGACGAGGTTGCCACATGGAGAGAGAAGCTCATAGAGGCAGCGGCAGAGTATGACGAGTCCCTCATGGAGAAGTTCTTTGAGGATCCGGACTCTATCTCTGAAGACGAGATTATCTCCGCACTCAGAAAGGCCACTATCGATATGTCAATAGTACCTGCATGCTGCGGTTCTTCATTCAAGAACAAGGGCGTACAGTTCCTTCTTGATGCAGTGATGCGCTACCTCCCTTCTCCTCTTGACAAAGGAGCCGTCAAAGGGACCAATCCTAAGACAGGCGAGGAGGAAGAGCGTAAGCCGGATGCAAAAGAGCCGTTCTGTGCTCTCGTGTTCAAGATTGCGACTGACCCGTTTGTGGGCCGTCTCGCATTCATGAGGGCATATTCAGGACGTCTTGATGCAGGTTCTTATGTGCTCAATACCCGTTCCGACAAGAAAGAGCGTGTGGCAAGGCTCTATCAGATGCACTCCAACAAACAGAACCCTATCGAGTTCGTCGAGGCAGGAGACATCTGTGCAGCCGTAGGTTTCAAGGATCTCCGTACAGGTGACACAATCTGCGTGGAGAGCAACCCTATCACTCTTGAGTCAATGGAGTTCCCGGATCCGGTGATCGGACTTGCCGTGGAGCCTAAGACTCAGAAGGACCTTGACAAGCTCGGCCTTGCTCTTGCAAAACTTGCGGAAGAGGACCCTACATTCACCGTCAAGACAGACCACGAGACCGGCCAGACCGTCATCAGCGGTATGGGTGAGCTCCACCTTGATATCATCGTAGACCGTCTCCGTCGTGAGTTCGGCGTCGAGATCAACCAGGGTGCACCTCAGGTCAACTACAAAGAGGCTATCACAGGCTCTGTACAGCACCGTGAGGTATTCAAGAAGCAGACCGGTGGTCGTGGTAAGTTCGCCGACATCATCGTTGAGATCGGACCGGCAGACGAAGGCGTCACCGGACTCCAGTTCATTGACGAGGTCAAAGGCGGTAACGTCCCTAAGGAGTTCATCCCGTCAGTGGAGAAAGGCTTCAAGTCCGCAATGGCAAACGGTGTCCTTGCAGGCTATGAGGTACAGTCTCTGAAGGTGACCCTGAAAGACGGTTCATTCCACCCTGTCGATTCAGACCAGCTCTCATTCGAGATCTGCGCGCGTCAGGCATTCCGTCACGCCTGTCCTAAGGCAAAACCGGTACTCCTCGAACCTATCATGGCTCTCGAAGTCGTTACTCCGGAGGACTATATGGGAGATATCGTCGGAGACCTCAACCGCCGCAGAGGACAGATTAATGCGATGGATTCTGCAGCCGGTGGAGCAAGAATCGTGAAGGCATTCGTTCCGCTCGCAGAGCAGTTCGGCTATGTCACCATCCTCAGAACCATTTCTTCAGGTCGTGCAACCAGCACAATGACATTCGACCATTATGCTGAAGTTCCGGCTAACCTCGCAAAAGAGGTCATCGAGAAGAGCGGCTACAAGAATGTTGACGAGGACGAATAACAGGGAAATGTGTAATTGGTATATAAATTATTGATATGAGCCAAAAAATCAGAATAAAACTCAAATCATTCGATCACATGCTGGTTGACAAGTCAGCAAAGAAGATCGTTGATACAGTGTCTTCTACAGGTGCTCGCGTGAACGGTCCTATTCCGCTCCCTACCGACAAGAAGATTTTCACTGTCAACCGCTCAACTTTCGTCAACAAGAAGTCCCGCGAGCAGTTCGAACTCAACTCATACTGCCGTCTTCTTGACATCTACGAGTCTACACAGAAGACTGTTGATGCTCTGATGAAACTGGAACTTCCGAGCGGAGTCGAGGTTGAAATAAAAGTCTGAGTCCGGTTTTCGGATCTGCCATCTTCACGTGCAAGAGGAAATTTTGTGCGAAATGGCAGATAGATTTTATCGAATCGAAAATTATTGCTATATTTGCATTCCTGTCCGGTTTCATCCCGGACGGGAATGTTTTAAAAGTTCTTTTTAAGATTAAGACGAAGTTTAATTTGTGCGAGAACAAGGCGGGCAAGAGCGGAGGAAGGGAGTTACCTTGTGGTAATGACCGCCCGACGAATCGCAGACCAACGCAGTTATCGTCATAAATTAAACGAGTATATGGTCTCGTAGCTCAGTTGGTTAGTAGCACCTGACTCATAATCAGGGGGTCACAGGTTCAAGCCCTGTCGGGACCACGGAAAATGGCTTTAAAAAGCCTTTATGATTAAGCACTTGCATGAAAATACAGGTGCTTTTTTCGTGTCTTTGCCGTAGCAATGGCCTTACTGCTACACCTATGTTTCAGCACCTTGTGTAAGCAATCCAGAATGTATTCTCAGCATAGCCGCGGCAAGTCTGTAATGTTTTTTAATACGATTTATCAGAACACATGCATTGGTATACACGGTACAGCAAACAATACGACAAGGATTAGCGAGCACCACCAGAAGCCTCCTTTTACCTTGATGAACCTGCCGATCCTGTACAGCAGCAGTCCGCACAGGAACGGGTACATCAGTCGTGTCAGCCCGATGTAGATCTGCTCAGGAGTAAGTGACCAGCCCCCTATGACTGTGTATCTCAGTGCGTCACGCCCATCGGTCAGCAGCCCGAACACGTTCCAGTCAAGGCACAGGTCCAGAGTGCAGAATGCTGCGGCTGCTGTCAGGATGCCGAGAAGCACATTGGGAAGTCTCCTGAATATGAGCGCATAAAGGATATTGGCAAGATATTCCCATGTCAGAGACCAGTTCGGCCCGTTGAAGGAATTCATCTCTCCCCAGCCTCTTATGTCCATCTTCATTCCGCATGGTATCATCAGACATCCCATGACAAATGCGAGCAGCACCTTCCAGCCAGGGACATGCCCTATGAGCGGGAAGCCGTCGCATTGGCCGAAGAAATACAGGCTTGCCCCGATGACCGTACCCATGATGACCATCGGATGGAGCCTTATCAGCCTTCTTTTGAAGAATCCTCCTACAGACATCCTGTCCCACCTGTCGTCGTAGGCATATCCTACTACGAATCCGGAGAGGACGAAGAAAAAGTCCACGGCGAGATATCCGTGATTGATAATCTGCTCTGCCGCTCCCGCGGAATATGTCTCAAAAAGATGGAAAAGAATCACCAGCACCGATGCACCCCGCGCAGCCCGTCGAGAATCTCGTAGCGGGGCTTTGAGGCAAGATACACATTGTTTGTCATACGTATAAAAATAAAAAGCCGTAAAAGATAATATTTTAAATTCAGAATGCTTATCTTTATAAATTGTAAACCCGGGTGTCTGCAAAATGCATATCGGCATCTGTAAATTCCTAATAATCTGATATGAAAAGCAGTTGCAAGTCAATATGGCGGACTTTTCCTCTATGGATGGTGTTTTTTTATGTGCTGCAGACAGGCCATGCCGTAGCAGATGACGCCGGCCCTGCAAGGCTTCCTGTTCCTGAGGAACGGCAGCTGAAATGGCACGAGGCCGAGATGGGAGTGATATTCCATTATGATCTCCATGTCTTTGACGGGAAAAGGTATGCACAGGGAAGCAACAGGATTGACCCTGTGGAAGACTACAATATTTTCAGTCCCGGGCAACTTGATACAGACCAATGGGTGAGGGCGGCCAAGGCAGCAGGAGCAAGATTTGCAATACTGACTGCCACTCATGAGACTGGTTTCGGCCTTTGGCAGAGCGATGTGAACCCGTATTGTCTCAAGGCGGTCAGATGGAGGGACGGCAAAGGGGATATTGTGAGGGACTTTGTTGAGTCATGCCGCAAATACGGATTGCAGCCGGGTATTTATGTCGGCATACGATGGAATTCTTTATTGGGGATACATAATTTCCGTGTTGAGGGAGAAGGTCGGTTTGCCTTGAACAGGCAGGAATGGTACAGGAGACTGTGCGAGAAGATGGTCACTGAACTGTGCACAAGATACGGCGACCTGTTCATGATATGGTTTGACGGCGGGGCTGATGACCCTGCCTCTCTTGGTCCGGATGTGGAGCCGATAGTCGAGAAGTATCAGCCCGGATGCCTGTTCTACCACAATGTGAACCGCGCCGATCTCAGGTGGGGTGGTTCGGAGACCGGCACTGTCGCTGACACCTGCTGGTCGACATTCCCGTATCCGTTCAGCCATAATAGATTCAATGAATCGGCATCTTCATACAACCGTCTGCTTTCTCACGGGGACCCGGACGGCGAATACTGGGTGCCTGCCATGGCGGACACGCCTTTACGTGGATGGAACGGTCGCCATGAATGGTTCTGGGAGCCTGATGATGAAGGGGCTGTCTATCCTTTGCATGAACTGATGGACATATACGACAAGTCAGTAGGGCGGAATGCCACACTCGTTGTCGGCGTGACCCCGTCTCCCGACGGACTTGTTCCGGAGGCGGACATGAGAAGACTGGAAGAATGGGGAGATGAAATTGAGAGGTGCTACGGGCATCCGTTGGCTTGGACTTCTGGACGCGGGGACAGGCTTGTGCTCGCGACCGTAACCCGGGGGAATGGCTCACGGACGGATGCGGTCGGAATAGACTGCTGTATCCTGCAGGAGGAAATATCCTGCGGAGAGCGCGTAAGGTCGTGGCGCATAGATGCCAAAGTCAACGGCAGATGGCAGACTGTCGGGGAAGGGGCATCAATAGGCAATAAGCGGATTGTGCATTTCCCGGAAGTCGCGGCATCAGCGGTGAGGCTTGTCATCGAGGACAGCATTGCAGAGCCTGTGATAAAGTCATTCAAGGTGTTCCGGACAGGGAAAGCGGACAGATAATATGGAATGATATGGATTATAGAGTGAAGAACTTCTTTCTGGCGGCAGGCTCCCTGCCGGTTGTCTTTACAGGAACATGTCTTGACGCCCATTGCCGGGAAACAGGCTCGGACCCTGCGGCTGTGCGTCCCAACATCATACTTTTCCTTGTGGATGATATGGGATGGCAGGATACTTCTGTGCCGTTCTGGGACAGGAAGACAAGATTCAACGAATTGTATGAGACCCCGAATATGGAGCGTCTTGCGGAGCAAGGAATGGTGTTCACCCGTGCCTATGCCTCAAGCGTGAGTTCCCCGTCCCGATGCAGCATGATGACAGGGGCGAATGCAGCACGGCACAGGGTGACCAACTGGACCCTTCGCAAGGACACACCTCCGGACAAGAAAAGCGATGTTCTGGCCTTCCCTGAATGGAATTATAACGGGATATGCCAGACAGAGGGCATAAACAACACCTTCTATGCAAAATCCTTTGTCCAGTATCTGAAAGAAAGCGGCTATCACACCATACATTGCGGCAAGGCGCATTGGGGCGCGATTGATACTCCGGGGGAGAATCCGTCCCATTTCGGCTTCGAAGTGAACATCTCCGGCCATGCGGCAGGAGGACTTGCCTCTTACCTTGGCGAGGAACGGTACGGTCATGACAGAGCCGGGAATCCGGTCTCTCCAATGGCTGTCCCTGGGCTCGAGAAATATTGGGATACGGATACATTTGTGACGGAAGCCCTGACTGTGGAGGCAATCAAGGCTTTAGACAAGGCGAAGGCCTACGGGCAGCCGTTCTATCTGTACATGTCGCATTACGCAGTCCACATACCGATAGACCGGGATGCCCGGTATTTCGACAAATACAAGCAGAAAGGGATGTCAGACAAAGAGGCTGCCTATGCCTCCCTGATTGAGGGGATGGACAAGAGTCTTGGAGACATCATGGACTGGCTTGAAAGGAATGGGGAGGCGGACAATACCATCATCCTGTTCATGGGGGACAACGGCGGCTACGCCACAGGAAAGCATTGGAGGGATGAGCCTCTGTATACTCAGAACAGCCCGTTGAAATGCGGCAAGGGCTCTGCCTATGAGGGCGGTATCCGCGAGCCGATGATAGTGTACTGGCCCGGGGTCACCGCCCCGGGATCAAGGTGCGGCAGTTATGTGATGATAGAGGACTACTATCCGACCATATTGGAGATGGCCGGTATAGAATATAAGGATGCCCCCCAGCAGATTGACGGCAGGAGTTTCGTGCCGCTCCTCCGACAGAACGGAGACCCGTCAAAAGGACGCTCCCTGTATTGGAATTATCCGAATCTGTGGGGAGAGACAGGTCCGGGCATAGGAGCATCCTGTACTGTAATGGACGGGGAGTGGAAACTCATATATTTCTATGAGACCGGCAGAAAGGAACTTTACAACATTGTCTCGGACATCGGCGAGTCCGAAGACCTTTCTTCATCCCGTCCAGACATTGTGAAGAAACTGTCGGGGAAGTTGGGGCGGTTTCTCCGTTCTGCAAAGGCCCAGCGTCCTACGTTCAAATCTACGGGGCTGCCATGCCCTTGGCCTGACGAGATCTGATGCCGCCCTGCCGGTTCATGATGTTCGACTCGCAATATCAGCAATAGTAGAACCGGCGGACAAGTTCTGCCTCGATTTCGGGATTCTTTTTCATCCTCTGCCGCAGATCCGCGTCATCAAAGGCCTTGAGCCTGGCGATGATGCTGTCGGTCATTGCAGGATGGAAGACCCCGTCCGCCTCATATACGTTTCTCTGGCGTTCGAGTTGCGCGGCAGAGGCAGCGCATGAGTCAGGCAGTTGTGCCAGCGCCGCAGTGCGACCTGCATTTTCCTGCTTATGTATGTCCACGTCCACGTATGTCCGTCTTGCTGTCTCGAGGGCGTCTTCTTTCGACAGGCCATGCAGGCAGGCTATACTCAGGGCTGAGAGAAGTTGGTAGATGTCAGCCGAGCAGTCTGCGGAACGGATTTCTATCGTCTGTTTTGCGGATGGGCATTTGAGGTCTTCAGGAGCAAGTCCCGGATTGATCTGGCTGTACATAGGCTTGGAAGTCGTCCATCCGAGAGGGACTCTGACAAGGACAGACCTGTTCCGGTCTCCCCAGCATACATTTGTCGGGGCTTCCTGATGCGGCACGAGGCGGAGGTACGAAGTCGGATTGGCATTCCCGAACGCAGTTATCGACGGTGCGAGCTCCATCAGTCCTGCAATGGACTTCAGGGCCGTCTCGGACAGTCTCCCGTCCTCACAGGTCATCATGTTCTTCCCGTCTTTCATGATTCTCATGTGGATATGCAGCCCAGACCCGGCTTTCCCCTCCGAGATTTTCGGGGCGAAACTGACATCCAGTCCGTACTCGTATCCGAGATTGCGTATTATCCATTTGGCAAGCATCAGGTTGTCCGCCGCCTGTTCGATGTCAGCAGGCAGGAACTCTATCTCGTTCTGCTCATAAATCCTCCCGTCCGCCCTGAAATTGCCGACTTCGGAATGCCCGTATTTGATTTTCCCTCCTGCCAGCATGATGTAGTACATGCATCTGGTCCTGAATTCGTTGAATTTGGCGAACGGCCCGGACTCGTGATAGCCTTTCTGGTCTGTGGCCGGATACATATCCGTCATCTCATCCTCAGGGGCGGACACATAGTATTCGAGTTCTCCCATGGCTTCGAACGTCATGCCGGTCTTCTCTGTGAAGGTCATCTTCGCCTTGTGCAGGGTATATTCCGGGGAATATTCAAGCCTGTTGCCGTCCTTGTCGAAATATGCGCACAAGAAGCAGAGTGTCGGAAGTTCCGCGAACGGGTCGATGAATCCCGTGGACAGCCTCGGTATCACGTACAGGTCGCTGTTCCCTGCCTCGATGAACGGGAAGAGACTGGAGCCGTCCACACGTTCCCCGAACATGAGGATTGCCTTGAGGTATTCCTCCCCGTCAATAACGAAATTAAGGGTCTTCAGTCTCCCGTCAGCCGCAGGATACATGAAATTGACCATGGATATATCATATTTTCTCGCAAATGCCGTCATGTCGTCAAGAGTGAATTCTGACGGATTTTTCCCTATAAGACTCGACAGAGTACAGTTTTTCAGTTCCATGTCATTATTCGTTTTGAATTTTAAGCGAAATTATAAAATTTAATCAAATAGTTCATGAATAAATTGAATTTTTATTCAAATCAATACATATCATATAATATTTGTGATAAAATGAAACAGGTACAAACTTTTTATGGTTTATAATTGATTTCAGTTTCGATTCATTTTCCCTGGATACTTTTGCCTCCGTTGATTATTAATCTTGAAAAATATTATGCTATGAGAAAGTTTGTCGTCTTCATGACTGCTGTATTTGCAGGATTGTTCATTTTGCAGAGTTGCGAAGAGAAAAAGATTGATTTTGAGAAACTTCCGGGAGCGGCTCAGGCGTTTATCACGCAATATTTCCCGTCTGCGGAAGTGGTGTTTGCAGAAAAGGAGAAGGATGACGGGACGACCGGCTATTCAGTGAATCTTTCTGACGGTACAGAACTGGATTTTGATGCCGACGGCAACTGGACCAGCATAGACTGCGGGTTCTCCATGCTTCCTGACGGCATCCTGCCTCAATCTATATATGATTATATAACAACAAATTACCCTCAATATAAGCCATATAAGGCAGAAAAGGAGTATGGAGGATATGAGGTGGGTATAACCGGCGGTCTTGAACTGATATTCAATGCAAACGGCGAATTTGTCAGAGAGTCAAGGTGATTTGGGATTTCAGATTGTAACATTATAAGAGGATTTTTCATACCTTTGCAGGGTTTATGGAAAATCCTTTTTTCATATCAATGATGTCCGGTGTAATGCATCTTCATGGTGCAGAGATTTGATATGAATTATGCTCAGACACGAATATTTTCATAGGGGGACATTTGATTTTGAGACAGGCGGCAGCATTCAGGGACTGCGGCTTGTGTATCATACGTCTCCGGTCGCCTACAAGGGGCCAGGTGATCCGAGAAAGGTCATCTGGATATGCCATGCTCTTACGGCAAATTCGGATGCAGAGGACTGGTGGCCGGAACTTGTCGGCCCAGGAAGGCTCTTCGATACGGAAAGATATTTTGTGGCTTGCGTGAATATGCTCGGGTCGGCTTACGGCTCTTCCGGTCCGGCACAGGAAAAGTCTGACGGCAGCGGACGGTATTATTTCGATTTCCCGGAGATTACCGTGCGTGACATTGTGAAAGCCTGTGCACTCGTCCGGAGGCATCTCGGAGTCGGGCGCATCGACCTGCTTGTGGGAGGCTCGATAGGCGGGTTCCAGGCTTTGGAGTGGGCTGTGATGGAGCCTGATGTCATCAGGAAGGCCGTGTTCATAGCTTGTGGGGCAAGGGTCACCCCGTGGCTGACCGCCCATGACGAGTCGCAGAGGATGGCACTGGAGGCTGATGGCACTTTCCGGGCCGCGGCAAGCCTTGAGGGCGGGGCTGCAGGTCTGAGAGCGGCACGTTCAATGGCTCTGATTTCCTACAGGAGCTATGAAGGGTACAACCGCACACAGCCGGAGGAGTCTGAGGATACTGTATTTGCCGACAGGGCAGGATCATATCAGCGTTATCAGGGAAAGAAACTCTCGGACAGGTTTGATGCCTATTCGTATTATTACCTGACCAGAGCGGTTGACAGCCACAATCTTGGGCGCGGACGCGGGGGGCTGAGGAAGGCTCTGTCATCAATCAGGGCGGAGAGTGTGGTGATCGGGATTGACAGTGACTGCCTTTTCCCTGTGGAGGAGCAGCATTTCATGGCAGACAGCATCCCAGGAGCGGAATACCGTGAAATCAGTTCGGCGTTCGGTCATGACGGCTTCCTGCTGGAGTACGGCCAGATTTCGGACATCATCGCCCCGATGCTCATGGACTGAGCCGGAGATTTATTGACAGGAAATTTTTAGAGATATGCAGGTATTGAAATTCGGAGGCACATCGGTAGCCGATGCCGTGAATATGCAGAAAGTCATGGAGATTGTCGCAGGTGCTGTCGACAAGGACAGGACCATCCTTGTGTGCTCCGCCATCAGCGGCTGTACCGACACCCTCATCAGGATAGGGAGTCTCGCCGCTGCCAAGGACGACAGTTACAAGGAACTGATAGACTCTCTTCAGCAGGCACATCATCAGATTATAAGGCAACTTCTTCCTCTTGAGAAACACGAGGAGTCGATTGAGGGGTGTGACGGCCTGTTCGAGTCTTTGCGCGGGATAGCGCAGGGTGTCTATCTGCTCGGGGAGCTGAGCCGTGCGAGCCTTGATGCGATACAGGGATTCGGAGAACTTCTGTCCACCAAGATTATAGCCACCAAACTGGCTTCTGTCGGGATTTCCGTCAAATGGGTTGATTCGCGGGATATCATAAGGACATACACCAAGGACGGGAAGAGCGTGGTGGATACGGATGTCACTTATGCCAATGTGAGAAAGATGATAGAGAATCATCCGATTACTTCGCTTTTCGTGGTGCCGGGCTTCATCGCATCTGACAGGCAAGGGCGTACCACCACGCTCGGACGGGGAGGCTCCGATTATTCGGCATCTCTGTATGCGGTCGGGTGCAAGGCCAGGATACTGGAGATATGGACGGATGTCCCGGGGATGATGACCGCCAATCCCAAAATCGTCCCTACGGCAAGGACGATAAGTCATATCTCATACAGGGCGGCGCTTGAACTGTCCCATTTCGGGGCCAAGGTGATATATCCGCCTACAATCCAGCCGGTAGTGGCCGAAGGCATACCGATATATGTCAAGGATACCTTCTCTCCGGATGCCTGCGGGACTCTCATAGAGAATGACCCGCCTCGCGGGAAGGACAAGCTGATAGGCATATCCAATTCTGACAATATCGCGCTTCTCTCCCTTGAGGGCAGCGGGATGGTGGGCATCCCGGGCTTTTCCAGCAGGCTCTTCGGGACGTTGAGCCAGAACGGCATCAATATTATTCTCATAACGCAGGCTTCCTCTGTCCATACCATGTGCGTGGCGGTCTCGGAAAAGGATGCGGAAGCGGCCAAGGAGGCTGCGGACAGGTGCTTTGCCTATGAGATATCCATCGGCAAGCTCAATCCTCTCAAAGTCGAGAAAGGATTTTCGATAGTGTGTCTTGTCGGAGACGACATCCTGAACCAGTGCGGAGCCACGGGCAGGATGCTTGCCGCACTCGGACGCCACAGCATTTCGATAAGGGCCACTGCACAAGGCTCGTCGGAAAGGAATATCTCGGTGATCATCAAGTCTTCTGATGTCAATGCGGCCATACGCAATATCCATACTGAGTTCTTCGACAAGAGCATGATGAAGGACATCAATCTTTTCATTGCGGGATACGGTGTCGTGGGCAGGTCTCTTGTACAGATGATTGAATCCAATGCTGACAGCATCGCCGCCCGTACAGGGAAGCGGCTCCATGTAATAGGCCTCTCCAACAGCAGGAAGTATGCCATAGACAAGGCCGGAATCCGGCTTTCAGAGGCAGATGACCTGCTGCAGGACGGCAAGAATGCCGCCGATGAGGCGTATTTCGAAGAACTCGCAGGCATTTCTCTCGAAAACTCGATTTTTGTAGACTGTACGGCAAGTTCCGATATCGCCTACAAGTACATGAATCTTTTCAAGAGGGGCTATTCTGTGGTGGCTTGCAACAAGATTACTTTCTCTGCCCCGTTCCGGCAGTATCAGGCATTGAAGAATGCAGCTCTTGAGAACGGGGCCTCCCTCAGGTATGAGACCACGGTAGGGGCTGCGCTCCCGATACTGGAGTCTATTGCAAGGAGCGTCAACAGTGGAGATGAGATTTTGAAGATTGAGGCCGTCCTCTCAGGTACGCTGAATTATATTTTCAGTACATACAGAGGCGGCGAGGGGGGCACTTTCGCAGAGGTGGTACGCCGGGCGCAGGATGCCGGCTACACAGAGCCTGACCCGCGTCTGGACTTGAGCGGAAGGGATGTCCTCCGCAAGTTGCTCATTCTCTCCAGAGAGGCAGGAGTGGGTATAGATGAGGCTGATGTGGAGATTGAGCCTATCCTCGGACCTGAATTCTTCGGAGTAAAGCAGGATGCTTTCTACAGGCTGCTTGAGGAGAATGAAGGCTTCTTCGCGGAGCGGTACAGGTCTGCCGCGTCACAGGGATTGAGGCAAAGGTATATCGCCTCCCTGGTCAAGGACCCGGCATCCCCATACGGATACAAGGCAAGGATGTCCTTGGAGAATGTGTCTGAAAACCATCCTCTCTACAACCTTTGCGGGACGGACAATGCGGCTATCATCACCACTGACTTCTATCCGTCGCCACTGGTCATCCAGGGTGCCGGGGCAGGGGCCAGGCAGACCGCATCCGGAGTCCTGAACGACATACTTTTGTGACAGATTGCATCATAATTCATCGGAAATGGAAAAGAAATACAGATTCGAGACCCTGCAGACAAGGGCCGGACAGGAGATTGACCCCGTATCGCACGGTACGGCAGTGCCGATCTACCAGAGTACGGCCTATGTCTTTGACGATGTCAGGTATGCTGCGGACCTTTTTGCTCTGAAAGAGCCGGGAAACATATATACACGCATCACAAATACCACTACCGAGGTATTCGAAAAGAGGATGGCCGCCCTTGAAGGTGGGGCGGCGGCAGTGGCGACGGCATCCGGACAGTCAGCCGTCTTCCTGTCTGTGATTAACATCTGCGGGCCGGGGGACAATATCGTGACAACCCCGTTCCTGTACGGAGGTACCTTCACGATGTTTGAGATCACGTTGAGGGATATGGGTATCGAAGTGCGTTTTGCCAAGAGTGATCATGTGGATGATCTTGTCGACCTTGTCGACGGCAGGACAAAGGCTGTCTATCTTGAAAATCTCGGCAATCCGGCATTCAATGTCCCGGATTATGAGCCGATAATCGAGATGGCTCACAGGAACGGTATCTGTGTCATTGTCGATAACACTTTCGGCTGCGGAGGCTATCTGTTCAGACCTGTGGAATGGGGAGCTGATGTAGTGGTGCATTCCGCCACGAAGTGGATTTGCGGACACGGCACATCGCTTGGCGGTGTAGTGGTCGACAGCGGCAATTTTGCCTGGGACAACGGCAATTATCCGCTCCTGTCCTCTCCGTCACCGAGTTACCACGGTCTCGTATACACCGAAGTGTTCGGGAAGACCGCCTTTGCAGGGAGAGTGAGGGTGGACGGCCTGAGGAATATAGGCGCGGCGATATCTCCGTTCAACTCTTTCCTGATGCTGCAGGGGCTGGAGACATTGTCGCTCAGGGCTGAGCGTTGCTGTTCCAACGCATTGGCGATTGCGGAGTTCCTTGAGAGGCATCCTGCAGTGGAGAGCGTCAATTACCCGGGACTGAAGAGCAGCCCGTACAATGCCCTTGCACGGAAATATCTGCATAACGGCTTCGGGGGAGTCCTGACATTCAGGGTGAAAGGCGGCTATGATGCCGCTGCCGCTCTCGTAGGCAAGTTGGAGCTCATCCTTCATGTCGGAAGTGTCGGGGACTCCAAGTCTCTGATTGTGCATCCGGCATCCACCACCCATTCCCAGTTGGGGGCGGAAGAGCAGATTGCGGCAGGAGTGTATCCCAACATGCTGAGGCTCTCGGTCGGTACGGAGAATGTCGATGATCTTATCGATGATCTCCGGCAGGCGTTGTAGAAGATGATGCAAGTCATATATTAATGAAAATAAAATTTAAAACAGAATAACAATGAAAGTAGCAGTTGTAGGTGCCACAGGTCTTGTAGGCACAAGAATGTTGGAAGTGCTCGCAGAGCGTGATTTTCCGGTGACAGAACTTTATCCGGTGGCTTCTGAGAAGTCTGTCGGCCGCAAGGTCTCATTCAAAGGCAAGGAATGGGCTGTGGTCAGTGCGGAGGATGCCATTGCCGCACGTCCTGATGTGGCGTTGTTCTCAGCCGGGGCATCTGTCTCAAGGGAACTTGCACCGAAATTCGCCGAGGCCGGATGCCGTGTCGTTGATAATTCTTCATGCTGGAGAATGGATCCTACGAAGAAACTCGTGGTCCCTGAGATCAACGGGGATGTGATAGGAGAGGATGATATGATCATCGCCAATCCGAACTGCTCCACTATCCAGATGCTTCTGCCGATAGCCCCGCTTCACAAGGCATTCGGGATCAAAAGGATAGTCGTGTCTACATACCAGTCGGTGACAGGAACGGGCTATAAGGCTCTCAACCAGATGGAGGCGGAGCGTGCAGGAGGGAAGTGGGGAGAATATCCGGCAGTCTATCCGTATCCTATCGACGAGAATATCCTTCCTCATATCGATTCTTTTCTTGAGACGGGCTACACCAAGGAGGAGATGAAAATGGTTAACGAGACTCACAAGATCATGAGGGACGACAGTATTGCCGTGTCTCCGACTACTGTCCGCGTACCTGTGAAAGGCGGGCATTCTGAGTCTGTCAATCTCGAATTCGAAAGGGAGTTTACCCTTGACGAGGTCCGCCGTCTCATTTCGGAGATGCCGGGATGTGTACTCCAGGACGATCCGGAGCACAATGTCTATCCGATGCCTCTTTTTGCATGGGGCAAGGATGAGGTCTTCGTTGGGCGTATCCGCCGTGACCCTTCGGTAAGATACGGGCTGAATCTCTGGTGTGTTGCCGACAATCTCCGCAAGGGAGCGGCTACAAATGCCGTCCAGATTGCCCAGCTGCTGATAGCAAAGGGCTTCCTCCCGAAAGAGTAGGAACGGGCGATTAGCAAGGGCGTTTCCTGCGTGAGACATATATGCACCAGGCCAGTGCGGCAAGGGCTACGGCACATCCTGTGATGTAGCCTGCTGCAGGGGCAAGGTGAAGCCCTCCGGACTTGTAAGGAGCCATCATGAAATAGCTGACACATACGAAAGTCAGGAATGTTGCCGGGATGGACGTCATCCAATGCGGCTTCCCGCTTTCTATGAGATATGCCGTCACTGTCCAAAGGACAAGGGCTGCAAGCAGTTGGTTGCAGATGCCGACATAGTTCCAGATGGTGGTGAAGTCTGCCATGCACAGGAAATATGCCACAATGAATACTGGCACGGATACCACCAGTCTGTGCGAGATTTTTTTCTGGTCGTATCTGAAAAGGTCGGCAATGGTCAGTCTCATGCTCCTGAATGCCGTGTCTCCTGAGGTTATCGGACATACCACGACGCCGATGACGGCTATTATCGCCCCCACTTTTCCGAGCCAGCTCTTGCAGATGAGGTCAACTGCTATTGCCGGGGTGACTTTGGTCAGTTCCCCGTTGATCATGATTCCGTTCGTGGCGGCATCATTGAGACCTTCAGCCCCTCCGAAATAGGCTATGGCCGCACTTGCCCATATCATCGCCACAATCCCTTCGGCTATCATCGCCCCGTAGAATACGGGTCTCCCGTACTTCTCGTTTTTCAGGCATCTGGACATGAGCGGCGACTGGGTCGAATGGAAGCCGGAAATCGCACCGCAGGAGATGACTATGAAAAGCATCGGGATGAGGATGTTGTTCTCAGGGTCGGAATGGAAATTCCTGAGGGTGTCCGGGGTCAGTTCCTGCATGGAGATTGTCCCTGTGATGTCTCCCCAGAGCATGGCTCCTCCCACTCCGACAGCCATGAACAGCAGGGCTGCCCCCATGAACGGGTAGATTGAGCCGATTATCTTGTCTATCGGAAGCAAGGTGGCAAGGATATAGTAGAAGAAAATGATATAGAGCCACCATGTCCTGTCCCAACCTGTCAGGGACTGCATGAGATCAGCCGGTCCTGTCACAAACGAGACGCCTATCGCCAGCAGCAGGAACGGTACAATGACCGTCATTACCGTCTTTCCTGCCTTGCCGAGATACCTGCCTGCCACATCCGGCATATTCACACCTCCATTTCTCAGGGACAGCATACCCGAAAAGAAGTCGTGTACTGCCCCCATGAAGATACAGCCGAAGACAATCCACAGATATGCGGCAGGGCCGTAGGCGGCTCCCATAATCGCTCCGAAAATCGGTCCGAGTCCGGCAATGTTGAGAAACTGGATGACGAAAACCTTCCATGTGGGCATCGCCTTGAAGTCGACATTGTCCGCCTTTGTGACGGCCGGGGTTTCGCGGTCTGGGTCAGAACCGAAAAAACGGTCCGTGAATTTTCCGTAGATGAGATATCCGGCTACCAGGGCCAGGATGGCAATACAAAACGTGATCATTCCGATATGGCTGTTAATGAGACTTTTTGTCCGGTGTGGCCCGGATTTCTCCAAAGTTACGGATTTTTCTTTTCAGTGGTACCATTATCATCCTTTCTGAAAAATTCATATCTTTGATAAGTTTGACAAAAAATTCGAGATATGTTTGATAAGGAAGTCTATGTGAGGAGACGCCGCACATTGCTTGACATCATGACAGCCGGGGCAGACGGGCATCCGGCAGAAAGCGGCATAGTGGTATTCCCCGGCAATGCCGAGGCTCCGCAGAACTACAGGGGCAATGACTACAAGTTCCGTCAGGAGAGTTCTTTCCTGTACTATTGGGGGATAGACGAGCCTGGTTTTGCGGCTATACTTGATCTTGACAGCGGGGATGAATGCCTTTTCGGCAACGATGTGGATATAGATGACATCATCTGGATGGGACCGCAGGAGTCTGTGGCGTCCAAGGCCGCAAGAACCGGGGTGCCCATTTCCGCTCCTGCATCAGATTTTGACAAGGCTGTGCGGGATGCCAGAGCCAAAGGACGCAGGATACATTTCCTGCCCACATCCAGATATTACAACACTCTCAGGCTTTCGGAACTCCTTGAAGTGCCGTCCGAGGCGATAAGGACTGTGGCTCCGGTTGACGACATGGTGTGCGGAGGATGCAGGTATCATGCCTCGCTGCCTCTTGTCAAGGCCGTCATATCAATGCGCCTGATAAAAGAGACCTGCGAGATAGAAGAGATAGACAAGGCCTGCGAAATCGGATATCTCATGCACACGGAGGCCCGCAACTGCTGCCGTCCCGGCGTCCTGGAGCAGGATATTGTCGGCAGGATGGAAGGTGTAACAATATCAAAGGGGTGGGGAGTATCATTCACCACTATCCTTTCCCAGCATGGTGAGACGCTTCACAATCACAGGCACGACGGTGTCATCACTCCGGGCAATCTGCTTGTGATAGATGCAGGGGCTGAGAGCAACACTCATTATGCGTCTGACTTCACCCGTACCCTGCCATGCGGAGGGCGTTTCTCACCGAAGCAGAAGGATGTATATGATATAGTAGCGGATTGCAACGAACTGGCATTTACCCTTGCCGCGCCTGGTGTGACCTACCGCGATGTCCATCTCAAGGTGGCAGCGAGGATGCTGGAGGGGCTCAAGGACCTCGGGCTTGTGACAGGAAATGTCGAAGATATGGTGAGAGAGGGGATAGCAGGTCTTTTCATGCCTCACGGGCTGGGTCATAATATGGGGATTGATGTCCATGACATGGAAGATCTCGGAGAAGACCTTGTCGGGTATGACGATGACCAAAGACGTTCTCCTCAACTCGGGCTCGGGTCGCTCAGGATGGCCCGCAGGCTCAGACCGGGGCATGTGATCACTGACGAGCCGGGTATCTATTTCGTGCCTGCACTCATAAGCAGATGGAAGGCGGAGGGTACGGACAAAGGTATGGTCAATTATGGAAGGCTTGAGTCCGGCTATCTCGACTTCGGCGGTATCAGGCTGGAGGATGACCTGCTGATAACAGAAGACGGATGCCGTCGTCTCGGTCCTCACAGGCTGCCTATCTCATCTGCCGATGTCGAGGCGGCAATGGCAGATTGACTGGTGATGACAGATAAATAATACAGAAAATGGAGACATTCATAGCAATTGTGGCCATACTCGCCGGTCTCATAGGCATTATCGGCAGCGTGCTTCCTGCGCTGCCTGGCCCGCCTCTCACATGGGTCGGGATGCTGCTTCTTTATTTCTGGGGCGGGACAGACGGGAACGGGAATACCATGTCCCTGACATTGCTTCTGGTGATGCTCGGGGTGACTGTTGCCGTCTCAATCATAGACTATGTAGTCCCGATGTATTTCACAAAGGCTACCGGAGGCAGCAAATATGCATCCCGTGGGGCTTTGTCAGGACTGATTCTCGGCTCGTTCTTCATTCCTCCGTTCGGGATGATTCTCGGTTCGTTTCTGGGAGCATTCCTAATGGAACTGTATTACGCCAGAAAAAATTCGTCCGATGCATTGAAGTCTGCCTTCGGTTCTTTTTTGGGCTTCATTATCGGCACCGGCCTCAAGATAATCGCCTGCTGCGTCATGATGTATTGCATCGTTGTCTATATCTGATCCGAGTGTCAACGGTTTGGAAGAGTCCAGTTTAAGAAAAACGTTTGAGGGTGACCCGAAATCATTTTTGGGCCACCCTCTCTTGCTGTGCTCCGGACGGGGATCGAACCCGTACGGACATTTCTGTCCAAGGGATTTTAAGTCCCTCTTGTCTACCAATTCCAACACCAGAGCAGTGCAGGGTGCAAAGATAGTGCAAATTTTGGTTTATCCCTAAAGAAATGCTAATTTAGCCGGATGTCCTCAGTGCCGCAAACGGTTTGGACAACCGGCTGAGGCTAAATCTGATCTCATGAAAGACAATCGTAAGAGGCTGGCGATAGACGTGACAGGAGCATATAGGGCGGATGCCGACACAATGGGCTATATCCGCTCGGCAGTCGCTGCCCTCACGAGTGCGGGTGCAGGTCTGGAAACTTGCGTATATGCCGACAGGAAGACAGCGGCAAAACTCGGTCAGACCTGCGTCAGACAGACCAAAAGATGTCTTGAGGATGCGTATCTTGGTTTGGGCGGCGGACTTCCGCCTGCCTCAATGACAGGGAAAACGATAGCCGTCGTGTACAGCCTGGATTTCGTGTCGGCAATGGACGGTTACTCTTGGCTCAGGAGGCATCTGCTCAATCTGAAGTATCGCAGGCTTTGCAGGCGGGCAGACTGGCTCATCTCACCGGCAGCCGGTACTGCAGCCGACCTGACGAAATATTATTATGTCCCCAAAAGCAGGATAGCCGTGGTAGAAGACCCGGGGTCAATGCCGTCGGTCATCAGAAAAATGCTCTCAGCGACTCGCTGACCGGCTTGCAGACACCTTGCCCGTCTTCAGGACTATCCGTTGTCCACGCAGGCGAGAGTCACTACGCTTATCCTTGTCTCCGGTCCGTAGTATCTTCTCAGTGCAAGAAAGCAGGCGTATGTCGTGGCTCCTGTGGTGAAGACATCGTCTACAAGCAGGATGTGGACCGCCTTGGGAAGCAGTTCCGCAGCCAGCCTGACAGAGAAAGCCCCTCTGACATTCTTTTCCTTCTCCTCTATGTTCAGCCTTGTCTGTGACCGGGTCCGCCTGTTCCGCACAAGGATGTCCGTCCTCATGGCTGCCCCGCAGGCAGACGCCACCTCCCTTGCTATGATTTCAGCTTGATTGTACCCTCTGTCCCACCGTCTTTTCCAGTAAAGAGGCACAGGAATCACAATGTCCGCATCCTTAAAATGCGTGGACATCGCCACCCTGGCCCCGAGTATTCTCCCGAAAAAACGGCCGGCAGCGATGTCCCCGTGGTATTTCAGCCTGCGAGGTATGTTCTTGTATGATGCATCTCCCCTGTACATGAAAAGCGCCGCAGCATAGGCATATCTTTCATGCCGTCCACGGTAGAATGCCCTCCATTCATCGATGTCCTCCGCCCATCTCTGTATCATGGCGTTCAGCCTGTCAGCCATCCGATTGCGAGGCATATTCCAGTTGTACGTGAACGGGAAGTCCGCAAGGCAGTAGATGCAGATGAATTTTTCTCTCAGATACAGCCTTCTGCCGCATACGATGCAATATCTCGGAAGCATGATGTCCGCTGCGGCAGACAGGCTGGTTATGATGCTGTTCCCGGTCATTTCAATTCTGTCTGCCCGAAATTAGGCAGACAAAAAAGAAAAAACCGTCAGAAAGAGAAAAAATAAATTTTATAAGTCAGGATTTTTCTCTTTTTTAGCAGTTCATCGCACCGCAGCAGTGGATGACCTGTCCGCTGACGTATGAAGAAAGCGGGCTTGCAAGGAAGAGGGCGACATTGGCCACATCTTCAGGTGTACCGCCTCTTCTGAGAGGAATCTGTTTCTCCCACTCTTCGCGGACCTTCTCAGGAAGCGCGTTTGTCATGTCCGTGATGATGAATCCCGGAGCGATGCAGTTGGCACGGATGCCGCGAGGCCCCATTTCCTTTGCGATGGATTTGGCAAGGCCGATGAGTCCTGCCTTGGATGCAGAGTAGTTGCACTGTCCTGCGTTTCCTGATACGCCGACAACGGAAGACATGTTGATGATGCTGCCTTCGCGCTGTTTTGCCATCACAGGAGTGACTGCATGTATGAAGTTGAATGCCGATTTGAGGTTGACAGAGATGACTGCATCCCACTGGGCCTCGGTCATTCTCATCATAAGCCCGTCCTTCGTGATGCCTGCATTGTTGACAAGTATGTCGATGTGCCCGAATTCCTTGAGGATTTCAGACACGACAGTGTGGGTCTCTTCAAAGTTGGCGGCATTGGATGCGTAAGCCTTCACTTTCACCCCGAATGCCTCAAGTTCTTTTACAGTTGCCTCTGCAGCCTCGTTGATGACAAGGTCAGTGAAAGCGATATCCGCTCCTTCAGAAGCATATTTCAAGGCGATAGCCTTTCCGATTCCTCTTGCCGCTCCGGTGATGAGAGCGACTTTTCCGTTAAGAAGTCCCATTTTTCTCTTTTTTATAAGATGTTAAACATTTTGAAACTTCGGCAAAATTATCCATATCAATCCTATTAACCAAAAAATATTTCAGTTTTCCGAAAAAATTGCACGAGGCATTAATTCTGTCTAAATTTGCCGCAGAAAACGAGATAAAATCAGATTATGGCACACGAAATAAGGAATCCTGAACTGTGGCAGGACGGAAGACTCAAGATTGAATGGGTGAGGCACCACATGCCGCTCCTTAACGGGCTGGAAAAGGAATTCAAGGACGGACAGCCTTTCAAAGGGCTCAGAATAGCCCTGTCCGTGCATCTTGAGGCCAAGACGGCATATCTTTGCGAGACACTTGCGGCCGGAGGGGCAGAGATGTATGTCACGGGCAGCAACCCTCTCTCGACCCAGGATGACGTGGCTGCCGCCCTTGTCCATGAGGGACTGAACGTGTTCGCCTGGCATGGGGCTACGGCGGATGAGTATGAGTCCCATATCAGAAAGGTGCTGGAGGCCCGCCCGAATATAATAATTGATGACGGAGGAGACCTGGTGCATCTGATGCACACCGAATACAGGCATCTGATACCCGATGTGATAGGCGGCTGTGAAGAGACCACGACAGGCATCCTGAGGCTTCAGGCAATGAACCGGGCCGGGGAGCTCCTCTTCCCTATGATGCTGGTCAACAACGCAGACTGCAAGCATCTGTTCGACAACCGCTACGGTACGGGGCAGTCGGTATGGGACGGCATCAACAGAACCACCAATCTGATTGTTGCCGGGAAGAACGTGGTAGTCGCAGGGTACGGATGGTGCGGAAAGGGTGTGGCAATGAGGGCCAAAGGTCTCGGTGCAGAGGTGATTGTCACAGAAGTGAACCCGATAAGGGCGATGGAGGCGGTCATGGACGGCTTCAAGGTGATGAAGATGGAGCAGGCCGCACCTCTCGGAGACATCTTCGTGACAGTGACAGGATGCGACTCTGTCATAACAGAGAATCATTTCCGTAAGATGAAAGATGGGGCAATCTGCTGCAATGCCGGACATTTCGATGTCGAGGTGGATGTAAAAGGTCTTGCCGCCATATCCAGGGAGTCAAGTCCCGCGAGGAACAACATCATGGCCTATGTCCTTGAGGACGGCAGACGCATATATGTCATAGCGGAAGGCAGGCTGGTGAATCTGGCTGCAGGCGACGGTCATCCTGCGGAAATCATGGACATGTCGTTTGCTATACAGGCTCTCAGTGCCCGATACCTTGTCATGAACAGGGATTCTGTCTGCAGGGTGCCTGGACAGATGGTGCAGGATGTGCCGCAAAGCATAGACGAGGAAGTCGCAAGGCGCGAACTTGTCTCATGGGGATGTGAGATAGATGTGCTGACCCCGGAGCAGCGGCAATATCTCTACGGGGAGAGCTGACAGACGGCGGCACGGGCATCATCCCCGGAATGCCGCCGGCAGTGCAGGAGACTATGCTACATCTCGAAGAATTCCCTGTAATACGGGAGATTCTCCTTGACGATGATGTCGATAGGCATGATATGGTGGACGGTCTCCGCCTCCTGGTTGTACAGCAGGCTTTTGATGAGCGACTTCAGGGCATGGAAACCCTGCAGTTCCGGTCTTTGGCAGAGGATGGCGGATATGTTGCCGTCCTCTATTCCTTTTATGTTGTTAAGGGTGAGGTCGAAGGATACCAGGCTGATGTCCTGCACGTTGTTGGCTTTCAGTATCTCTGCGAGGATATAGCCCCTGGAGTTCATCACGGCCATTCCTTTTATTCCAGGGTTCTCTTTCAGGAACCTCATCACCTTCTTTTCGCTTTCAGCGGGGTCGAATACAGAGAACGAGGTCTCCTTGACATTCTTCTCCATCCCGTTGTCACGGAAATACCCGATGAAGCCCTTTCTTCTTTCGAGGGAGTTGTTGGACCTCTCATTTCCGATTCTCTGTGAACTCATTATGGCAAATTCGGCGTCCTTTGGGGCAGATATCCTCAAAAGTCTTCCGAGCAGGCGGCCGCAAGTGAACTGGTCGGTGGAGTATGATGCTACAGGAGATGTCCCCTCTATTACCGCATCGACGAATACGTAGGGAATCCTGTTGGCGTCAAGTTCGGCGCACAGTCTCTGGGTCTCGGACTTGAACGTGGGGCCGATGATGACGGCCTCAGGCCGCTGGTCGATGATGCTTGCGAATGAAGACCGGCATGAGTATATGTCGAACTGGTTGTAAAAGAAGAATCTGCAGTCCAGTTTCACATCGGAGTATTCATTGATTGCGTGCATTATCCCGTCCTGGATTGCCCCCCAGTATTCCCCTTGTATGGCAGTAGGTATTGCAATCGCTATCTTGTATTCCTTTCTGAGGGAGATTGCCGATGTGTGGATGTTGTATTTGTAGCCGACTTCAGACAGTACCTGCTCTATCGCTTTCAGACTCTTTTCAGAAACGTTTCCCCTGTTGTGGAGTACCCTGTCCACAGTGCCGACGGATACTCCTGCCATCTGTGCGATGTCCTTGATTTTTACCTGTTTTGCCATTTTGAGATATAGGATAATGTTGTTTTGCACAATTCCATTAACAAATATTGTGTTTTTTATTTGAATATACAATATCTGTGTGCGCTTAATGCCTCTAATCTAATTATTTTTAAATGTTTTTATTGCAGGAATTAAAATATTCGTTAATTTTGTGGACGTACACGGAAATTTTGTCCGAAGTTCGGAAAGACATACAACCATTATGGAAATGAAAGAAAATCTGTTTGATGTTTCAGGCAAGGTCATGGTGATGACCGGGGCCTGCGGTATTCTTGGCGGTACCATCGTGAAATATTTTGCCGCACAGGGAGTCAAGGTGGCTATTCTTGATCTTGACAGGGCTGCAGAGACAGGTGAGAGGCTGGTCGCGGAGATCAAGGCGGCAGGCGGGGAGGCCTCTTTCTATGCCACCAACGTGCTTGACAAGGCGGTTCTTGAAGCCAATCACAAGGACATCGTCGAAAAGTACGGCAGGATAGACATTCTCATGAATGCCGCAGGAGGGAACATGGCCGCCGCGACTGTACCGCCGGACAAGACCATCTTTGACCTTGACGTGGATGCGGTGAAGAAAGTGACGGAACTGAATCTTTTCGGCACCATCATCCCTACAATGGTGTTTGCCAAGACAATGGCTGAACAGAAGACAGGCTCAATCATCAATTTCGCGAGCGAGTCCGCGCTCAGGCCTCTGACCAGGGTCGCAGGATACGGAGTGGCCAAGGCTGCCGTTGCCAACTGGACCAAATATCTCTGTGCCGAACTGGCCATGAAATTCGGAGAAGGGCTGAGAGTCAATGCAATCGCTCCTGGATTCCTCCTGACGAACCAGAACCGCACCCTCCTGACCAATCCGGACGGGAGTCTTACCCAGAGGTCGCATACGATACTTGCGCATACTCCTATCAACAGGTTCCTTGAGCCTGAGGAACTCCTCGGGACCCTCCATTGGCTTGCCTCCGATGCATCAAAGGCTGTCACCGGCACTGTTGCCGTGGTGGACGGCGGTTTCGACGCATTCTCAATCTGATTAGTATAAATGTACAACAGGCGGCCGCTGCAGCCGCCAATAAAACCTGAGCCATTATGTATCTGATGAAAGAAAGCTGGCGGTGGTATGGACCGAATGACCCTGTCAGCCTGAGTTATATCCGGCAGGCGGGAGTGACTGACATTGTCCATGCCCTGCATCATATCCCCAACGGGGAAGTCTGGACCGTGGACGAGATCCGCAAGAGGCAGCAGATGATTGCCGATGCCGGTCTGGTCTGGAGTGTCGTGGAAAGCGTTCCTGTCCATGAGCACATCAAGACACAGACGGGCGATTTCATGAAATATATCGAGAATTACAAGCAGTCCATACGCAATCTCTCCGAATGCGGCATCAGATGCGTGACATACAACTTCATGCCTGTGCTTGACTGGACGAGGACAGACCTGTCCTACCTGATGCCGGACGGTTCCAGGGCCTTGCGTTTCGAGAGAGACGCATTCCTTGCCTTTGACCTGCATATCCTGAAGAGAAAGGGGGCAGAGTCCGAGTATACTGACGAGGAGAAGGCCAGGGCCAAGGCCAGATTCGAGAAGATGGATGCTGCGGAGATAGAACTTGTCACAAGGAATATGATTGCCGGTCTGCCGGGCAGTGAGGAGAGTTTCACTCTGGACCAGTTCCGCGAGGCTCTTGCGCGGTATGACGGCATTGATGCTGAGAAATTGCGTCAGAACCTGATATTCTTCCTCAAGGAGATCTGCCCTGTGGCGGATGAATGCGGGGTGGAGATGGTCATCCATCCTGATGACCCGCCTTATCCGATACTCGGGCTTCCGCGCATACTTTCCACTGCCGAGGATTTCAGGCGGCTTGTGGAGGCGGTTCCGAATGTCTCCAACGGCCTGTGTCTCTGTACCGGGTCTCTCGGTGTCCGTCCGGACAATGACCTTGTATCAATGATGTACGAGTTCGGAGACAGGGTCGGCTTCGTGCATCTCCGCAGCACCAAGAGAGATGACAAGGGGGATTTCTACGAGGCCAACCATCTTGAAGGGGATGTGGACATGTACGGGATGATGAAAGCCCTGCTGGAGGTGCAGCAGCGCAGGAAAGTCTCAATCCCGGTAAGACCTGACCACGGACACCAGATGTGCGACGATCTCGGACGCAAGTCCAATCCCGGGTATTCCTGCTATGGCCGTATGCGAGGCATAGCGGAACTGCGCGGCCTGCAGATGGGGATAGCCAAGTCCCTCTACAAGGACTGACTGTAAAAGTATATTAAATGACAAAGGTGATGGGCCGGATGTCACAAAGTGACCGCGGCTCATCACCTTATTATATGCTGCTGCGAGCCTGTCTCAGGCGAGCAGTCTTTTCACAATGGTCGAAATCATCTTCCCGTCCGCCTGCCCGGCGAGGCGTTTCGTGGCCACACCCATCACCTTGCCCATGTCTGACGGCTTGCTTGCTCCGGTCTCTGCGATGATTTTTTTGAGTTCCTCCTCCGTTTCAGCCTCACTGAGCTGTTTCGGAAGGTACACTTCCATGGCGGAAGCCTCTGAGAGTTCGTTCTCCGCGAGTTCCGGCCTGTTCTGCTGCGTATAAATCTCCGCGCTTTCCTTGCGCTGTTTCACGAGTTTCTGGATGATTTTCACTACATCCGCATCCGAGACCTCCCCGTTGCCGCCTTCGGATGTCTTTGCGAGAAGTATCGCGGCCTTTATCCCGCGGAGTGCTGCGAGACGCACTGTCTCATGTGCTTTCATTGCGGAAACCATGTCCGCCTGAATCTGTTTTTCGAGTTCCATATTCCTGTCTCCTTGTTATTGTCTTTTGCTCCTGTCAGGAGTCAGTGCCATAAGGCACCTATCTGAATTCCTCATAGTCCGGCATGGCGATGCCTGCTATGAAATCCTTGAATTTCCTGTCATCCTTGGGACAGATGAGCAGCACGTCATCAGTGTCTATTACCATGAAGTTGTCAAGACCCTTGATGGCCATCAGCTTGTCTTTCTTTTTCGAATAGACGAGCAGGTTCCTGTTCCCGTCGGAAAGTCTTTCTCCCGAGATGAAAGCGTTCCCGTGATTGTCTTTTTTGTCATAGTTGCCATACAGGGCTTCCCAGTTGCCGATGTCCGCCCATCCGAACCTTGCCGGATAGATCCATGCCCTGTCCGTCTTCTCCATCACCCCGTAGTCGATGGATATCTTGATGCAGTCCGAATAAGCCCTGCCGATGAATTCCGGCTCTACCGGAGTCCCGAACACATTCTCCCATCCTGCAAAGAGCCGGGTCACCTCGGGTATGTATTTCTCCATCTCCTGCCTGATGGTCCGGGCATTCCATGCGAAGATGCCGGCATTCCAGAAGAATTCCCCGCTGTCTATGAACACCTTCGCCAGAGCAGGGTCAGGCTTCTCGGTGAATGTCTTCACCGGCATCGGCTCCTCATTTTCAAACGCGGCCTTCCCTCCGACAGCCTGGATGTATCCGTAGTTGGAGTCTGCCTTTGTAGGTCTGATGCCCATAGTCATCAGCACATCTGTCTTTGACGCATAGTCAAGGGCGTCAATGACTGTCTTTCTGAACTTGTCCTCATCCATTATCAGGTGGTCTGCAGGAGAGACTACCATGGTTGCATCCGGATTCCTCTTCAGGAGAGTATATGTCGCATAGGCGATACATGGGGCAGTGTCCCTGACGTAAGGCTCCACCAGCAGGTTCTCAGGCAGGAGCTCGGGAATCTGTTCCATGACCAGCCTGTCGTATCTTGCGGTTGTCACCACGATGATGTTCTCTACCGGAAAGATGCCGGCGAATCTCTCAAAGGTGTATCTGAGAAAGGATTTCCCTGTACCGGCGATGTCAAGGAACTGTTTCGGGCGGGCTGTGCGGCTGACAGGCCAGAATCTGGTCCCTGCTCCTCCCGCCATTATCACACAATAGTAATTGCTGTCCATTGTATTATCGGTTTTCATTTTATTGTCAATCATGTGTCATCACCTGATCGGGATGTATGCCTGCGGATAATACCGTATCTCTGTCGTCTTCCCGTCGAAGACCACTGCCGCCACATCGAAGAAGAACTCCACATCATCCAATCCCGCTTTCCCGGCATACCTGATGGCCGCAGATATGATCTTTCTCTGCTTGGCAGAGCCTACGCTCTCGACAGGATCTGCGGTCATCGGCGCGCGGCGGCTCTTCACCTCTACAAAATGCACACCGTCACGATTCATCGAGACTATGTCTATCTCAAGATGCCCGCTTCTCCAGTTTCTTGCCAATATCGTATGCCCGAGCCTCATGAGATACAGGCATACGAGGTCTTCCCCCTTTCTGCCTACCTTTCCCGTATCTTTCCGATTTTCCATATCCCCTCATCCAAGACCAGTTCCGCACTCCTCTTCCTGACTGTCCCGTCGGGTCCAGACAGTTCATAGCCCACTATGCAAGTCCCGTTCCTCTCTTTCCCTTCATCGGTTATCCTTATCTCTGTATTCTTGAGTATCCGCATTGCTGCCGCTGTCACTGAGGAGTCTGATGCGGCACTTCTTTCAACATGCTCCCGGAAGTCCCGGACATATTCAAGTCCTTTGTCCCTGCATATCTTCTCCGCATCTTCCCATTTCCTGTCAAAAAGCATCCGGTGGAGTTCAATGACCATATTTTCCGGGGCATCCGCCTCCTTGCGGCCTGTCTTCCCGGCCAGGGTCACGCTCAGGACTATGACGGCTGCTGCCACGACTGCCACCGATGCGGCTGTTATTATTGTCTTCCTGCCAATCTTCATGACCTAGTCAAATTTTACTATAGTTACACCTGTGCCGCCGAACTGTATGTGCTCGTCTGTCACCGAAGACACTCCTGGAGTAGCCCGCAGGAATTTCTGTATCTCCTCCCGCAAGGCTCCGGTGCCTTTGCCGTGGATTATCCTGACACTTTGTATGTTCAGCATGATGGCGTCATCCACATATCTCATCACCTTTTCGATGGCGTCATTCACCCGTTCTCCACGCACATCGAGTTCCGGGCTGAAATTCAGTTTCCGTTCGGATATCGAGTTGTCGATGCGTATTGTCGAGGTCGTTCTGGAAGTCTCTCTCACGGCATTCTTGTACTCATTTGACGAGATTCTCTCCACCTTGTCCGGGGACATCTTGCTGCTGATGTTGCCGATGTTCACAGTGATGGCCTTGGCCGACACCTTGGCGACTTCCCCGACCATGCCGTTGCTCTTCACCTTCACTTTCTCGCCGACTTTCAGCGGGGCGTTCCTTATCTCTTCGAGTCTTCTCCTCTCTTCCTCTTCCTCCAGCATCCTGCGCCTGTCCTGTTCGTCCGCCTTCATGATTTTTCTCTGCCTCTGTCTCTCCCTGCGGGCATCCAGCTGCCGTATCTTCCTTTCTATATAGTCTTCCTTCTCTTTCTGTTCCTCCTCCTTCTTCCTGGCCAGCACCGAGACGAAGTCCTGAAGCTCTTTTCTTGCCTCCTTGGTGATGTTCTTCTCCGCCTGCGCTTCCTTTATCGTCTTGATGGTATTCTCGACCTGCCTGTTCGCCCCGCTGATGATCTCCTCCGCCTCTTTCTTCGCCTGGTCCAGTATCTCGTTCCTTGTCTTGCGGATGTCCATCAACTCCTTCTGGTACCTGTCGGTGATGCTCTCAAGAGTCTTGTCGGTGTTCCTTATCCTTGCCAGTTTCTCGTCCAGGGCCTTGCGGTTCCTTGCTATCTTCCTCAGATTCCTCTCAATCCCGACAAATTCCTCCCCGGCCCGCGCCTCTGCGTCCTTGATGATGCTCTCGGGCAGCCCCATCTTCCTGGCCAGTTCAAAGGCGAATGAGTTGCCCGGCAGCCCCATCTCCAGTTTGAACATAGGGGCGATGTTCTTCACATCGAACATCATGGCTCCGTTGATGACACCTGTATCTCCGTTGGATGCGTACAGTTTCAGGTTGGTGTAGTGCGTCGTGATGACCCCGTACACCCCGCGCCTGTCAAGTTCGCTGAGGATGGCCTCCGCAATCGCTCCTCCTGCTGCAGGCTCGGTCCCCGAGCCGAATTCGTCTATCAGCACCAATGTCCTGCCGTCTGCCCGCGTGACCATCTCCTTCATGTTCGCCAGGAAGGAACTGTATGTGCTCAGGTCATTGTCTATGGACTGGTCGTCGCCGATGTCCACCATGATCCTGTCAAAGACCATCATCTCGGAAGTCTCCGACGTAGGTATCAGCATTCCCCATTGGAACATATACTGGAGCAGCCCGACAGTCTTCAGACATACGGACTTGCCTCCCGCATTCGGCCCTGAGATGAGCAGGATGTGCTTCTGCGGGGTGAGAGTGACAGTAAGCGGCACAATCTGCTTCCCTTCCTTCTTCAACGCCTTTTCCAGCAGCGGATGCCGTGCCTTCCTCAGATTCATGGTGTCCTCGGACGATATCACCGGCATACCTGCGATGATGTCAAGGGCCGTCTGCGCCTTGGACATCAGGAAGTCGATTTCCCCGAGGTATCCGGCAGCTGACACCAGGTCCGGGATATACGGGCGGAGAAACTCGCTGAATTCCATGAGGATTTTCAGTATCTCGCGCCCTTCGGCGAATCTCAGTTCCTTGATCTGGTTGTCCAGTTCCACAATCTCCGACGGCTCTATGAATGCCGTCTTCCCTGAAGCGGACTCGTCATAGATGAATCCCGGCATCTTTCTCTTGTTTGCTGCAGACACCGGTATGAGCATCTTCCCGTCTCTCATCGACACGCTTGCATCGCTGTCGACTATCCCTTCCTCCTGGGCCTTGCGCAGGATTGAATTGATTCTTCTTGATATCACGCCCTCCTTTTCCTTGAGAGCCTTCCTTATGCCGTAGAGTTCATCCGAGGCCGTGTCCCTGACCTCCCCGAAGTTGTCCAGTATCGTCCCGATCCGCCTCTGGACCTCCGGAAACACCATCACAGGTGCGCTCATCCTTTTCAGGTTGGGGTATACCTCGTCCTTGATGTTCTCAAAAAAAGAAGTCACCTTCCGGAGAGTCTCAAGCATCGTCTTGAGCTTCCTGAGTGACAGCAGATCTATATAGGAGGACGGCTTGCCGAGAGGCCGGAGGAAGTCCATGCAGTCGATATACCCGCTCGACGGGAAACTCTCCTCGAACATCATTATCAGCCTCATCTCATCCGTCAGCAGCAGCCTGTGCCTTATCTCCTTCTCATCGGATACGAACATCTCGGTCCGCGCCCTCTCGGCGGCATACTCGGTCGCGCATCTGTCGGAGACCATCTGCCTTATCCTGTCGAACCCGAGTTTCTGTTCCAGCCGTGAGTCCGTATTGCTCATTTCCGCTTCCATTTCTTTCCCTTCATTCATTCTTTTTCCTCAGTCACGTCATGCCGCAGGCTGTTCTGTCAGCGAACTTCCCAGCAGCAGTTTCAGTTCATTGATATTCTTGATTGGAGTGACATTCCCGCCCTTGACAAAGGAGATGCGTCCCGTCTCCTCCGAGACCACAATCACATCCACGTCCGTCTCCTCCGAAATCCCGATGGCAGCCTTGTGCCGCATCCCGAAGCTCGGCGGGATATTCACCCTCTCTGTGATTGGCAGGGTGCACCTTGCCGCCACAATGCGTTCGGTGTTGATGATCACCGCCCCGTCATGAAGCGGGGAATTCTTGAAGAACAGGTTCATTATCAGCCTTCTGCTGATTTCCGCATCTATCTTGTCCCCGGTGTCGATGATGTCCTCGATATTGTCTGCATGCGGGATGACTATCAACGCCCCGGTCTTGCTCTCTGACATGTTCCTGCAAGCCTCGGTAATCTCGTTCACCGCAGTGCTGCCCATCTTTATCTCCTGGTTGCCGAAGAGTTTGTTCAGGAATCCCTTCCCTTTTGTCGCTATCTTGTACCGGCTCCCGAAATTGATGAGGAACCGCCGTATCTCCGGCTGGAATATCACGATGAGGGCCAGCACTCCGACATCGAGCACCATGCCCATGATGGCCGACATAAGCCTCATGTCCAACACGTCCACTATCACGCGGAACACGTACAGGGAGATGATGGCCACGAATATGCTCATGGCCGACGAGCCCCGGATCCACCGGAAGAGATAATATATGATGAGTGCCACAAGGATGATATCGAGTACATCCATCAGTGACAGATTCAGAAATCCGAATAATGCCAGTACCATTCCGTTTCCGCTCTAAAAACACTGTCGGGGGTGACCCGCCCGCACCTGCAAATATAAGACAAACTGATGACTTTATGAAATATTGTCTCGTGCCGTCGGGAATAAAGTCAGGAATAAAAATCTGTTCAAAAGATTGAAAATTAAAATATTAATTGTATATTTGCAGCCCGCAAAAATGTATTGCAGGAGATAAATTATTGATAAACAATTAATTAAACAAACCAATGCCTGGATTAATTGGAAAGAAAATCGGAATGACTTCCGTTTTCGGTGCCGATGGAAAAAATATTCCATGCACCGTCATTGAGGCTGGTCC
>CALUST010000042.1 GCA_944323505.1 uncultured Bacteroidales bacterium
CCTGATATAGATGAATACAGGATCCGCAAGGAGGTGACAGACGCTTTTATTGATGCGTATGAAAAGACTCCGTCTGAATTCTGGACGAATAATCGCAGCAGGTTCTGGACTACATATTATTTCAATAATTCCGACGGAGCATATTACGGCGTTGCCGCCGAATCGGGAAATACTACCTACCCGAACGGCTGGGGTGTATTTTCCTGGGATGCGTCCAATAGCTTTAGAATGACCAGGTATTCCGGGCTAAAGGAGACAAATTCACCGGGAATCTATATAAACTCAGACTATACTGTCGGTGTGGGAAAAATTGACAATGACTCGCACTTGTCGGAAGGAGTTGTCACAAGCCCCAACGGCGTCAAAACTGTAGTGAATAGCCGGTAGATATAGTTATCAGCAAAGATATCATCTCCCCTGACATGTCATCGCGAGCGAAGCCGAGGTGCTGGCAGGAATCTTCAGGCAGATTTCTCCACTCCCTCCGGTCGGTCGAAATGACAGTAAGGGGTTCGGATTTTCATTAGTTTCCGAAAAGTATTGATCGACATATCATGTTAAAAACGCCATACAGTACTCGTGCATAGTGCTGTATGGCGTTTTATCGTTACCCTCAATTATTAAGGGCAGGGGTTTACTCTTCCTTCTTTTCGGAGTCCTGGCCTTGCGCTTTCTTCGGACGCATCTGAGGGAAGAAGAGAACGTCCTGGATGGTAGGGGAGTTGGTCATGAACATGGTCAGGCGGTCGATACCCATTCCCATTCCTGATGTTGGAGGCATGCCGTATTCGAGGGCGCGCATGAAGTCCATGTCGATGTACATGGCCTCGTCGTCCCCGTGCTCCCTCTGCTTGAGCTGGTCCTGGAAGCGGCCGAACTGGTCGATAGGGTCGTTCAACTCGCTGTAGGCGTTGGCAAGTTCCTTCCCGCATACGAAGAGCTCGAATCTCTCGGTGAGATCCGGGTTGCTGCGGTGCCTCTTGGTCAGAGGGGACATGGATACAGGATAGTCCGTGATGAACACCGGCTGCACGAGATTCTTCTCGCAGTATTCGCCGAAGATGGCATCAATCAGCTTGCCTTCTCCCATCTCCTTGGTGACAGGGACATTGAGCCGCTCGCATGTCTCGCGCAACTGGGCCTCATCCATGCCAGCCACATCCACGCCTGCATATTCCTTGATGGCCTCAAGCATCGGCAGCCTGCGGTACGGCGGCTTGAAATCCACCTGCTTGTCGCCGATAGTGACCACGGTGGTGCCGTGCAGCCTGTGGGCAATCCTCTCAAGCATCTTTTCCGTGAATTCCATCATCCACATATAATCCTTGTATGCCACGTATATCTCCATACAGGTGAATTCCGGATTGTGTGTCTTGTCCATGCCCTCATTGCGGAAGTCCTTGGCAAACTCATAGACTCCTGAGTAGCCTCCGACAATCAGCCTTTTGAGATACAGTTCGTTGGCTATACGGAGATACAGGTCGATGTCAAGGGCATTGTGGTGGGTGATGAACGGCCTTGCAGTCGCCCCTCCAGGGATTGGCTGGAGTATAGGTGTCTCGACTTCGAGGCAGCCTGCCTCATTGAAGTACTCTCTCATCGTGGCGATGATCTGGCTTCTCATCACGAATGTCTGGCGCACCTGCGGATTGACAATCAGGTCCACATATCTCTGTCTGTATTTCAGTTCCGGGTCGGAGAATGCATCATAGACCTCCCCGTCCTTCTCTTTCACGATAGGAAGCACCCTCAGAGACTTGCTGAGCAGGGTGAGTTCCTTTGCATGGACAGAAAGCTGGCCCGTCTGTGTGATGAATGCAAATCCCTTGATGCCTATGATGTCGCCGATGTCAAGAAGTTTCTTGAAAACGGTATTGTACATGGTCTTGTCTTCGCCGGGACAGATTTCGTCGCGTTTGATGTATACCTGTATCCTGCCTGTCTCGTCCTGCAGTTCGATGAATGATGCCGCACCCATGATCCTGCGGGACATGATTCTTCCTGCAATCACGACATCGGCCAGATTCCCTTTCTCAGGGTCATATTCGTCCTTTATCTTCTGTGCAGTCGCATTTACGGGATAAAGTGCTGCAGGATACGGGTCTATACCCAGTTCCCTGAGTTTGCCCAATGCTTCGCGCCTGTTCCTTTCCTGCTCGTTCAAGTCCATGTTTTCCATATCTCACACAAATGTTAAATCGTGCAAAAATACGATAATAAATTCAAATTTTAAAAATAAAAATAAAATCGCTATCTTTGTATGTTATGGAAATAGACAAGGAATGGATATTGAAAGATTCGGCTGACCCTGAGACAGTGAGCCGCCTCTCCATAGAACTCGGCATCGACCCTGTGCTTGCCGGTCTGCTGGTCCAGAGAGGGGTCTCCACTTTTCAGGAGGCGCGTTCGTTTTTCAGACCTGACCTGGCCGACCTTCATGACCCTTTCCTCATGAAAGACATGGATGTCGCCGTGGAGCGTGTGCACCGGGGGATAGAGTCGGGAGAGAAGATTCTTGTCTACGGGGACTATGATGTCGACGGCACGACAGCCGTCTCCCTTGTGTACTCATTTCTGCGTGGACTGTCTCCGAATGTCGATTTCTACATCCCTGACCGATATGACGAGGGCTACGGTGTGTCCGACAAAGGCATCTCATGGGCTTCGGAGAACGGTTTCACCTTGATAATCACTCTCGACTGCGGCATAAAGGCCAATGACAAGGTGGCGCTGGCGGCGTCAAAAGGCATAGATATGATTATCTGTGACCACCATCTGCCTGAGGATGACCTGCCCGGGGCCGTGGCCGTCCTGGATCCGAAACGCGAGGACTGCGGCTATCCTTTTGACGACCTTTCTGGATGCGGGGTCGGGTTCAAGTTCGTGCAGGGATATTCCGCGAGATACGGCATCCCGTTCGAGACTCTTGTCCCTCTTCTTGACCTGACAGTCGTGAGCATAGCCTCTGATCTCGTGTCCGTGGTGGGGGAGAACAGGATACTGGCGCATTTCGGACTGAAAAGGCTCAATGAGAATCCCCGTCTCGGGTTGCTTGCGATGATCCGTCTCTCGGGACTTGAGCCGTCTCACATCACCATAGATGACATAGTGTTCAAGATAGGCCCGAGAATCAATGCCGCCGGCCGTATGGAGTCCGGCAGGATGGCGGTGGAGCTGCTGACAGCAGCGGATGAGGACTCCGCCATGAAGATAGCCGGGGAGATCAACGAGTACAACAACGAACGCAAGAGCATTGACCGCGAGATCACAAAGGAGGCGCTGGAGATGGTGCAGTCGGGCGGCAGCCTTTCGGACGGCCATGCGACCATAGTCTACGACCCTTCGTGGCATAAGGGGGTTGTCGGCATTGTCGCTTCAAGGCTTGTCGAGGCATTCTATAAGCCGACCATCGTTCTCACCAGGTCCAACGGTCTTGTCACAGGCTCTGCAAGGAGCGTCCCCGGATTCGACCTGTACGGGGCCATAGAGAGTTGTGCCGATCTTCTTGAGAATTTCGGCGGACATATATATGCGGCAGGTCTGACCCTCAAGGAGGAGAACCTGAAAGAGTTCTGCTCCAGGATAGACGCCTATGTCGGCAATACCATCAGCACGACCATGCTGACCCCTGTCATCTATATCGATTCAAGGCTTGACTTCTCCCAGATCACTCCGAAGTTCTTCAGGATACTCAAGCAGTTCCAGCCGTTCGGACCAGGCAACAGTGCCCCTGTGTTCATGACAGAGAACGTCTATGATAACGGCAACGGCCGCAAGGTGGGCGCGGAAGGCGGGCACATGAAACTCGAACTCATCCAAGAGGAGCAGCCGTACAGGCATATCTCGGCCATAGCTTTCAACAAGTCTTCGCACTTCGGGCATATAAAGGCAGGCAATCCCGTCGATATATGCTACTCCATCGTGGAGAACTATTATCGCGGGATTGCCAACCTCCAGCTTCGCATCAAGGATATCCATGATCGCGAAGAGATTATCTGACGTCTACAGCGTCCAGCCTTCACCCATGCTTACATGATGCCTTACAGGCTGCATGATGAATGTGAATACATATTCATCATCGTCCGGAATGTATTCGTTCCGAGGCATTGCCCCCCAGCTGTTGACACATCCGAGTCCCATCTGTATCTTGTCGATGCAGAGGTTGGTGCAGCCGGATTTCACGAGCTCTGCCGGATGCCTGTTGTTCTTGGCATCCCCGTCATCCAGCATCTCTATGCTGTATTCAAGAGCCGATGCCGAGAATGCTGCATCGCTGCGGAACCTGAGCCCGCTTCCCGAGGCGTCGAGCACCTCCCACCATCTGAGCCCGGACCTGGTGCCTGTCTCCTGAGGGCGGATGTACGGATAGAACTGTTCCTCTACACTTTGCCTGTAAAGTCCTACAAGGGCGGAATGCTGCCTGTCCGCGTAGTTCTCGAAAGGACCTTTCCCGTAGTACTGGACGATGTCGTACTGTTGAGGCATCTCCATCCTCAGTCCGAACCGGTAGAGGCCAGGGACATCCTTGACTTTCACATTCTTCATGCTTTGGGTGACTTTCACCTCGCCCTGATTGCTGATGACATATTCAAGTGTCAGGGAGGCTCCTGTCTCCGGGATTGTGTAAGAGGCATTTATTGTCGCCATTCCGTCTGTGGTGGCGTGGCTGAACGAGTCGAGCCTGAATGACGGGGCTTTCCAGACCTTGTTGCGTGTCTGCAGCGATGCCCCGTAGTCGTTGTCCGTGCCTGCCCTCCAGAAATTCGGCCTTATGCAGGTGCCGTCTTCAAGAAGGTTCTTCCCGTCACTCTCGTAGAGTGATATGAAGCCGTCGGCCTTGTTGAATTCAATCCTGAAATTCTCTCCGGTGACGATGAGGTACCGCTCGTCGTTGTCCTTGAATGCCGGGGTCATGACAGTCTCGTTCGGCCGTTCGGCATTTGCGAATGTCATGTCATAGGAGTATCCTGTGAGAGGAATCTGATTGTATGCGACGACATATCCTGCAGGAAGCAGGCTTTCGGCCTTGTTGAGCCTGAAATACACGTTCAGCATCCATTCCCTTTCATTGTCGATGGCTGCAGGGTCATATCCGAGGGCGATTTCCCTTGTGGACTGCGGAGCGACGTCAAGCGGGCCTGCACAACCCTGCTGCATCACCTCCCCGTCTGCGAGGAGCTCCCATTCAAGCCTGTATGCAGACAGGTCCCTGAAGAAATTCTCGTTGTATACCGATACGGCAGCCTTGCCATCTCCGGCAGGTGAGGCCCAGATTGACTGATAGACATGACGTACCTCGAATGCGTGAGGATTGAACCTCCTGTCGGGGCTGATCAGTCCGTTGTTGCAGAAGTTCTGGTCCTTGTCCACATCGTACCTGTTGAAGTCCCCTGCATATCCGTAGAATTCCTGTCCCTTGTCATTGTGCCATCTTATGGACTGGTCCACGAAGTCCCAGATGAATCCACCCTGGAAGGAAGGATATTTGCGGACAAGATCCCAGTATTCCTTGAATCCTCCCTGTGAGTTGCCCATCGCGTGTGCGTATTCGCATTGGATGAGAGGTTTGGCAGGATTGTTCCCGCAGTATCTGATACATCCGTTGTACGGCAGGTACATCGGGCAGAAGATGTCCGTGAAGTCATTGTGCTCGGCTCTCTCATACTGGACAGGGCGGGACGGGTCCTCGTTTTTCACCCAATTGTAGCATTTCTCGAAGTTGACCCCGAATCCTGCCTCATTGCCGAGGGACCAGAATATGATGGACGGATGATTGAAGTTCCTCTGCACATTCCTTTCGTTCCTTTCGAGATGGGCCTTCTCATAAAGAGGGAATTTTGCGAGGCTCTGTTCCTCGTACCCCATGCCGTGGGATTCGATATTGGCCTCTGCCACCATATAGAGCCCGTACCTGTCGCACAGTTCGTACCAGTAGATGTCATCAGGATAGTGGCAGGTACGCACTGCATTGATGTTCATCTGCTTCATTCTGAGCACGTCCTGCAGCATCCTCTCCTTGGAGACAAGATAGCCTCCGTCAGGATCCATTTCATGTCTGTTGGCTCCCTTGAACAGCACAGGCTGCCCGTTGACAAGCACCTGGGCATCCTTGATCTCGATTTTCCTGAAACCTGTCTTTACTGGGATGACTTCTTTCGCCCCTCCGGCATTGCTTGTTGCAGTCAGGGTATAGAGATACGGGTTCTCGGCCGTCCATTTTTCAGGGGACTCCACCTCCATTGTCACGTTCTGCACACCTTTCTTTCCGTTCACCTGCCTGTCTGCCACGACATTGCCTTTCATGTCCGTCAGGACGAGATCCACGTCGCAGGTGCCTGTCATTTCGAGCATGATGTCGAGGGTGCCGTCCTTGTATCTGCTGTCGAGGTCAGGCGTGACCCTGATGTCCTGGATGCGGGTTCTCTCCCTTGAATAGAGGTAGCAGTCGCGCGCCACCCCGGAAAAACGCATGAAGTCCTGGTCCTCGAAGTAGGAGCCGTCACACCATCTGAATACCTGGAATGCTATGAGATTGCTGTCTCCAGGCCTGACATATCTCGTCACATCGAACTCCGCCTCGAGTTTGGAGTCTTCGCTGTATCCGACGAACTTGCCGTTGACCCACAGGTAGATGTTGGAGGTGACGCTTCCGAAATGGATGAGAATCTGTTTGCCTGACCATCCGGCAGGGATTGTGATCTCTCTCCTGTACGAGCCTACGTGATTGTTCTCAACAGGAACATGAGGAGGGTTGTTGGCATACTGGTACTGCCAGGCATAACCTATATTATTATATAGGGGATCGCCGTATCCGTGAAGTTCCCAGATTCCCGGTACAGGCATCTCGTCCCAGCCTTTGTCATCGAACCCTGCTGCGAAGAAACCGAGTGGGCGGCAGTCTGCATCCCTGACCCAGTCGAATTTCCACATTCCGTTGATGGAAAGGTAGTTTGATGAAGATTCCCGACGCCCTGACGCAGCCTCTTCCGCATCTTTGTAGGCGAAATAGCTTGTGTGCATGGGCGCGCGGTTGATTTCATTTGTCGTCGGGTCCTGCCAAGCCATGGATGCCTGTTCGGACAGCCCCGGGTATTGCTGGCCTGATGCCGTCATCCCGGAAAGCAGGAGCATAATTGAAACGATGCTCAATCTGTTGATTCTCATGTCTTTGTACTTATTGGTCAATATAATGTTGATATATTCTTTCAATTTTATTCAAAACTTTGCGAAATTAATGATAAATTCGATAAAAATTACATAATTTCTAATCAATATTTTATGAGATCATTAAATACAATGATTGCCTGTGCCGCGTCATGCATTATCGGTTCGGCACAGCTTCAGGCAGTGAATATAGTGCCTGTCCCGACATCGGTGAAAGAGACCAGGACCATTGTCCGCCTGCCTTCCGACAGGCTCGGGGTCCATGCCGCAGACAAGCAGTTGAGACATGTCGCGCAAGTGTGGGGCGAGTCTCTTGAAAAGCCTTATGAAGCGGGGACCGTCGAACTTGAAAGCGGCTTCGAGAGGATTGTCTCGCCGGTTGTCCTGCCTGAGGTGAGACTCTGCGGCAGGGAGTCGGATGCTGATGTGAGGCTTGCAATTGATGATAGTCTTGGAGATGAGGCGTATGTGCTTGAGATAGCCCCTGAGTCCGTGGTTGTCAGAGGCGGCTCCGCTGCCGGAGTGTGGTGGGGGCTTCAGACCATGACGCAGCTGCTCGTACAGGCTGCCGAGGCGTCTTCCCCTGGACAGGACCTGCAATTGTCGGGACTTGTGATAAATGACAGCCCGCGCTTTGCATACAGAGGGGCGCACCTGGACTGCTGCCGTCATTTCTTCACTGTGGATGAGGTGAAGAAGTTCATCGACATAATGTCCCTGCACAAGTTGAATACCCTGCACTGGCATCTTACGGATGACCAGGGGTGGAGGATAGAGATCAGAAAATATCCGCTCCTGACCAAGATCGGAGCCGTGCGTGCCGAGACCAAGGTAGGACATTATGACGATACAGAGGCCGGATATGACGGCACTCCATACGGAGAAGGCTGCTATTATACGGCAAAGGACGTGAAGGAGATTCTTGAATATGCCTCTGACAGGCAGGTGACCGTGATACCTGAGATTGAAATGCCGGGTCATGCCGTGGCAGCCCTTGCAAGTTATCCTTGGCTGGGATGCAGGGGAGAAGGATATGAGGTCCGTGAGACATGGGGCATCAGTGATGATGTGTTCTGCATAGGAAAGGAGAGCACATTCGATTTTCTTGAAGACGTGCTTGACGAGGTATGCGAGATGTTCCCGAGCGAGTATATCCACATCGGAGGTGACGAATGCCCGTCAATCCGCTGGAAAGACTGCCCGGACTGCCGGAAGAGGATGGAGTCCGAGGGCCTTGAAAGCGAGAGGCAGCTGCAGGGCTATCTCCTGCATCGGATTGAGCAGTATCTGAATGCCAAGGGCCGCAAGATTATCGGCTGGGACGAGATTCTTGAGGGAGGAGTCACTCCTACTGCCACTGTCATGTCGTGGAGAGGCCCGAAAGGCGGCATTACTGCGGCCAACAAGGGCAATGATGTGGTGATGACCCCGAACAACTATTTCTATCTGGACTATTATCAGACGGCAGACCCGAAGAAGAACGGGGAGCCGCAGGGTATAGGAGGCTATGTCTCTCTTGAGAAGAGCTACTCGTTCGACCCGTATGACCGCCTTGATGACAATGCCAGGAAGCATATCAAAGGTATCCAGGCCAATACATGGACAGAATACATCGCCACGTTCGACCATCTGCAGCACATGGACCTGCCTCGTTTCTCCGCCCTTTCGGAGATAGCGTGGAGCAGCGGGAAGACGTCATATGAGGATTTCCTGGGGCGGGTGACTGCATCACTGAAGCCGCTATATGAATATTATGGCTTCATATATGCCCCTTATGTCTTTGAAGGGATAGAATAGACTTTGGCTCTCCGCAATATTCCTTGCAATCTTTCAGAGGTAATAATGCGGATATGAATTAACCTTTTTACAGTATTTGTGGATTGTTGAAAAATAATTGAAATTTATTTATCATTTTGAGGTAATTTATATACATTTGTAGGAAATATTCAAAATATATTTAAAGATCCTAACCACAAATGCAACACAAAGTAATAGATACTAAAGATGTTGTGATACGGTTTGCCGGAGATTCGGGAGATGGAATGCAACTCACCGGATCTCTTTTTGCTGATATGTCGGCAATCTACGGCAACGAACTTTCCACTTTCCCGGACTATCCCGCTGAAATCCGCGCCCCTCACGGCACGCTTTCAGGAGTGTCCGGCTTCCAGGTGCACATAGGGAGTGAGCATATCACCACTCCGGGTGACCTGTGCGACCTGCTCGTGGCCATGAACCCGGCAGCGTTGAAGACCAATGCCAAATGGCTGAAGAGAACTGCGATGGTCCTTGTCGACGGGGACACCTTCGATGAGGAGGGGCTGAAGAAGGCCGGTTTCCGTGATGACCCGATAGCGGAGATGCATATCGAGGACAGGACGGTGATAGTGGCCCCGATCACGACCCTCACGGAGGAAAGCCTCAAGGACAGCGGTCTCGATGTCAAGTCCGTGCACAAATGCAAGAACATGTTCACTCTCGGGATGGCATGCTTCATCTACAGCCGTCCTCTGGAGTATATCTACCAATATCTTGAACGGAAATTCGGGAAGAAGCATCCTGAGATGGTAGCGCCGAACAAGAAGGTCCTGACAGACGGGTACAACTATGCAGCCAATATCCAGGCCATACCGAATACCTATACGGTAGAGCCGGCGCATCTGCCTAAGGGTCTCTACAGGAACATGACCGGGAACCAGGCTACTGCGTGGGGGTTCCTTGCTGCTTCCGAGAAGTCAGGGCGGCCTCTGTTCTGCGGCTCATATCCCATCACCCCTGCCACTGCCATCCTTGAGGAACTGGCCATACACAAGAGCCTCGGAGTCAAGACGCTGCAGGCGGAGGACGAGATAGCGGGCATTTGTACGGCGATAGGGGCGGCCTATGCCGGAGACCTTGCTGTCACCACGACTTCCGGACCCGGACTTTCGCTGAAGTCAGAGGCTCTGGGTCTTGCAGTGATGACCGAACTCCCGATAGTCATAGTGGATGTGCAGAGGGCAGGCCCTTCTACCGGTATCCCTACCAAGACCGAGCAGTCGGATCTCAACCAGGTGCTGTACGGCAGGAACGGAGAGTGCCCGATAGCGGTGGTGGCTGCACATTCGCCTGCTCACTGCTTTGATACGGCTTTCTATGCCTCAAAACTCGCCCTGGAGCACATGATGCCTGTCATAATGCTTTCCGAAGGCTTCCTCGGGAACGGTTCAGAGCCGTGGAGGATACCTTCAATGAAAGACTATCCTGAGATAAGGCCTCCGTTCGCCGGAGAAGAGGATATCCCGTTCAAGCCGTTCAGGAGAGACCCGCATACGATGGTGCGCAAATGGGGGCTTCCGGGGCAGAAAGGCTATGAGCATCGTGTCGGCGGACTTGAGAAGAACCATGACGGAGTGCTCTCTTCCGACCCTGCCAATCATGAGATGATGGTCCGGGAAAGGGCTGAGAAAGTGGCGCGTCTGGCAGATGTCATCCCTCCTCTCGAAGTCATCGGGAACGGCAGCGGACGTCTGCTCGTCGTCGGCTGGGGCGGCACATACGGCCATCTGTACACTGCTGTGATGCAGGCCAGGGCAGAAGGCAAGGATGTGGGCTATGCGCATTTCGACTACATCAACCCGCTTCCGAAGAATACGGCGGAGGTGTTCGGACGATATGAGAGGATTCTCGTGTGCGAACTGAACTGCGGACAGTTTGCCGGTTATCTGAGGACTGTCCTTCCGCAGTTCACGTATCAGCAGTACAACAAGGTCCAGGGGCAGCCTTTCCTCGTCCAGGAAATCTCCGACGCCATAGACAGCGCACTGTGATTCTAAAACAAGACAGGTCATGGAAAAATATACATTCAAAGACTTCAAGAGCGATCAGGAAGTGAGGTGGTGCCCCGGTTGCGGGGATCATGCGGTGCTTGCCGCTTTGCAGCGGGCCATGCCGAGGGTGAGTGAGATCCTCGGATATGACAAGGAGAGATATGTGGTGGTATCAGGCATCGGATGCTCGTCCAGGCTTCCTTATTATATGGATACATACGGGTTCCACAGTATCCACGGCAGGGCGACTGCCATATCTACAGGCATCAAGGTGGCCAATCCTGAACTTTCGGTCTGGCAAGCCTGCGGCGACGGGGATGCCCTTGCCATTGGCGGAAACCATTTCATCCACGCCATCAGGAGGAACATCGACATCAACATCATCCTGTTCAACAACAGGATATACGGTCTGACCAAGGGGCAGTATTCGCCTACATCGAAGTTCGGGGCTATCACCAAGACATCCCCGTACGGCACTGTTGAGCATCCTTTCAATCCCGGCAGCCTTGTGCTCGGGGCCAAAGGCACGTTCTTCGCGAGGGGGCTTGACACGGAACTGAAACTCAATGAGGAGATAATGGTGGCTGCGGCTGTCCATAACGGCACATCAGTGATGGAGATGCTTACCAACTGCGTCATCTTCAACAACGGCACCCACGCCGAGATTTCGGACAAGGCATGGAGGGCAGACAGGACCATCGTGCTGAGACACGGGGAGAAGATGATCTTCGGAAAGGACAGAGACAAGGGACTCGTCCTTGACGGGCTGAGGCTCAAGGTGGTCACAATCGGGGAGAAAGGAATCACCGAAGACGACATCCTCACTCATGATGCCCACAGCGACAATATTGGTATCCACATGATGCTCGCCGACATGAAATATCCTGAATATCCGGTGGCGCTCGGTGTCATAAGGGACGTCCCTGACATCACGTATGACGCCGCTGTGAGGATGCAGGTAGAACAGGTGTCCGCCAAGTCAAAGATACATTGCGTGGATGATCTGCTCCGCAGCGGGTCGACATGGGAGGTCAGATGACGTATTAGTTAAGTTACAGGGAAATATACAGTTACCACAAATTTTTAATAAATAACCAGTTATGAACACAAATGAAATAATGTCGAGACTTCAGGCAAAGTACGGCAATGAGAAAGAATATCTTCAGGCTGTACGCGAAGTGCTTGAGACTGTAGAGGATGTCTACAACAGGCATCCTGAATTTGAAGCAGCAAAGATTGTCGAAAGGATTGTGGAGCCTGACAGAATCTTTACCTTCAAGGTCACATGGGTGGACGACAACGGTGACATCCAGGTCAACACAGGCTACAGGGTACAGTTCAACTCGGCTATCGGACCATATAAGGGCGGACTCCGTTTCCATCCTTCGGTGAACCTTTCCATCCTGAAGTTCCTCGGATTCGAGCAGATATTCAAGAATGCCCTCACCACCCTGCCTATGGGAGGTGGCAAAGGCGGCTCGGACTTCAACCCGAAAGGCAAGTCGGATGCCGAGATAATGCGTTTCTGCCAGGCTTTCATGCTTGAACTCTGGCGCAATATCGGTCCTGACACGGATGTGCCGGCAGGAGACATAGGAGTGGGCGGTCGTGAGATAGGCTACCTCTTCGGGATGTACAAGAAACTCGCCCGTGAACATACAGGGGTGCTTACTGGCAAGGGACTTACATACGGGGGCTCGCTCATACGTCCTGAGGCTACCGGTTTCGGTGCAGTCTATTTCGTCCAGCACATGCTCCATCTCCAGGGCAAGGACATCAAGGACAAGAAGATTGCCATATCCGGCTTCGGAAATGTGGCATGGGGTGCAGCGAAGAAGGCAACGCAGCTTGGAGCGCATGTGATAGCGATTTCAGGCCCTGACGGCGCCATCTATGACCCGGAAGGCATGAATGACGAGAAGATCAATTATATGCTGGAACTCCGTGCATCCAACAATGATGTAGTGGCGCCTTTCGCAGAGAAGTTCCCTTCTGCCACATTCTATCCTGGAAAGAAGTCGTGGAGCATCAAATGCGACATCGCGATGCCTTGCGCATTCCAGAACGAACTGACAGGAGCCGATGCCGAGGAACTCATCAAGAACGGCACATGGTGCTGCGCGGAAGTCTCCAACATGGGATGTACCCCTGAGGCAATCGAGGCGTTCCAGAAGGCGAGGATAATGTTCGCCCCGGGCAAGGCCGTGAATGCCGGCGGAGTGGCCACTTCAGGTCTTGAGATGACTCAGAATGCAATGCACATAAGCTGGAGCGCGGAGGAAGTCGACAAGAAACTTCATGAGATCATGGCCAATATCCACCATGCCTGCGTAGAGCACGGCACTCAGGCGGACGGCTATATCAACTATGTCAAGGGCGCGAATGTCGCCGGGTTCATGAAAGTGGCTACCGCCATGCTGGAGCAGGGCGTCATTTAGTTTGCTTTCTGACAAAATATGACTAATTTTATATCCCGAAATCCGGAAGGCCTTGCCGCCGCCCGGATTCCGGGATTTTTTATTGACCACATATTGACAACTCTATGACACCCCAACCTCTTTCGAAAGAGAGAAAAGTCCCAAGGAAGATGACAGTGATGCTTCCTCTCATTCTCGCAGTGACATTGTTCCTCTGGCTTGTCCCTACATCGTTCTACGGGATTGACGGCCTGACAGTGGTGGAACAGCGGACAATAGCCATTTTCGTATTTGCAGCCCTCATGTGGATGTTCGAGGTGATTCCCACCTGGACCACGTCGGTGCTCATAATTGTGGTGATGCTCCTGACGATTTCGGACAGCAGCCTCCCGTTCATGAAAGGCTCGGGGATACCGGCGGAGATGGGGACGTTCGTAAGTTACAAGTCCCTGCTGGCGACATTCGCAGACCCGGTGATCATGCTCTTCCTCGGAGGCTTCATCCTTGCGATAGCCTCCACGAAGGTGGGACTTGACGTCCAACTGGCCAAGGTGCTCATGAAACCTTTCGGGAAGAGGTCGGAGTTCGTGCTGCTTGGCTTCCTGCTCGTCATAGGCACATTCTCGATGTTCATGAGCAACACCGCCACGGCAGCCATGATGCTCACATTCCTTGCCCCGGTCCTGAAGACCCTGCCTCCTGACGGCAAAGGCCGCATAGCCCTTGCTCTTGCCATCCCCATAGCCGCCAATCTCGGAGGCATCGGCACCCCTATCGGCACCCCTCCGAACGCCATAGCATTCCAGTACATCAATGATTCCCTGCATCTCGACGTAGGCTTTGACGACTGGATGTTCAGGATGATACCTTATGTCTACATCATGCTTCTCATAGCATGGGTGCTGCTGCTGAAACTGTATCCGTTCAAGCAGAAGACAATCGAGCTGAAGATTGAAGGGACGCATGAGAAGACATGGCGGACCTATGTGGTGTGGGTGACTTTCGCCCTGACCATCATCCTCTGGATGACCGAGAGCCTTACGGGTCTCAATTCCAATGTAGTGGCCATGATTCCTGTGGGTGTGTTCTGCGTCACAGGCATCATTTCAAAGGATGACCTCAAGGACATCAACTGGAGCGTGCTCTGGATGGTGGCAGGCGGTTTCGCCCTCGGGCTCGCCATGACAAATACCGGTCTGGCCGAGCACCTTGTCTCATCCATACCGTTCGGCGAGTGGCTTCCTGTCGTTGTCATCCTCGTATCTGGATTTATCGGCTATTTCATATCCAATTTCATCTCCAACACAGCCGCAGCGAGCCTTATCGTCCCGATACTGTGCGCTGTCGCGGTGGGTATGGGCGAGACTCTCGACCCTGTCGGAGGTGCAAAGACTCTTGTGATCGGTGCAGTGCTCTGTACTTCATTGGCAATGCTTTTCCCTATCAGTACCCCGCCGAATGCGCTCGCACATTCAACAGGCCTTGCGACGACCAAGGACATGACGAAAGTCGGTATCCTGGTGGGCATAATAGGCTATGTGCTCGGGTATCTGCTGCTGTTCTTCATCGGATTCTGAGCATTACCGGAAAAAATGCTAACTTTGCCGCCCTGCCGCAGCGACCGGTCATGTGAGGGTGCGGCGGCAGGAAGGATTACAAATGACAGTCATGAAAAAGTGTTTTTTGATATTGTCCGTATTGCTGCTGCCGCTGACCATGGCGGCCGGATCTGCGGACGGGTCGGAGAAGAAAGCCGGCCAGGCAATAAAGGAGGAACTGAAGAGCCATGTGAAAGTGTATGGCTTCATAAGGAATTTCTTTGCATACGATACCAGGGAGAGTGCGTCAGGTACGGGAAATCTTTTCTATTACCTGCCTTTTGACAAGGAACTCGACAGCGACGGCAATGATCTCAATGCCACTCCGTCCTTCCGTTTCCTTTCGATTACATCAAGGGTGGGGTTCGATGTCCTGGGCTACAGGATAGGCAACATGGATGTCACCGCCAAAGTGGAGACGGACTTCTATGCCGGGCTCAACGGTTCGACAGGTACGGCGACTCTGCGTCTCCGCCAGGCATATCTCAAACTGGGATGGAAGGACCTTCCGATGGGAGGAGACAAGGCTGCCGTCTCACTGCTCATGGGACAGGCATGGCATCCGATGGCTGCAGACCAGCCCGATGTGCTCGGACTTGCCACAGGGGCACCTTTCAATCCGTTCAACCGCAGCCCCCAGGTCCTCATGGATGCCTCTCTCGGCAGGCATTTCACCCTCTCGGCAGGTCTTGTGTACCAGATGCAGTATGTCTCCACAGGCCCTGACGGGGCAACGGCGGACTATATGAAATACGGCATCCTGCCTGAGGCCTATGCCGCTGTCTCATTCCGGGCAGGGGGATTCCTTGCCAAGGCAGGTGCAAGCCTTCTGAGCATCAAGCCGTACAGGGTGTACGAAGATGTACTCGAGGACGGGTCTGCCGGAGTGCACAAGGCGTCCGGACGTATGACGACAGTCTCCCCGTATGTCTATCTGCAATATACCAAGGGCAGTTTCGCCCTGAAGGCAAAGACAGTGTATGGAGGCGCAGCCGACTACCTCAACCTTGTCGGAGGCTACGGTGTGACTGCCATGAACAACGGGAATTTTGAATATGCCGCCACGCGTACATCCTCGTCATGGATATCCCTATCAGCCGGCAAGAAGGTGAAGGCGGTTCTGATGGCCGGGTATCTCAGAAATCTCGGGGCAGACAGTGATTTTATGGACAACGGCTTGCGGTACTGGTTCTTTTCCAAGGACGGGGGTGATTTCAAGAATCTGGCGCAGGCAGTACGTCTGGCTCCTTCAGTCTCATGGAATATCGGCAAATTCACTCTCGGGCTTGAATATGAATTCGATACTGTACAGTACGGAAGCCATCGCAACGCGGACGGCTCCGTCATGGCTGACAGGCAGGAGATTACCCCGGGAGAATATGCCTACAGGCACTGGGTGACCAACCACCGCATATTGTTAGTGACAAGATTCAATTTCTGATGTTGATTACAGGCCAGGTCGGGATTGCTGACAGGGACACGGTGTCGGTCTCTGCAGGCCCGTTCCGTATGTTCAGGTATCCCAAAGGAGCACAACTGGAGAGGGCGGAGTCTGAGATTTCTGTTATAATCTTCCTTATATCCGGCAAGATACGTGTCGTCTGCAATGATATGCGCATCAAGGTGCTTGGGCCCGGTCGTCCTTCATCGCATCGTGTCCAGGACAGATATCTGCAGAAATGACAGAGGCACAGACTATATTGGTGTCCCGGCGACGGATGCCGATGCCGTCAGCAAGGCAGATAGGGCATGGTCGGGCTACCTCCTGGAAAGGGTCAATGGAAGTCTTTATCCTGAGACTGTTCGTGCGGTTGCGCTGGAGTCTGTCAAGGATTCCATGGACGGTTATGCAACTGCGTTCGGACTGCAGGCATTTGAAGACATTCCGGATAACTTGGGGTATGGTATATTTGCCGGAAAAATGAAAGATGATGCAGTCGCCCAGGCTGTCATCTCAGGAGTCGATGCCATTGTCGGCATAGAGGGGCAGATAGTCACATATTGCCATGAGAAATGTGCCGCTGACACAGGTCTGAGGACCTTGATGTCTTCATGGTACGGGGCGGATGTCACTCTCGACATGCTCAATGTCGCTGACAGGTTCATGCTCTACAGCGGAGAGCCAGGCCAAGTCACGGCGTCCTTGCCTCCTGTCGCATATTCTGTCAACAGTGCCTCTGACAGCAATCCGGGATGGCTGCAGGTCGCAGGATTTGGAGACGGGACGACATACAACAGGCTTCCAGCCATCAATCTCACATCTGCCGTGTCCGGAGGCTGGTCGATACCTGTAACGAATGAATTCTTTCTCTGGAACGGTCCCAACAGGAAAAGCACGGCAGTCTGTGATCCTGTCGCGTCCATCTCATGCATCAATAAAGGCAATACAGTGGCTCTTGAAGTCACTCTGGATCTGGGAGGACTCCTCAGGTCTTCATCACTCAACCTTGGATGGGATGAAGATTATGCGGCGGTATTGAATAAAGTTGCTGCGGAAAAGGGATACGGCACTTTGGACAATTTCAAGATGCGTATCTCTATCCCGCAGATAGAATCAAACGTGCAGGCCTCTGCATCGCTCGTATTGCAATAACATCAATACCTGCACATTAACCACCTGTATATCAATACCTGTTGAGAGGCATTCCTGTGACTTTCATCCTCACCTGTTTGCGGACGGAAGCGAGAACTTCCTCATATTCCTCCCTGCCTTCTTCTGTCTTGCCTGCAATGAGATCCAGATGGGCGGCAGCGTTGGAGAGTACGGCATCGATAAGACTCACAATGAACTCCATGTCTTTCTCCACGAATCCTCTGGAAGTGATGGCCGGAGTACCTACCCGGATGCCTGATGTCTGGAATGCGGAGCGGGAGTCGAATGGCACCATGTTCTTGTTGATGGTGATGTCTGCTTTCCCGAGTTCCTTTTCAGCCACCTTGCCGGAAAGGTCAGGGAACTTGGTGCGGAGGTCTATCAGCATGAGATGGTTGTCCGTCCCACCTGACACGATCTTGTATCCTTTCTCTGAGAATGCCTCAGCCATTGCTGCAGCATTGGCCACGACCTGCTTCTGGTATTCCTTGAATTCCGGCTGGAGAGCCTCATAGAACGATACTGCCTTTGCCGCGATGCAATGCTCCAGCGGTCCTCCCTGTACACCTGGGAATACGCTTGAGTTGATAATCTGGGACATCTTCTTGATGACGCCTTTAGGCGTGGTCAGCCCCCAAGGGTTGTCGAAGTCCTTGCCCATCAGGATGATGCCGCCTCTCGGCCCTCTGAGCGTCTTATGGGTTGTGGATGTCACGATATGGGCATATTTGACAGGATTGCTCAGGAGTCCGGCTGCTATAAGACCTGCCGTATGCGCCATGTCCACCATCAGGATGGCTCCCACCTTGTCTGCAATCTCTCTCATCCTGGCCCAGTTCCATTCACGGGAATATGCCGATGCACCTCCGATGATAAGTTTCGGCCTGTATTGCAGGGCTGTCTCTTCCATCTTGTCGTAGTCCACAAGACCTGTGACTTCGTTGAGCCCGTATGATACTGCATGATACAGGATTCCTGACATGTTCACAGGAGAGCCGTGAGTGAGGTGACCGCCATGAGCCAGGTCGAGTCCCATGAATGTGTCTCCCGGCTTCAGGCAGGCCATCATCACTGCCATGTTCGCCTGTGCCCCGGAATGCGGTTGTACATTGGCGTATTCGGCCTCGAAGAGTTCGCACACCCTCTCGATGGCCAGCTGCTCTATCTGGTCTATGACATCGCATCCGCCGTAATATCTTGCTCCCGGATAGCCTTCTGCATATTTGTTCGTGCATATTGAGCCGAGGGCTTCAAGCACCTGGTCACTTACATAGTTCTCAGAGGCGATGAGTTCTATACCCATTGTCTGTCTCTCTTCCTCTTTTTTGATGAGATTGAAAATCTGCAGATCCTGTTTCATCTTAGATAAGTTTTACGTGCAAAAGTACTCAAAATTTTATTTTTGCTACCTTTGTGTTGATAACTTTTGCTCTTTTTTGTCGGTATTTCTCTTTTTGGATGTTTTCAGATCGGATATGAACAGGAAATTATTGAATATAGAACTCGGGCGGGTCTCCGCAGAAGAATATGCACGTCTGCCTGAATCGGGCATTGTGGTTGTTCTCGACAACATCCGGAGTGCTCACAATGTCGGCTCCGCTTTCAGGACCTGCGACTCGTTCAAGATAGACAAGGTGTTCCTCTGCGGCATCTGTGCCGTGCCTCCGTCAGCGGAGATACACAAGTCCGCCCTGGGTGCAGAATCCAGCGTGGCATGGGAGCATTATGATGATACGATGGATGCCGTGGAGAGGTTGAGGTCCGAGGGCTATGTGGTGGTTAGTGCGGAGCAGACCGTCGGCTCCGTGAGTCTGGACTCGTTCGTGCCCGATCCGGCAGTCAGATATGCCATCGTCTTCGGCAATGAAGTGTCCGGCGTGTCGCAGGAAGTGGTCGATGCCTCCGACTTCGCGATAGAGATACCCCAGTACGGCACCAAGCACTCCCTCAACGTCTCTGTCTCCGTCGGCATCATCCTCTGGGCCTTCCACCGCCCCCTTCCGTCCCGCTGACCTCAGTCCTCCGGGACATACCTCACGACATCATACCCCTGCGATTCCGCAAATTTGACTACAGGCTCTATGTTGAAGTCACCCCATTGGTTGCAAACAACAAATATTACTCCGTCAGAACTTAGAAACCGATTATGTTCTTCTGTGAAATAGCGTATAAGCCGTTTTCCTGACAATGCGTCCAATGGGCGTATGACACCTTGTGAGTCAGGACGTAGCCTGTTCAATATGCCGGAGTATTCATCATAAGTCTTGCCGGGATTGTTTTTTACGAAATTTCTTACGACTTCAAGAACTAATTTTCTTTTCGGCAGCGGTCTGCTGCCAAGCAGTCCGTATCTTGTCCTGTCATGCGGTTTGAATGATGCCAGAGGCATATCGGTCTTAATCTGCAGAGTCTGTTTCATTGCAACCCTGTCATTGGCAGGAGATACTTCCAGTCTGATTTTGGAAAGCACGGCATCGGACCATTCCTTTGATTTGCCCTTTTCAAGATACATTTTTCTGAGCAAGTCCTTGAATGTCTGCCCTGTGTCGTCCGCCAGCAGTCTGTTGACTTCTTCGTTTATCCTGTTTTTCTCAGAGATGGCATCTTTCTGTTTTTTGCAGAACTCGGTCAATGTCCGGGTATCGAATGTGTCTTTTGAAAACAGTTCCGTGAATGTGATGCCATCTGGATTGTTCTCGTTTATTTCCACAGAGAACACCGGCTCGGGGAACTGTTGGGATGAGTCATCATCATAGTACAATCTGATCTTGTCACCGATATATAGACCAAATGATACTTTGTGTCTCAGTAACCGCATATATGAGAACAATTGCCTTTCATCTTCCTCTTGCAGAACGTGGACAGGTCGCTTTACTTCGATGACAAATTGCTCCATGCCGTCTTTCATGATGACAATGTCGGCATACTTTTTCTCGTGTCCTGTCTGCACGGCATATTGGGTTTCTATTTCTCCCTTGAACTTTTTCCAGCCGAGAATCATCATGCAATTTACAACGGCATTCTCATATTCCTTTTCCAAGACGCTGTCTTTTATGCCGCTTCCCAGAACATAGCATATCTCGCTCCATGTCTCGTTTCTCATATAGAGTATTTTAGATGTTGTTCAACTGATTAGGTGATGACGGATCCCAGTGGTATAGATTTCTTGAGCCAGTATCGCCACTTTCTCTTTTTATCTCGTATGTCTTCTCTGTCTTTGCTTTTTCATATTCTGCATTTTGGACAATCGCCAAAAAACCTCGTAAGAAACCGGCTACGAGAAACATCATTATCGAAGATACGACTATCATCACCCCTGTTATGATTATTTCTGGTTCATAACTGCCATCTCCGGCGATGATAGTGATTATGCCACCTATAAGCATTATCCATGCAAACACAAGAATGGTAGTTCTCCAATTTCTGACTGCGTCAGAAGATGCTGTGTTCACATTCAGCACTTGTTTTCTTTCATCCATAATAACACTACTGTCCCGTAAAAGTGGATAAATAGTTCTTTGAAATTATTGAAATATAGTCAATTACACGGTCTTTTGAAATGAAACGGACTTGATTTTGCAACTTTGCAGTCTAATACAAATGGCTGCT
>CALUST010000043.1 GCA_944323505.1 uncultured Bacteroidales bacterium
TCTCTGACGGCTCTGCAAATGTGAGAGGCTCGTTCTCAACTGTTCCCTCCACATATTTGCAAGTGTATCCGGTACCTTCCAATGCCGTGGCAATGGCGGTGTTCATCTCAGAAAGTTTGGACTGAAGACCTGTGTTGTCAGTATGAACGGACTCATCAAATGCAGTTTCATTATTGGTCTTTACAATCAATGGACACGACTCTGTATTCATGACACTATAACATGACGTAAATGTCGCTTTTGTACCATTTGATTCCTGGACAATCTGACCGACATACTCGCTTTCAGGCACAGTAGCATTAGAGTAACATCCTGCCACTTTTACAGGTGCATTAAATGTCTTCCCTATCAGACCGGCCTGTTTTCCCGTACCAGGCTGCTCTACATTGATTGTTGCAGTTGTATAGCATCCGGCCATAATTTCAACATGAGGTCCCTGAATATGGCCTGCGACTCCGCCGAGTGAGGCCGCAAGGATATTCATTGTACACCTTGATACAGACCCTATGACTTTTCCGCCTGCGAACCAGCCGACGATACCACCCATATCGATTCCTGCAGATTCCATACCGGTAACAGTTATTGTCACACCCGAATTAACAGCACATGATGCCAGTGTCGGTTTTACACCGGAATTATTACCGTTTACTCCGGCTATGCCTCCAATCTTATGTGCTACATTATTTCCTTCAATCGTAACAGAAACTGTTCCGTCCTCTACACCCACAGTACAATCGGAGATCAATGACTCATTAGCCAAATTTGCACCGGCAATAATTCCATAATAGCCGGCTGTAGCAGTAGTTACGGTAAAGTCTGCCGATTTGACATTGCAGTTCTGGATTGCTCCGTTATTCATGCCCACAAACAATCCTGATGCAGAGGATGCCTCGTATGAGACATTGTCGAATGTGAGGTTCTTGAGCGTACCGGCATTTGTTCCGACAAACCCTGTAGCAGGAACTCCAGCCTTAATCGCCATGTTTGATATGGTATAACCCTGTCCGTCAAATGTGCCGGAGAAGTTGGCCACAGGAGTCCATTCTGCATTGTTCATGTCGATGTCCTTCTCGACTACGACATTGTCGCTTCCGGTCTCTGACTTGCCATAGGCTGCAGCCCATGCCGTCAGACCTGCAGCATCGTAGATGTGGCCGACACCATCGGTGACAACATAGCCTTCTTCTACAACCGGCTCATCCGACCCGGCAGCCTCCAGGGAGATGGCGACATCATAGACCTTGCCTGCCTCATAGACAGCAGAGACAGTCTGTGCCTCAGAAGCATAATACGGCTCTTCCTCGCCAGCGACATAGACTTTGTATGTGACAGTGCTGTTTGCAGCAGGTGTAGGGAAGAAACTCAGGTATGCAGTCATCGAAGCGTTTGCAGCAAGTTCAAGCCCCGCCTCAGCCCCAAGAGCCAGAGCCAGAGTCTTGGCATTGCCGGAATATGCGGCAGTCGCAGGGTCTAAAGTCTTGGCGAAAGCAGTTTCCTCAGAGCCTTCTACTTCAATCTTCGCTACATTCATGGCAGCACCGCTTGCATTTGTCAATGTGAACCTGTAGAGAGCAGTCTGATGTGCAAGAGCAACTGAGAAAACTTTTGTCTCTGTTTCCGTCTCTGCCGGAGCAGCTTCGGACGTAGTCATCTCCTCACCAGTCGTCTCTTCATCGTTAGTGCCAGGGGTCTCCACCTCTTCTCCGAGAGTCACCTTCGAGTACATGAACAGGGCCTTGGAGAGTTCGGCAACATTAACTTCAGCAGCCGACTGTGTCTGGTCAGGCAGAGTAAATGTGAACGGAACCGCTCCGGCATTGTAAGCGACAGCAAGTTCGGCTCCATCCTCAAAATCGGCAGAAGCAGTGAAATACTTGCCCTCTGCGTCATACTTGAAATCAACGGCCTCAGTTGCCCCTGCGGCAACTACCTTGAGGACATCCCCTTCTGCCCATGCCAGTTCAGGAGCAACCGCACCTTCTGCTGCGGCAGCCGCAAACTGAGGATATGCAGCAGTCATCTCATAAGTCATCCCGTCGTCAGGAGTGCCAGGATCGTCAGGATCCGAGTCATCGGGATTCTCATTGCCCGGACCCTGATCCGGATCAGGGAGTTCCTCTTTTTCAGAGCAGGCTACAATTGCAAGCACTGCAGCCATGCAAGAAAGCATAAAACGTAATTTTTTCATAATATTTTGGGTAAATAAAAAGTTATGATTTTGTCTATTCTATCATCAGTTCGTCAAAGCAATATTTGGAGTCCTGTCCCGGCCTGACATGGTCTGCAGGGCATGGTCCGGCGGCTGTCGCCGACACCCTGACATATCTCGCCTCAGTACCCGGCATCCCGAACTCAATGTCCTCCACAAAGTTGCCCTCAGTGAAAATCTGCGCCCTGGTGAAACTCCTTTCTCCGGCAGGAGAATAAGTCTCTCCGTCGCCAGACACCTCCACCTTGATTGATGCAGGCTTGTGGACTGCCATCCCGTAGTTGGTCAGGCATCCGAGCACGACCTTGTCGAAATTCCTGACCTCACCGAGGTCCACGACAAACTCGGTATCCTTGCCAGGTGACCATGTGCACCATTCGAAGTCAGATTCACGCAGACTTCCGCGGACTCCGTTCGTAAGGGTGTAGAGCGAAGCAGGCTGTCCGGTGACTGTCCCGGCAGTAGCCTTGTCCCAGATCAGAGGGAGAACAAGAGTCTGCCCGGCCTGTGTGCCGTCCTTGAAGAATGTGGCGCATCTCACCTCACTGACATCGTCACCGAGAACGAGAGGAGCCGCATACTTCGCGGAAGACGGGACAGGGTCTGTGCCGTCAAGAGTGTAACGGATAGTGACATCAGGACGGATACAGTCAAGAGTCACCTCAAGAGTATTGCCGGCGGTCTCCTCTCCATCATCGGCAGATGCCATGGATGAAGGCGAGACAGTATGCTGGATGTTGTACATGGACTTCGCATAGACCACCCCCTTGGCATCAAGATGAGCAAGGAACGAATCCAGACGAGGCAGGAAGCCGTCCCAGTCGCGCTTGACATACGGAGACCATGAAATCTCAGACAAAGCCGCAAGACGAGGGAAGAGCAGATAGGTGACATCATCGGTATCATAGCAGAACTCGGTCCACATACATCCCTGAAGCCCCATCATCAGCGGCTCGTACTCCGGCTTCCACTCCTTGTGGTAGACGGCAGGCTCATAGTCATACACGTCCTTGAGGGTGATATTGCCGAAATAGGTGAGCGGCTCGAACCACTGCGGCCCCTGATAACGGATGAAATACATCACCCTTGCTGGAGCCATGATGAACCGGTGTCCCTGGTCGGCGGCAGTGAACGCCGCTTTCCCGGTCCCCTGCCATCCGCAGATGATGGCATCCTCAGGCAACTTGCTCTTGACAAGTTCGTCCCATCCGATGACAGTCTTGCCCTTGGTGCGGAGATAGTCGGCCACACGTCCCATGAAATAGCCCTGGAGATGCTCCTCATCCCCGAGTTTCTCATCCCTGATACGCTTCTGACAGAGAGGGCATTTCTTCCAGTTGGTCTTCTGGGCCTCATCTCCCCCTATGTGTATATACTGTGACGGGAAGAGTCCGATGACCTCGTCAAGGACATCCTCGATGAAAGAGTATGCCTTGTCATTGCCTGCACACCAGATCACGTCCCAGCGTCCTCCTCCGAGACCCGGAAGGACTGTGACAGGTTTCTTCACAACAGGACAGGTAAACTCCGGATATGCCGCGAGGGCAGCGGAAGAATGGGCAGGCATGTCAATCTCGGGGATAATCTCTATCTGCCGTTCTGCGGCATAGGCGACTACCTCCCTTATCTCCTCCTGGGTATAGAACCCGCCTGATGTGGCCTTTTCTCCCGGCTGCTGGTTTCTCCTGCTCGAGAACGGGGTCTCTCCCCTGTCGACGCGCCATGCACCGACTGATGTCAGGCGAGGGTATTTCTTTATCTCCACCCTCCAGCCGTTGTCATCCGTCAGATGCCAGTGCAGAGTATTGAACTTGAGCATGGCCATGCAGTCGATGATCTTCATCACATCCTCCTTAGGGATGAAGTGTCGGGAGACATCCAGCATCACACCCCTGTAGCCGTAACGCGGGGCATCGGAGACCTCCATGGCAGGAACTTTCCACCGCTCCGCAACAGACACTCCTCCGTCAATGGCTGCCGGCAGGGAGAGCCGCAAGGTCTGGAAAGCGTAGAAAAAGCCCCTCAAATCACTTGCCTCTATCTCGATGCCGTCTTTCCTGACAGAGAGGCGGTATCCTTCCGCCGGTATCGTGGTATCTGTCACCAGTCTTACCTGTGCGTCAGCGGCACCTGTCTCCACCGCAGGGGCAAACCCCGCTGATGCAGACAGCAGCCCGGTGAAATATCCAGCCACTGCAGCCTGGTCTTCGTTCTCAACGGAAATCACCGTCTCCGGGACAAATTCGAAACTCCCGCTCCTGACATTTATGGATACTGGCTCAGGGACTATCCCGACAGTCCTGCCCCGATCTCCGGAGCAGGAAACTGCCATCAGGATAGCACTAACAATCAGACAAAAATTTTTGAACAAGTCAATTCTCATTATTAGAATTACAAATCGTGTCTATGCCCTAAATCAATACAGACAATCAGTATATCTCTGGGCCTTGAAAGGATCATTATAACCCGCGCTGATATAGAACCTGATCCAGTCTATTTCCATGCGAGGCGTATTCTCGTTCGTCTTGCTTTCTTCCCATGAAATATTTGCAAAACCGCTGTCCCAGCCTTCATAAGCACCTCCTGCCCAACTATTCGGAGCGTCAAGAGTGATGAGCATATACAGACCTTGTGGGTTAATGGCCTTATCATCATACGGCCAGCCCACAGGAGACTGGTCTGCCGAATAAGTCAGTTTTGTCTCTCCGTTGATTCCGCATTTCAACGTCTTCCCGTCGTCGGACCATTCAAACCAATAGATATTCCAGTCAGATATTGTAGACAAATTAATGCCATTAGTTGTAGGCTTCGGATCTTCTTCCTGACTTTCTCCCAAGTGCAAGGTCTGCCAAGCCTGTTGAGTTTCCGCATTGAAATACGGACTCTCCAGGATATCCACCTCGCCTCTCAACGGCCAGTTCTGGGATTCGTTCCCCTGCAGCCAGAAGGCAGGATTATGCCTGTTCAAGGCACCGCGCAACCTTATCCTGGCCTCAATCCTCATTCCAGGCAAGATTCGAGTATGTCTCTGTGGCCAGATGACAGATTGCAATGGATCAGCATGATCAAATTTACAGCAATGGAATCCACCGACTCCGTATGACCTTGTCTGACCAGCCGCAGGACCTGTACAGTTCCATGTCTCTTTTACGCTCCACAATCTCACATATCCGTCAGAAGTTACAGTTGTATACCTTTCATTATCTACAGCCTGATCGTCCTGATTCAAATTAGTATTCTGCATGGCCAGCCCGACAGGTACATAGTTGCCATACTGATTGGCTTCGTTTCTTACTCCAGCGATATTATGGAATTCAAGGGCATTATAGAAAGTCCATCCTTCAATTCCCGGATGAGGAGTTTCCTCAGACTTGACAAGCAATGTAGAAAGCGACGGATTCCAACTCTTCACGGCATCCTGATTCTTCTCAGAAACAAAGGCGACATCTGCTCCGGCCGGATATACCCAACGCTCATCTGTAAGAGGGTCACCGAGATCTTTGTCCATGTCGACTCTCTTAATCTGCATAGTAGGATTGGAAACAGGATTGGCCTCTACTGAAGATGCAAAGGTCAAGGTGAGAGTCCTGT
>CALUST010000044.1 GCA_944323505.1 uncultured Bacteroidales bacterium
GACGAAATTTTAACTCTTCGCCAAAACAAATTGCAAGATTGCTTGATCTGGATCTTGAAGTGGTAAAATCATTATAAGTAATAGTCTTTGTATAGACGCGTGTAAGACGGGCGTTTTTGTATGCCACATGTCACAGGAATGCCGGGGAAGTGTGTCAGGTGGGATGTACGATGTTTCCACCTGTCACAGGAATGCAGGGAAAGTGTGCCAGGTGGGAGGTATGATGTTTCCACCTGTCGCAGAAATGCCGGAAAAGTGTGCCCGGTGGACGCTATGCTGCTTCCACCTGTCACAGAAATGCTGGGAAAGTGTGGCAGGTGGACGGTATGATGCTTCCACCTGTCACAGGAATGCGGGGAAAGTGTGTCAGGTGGACGGTGCAATCGCAGGTCTGGAACTTCCGGACAGAAACATAGCATATTTGAACCTTCCGGACAGAAACATTACATATTTGAAACTTCCGACAGGGAAATTGCATGTCTGGAACTTCCGACAGAAAATTGCTGGCCGAGACATCCTGGTCCGATAATTACAGACGGGACGGGCCTGGAAGACGGGGAATGGTGCAGATGTTTGAAACATTAAGAAGAAATGGGGTTTGGATTAGACTTTTCAATGTTGGAAATTAGAAATCTTTTCATATCTTTGTTTTCGGTCTAATTTAATTTTAGAATGAAAGTATCGACAATCGAGGATCTTATCGCCGTCAGGGAACGGGCCAATAAGATGCTGCTGCCGAGAGAGCAGAGCGAAAAGGCTTCTGACGGCCAATGCTGCGGTCTGTCAACCGGGACCGACCATCTGCAGATATTGATATGCGGTGGCACTGGATGCAAAGCCTCCTCCAGCCATCTCATCTGCGAAAGAATCCAGGAAAGTCTCACTGCGAAAGGCATTGCCGACAAAGTGGAAGTCGTCACTACAGGGTGCTTCGGCTTCTGTGAGAAGGGGCCGGTAGTGAAGATTATCCCGGACAACACATTCTACACCCAGGTGACTCCCGATGATGCCGAGGATATTGTCAACGAGCATATCGTCGGAGGGAAAAAGGTCGAGCGGCTGCTTTATGTGGATCCGAAGACGGGCCACAGTGTCAGCGACTCCAAGCACATGGACTTCTACCGCAAGCAGAAACGCGTGGCATTGCGCAACTGCGGATTCATAGATCCGGAGAATATTGAGGAATATATAGCAAGAGACGGCTATACCGCTCTTGCAGACAGCCTCCTGCACAAGACGCCAGAGGAGGTGATTGAAGAGGTGAAGAGGTCCGGCCTGAGGGGAAGAGGTGGCGGAGGATTCCCTACAGGAGTCAAGTGGGGTTTTGCCCGCAAGAGCGTCGCCGACATGAAGTACGTGGTCTGCAATGCCGACGAGGGTGACCCAGGGGCATTCATGGACAGGTCCATAATGGAGGGTGACCCTCATTCGATAGTCGAGGCCATGGCCATCTGCGGCTATTCCATCGGCTCGCCAAAAGGGCTTGTGTATATCAGGGCCGAATACCCGCTTGCCATCCACAGACTGAAGACCGCGATAGCGCAGGCCCGTGAGTACGGACTTCTCGGAGAGAATATCCTCGGGACTGGATTCAGTTTCGACATAGAAATCCGTTATGGGGCCGGGGCTTTCGTCTGCGGAGAGGAGACGGCGCTCATCCATTCAATGGAAGGAAAGAGAGGAGAGCCTACCATGAAGCCGCCTTTCCCTGCTGAGTCCGGATACCTCGGCAAGCCTACCAATGTCAATAATGTCGAGACATTGGCCAATATCCCTGTCATACTCACAAAAGGAGCTGACTGGTTCGCGTCAATCGGCACAGAGAAGTCCAAAGGGACGAAAGTGTTCGCCCTTGCAGGCAAGATCAACAATGTCGGCCTGATAGAAGTGCCTATGGGGACGACCCTGCGCGAGGTGATATATGAAATCGGTGGAGGCATCAAAGGCGGCAAGAAGTTCAAGGCCGTCCAGACAGGTGGGCCTTCGGGAGGATGCCTCACGGAAAAGCATCTCGACATCCCGATAGACTTCGACAACCTGCTTGCGGAGGGGTCTATGATGGGATCCGGAGGAATGATTGTGATGGATGAGGACGACTGTATGGTCTCTGTCGCAAGGTTCTATCTGGACTTCACAGTGGAAGAATCATGCGGGAAATGTACTCCGTGCCGTATCGGCAACAAGCGTCTGCTCGAGACGTTGAACAAGATTACAGACGGCCGTGGCACGGAGGACGACCTGAAGACCCTGGCCACACTCGGCAAGGTGATAAAGGACACGGCATTGTGCGGACTGGGACAGACCTCCCCGAATCCGGTCCTTTCGACCCTCAATCATTTCTATGACGAGTATCTGGAGCATGTCCGTGACCATAAGTGCCGCGCCAAGCAGTGCAAGGCTCTTCTCACGTACTCTATCGACCCTAAACTGTGTATCGGATGCCATCTCTGCGCCAAGAACTGCCCTGCCGATGCCATCATCGGGGATGTCCGCAAGCCGCATATCATCAATCCTGCACAGTGCATAAAATGCGGAATGTGTATGGCCAGGTGCAAGTTCAAGGCTATCTCCGTAAGATGACAGGCCGCGAGCCGTCGTATTGACATTTATAGTATGAACAGATTTCTGCCGATATTATGGAAGAAAAACAGATAACACTACAGATAGACCACCATTTCGTGACTGTCCAGGACGGGACCACAATCCTTGAGGCAGCGCAGCAGATAGGTATCGACATACCGACCCTTTGCCATATTGACCTCAAAGGGACCTGCATAAAGAACAATCCGGCATCATGCCGTATATGTGTCGTCGAAGTGGAGAGCCGCAAGAACCTCGCCCCCGCCTGTGCCACCAAATGTACGGACGGCATGGTAGTGCGGACAAGCACACTCAGGGTCATGAACGCCCGTAAGATTGTCGCCGAGCTGATTCTCTCCGACCATCCCAACGAGTGTCTTACCTGTCCGAAGGCCGGCAACTGCGAACTCCAGAACCTGGCCCTGAGATTCAACATCAGGGAAATGCCTTTCAACGGAGGCGAACTTTCCCCGCGCAAGAGGGAAGTGACTGCCTCGATTGTGCGGAATATGGACAAATGCATATTCTGCCGCAGATGCGAGACAGTCTGCAATGAGGTGCAGACTGTGGGAGCCCTCGGGGCGATAAGGCGCGGATTCAATACTACGATAGCCCCGGCATTCGACAAGATGATGACGGAAAGCGAGTGTACCTATTGCGGACAGTGCGTTGCCGTCTGCCCTGTGGGAGCATTGACAGAACGTGACCATACCAACAGGCTTGTCGAGGATCTCGCCGATCCGGACAAGGTGGTGATAGTGCAGACCGCACCGGCTGTGAGGGCTGCCATCGGAGAGGAGTTCGGACTCCAGCCCGGGACACTTGTGACAGGAAAAATGGTTGCCGCACTCAGGGAACTCGGATTCGACTATGTCTTCGACACCGATTTCGCAGCCGACCTGACCATAATGGAAGAGGGAGCCGAGATACTGAACCGCCTCACCAGATTCCTTGACGGAGACAAGTCGGTAAGGCTTCCGATCCTCACATCCTGCTGTCCGGCCTGGGTCAATTTCTTCGAGCATCAGTTCCCTGACCTGCTCGACATCCCGTCTACGGCACGGTCCCCGCAGCAGATGTTCGGGTCGATTGCCAAGAACTGGTGGGCCGAGAAGATGGGCATACCGCGTGAACGGCTGGTAGTCGTCTCAATAATGCCTTGTCTGGCCAAGAAATACGAATGCGACAGGGAAGAATTCAAGACTGACGGAAACCCTGATGTGGACTATTCCATCTCTACCCGTGAACTTGCAAGACTCATCAAACGGGCAAATATCAGTTTCTCCCTGCTTCCTGACATGGACTTCGACCAACCGCTCGGCACTTCTACCGGGGCAGGAGTCATTTTCGGAGCCACAGGAGGTGTGATGGAGGCCGCTCTGAGGACTGTATACGAACTCTATACCGGCAAGACGCTCAAGACTGTCAATTTCCAGAATGTGAGGGGAATGGCAGGTGTGAGGAGAGCGGTTGTGGACCTTGACGGCTTTGAACTCAAGGTCGGCATCGCACACGGTCTCGGGAATGCCCGCCATCTGCTTGAGGACATACGCCACGGCAGGAACGAGTACCATGCAATCGAGATTATGGCGTGTCCGGGAGGATGCATCGGAGGAGGCGGCCAGCCTCTGCACCATGGCAATTCGGCAGTGCTCTATGCCCGCGCCAACGCCCTGTACCGGGAAGATGCCGGGAAGACGATACGCAAGTCGCACGAGAACCCGTTCATCAAGACACTGTATCAGGAATATCTCGGCAAGCCTCTGAGCGAGAAGGCCGAGCATCTCCTCCATACGCATTATTTCAACAAGTCCCTATAGATTATAAAGTTATGCCTGATATAAAACTTCCATGCGATGTGGCCGAAAAGGTCAACGCGATTTGTGAGCAGCACGGAGACAATCCCGGTGAACTCATAAACATCCTGCATGAGGCCCAGCATCTCATGGGCTATCTGCCGGAGGAGATGCAGAGGATGATTGCCAGGAGACTCAATATACCCGTTTCGAAAGTATATGGTGTGGTGACATTCTATGCCTTCTTCACCATGACGGCGAAAGGTAAATACCCTATTTCCGTATGTATGGGCACTGCCTGCTATGTGAGAGGGTCGGAACGACTTCTCGAAGAGTTCAAGAGGGTGCTCGGGATAGACGTGGGCGAGACTACCCCTGACGGGAAATTCTCACTCGACTGCCTGCGCTGTGTCGGTGCCTGCGGTCTCGCGCCTGTAGTGATGATAGGGGACAAGGTCTATGGCCGTCTGCAGCCTATCGATGTGAGACGCATCCTGGACGAATTGGAATGACTTTGTCCAGGATGCCCTTTGCCCAGGCGATTGTCATCCCGTAGTTGGTGATGTGCACTTCCTGGCCCGTTGCGGATGCAATCCTGTCCATGACATACTTTCTGTTGAACATGCAGGCTCCGCAATGGATGATGATATCATAGCATGAAAGGTCGGCAGGGAAGTCTTTCCCTGCCGCAATGTCTATGGAGATGCCTTCTCCGAGACGCTGCCTGAGCATACGCGGAATCTTCACTCTGCCGATGTCCTCCGATGCCGGAGCATGGGTGCAGGCCTCTGCGATGAGGATACGCGCGGACCCGTCTAGCCTGTCAAGATGTCTCGCGCCGTCATAAAAGACTTGCAGGTCTCCCTTGTATGCTGCAAACAGGATTGAGAATGAGGTCAGCCTGCTTCCCTCAGGCCTCATCCGCCACACTTCTCCGAAAGCCTGCGAGTCTGTGATTATCAGGTCAGGAGGGCAGGAGAGCCTGTCGAGTGCCGCCTGCATGTTTTCCGGAGTGCAGCATACGACCTGGCAATGCCTGTCCAGAAGTTCCCTCAGCGTCTGTACCTGAGGGAGTATGAGTCTGCCTTTTGGTGCCTGGATGTCCTGCGGCATCACCAGCATGACACAGTCCCCGTCCGACACCATGTCCCCTGTAATGGTCTGTGCCCCGAAGTCTTCCGGGATTTTCCCGAGTATGGCTTTGAAGATTGAGCGGACGCCGCTGCCTGTCACGGCATTGACGATGACAGGCGTTTCTCCGGTGATTTTCCTGATGTCATCTGCAAGTATCCTGCAGCCTGCCGGCATCTCGTCCGACCCGTGATTGATTACATGTATCACAGGTATGCCTTTCTCTTTCAGAATGCCGAGCCAGAGCCTTTCATCTGCATCGCATTCATATCCCTTCTCGCATCCCTCCATTTCTCCAACGCCGACTTTGAATACAAATATGGCGATGTCTGCCTGTCCTACGGCTTTCAGAGTGCTTCCGACCCTCATTTCCCCGACTTCCCCGATGTCATCGAACCCTGCCGTGTCAATGAACAGACATGGGCCTATGCCACTTATTTCCATTGCCTTTCTTACAGGGTCCGTCGTTGTTCCGGGGACAGCGGAGACAACGGAAGTCTCCTGTCCTGTCATTGCGTTGACAAGGCTTGATTTACCGCTGTTACGCTTCCCTAAGACAATTATGTGCAGCCTTTCAGATGAAGGAGTGCCGTCAGGCAGATTCGAAGTCATTGTATCCTGTTTTAAATCCCTGATGTTTATGGTACTGAATCTCAGAACCTGAAATCCCTTTTCCCCTCACGTATCTCCCCGATGTGTCTTGCGGTGATGTCCCTGACCTTGTCGCTTTTTATCTCGTCAAGTCCGCGCATGACCGCTTCAAGACCTTTCTCCCGTGTCCCAGGGGAGGCATAGTCCTCAAGATATTCCATGAGCGTCATCAGGGCATTGGGCTGGCAGCAGTCCGCTATCTTCCCTCTCTTTACAAGAGACATGAAACGGTCTCCGGTACGCCCTTCACGGTAGCATGCCGTGCAGAAACTTGGGATATGCCCTTTGTCGAGCAGCCAGCCGATGACCTCGTCCAAAGTCCTCCGGTCGCTGATGTCGAACTGGGCTGTGGCATCCTTATCCGGTCCTTGGGCCTGCCTGTCATCTGCATAGCCTCCTACGCTCGTCCTTGACCCTCCGCTTATCTGCGATATTCCCAGGTCGAGCACCCTGCTTCTCACCTTTTCCGACTCCCTTGTGGAGATAATCATACCGGTATATGGCACTGTGAGCCTGATGACGGCCACAATCTTGCAGAACACCTCATCTGGCACGGCATTCTGGAAATCCTTTGTGTCGATGTCGTCTGCAGGACATATCCTCGGCACGCTGATGGTATGCGGCCCGACTCCGAATCTCGCCTCCAGATGCTCAGCGTGCATGAACAGACCAACGAGGTCATACCTCCATGTCTCCAGTCCGAACAGCACTCCGATGCCCACATCGTCTATCCCTCCCTGCATGGCCCTGTCCATCGCCTCAGTGTGCCACTCATAGTCGCTTTTCGGTCCTGACGGGTGCATCTGCTCATAATTCTTCCTGTTGTATGTCTCCTGGAACAGGATATAGGTGCCGATGCCGGCATTCCTCAACTTCCTGTAGTTCTCCACTGTGGTGGCGGCGATATTCACGTTGACCCTGCGAATGGAGCCGTTGCGGTGATGTGTCCCGTATATCGTGGCTATGGATTCCAGAATGTACTCAATGGGGTTGTGCACCGGATCTTCCCCGGCTTCTATGGCAAGTCTCTTGTGTCCCATGTCCTGCAGGGCGGTCACTTCCCTCCTGATTTCCTCCTGGGACAGTTTCCTGCGGGGTATGTGCCTGTTCATCACATGATAAGGGCAATATACACATCCGTTTACACACCAGTCTGAGAGGTACAGAGGGGCGAACAGGACTATCCTGTTGCCGTACAACCTTCTTTTTATCTCCTTGGCCAGGCTGTATATCCGTTCTGTAATCTCAGGGTCGTCGCATTCCATCAGGACTGCCGCCTCCCTGTGTGTCAGTCCCTTGCACTCTGCAGCCTTGGCGAGTATGCTTTCTGCCAGCGCCTTGTCGTTGCTGTGCCTGCCGGCGTATTCTATTGTGTCGAGAATCTCCGCATCGCAGATGAATTCATCTGCGCGGGATGATTGCGGATCATATTTTCTTGAATTTTCCATTGTCTGTCCTGATAATGTTCTTTCCGGTCCTTACCCGGTCTTGTCCATTCCTTTCTTTCATTGTCTCCTGGGACATTCATGCCCCAGAGTTCAGGAGTCCGATGCTCTCCAGTCTCCCTTGTCGACAACTGGCCTGTATCCGATTGTTGCAAGTGATGCCGAGAGTTCATTCATGCCCTCTGCCGCCTCTGCACCTGTGGCCGCCTTGTTGTCGTACAGGGAATATCTTTTCCTGACACTTGGTGGAGACAGGTTGGGCATCACGACATTGGCGCCTGCGAGTATGCCCAGCATCCTTCCTTCGGGCGAGATTGTGGCAAGGGCGGTGGTTGCCGGGATGAGGGCGTCAGGCAGCATGAGCCGGAAGATTGATATCAGCCTGAGAGTGATGTCCAGTATGTCGGCAGGCAGGTTGTCCATAGGCCCGCTGCCGTATCTTCCGAAAGGGGTGTCCTTATGCGGGATGAAAGGCCCGATGCCTATCATCTCAGGTCTGAACCTGCCGATGAACATGATGTCCTCCACGATATTGTCGTAAGTCTGGTAAGGGCTTCCCACCATGATGCCGGTCCCTGTCTGGTATCCTGTCTCCTTAAGCACATCCAGACAGTGCATCCTGTGCTCCAGGGACATGGTCTCGGGATGCAGTCTTGCATAGTGTTCCGGGCTGGCAGTCTCGTGCCGGAGCAGATACCTTGTCGCTCCTGCCTTGAAGAATCTCCTGTAACTCTCATCCCTGCGTTCCCCGAGCGAAAGGGTGATGGCGCAGTCGGGAAACTCCGAATGTATGTCCGAGCATATATTCTCTATCAGGATGTCAGACATGTCTGGCAGTTCCCCTCCCTGCAGGACGAATGTCCTGAACCCGAGACCGTATCCGAGACGGCAGCACGCGAGGATTTCCTCCCGTGAAAGAGAATATCTCTCGATTTTCCGGTTGCTCTTCCTTATCCCGCAATACAGGCAGTCATTCCTGCAGATGTTCGTAAACTCTATCAGGCCCCTGACATATATCCTCTTCCCGAATACCCTGCAGGCAGTCTCTCTGGCTGTATTGTGAAGATAATCAATTGTATTCTTGTCATCGCATACGAGCAGTCTCCTGTATTCCTCCGGCTCAAGTCTCTTGTCTTCAGACAGCTTTACGATTAAATTTTCCATATAAAATGAATGTATTATCAAAGATATAAAATCTATTAATACAATTAATGTTATCTTTGGAGGAAAATAGGATAATAAAAAAGATTCGATGAAAATCGGAATTGTAACTTTGCCGTTACATACGAATTATGGCGGGATAATGCAGGCCTATGCTCTTCAGACAGTGCTTGAAAGGCTGGGTCATGATGTGGTATTGTTTGACAGGAATACGGATGGTGACTCGTCTATGCCTTGGTGGAGAGCCGTGTACGGCTATCCTATGAGGGTGGCCAGGAAGATCGTCAGGCCTTCAACCCTGATCTTCAAGGAACAGAAGTACCGGGCAGAGAATGCTGTCAGACGCCGTTATACAGACAGATTCATTGCAAGGTACATCCACAGGATATGTCCTGATGACTATATGCGCATTCCCAATGACGGGTATGATGCCGTCATAGCCGGGAGCGACCAGGTGTGGCGGCCGAAGTATTTCCACAAGACGATTGATGACGCATTTCTGAGATTTGCCGGCATGTGGCAGATAAGGAGGATTGCATACGGGGCGTCGTTCGGGACTGATGAATGGGAATATACCCCGGAGCAGACGTTCCGGTGCGGTGCGCTTCTGAGACGGTTTGATGCCGTCTCTGTCCGGGAGGATGATGCCGTGCAGATGTGTAGGGAGCATTTCGGGGTGAATGCGGAACTCGTCCTCGACCCGACCCTGCTGCTTGAGGCCGAGGACTATATGAGACTTGTGGACAAGTCCTGGGTGACGCGTTCCGAGGGGAACCTGATGAGGTACATCCTGGACAGGTCAGTCGAGAAGGAGGCAGTGGTGAGGAAGATTGCCTCCGACAGATCAATGACGCCGTTCGGTTCGGAGACGGATATCTATGATCGTGGGATTCCTGTGGAGCTCAGGGTCCAGCCTCCTGTGGAGAAATGGCTCAGGGGCTTTGCTGATGCCGATATGGTCGTCACGGACTCATTCCATGCCTGTGTTTTCTCCATCATTTTCCGCAAGCCGTTCATAGTCTTTGCCAACAAGGCACGCGGTTTCTCAAGGTTCCGCTCGCTTCTCAGGCTTATGGGGCTTGAAGACAGGCTCATGATGTCTCCTGACAGCAGGATTCCGGACAGCGGCATCGACTACGACCGTGTGTATGAGAGACTCGGCGTCATGCGCCGCAAGTCCATGGATTTCCTCACCTCCAGCCTTGCTCCGACAGGCTGCTGAACGGTCAGTCCTTGTGATTGATGCAGATGCCTTTGAGATACCATTGGTAGAGAAGGCGGATACCCTCGTCAATCTCTATCTTGTGATGCCAGCCCAGCCTGTGCAGTTTGGTCACGTCCGTCAGTTTGCGGAGTGTGCCGTCAGGTTTGCTGCTGTCCCATAGCAGGCTGCCCGTGAAACCGATTTCCCTTACTATCTTCTCCGCAGTCTCGCGGATGCTCAGTTCCTTGCCCGTACCCACATTGATGTGGCAGTTGCGGATCTCAGTGATGCCGTCTGCATTCTTGGCTGATGCGTCGTAAGTATCTTTGAAGTCGACATTGAGGAGGACGTGGACAGAAGCGTCTGCCATCTCCTCGCTCCAGAGGAACTCTCTCATCGGCTTGCCGGTACCCCACAGTGTCACAGACTCTGGCCTGATGCCGTAGTGAGCAAGCACAGCGAGTATGTCAGCCTCGGATGAACTGCCGTCCACTATGAATCTCCCTTCCTGCACTTTCATCCCTTTGCAGGAATAAGACTCCGCGCCCTCGGCTCCGGACTTGCCGACCGCTGCGGCAGGCACGCTCACCGGGCGCAGGCCGATGTCTTTTCTGACGGCATCCCAGTCCCCTTCGTTGAGACATTTGGCAAGGTATATCTTGCGTATCATGGCCGGCAGCACATGGCTGTTCTCCAGATGGAAATTGTCATTAGGCCCGTACAGGTTGGTCGGCATCACTGCAATGTAGTTGGTGCCGTACTGTATGTTGAGGCTCTCGCACATCTTCAGTCCGGCAATCTTGGCTATGGCATAAGGCTCGTTGGTGTATTCGAGAGGGGAGGTGAGCAGGCAGTCCTCCTTCATCGGCTGCGGCGCCTCGCGCGGGTAGATGCATGTGCTGCCGAGGAAGAGCAGTTTCTTCACTCCATGCCTGAAACTCTCTCCGATGACATTCTGCTGTATCTGCAGATTCTGCATGATGAAGTCGGCCCTGTATTGCAGATTGGCCATTATGCCGCCTACATGGGCGGCCGCCAGTACTACGGCATCGGGGTGCTCCCTGTCAAAAAACTCCCTGACAGCCACACTGTCCAGCAGGTCAAGTTCCCTGTGGCTGCGGCCTATGAGGTTGGTGTATCCTCTTTTGAGCAGATTGTTCCAGATGGCAGAGCCTACAAGACCGTTGTGCCCTGCGACATATATCTTCGCGTCTTTCTCCAGCATGACTGATTTATTTTACTATGCCTTTCTCCAGATATTCCTCCAGATTGGTCCTTACCCTCTCGCCGACTTTCTCGACAGCGACCTTGGCCATGTCGGCATCGACCATTATCCTGACCAGTTTCTCGAAAGGGGTCTTCGCCGGATCCCAGCCGAGCTCCGTCCTTGCCTTGGTCGGGTCTCCCCAGAGATTGACCACATCTGTAGGCCGGTAGAAGTCCGGAGACACCTCCACAAGTGTCTTGCCGATGAGATGCTCCGGTCCGGATACGCACACGCCCTTCTCGTCAAGCCCTTCCCCGGCGAATTCAAGTCCGATGCCCACATATTTGAAAGCCAGATGACAGAACTCCCTTACGGAATGCTGCACCCCGGTAGCAATCACGAAGTCCTCTGGCGTCTTGTGCTGGAGGATCATCCACATGCACTCCACATAGTCCCTGGCATAGCCCCAGTCCCTCAGGGACGAAAGGTTGCCGAGATACAGTTTGTCCTGCTTGCCCTGCGCTATACGGGCTGCGGCAAGAGTGATCTTCCTCGTCACGAAAGTCTCTCCTCTGCGCTCGCTCTCATGATTGAAAAGGATGCCTGAGCAGCAGAACATATTGTAGGCCTCCCGGTACTCTTTCACAATCCAGTATCCGTACAGTTTCGCCACGGCATACGGGCTGTATGGGTGGAACGGTGTCTTCTCGTTCTGGGGCACTTCCTCTACCTTGCCGTAGAGCTCGGAAGTCGACGCCTGATAGATGCGACAGGTCTCTGCGAGACCGCACAGCCGCACAGCCTCCAGCACCCTCAGCACTCCGGTGGCATCCACGTCCGCCGTGAACTCAGGGGAGTCGAAACTCACCTGCACATGGCTCTGTGCCGCCAGGTTGTATATCTCGTCCGGCCTTATCTTGCTCACTACCTGCATGATGCTCATGGAGTCTCCGAGGTCGGCGTAGTGCAGATGAAAATGCGGCTTGCCTTCGAGATGGGCAATCCTCTCCCTGAAATCGGTCGATGACCTCCGGATGGTCCCGTGCACGTCATATCCTTTCTCAAGCAGGAATTCTGCGAGAAAAGACCCGTCCTGTCCTGTGATGCCGGTGATAAGAGCAGTTTTCATAGATGTCTGATATTTCTTTTTGGCGTGTTGTGTGCCTGCCGGCACAATATTCCTGCAAATGTATTCTTATCTGCATTAAAATCAAAATCTGTCGCGGGATTTTATCGTGTGCGATTCTGTGTACGGCGATTTTCGGTCTCTCTCTTTCTCCTCCGTTCCTCGCGCAACAGGCGGGGCAGGGTGGAGATGATGCCCATGCAGCGGCGTATCTGTTTCCCGGGTTCGCGGAAGATGCGGTAGACGAACTCAAGATGCAGCCTGACCATCCATTCCGGGGCGCGCCGGGCCTCCACTCCGCTGAAGAACTTGAATGCTGCCCCGACGGCTATCATCACCCCTCTGTCGAGATGCGGCTTCAGCCTGCTCATGAATATCTCCTGTTTCGGCGCTCCGAGTGCCACCCAGATGATGTCTGCCCCGTCCTTGCGTACCATGTCGGCGATGGCTGGGTAGTCGAACTCGTCCACGGTGCAGAACGGGAGTTCGTGGAAAGTCATCCTTGCAACTCTCCCGTCAATCTTCGTCAGATTGGACTTCAGCCCGTCGAGGATGGCTTGGGATGTGCCCATGAAGAACATCCGGTATTTCTTTGCCCTGATGAGGTCCATGAATATCTGGCTGCCGCAGTACTGTTCCCTCCTGATACCGTAGATCCATTTCAGGTAGACGGGGACATAACTGCTGTCGCATATTGAGAACATGGCCCCGTCCACGACTTTCATGTAGGCCTCGTCCCTGTTGACCCTGTCGAGAATCACTCCGTCCGCCACGCAGATATATCCGGGACGGCTTTCAGCCAGGGCATTGTCGATGGCTCTGACTACTTCCTGACGGTCAAATTCATATCTGATGTTGAAATATTTCTCCATTCTGACAAATTTCGGACTTATTATCAGAATTCCAATACCCCAGGACTGATTTTCGGAAAAAGAAAATATTTTTCAACTTTAAAGTTTAAAATGATTCTCATTGTCTGCGGTGTGATCAGACGTAGCCCATCATCTTGTAGGCCATGTCGCCGACCCATTCGTTGAAGAGGCTCTGCCATCTGACCATCGTGTCCCAGTCCGGATAGAGCGTCCTGACGGTGAACCTGTCATTCCTCATCTGCTTGATGCCCACTGAATACCAGTCCGGCTCGAAGCCCGTCTTGGCAAAACATCCAAGGCTCCTGCCCATGTGCTCCATTGATGTCACAAGCAGGCAACTGTCAGCGGGGATGTCCATCTGCCGCAGCATCGTGACGGTATTGACAGCATTCTCGCGGCTGTTCCTGGCGTACTGCTCGAACACGAACGCCGTGTCAGGCATCCCGAACGAATCCATATATCTCAGAAACACATCCTTGTCCGAGTCGCCCTTGACGATATTAGATGTCGCATCCCCTGTGATGAGTATCCGTCCTACTTTGCCCTCCTTGTAGAGCCTCACTGCCTCCCAAAGCCTGTCGGCACGCTGGTTCCCGCAGAACTGTCCTGTCTCCCTGTTCATCTCCCCGAATCCTCCCATCACTATTGCCATCTCATAGTGCGGTTTCACCAGTTCCGCCTTTGCATACTTGCGGAAGCATCTGTGCCTTACCCTCTCATACAGAGAGGCATTCCCGAACACCAGGAACAAGCACAGAGCCGCCGTCCAGCATCCGGCTCTCACACCTTTCCTCTTCCTCAGCAGATACCCCGCGACCAGCAGGATGAACATCCAGCTGATCGGGGAGATCACAAAAATATTCAACAGTTTCGACAGTTCGTAGAACATGGCCCAGAGTCTACTTCTTGATGATTGACCTGATGCTTCTTACCGTGTCTTCCCCGAGCACGTTCTTTATGGCCTGCTTCGCCGCTTTCTTGAGCCCATGGTCAGCCTGGATGTTGTTGATGCAGTACAGAGCATCACTTTCATCCTGAGTCTCGGTGAAGACCTCAAACAGCATAGGCCTGTCTGTCATCTCCGGTGTCGTGAACCGTTTCACCGCATCCAGGAACGACTCCTTGTCAGACGCGCACAAATATTCATATCCGAGGTCTTCCGCATAGTGCCTGACGAGTTCCGGAGACTTGTTCCCGTAATGCCCTGCTGCGGCAATGAATTTGTCAGCATCTTCCCCGAACATGGCCCCATTGTGATTGTAGTTGCGGAATTCGACTCCGCGCCCGTTGTTGATGAGCATGATTCTCACATTGTTGCCGACATGATGATTGCCGAGCACGTTCATGTCATAGAAAAATGCAAGGTCTCCGAGCACCCCGAAGAACAGCCGCTCCCTGTCGGCGAGCGACGCCCCTATCAGAGATGACATGTCCCCGTCTATGCCGAAGCCTCCGACATTGGCATAGGACATCACCGATGCAGGAATCTCAAAGAAATTCCACGACCTCAGGGTGTTCAGTATCCCGAGGTGGAGCACTGCACCCTCAGGCAGCATCTTGCTCATGGTCATTGCCGTCCATATATTAGAGAACGGCAGTTCCGGTATTGCATTGTAAACCTCATTGTATGCTGCCTTGCAGGCTTCTATAAACGGATATTCTTTTCTGCCGGTCGCATCTCCTGCCGCAGCATAATAGTTGAAGAACTTCTCTTCACTCATCTGGAACACTGCCGACAGATTGCCGAATGTGTCTCGGTATTCCCCGTCAGGATTGACTCTCCAGACTGTCTCCTTGTGGATGGCGCCTGAACTGTAGTCTCCTGATATCTCGCCGATATGTATCATGAGCCTCAGATCGAAGATGTCCCCATGTCGTCTTGGCTGGGCGGCAACGAGCGAACTCAGAAATCTGAACGGCCCCTTGTAGTTGCTTGTCTGGTCGCAGAACACCACAGCATCATGTACCCGGCAGAACCTGTCTACAGCCTCGGTCAATCCGGCACTCCATTTCTTGTGCGAGCCGACAAAGATACCGATTCTGCCGTCCGGAAGCCCTGGGAGGGTATCTCCGGACCTGTACTTTCTGATGACTCTTGCTGACGGAAGTTCTTTGACGGAAAAGTCACTGTTGTATGATATTTCAACATTAAGATGAACAGGCCCGCAATTCTCTGACGTCAATATATCCAGTGCCTTGTTCACCTTGACTTCACAGTCGCGTTCATCATCTTGATTTTTTATTGCTTCTATCAGGAAACTCTTGATTGCTATATCGTTGGCAACAACTGAGCGATCAATTACTTGGGCAGAAAGATGCCCGATTCTTCTTAGATTGTGAGCTGCCGTGACAGCGAGTACAGGCAGTTTCCTGTAGTATGCCTCTGTCAGTCCCGGTATATAGTTCCTTGAAGCGGTGGCTCCTGTGCAGGACAGTGCCACAGGCTCCCCGGACTCAGCAGCCAGCCCGCAGGCAATATATGCCGCAGATCTTTCATCAGCAGCAGAATACATCTCAAAAAACGGGTCCTGCTGCATACTTGCGACCAGAGTAATGTTTGTAGTCCCAGGAGAGGCGACTACTTTTCTTATCCCATATTGTTTCAGCAGATAAAGGATAATCTGCACATTTCTTTCGGCTGTGTAATATTTTTCCATGTCTGTATTTATTCTATGTTATCTCCAATAGGTATTAATTGATTTCCCTTCATTACATACCAGAATCTGTCCGGATAGTAATCTGGACGCATCGGAAAGCAGGAAGGCGGCTATCTCAGCCACTTCCTCCGGGAGGTATGTACGTTCTGTCATATTGTATTTGTAGTATAGATTCCCTTCTGACTTAAGTCCCGTCATGTCTGAAGCCGTCACTCCGGGGGCAATGGCATTTACTCTTATCCCTTTTGAAATCACTCTGTTTGCAAGCCCCTGCACGAGGCTGTTGACGGCAGCCTTGGTCAGACCATACGGTATGTCATCCGCATAAGTCCCACGTTCTGACGAGACAAACAGGATATTCCCGCCTGAGAGATTCTTCTCTCCGTAGTACCTGATAAATCTCTGAGAGAGGAAATATCCGCTTCGCAGATTTGTATCGAACTGGGAGTCAAACTGTTCTTTGCTGACATTCATTATGTCGCCTTCATGAAGCGATATCCCGGCATTGTTCACAAGACAGTTGAAGCCTCCGAGCATCTGGTCAGCCTTTTCAATGAAACTGTCGAATTCTTCCACATTCCTGACATCGAGCACAAGATACCTGCATCCGAGTTTTTCGGAGGCAGTCTTCAATGTATCTTCGTTCCTGCCTGTTATCAGGACTTCGGCTCCCTCTGCAGTGAATTTCTTTGCCATGGCGAAGCCGAGTCCGCGTCCCCCCCCTGTTATGATAATCCTTTTCCCGTCAAGCCGATGATCAGGGTACAGATATGATATATATGCTTTGACCTCTTTATTGGGCACTCCGTGCAGAATGTATCTTATGCCGCGTTTTATATAGTTACCTATTGACATGACTTTTACTTAGTTTCTTTGACAATTGACTGATCTTCAATATTACGAAATTTCTTTCATTCTTTTCAAGTCCGATGAGGAAAATCACGGCAGGTATAGAGACCATGCTTGCCATAAGAGTGATGACGAGTCTCAGGAGGGACGCATCCATGGTCATGCAGATGATGCCCGGGATTATGAACGAAAGCAGGGTGACAAGCATGACATTAAGAATGACCTTCCGGATGTACTCACCGGCATCCAGATTGATAAGACTCTTCGCAAGATGTATCCTGACAAACAGCAGCGAGAAATAGACGGCGATATAAATGATATAAGCCGCCTCTGGGGGTAGGCCGAGTTTGAATGCCACGTATGACAGAGGGAAAACCCAGCATCCGCCAATGGTGATAATGATTTGATACCGTTTGATATTGCCTGTTGCCATTATGGCCGTCAACAGACTGTTTCCTGTGATGGTGACGAGTGAAGATATGACAGTCAGCCTGGAGAAGACCACCGCATGCTCAGGGACATTTTTCAGCCACAACTGCAATATGGTTTCTGTCTCAAGCAGTATTGGGACTGCCAGTATGAGCATCAGGAAGTAGGAGAATTTCGCTCCCCGCCTTACAAGCAGATGCATGGATTCGTATTCTCCTGAGGCGTAGTATTTGGTTATCTGAGGGTTGAATGCAGTTGAGAAATTGCTCGTGAACCTGGATATGACAGATTCCACCTGGACAGCCACTCCTCTTGCCGCATTCGCCCCGACCCCGAAGAATATATTCATCAGTATGTTGACTCCTTGAGAATTGAGGATACCTGCAGTATTGCCTAAAAAGTTCCATCCTGCAAATGAGAACATCTGCCGGAACAGTCCCTTGTCAAATGAAGGCCTGTATTCCTTGCATTCTATGAAATGTCTGTTGCAGTACCATCCGTAGATCAGCCGTAGTGTGACTGATACCGCGGCAAGCAATATGGCGTAGAATACCAGGATGTCGATAGGGGAGACCACAATCAGAAATGCCACGGCAAGTTTTGCGGCAGCCTCGAAAATGCTGATGTACGCAAATGCAGACATCTTTTCATGAGCCACAATCGCCGCATTGTACGGCACACTTATCAAGTCGATGGCAAATGTCAGTACCGAGAGTTGGAACACCCAGTTTGTCGCCTGCATACGTGATTCGGGGATGTTCATCTGCGAGTTCAGAAACCACAGTCCTGCAGTTTCCATTATGACCACTATCACTCCCGCCAGCATTATCTGGATGGATACGGAAGTGGAGAAGACGGTTTTCAGCCTTTCGACATTTCGCGTGCCTATTTCGTATGTGATGAATCTGCCGACAGCCGAGGACAATGTCCCGGATATGATGGAGAACATCGACACGAAACCTCCAACGGCATTGTAGATGCCGAAGTTATCCACTCCGAGGGTGTTGAGTATCACTCTCGAAGTGTACAGCCCGATGAGCATCAGAACAAACATCCTGACATACAGCATCAGGGTGTTCTTCGCAATGCGCTTGTTATTTTCAGACGTCTCGGACATTGACTTTAATTAATGGCAATGCAAAAATAGACTAATTCCGGCAAAGTCTATATAGATATTGTGCCAATCTGAAAATAATATCCTTCGCCCAGGCAGTGGCGAAGGAGCAGACAAAGACAATCGGGACGATTATGAAGAAAAATGGCCCGAA
>CALUST010000045.1 GCA_944323505.1 uncultured Bacteroidales bacterium
TATCAACCGATGCTCCCCATAGGCCACCGGTAACCTGAACTTAACTTATCCTATCCCGCCCTGCATCAATTCCAAAGACAGGATTTCAAATATTTCATCAATACCATAACGGCACATCAAAAGAATCTCTATCTTTGCAAGATGTTATGATGCTTCCCACCGTGGAAAGTGAGCATTTAAACTGAAAGTTCTTTGATGTCTGCTTTGAAGTTACACGGTTCTCAGCCAAAACACACGTAAATTTTGTTACCCGTTTGTTGCTTTCACCCTATCATGGACACCGAAGAAATACTTAAAATATTAATTGACAAGGACATATGCCAGACAGCAATTTCATAGACTATGTGAAGATTTTCTGCGCTTCGGGGAACGGAGGCGCAGGCTCGATGCATCTGAGACGGGAGAAATACATCCCGAAAGGCGGTCCTGACGGTGGTGACGGAGGTCGTGGAGGCCATGTCATCCTCAGGGCCAACCCACAGTTCTGGACCCTCATACACCTGAAATACCGCAAGCACATCAAGGCGGAGCACGGAGGCGCAGGAAGCGGGCAGTTGTGCAAAGGGAAGAACGGGGCGGACATCTATCTCGATGTCCCGCTCGGCACTGTCGCAAAGGATGCCGAGACAGGTGAAGTCCTGTTTGAACTCGTCGAGCCAGGCGAAGAAAGGATACTTGTGCGTGGCGGCCGGGGTGGACTCGGCAACAACAATTTCAAGTCAGCGACCAACCAGACTCCGAGATATGCACAGCCAGGAGAGCCGGGACAGGAAGGCTGGTTCATACTGGAACTGAAAATCCTTGCAGATGTGGGGCTTGTGGGTTTCCCGAATGCCGGGAAATCCACATTGCTGTCCAAAGTCTCAGCCGCCAGGCCAAAGATAGCGGACTATGCATTCACAACCCTTGAGCCGAACCTCGGGATAGTGAGTTACTATGATGACCAGTCATTCGTCATGGCAGACATCCCCGGCATCATTGAAGGCGCCCATGAGGGCAAGGGCATAGGCCTGCGCTTTCTCAGGCACATCGAAAGAAACTCCATCCTCCTTTTCATGGTCCCGGCCGATGCTGATGACATAGCCGAAGGATATGAAATCCTCCTCAATGAACTCCGGATGTACAACCCTGAACTTCTTGTCAAAGGAAGAGTGCTTGCCATAAGCAAGGCGGATATGCTTGACGAGAAGATGAAATCCGAGATAGAGCCGGGGCTGCCTGACGGGATTCCGCATATCTTCATATCCTCTCTGACAGGGGAAGGAATCAAGGAATTGAAGGACCTGCTTTGGGGAGTCCTGCACAATGATAATGACAACAACTTCTAAACAACCGAGATAATGTTCTGGCAGAATATCCACGAACTTGACCAGCAGGTCACATTGTTCATAAACAGTTTTCACTCGCCATGGTCGGACCAGGTGATGCTTCTCTTCTCTCATGTGAGAATCTGGTTCCCGATGTATGCTGTCATTGCTGTCCTCTTCTTCTTGCGTCTCGGATGGAAGAAAGGACTTGTCACCCTGCTCTCCTGCGTGCTGTGCGTCGTCCTGTGTGACCAGATAGCCAACCTTTTCAAAGACGGCATCGCAAGATTGCGACCATGCCAGGACCGGAGCATGATAGACATGGGGCTGTACATGCTTGAGACTGGCGGCGGGCTTTACGGATTCTACTCAGGCCATGCCTCCAATTCATTCGGTTTTGCAGTGTGCTCGACAATGGGATTCCGCAACGACAAACGGCTGAAATACCGTGGATATGCCGCATTCATCTTCTTCTGGGCATTCATGGTGAGTGTCAGCAGGATATTTGTCGGGAAGCACTATTTCGGCGACGTGCTCTGCGGTGCAGTTGCCGGCGCCTTGACCGGCCTTCTGTGTGCATACATCGGCAGGCTTGCCATCAGACTGTGGATAAGACCTGACGACACTTTCATATACAAAGGACTGAAATAATCCCGCATCTCTACAGATACGGGATGACTTTCTCCATTCTTGTACCCCTTGACCCTTTTATAAGCACAGTATAGCCTTCGAGTGGATTTTCTTTTATCCACGATGCCAGCATGTCCGAATTGTCGAATTGCATGAAATGCACAGGCGGTCTGTTGTCATGGAAACATGCGTCTCCTGTCTCCCGCCTGTAGAGGTCAAGTGCATTCTTGAACTCCTCTCCTACAAAATATGTCTCCAGTCCTGACCTGGCAGCCTTTCTGACTATCTCAAGATGCTCTTTTACGGAATCAGTACCGAGTTCCAGCATGTCTCCGAGCATCATGACCTTGTGCGGGCTCTCCATTCCTGCAAAGTTGGTCAGGGCGGCATCCATGCTCGTAGGATTGGCGTTATAGGCATCCACTATAAGTATATTGCCGGAAGTCTTCATCATCTGTGAACGGCTGTTTGACGGCACATAGGCACTGACAGCCGCTGCAGCCTCCCGGAGACTGATGCCGAAGGCCTTTCCGACAGCAAGGGCAGCCATCACATTGTCCGCATTATATGCCCCGATCAGACGGGTGTCAATCCCGACCATCACGCCGTCATTATCCGGCACTCTCATTCTGAGATAAGGGTCGGAGGCAGATGTCTCAAGGATTTCCGCCCCCTGGCAGTCCACCCCGTAAGGAACGGTCCTGAGATCCGGCCTTTCAGACGCCATCCGGCAGAGATACGGGTTGTCGGCATTCAGGAATGCGACATCAGCTGTCCTCTGCAGATAGTCATAGAGTTCTCCTTTTGCCTTCATGACGCCATCGAACGAGCCGAAGCCGAGCAGATGCGCCTTCCCGACATTGGTTATAAGCCCGTAGTCCGGCAGAGCCACAGACACGAGTTCCTTTATGTCTCCCGGATGGCTTGCTCCCATCTCCACCACGGCAATCTGCGTATTCGCATCGATTCTGAGCAATGTCAGAGGCACGCCTATGCTGTTGTTCAGATTGCCTTCAGTGGCTGTCACATTGTATCTGACAGACAGGACAGCCTTGATAAGTTCTTTTGTGGTGGTCTTGCCGTTCGTTCCTGTAAGACCTATGACCGGCAGCGGTCTGCCGTTCACAAATGTCATGGATCGGTGATACCTGGCGAGAGCCTGCAATGTCTCCAATGTGTCTTTTACCGGTATGACCCTGCTGCCATATCCGTCTGCTCCTGCCGCAGCCGAGGTCTCAGACACGACAGCACAAGAGGCACCGGCATCAAGAGCCTTGAGTGCATATTCGTTCCCATCGAAATTCTCCCCTTTCAATGCGAAGAACATCTCCCCGCCTTTCAGCGTCCTGCTGTCAGTCGTGACTTTCCCGCATTCGAGAAACAGACTGTAGAGTCTTGATATATCCATTATACTGACGATTCTGATAGATTCACTGACGGTCGGCAATCAGCGTCCTGTGCTTCCGAATCCGCCTTCTCCCCTGCCGGTCTTGTCAAGGTCATCGGCTGCCACCCATTCCACTTTCTCATACCTTGCAACCACCATCTGCGCAATGCGTTCGCAGGGATTGATGACAAACGGGGTGTCGGAGAGGTTGACGAGGATGACCTTGATTTCTCCCCTGTAATCGGCATCAATCGTTCCCGGGGTATTCAGCACTGTCACTCCGTGCTTTGCCGCAAGTCCGCTCCTGGGACGGATCTGGGCCTCCATCCCGTCAGGAAGGGCGATGTGCAGCCCTGTAGGTATCATAGCCCTCTGGAGCGGCTCCAGGGTCAAGGGCTCCTCGATATCTGCCTTCAGATCCATGCCGGCAGACTGGCAGGTCGCATATTCCGGAAGCGGATAGCGTGAATTATTGACGATTCTGACTTTGGTTGCCATCAGACAAATTGATTTTGATGATAAAACGATGCGAATTTAAAATAAAAATATTGCATATTAAAATAAAATATCTACCTTTGCAGTCCGTTACAAATAATGGTAGCGAAAGCAGGAATGGGGGTATAGCTCAGTTGGCTAGAGCACCTGCTTTGCAAGCAGGGGGTCGTCGGTTCGACTCCGTCTACCTCCACCACAAGACAGCAGGCAGTCACATCCAGTGGCTGCCTGAATCCGTTCTTATGCGGTTGGTATTGTCATCATTACCAAAATTCATTTTGACCTCAATGAAAGGATATCTCAATGAAAGGATATGATATGGAGGAAGGCTATGATATCATAGGCGGCCGTTGCGGCTGGTGCGGGACAGACAGCCTGTATGTTAGATACCATGATGAAGAATGGGGAAGACAGGTGAAGGATGACCGTGTGCTGTTTGAATTCCTTGTGCTTGAAAGTGCGCAGGCCGGGCTGAACTGGCTTACGATATTACGAAAAAGAGACGGGTACAGACGGGCATTCTGTGACTTTGACCCTGTCCGGGTTGCCAGAATGACGGAACAGGATGTGGCCGGGCTGATGCTGGATGAAGGCATCATCAGGAACAGGATGAAGATACAGGCTGCCATCGGGAATGCCAAGGCATTCCTGTCGGTCAGGGCGGAATTCGGCAGTTTCAAGGACTATATCCTGTCATTTTTCCCCGAAAGATGTCCCGTCATTCATCATTTCAGCTCGCTAGGAGAGATCCCGGCATCATCCACTGAGTCGGTGGCAATCAGCAAGGATATGAAAAGGAGAGGGTTCCGATTCTTCGGTCCGACAATCTGCTATGCCTTTCTGCAGGCTACGGGATTTGTGGATGACCATCTGGAGGGATGCATCTGCAAAAGTCGTAAGATTGGGTAATTCGCATGATGAGTCAGAGGCAGTGGAGGAAATGCTCAGAAAGAGCAGAAGAAAGACACAAGAAACGGGACGCTGAAATCTGTCACAACGCCGTTGACTATCGCAGCCGGCAGTATCTTTTCTCCTCCGCATCGCAGGATTACCGGAAGGCATACATCAAATGACGTGACTCCTGCCGAGGCTACCGGGGCGAATGGCCCGAACCATCTGTTCAGCAGCGGCACGCTTGTCAGAGTGATCAGTTCCCGGAATATATTCGTCAGAAGTGCTATCGTGCCCAGTTCTGCCGCCATCTGTGCTCCTATGGATGCTTCCTTGTATTGGGCAATCAGTACAGATGACAGTGAGTAATAGCCCATCCCGCTGCCCACGGCAAGACAGTCCGCAAGACTCCAGCCGGATATCAGAGGGCTTACGACGGCAGAGAACAGGAGAGTACCGATGATGGTGCCTGCCGGCAGCAACATTGTCACCGGGCTGACACTTTTGATAATCTTCTTGATCTCCGGATTGCATCCCATGCTGATGCCCACAAGGAATATCAGCAGGTAAAGAATGTACATCGGGACATCCTTCCCGATGTCTCCGAGACGGTCAAGATCGATGAGTCCCGCCCACCCTGCAAGGCATCCGAGCAGAAATATTGTGATGGTGACCAGCGAGCCTTTCATATCTGACCGGATTTTTTCTTTTCTGCAATCCTGTAGAGTATCGCAGCGAATATGACACTCCCGACAATCCCTGCGGCGGCGAGAATAAGGGCCTGCACCCCGAGTGTGGACAGGCTTTCGAGAATATGCCTGTCAGTGCCGATTCTCGCTCCGAGCATGAACAGCATCACGTAAATTGTCGCACTGATCGCCTTCCCGATGTGGCGAGATACGTTCGATTTTCTTATGACGATACCGGCACAGATGCCGATGCACAATGTGAGAATCAACCAAAGCATGTCTGAAATTTTGTAAAAAATGCAATAATTTGGACAAATATAGCACGGATAAAGAAAATTTGACTATATTTGCACTCCACAAAAATACAATTGCGGAAATAGCTCAGTTGGTAGAGCATCAGCTTCCCAAGCTGAGGGTCGCGAGTTCGAATCTCGTTTTCCGCTCAAGCAGACCGCTGTAGCCGCAGGCTATGGCGGTCTTTCATTTCAAGACAG
>CALUST010000046.1 GCA_944323505.1 uncultured Bacteroidales bacterium
TTCAATGATGATACTTGATCTCTGTATGTCATACCTGATTGCAAGCGGTTCCAGAAGCCTTTTGCATGCTTCATCTATGGATACTCCCGATACATTGATGCTGACTGTCGCAGAAAGGTCCACACCCTTGTTCACGAAAAGGTATCTGGACTGGTCTTCAATAGCGCTTAATGCTTCACTCAGCGGGACATCGGTCATCTCAAGAGTAATACCGCCGTCCTGGATTGAAGTCCTTGCAATTGCTGTCAAATGGAAGATTGACAGGAAAGACATAAAACAGAGAAATCTACACAAAGTTTTGTAGAATGCCGTTTTATTCATAATTTTACATTATAGAGGTAATCAGTTCTGTGTCTTGATAGCCGGACTGGTGCCATTTCATGGCTCGCGATGTCCTTACCATCGCGGGCTTTTGGCTTTTACTACCGGCATAGGGGAAATGCGGTAATCTATGTCATGGTTCAGAAGTTTTTAGTGTTATCATATTATAAATCCAAGACTTGCAGCAGGATGAAGTGTCCCGCTCCAGCCAGATGTCAATTCAGATATGCGGCATTATCTTATGTACACGGTACCTGTCCTTGCATCTATGGAATACGTGAAATCAGAAAGCAGGCTGAGGACATGCATAATATGGTCTATGCCCTCCGCGACACGAATCTTCCCGCTCGTACATTCTATGACAGGCATCCTTGCCCTCTCTACCACAATCGCGACGCCATATGTCTTCTCAATCTTTCTGATGAGCCTTTCAAAATCCATATTTCCGATGTCTATGATACCTTCAGTCCAGAGGACCTCGTCCGAAGCCCTGATGCTCTCGACGTAAAGTTTACCGTCCATGATGGAAACCTTCTGGTCAGGCTGCAACGTCACCGAGACTGCCGCATCATCATTCTTCGACACTTTTACACGGCCATCTATCAATGTGGTGGAGAATTCTCCGGTCTCGCTGTCCGCCAGCACATTGAAGTCAGTTCCGAGTACCTGTACCCTTGCAGCGTATGTATCGACATTGAACGGCCTGCTCTCATCGTGTGTGACATGGAACACGGCTTCACCCTCAAGATGAACATTGCGCTCCTTTCCCTTGAACAATGCAGGATAGACAAGACGTGCACCGGCATTCAATTCAACGGAGGTCCCGTCTGCAAGCGTCAGGGTCATCCTCTGTCCCACCGGAACTGACACTGAAACAGGCTCGGTCTCAAGCCTCATGTCAACCCTGTATTCTGCAGCCCATAAAGCTGCGAAGAAAAATGCGACAACTGCGGCAGCATTGAGGACAACCCTTAGAGCGATACGTACGGCTTTCTTCCTTCCCGCTGCCTTGCCATATACCCCACTTTTAACTCCCGCACTGTCCCCATACATCATGAGCATCTCGAACTCGGCCCTTGCAGCCTTATACTGCCGGCGATGTGCTGCGTCCTCTCCGAGCCAGAGGTCTATCATCGCGACCTCCGCCCGGGATGCCTCTCCTCTGAAATATCTGAAAAGCCTGTCCTTTGTAATTTCCTGCTGCATTTTTCTGCGTTTTACATATAGAACAATCCTTGCAGAAAAAACTTCCGGAAAATTTCAATTTTTTTACAAAATTTATATTTTTGCAATATTCCGCTATCATATGGGCGGATGAATGTTTTTATCTGATACATGACATGGCCTCAACCGGATTGTCTAACGATGTCCTTATCGGACTGTATGCGGACAAGGAGAAATATGTCTCCGTAGCCTTTTCTTATCTCCAGGACATGGAGAAGGCCAAGGATGTATTTTCTGATGCCTTTGCCTATGTATACGAACGGAAAGGGGCACTTGACGGGGATCTCCCTGGCATGAAGGCCTATCTGATGCAGACCCTCAAGCACAGGTGCCTGAACGAAATCAAGAGAGATATTGTCCGTCAGACGACATTCAGAAACCTGTACGACACGGATATCGAGATGCTCTCGGATGACAACATCTCGAGACGTATACTTGAAAAGGACATATACGCGATACTTGCAGATGCAGGCCTCAAGATGGAGAAGCTGACATATGACATCTATATCTCAAGCCGCGTAGGAGGACTTTCGCACAAGGAAATAGCAAAACTGTACGGGCTGACGACAGGCAGAGTCGCAAAAGAGATAATGAAGGCGACCAGAATCATGGATTCTGTCCTGAAGAAATATTTCCTTGTCCTGATGCTACTTGCCATGCTGTACGCCTCCCTGACATCTGCTTCCGCATAAGGCGTCCTTATGATTTTCATTAAGCCACCCGTATGTACGTGCGGTCAGACTGTGGCACTCTTCATCCAATCATCAAAGCGGCTGTCAAAGGCCCGTTTTCAGTTGCCCGGCATCGGCCTCGTGAACGGGAGGTCGTGAGCGGTTCATGAGAATGTCCGGTGGTCATTCGAAAGCGAGCAGCATCGGAGGTGTGGGAGGGATTTACCGGTCCGAACATTTATGGTCTGCATAAACAAGGGGAATTTTGCGGATAGTCAATAATAGATATGACACAATACGTGAATTCAGATTATATTTACGCGAAATTTTCGGGAAAGATGGGACAGACAGACATTATCAGAAAAATGGCGTCCGAAATGGAAGATGAACTCACCGGGAACATCCTCCCGTTCTGGATGACAAGGATGACAGACGGGACACATGGAGGCTTCCTGCCACGGATGACAGGCAAGGGGACTCCCGATGCCGGAGCCGAGAAAGGCGCCATACTGAATGCCAGGATTCTATGGGCATTCTCTGCTGCATACAGGGTGACAGGACGGAAGGAGTACCTGGAGACGGCGACAAGAGCAAAAAGAGAAATCATAGACAGGTTCTACGACAAAGAATACGGAGGGGTATACTGGAGTCTGACTCCTGAAGGTCTGCCCTCCGACGCCAAAAAGCAGATATACGCACTCGGATTCGCCATCTACGGGCTGAGCGAATACTGCAGGGCCACAGGCGACGCCGAGGCTCTGGAATACGCCGTAAGGCTCTACAATGACATCGAGAGCCACAGTCTTGACAAGAAAAGGAACGGGTATCTTGAGGCTTTCAGCCGTGACTGGAGCCCGATCGGGGACATGAGGCTGAGCGAGAAGGACGTCAACGAGTGCAAGACGATGAATACGCACCTGCACATTCTTGAGCCGTACACGGCATTGTACCGCGTCTGGAAAGACACAAGGCTGGAAAAGAGTCTGAAGAACCTCATACATGTGTTCACGGACAGGATCATTGACCGGGAGACAGGCCATCTGCGCCTGTTCTTCAATGAGGACTGGGAAAGCAGCCATGATATCGTCTCCTACGGGCACGACATCGAGGCATCTTGGCTTCTGCACGAGGCTGCCGAGACTCTCGGAGACAAGAATACCCTCATGATGACCGCCCCTGTCGTGGAGACCGTGGCCGATGCCGCCGCCATGGGATACATCATGCGAGGAGGGATGATGTACGAGTTCCACGGTGACACCGGTGCCATTGACGCGGACAGGCACTGGTGGGTACAAGCCGAGACAGTCGTCGGATATTTCAATCTGTGGCAGATGACAGGCCGCACTGACGCCTTGGAGAAAGCATCGGACTGCTGGAACTTCATCCGCCGCCACATCATCGATAAGGACGGCGGGGAATGGTTCTGGAGTCTCAGGGCAGACGGCACACCGGACACGGATGACGACAAGGCCGGATTCTGGAAATGCCCGTACCACAACAGCCGCATGTGTCTGGAGATAATGGAGAGAAGCAGGAGTCTTACAATCTGACAATGGGAATATTGAATTTCATCAGGCGATGGACACTGCCATGTGCAATGGGCACCGGCGCCGGCATCTATCTTCTGTTTTCGGAGGTTGATTTCCTGAGACCCATAGGCAATGCCGTCGGTCCGTTCTTCCTTGAAGTCCTGCCGGTACTCATCTTTGCAATCCTGTACGTGACATTCTGCAAGATACGCTTGCACGAACTATGGTTCAGCCCATGGCATGTATGGCTGCAGGTCATCCGGCTCGCGATTGCAGGGCTTCTGATAGTGGCGATGTCCCGTACTGACGACGGGCTGAGGCTCGTCCTTGAAGGAGTATTCGTCTGCGTGATGTGCCCGACCGCCGCAGCCGCAGCCGTCATTACAGACAAACTCGGCGGCAGCATAGCATCCATGACAGTCTATACCTTGATTGACAACTGCCTGTCAGCCATACTCATCCCACTCATGTTCCCTCTTGCCGAGAAGGGGGACGGGATAAGTTTTCTTGCCTCTTTCCTGGTGATACTGGAGAAGGTGGTCATAGTACTGATTTTCCCGTTCATCTGTGCAATGGCAACCCGACGCTGGCTGCCCAGGATTGCCGGGATGATCCAGTCTGCAAAAGACCTCGGATTCTATATGTGGGCATTCAACCTGTCGATAGTTATGGGAATGACTCTCCATAACATCCTTTCCGCCGAAGTCGCAGGACAGACAATGGCATTGCTGCTCATATCCCCTCTCGCCGTCACATTCATCCTGTTCGGCATCGGCAAGAGCATCGGACGGCACTACGGGGAGAGCATCTGCGGCGGCCAGGCTCTCGGACAGAAGAACACCATCGTCGGCATCTGGCTCACTGTCACCTACCTCAACCCCATCGCTGCCCTTGCTCCTTGCGCCTACGTCGTCTGGCAGAACCTCGTGAACGCATGGCAACTCTGGTGCAAAGAAAAATATGGCCACTTGAAATGGTGATAACTGGCGAAATTTATGTAAATTAGCGACTAAAACAACCTGACATGAAAAAATCTCTGATTACCGCTATCTTCTTCACCGCAATAATATTTTTAGAGACTCCCATATTCGCACAGAATAAGTATGCAACGCCATTGCATGACAATGAATATCAGACATTCATATACACCAGTAATACATTGTCTAATGAAATCATGCAAGAAAACGACATATTGCTGGAACTTTCCGAAATGCATGAAGAAAATGCCACAAGAGGATTCGGGTTAGACCTTCTGTCCGCGACATTAAATGCCGGCAAAAGCATAGCCTCAGGCTACATAACATCGTTCATTGACCTTGGAGTAAATGCATTAGCCTCGCTGGCAACTAGAAATTCAAGACTGGAAAAAGAATGGTTAGAAACAGTGGAGAAAGAAAACTCATGGACAATGTCCCTCTCGACAGTGGACGAAATCAAGGACTTCTATTCTGTCTCGTCAACAGAAGGAGCACTTGACCCTGCAGGAATAAAATTCGATGGCATAGGATGTCTGAGAATGGAAGGGGAAGACACAGTATTCTTCATATCATGCCACATTGATAGATCAAAACTCTACAGAATCATCAACCACTCCAAATTCGAACTGATTCTTGACACATTGATTATCAGCCCAGAACATTCAAATTTACCGAACTCCATTCTTCCGTTGGACTTCTCATTCGACCAAAGAAGAGATTTCATGCTCAGCATAGATATAGGCATCTACTCATCCTGGTATACAGAACTCATTGAACTCCATACCGATGAACAAATCGGACATTTCACCATAGACATTCCTGTCAACCCATCTGACCTTAACCATGATGGCTTCTTGCGATATATCCGCAATGAAAGAGAACCATCGCGATACAAAATATCCGGAGAAAGTTTCATTGTGCCTAGATCTTATACCGGCTACCGGGACAGGACAGGAAGATACAGACAAATATGGGGAACAGGACAATACCGGATGACAATAGATCTAAATGAAACGTGCAGACTCACAGAGCAATTCAAAAACGAATGGAAACAAGACTTCAAATATCGCAAATCTTTAGAGCCCAAAACCGGATTCATGCCGTCCGTATGGCAGACTGTCTCCAATCAGAAATGGGATGAAATCGGACAGAAATGGATTATCACCACTCTGTCTGCACCCGCAGATGTAATTTCCGACAAACTCATCGAGACATTGGACATGTCTGCTGAGACCAAACCTGCTGTTTCAAATAAACGACAATGAATCCCATATATAAGAGAGTCCGCTTACTATTCATGTTCGCCGTCATACTATCGGCCTACGGCACTATCGGATATGGACAGAACCCATCTTTCTCGTCCCATAGAGTTGATTCATTACTTGAATCTGGAACAAGATATCATGATTCCTTGGATTTCGCCAATGCCATAAACTGCTACCTTGAAGTTCATGACATTGCCGAAGCCTTAGGGAAGGATTCTCTTTACAAAGAAGTCTCATACCATCTGGCTCGCGCATACAATGACATGACTGCCGATATGCAATTAGACGAGGCCATCAGGAGATACAAGACTGCCCTTGAATATTTAGAGCAAGCCAATCTAAAAGACTCTACTGTCCTTGAAACACAATCCATCATAAAATATAACCTTGCCTCTGCCCGTGCTGACGAGGCGGCACAAAAGGCACATAAGTCGGGGGACTTTACCGTTGCTATCAAACTCATGGAAACTGCCGTCAGACTCTACGGGGAAATTTACGGCACTGCTAATAACGAGTATGCGTTTGGGCTGAACCTGCTTGGCACCTATTGCAACAATAACGGAGAATATGAAAAAGCCATCAGATACGAGAAAGAGGCCGCCGTAATTACAGAAATAATCGCAGGCAAGGACAATACAGATTATGCCACATCAATGTACAATCTCGGACTGTACCACTATTCTTCAGGAAAATTCATGGAGGCCATAGGGTATCTGAAAGAGGCTGAAACGCTTTATAAGAGCCTCTTAGGCAAGAACAGCCAGGAATATGCTAAAGTCCTTGAGGATCTGTCATCAATATTCTCAATTCTCGGAAATTATGACTCGGCATTGAAATATCTGACAGACGCCGTCGAAATATTGGAAGGGATTGGCAACGAGACGGCATGGCATGACCATGTCTACGGATTGACCAGACTTGCATCACTTTACAACAGTCTAGACAAATACTCTGAAGCACTTGCTACCATCACAAAAGCCGAGACAAGTCAGAGAAAAGCATTCGGAATGCATAACGGTGATTATATTAAAATCCTTAGAGACATCGCCGCCTACAACATCAAATTAGGATACTTTGCTGCTGCACAAGGAGAATTAGACAAAGCAATAAGACTGGCAAAAATCGTGTACGGACATGAATCCGTTGAATATGCCGAAATTCTCGGAGATCTGTCTCATCTGCAATATAAGACAGGACACAATACAGAGGCTATTGACAGCGCAGGCGCGGCATTGACAATCCTGTACAAATATATAAATAAGAATGCTGACAGGATGACTGCTGCAGACTTTGATTATGCCATAAGTACGTCTACATATATAATAAGTTCACTTTCATCAATTTCATCACTCATCTTCCAGACGAGAGAAATATTTGATACGACATACAAACTTATAGGACAATTCTTAGAAGCAATCGATCCTCAGGAATATCCTTCCCAATATTGCACTCTTCTTGCGGATATCGCTTACATCAAATCTTTGGACAATGATTTTGAAAGCGCAATAGAATTAATACGAAAATATCTTGAGATCTCTGCAGATGTATATGGGACACAGACACTTGACTATGCCTACTATCTGAATATGGAAGGCGTCTGGTATAGCAATGCCGGGAAATACAAGGAAGCCATACAAAAAGTCATGGAAGCCATGGCTATTGCAGATCGACTTACCGACAAAAAACATAATCACAACATACTTTACAGGATGAATCTTGCCAGTCTCAATGCCCATGAAAATAATATAAAAGAACTGGATCGATATGCTACGGAAACATCTAATCTTGCCTCAGCACTCATCAAAGACTCTTTTGCTGGGATGACTGCCGATGAGCGTGCATATTTTTGGGAGCAGTACGAATCATGGTTCGGAAATGAAATCCATTGGTTGGCCTGCACATACAAAACGGAGGCACTTATAAGCATTGGATATAACGCATCCTTGCTTAGCAAAGGTCTGCTGCTTAATTCCGAAATGGAATTTTCGCAGCTCATCCGGGAAAGCGGAGATAAAAATGCTGTCTCATTGTTCAATGAATGGATATCTCTCAGACAGCAGGCCGACAGGATGAGAGAGCATCCGGACACAAATACGGCAAGAGTCATCGACTCATTAGACGCCACAGCATACGAAAAAGAAAGGCTTCTGATGCAGAAATCCAAAATATTCGGGGACTATACTGCCAATCTTGCAATCAATTGGCAACAAGTCTGGGACAGGCTTGCACCTGACGAGGCAGCAGTCGAGTTCGCGACATTTTCTGAAGGGACAGACAGCACAATGTATGCGGCATACATACTCAGAAAAGACTTGCCGAAACCTGTGATGATTTCTTTGTTCGAAGAAAATGAACTTTTTGAACGGAGCAGCCTATATTGGTACATTACTCCGTTTGCAAGCCGTTTGATCTGGAAACCGCTTGAAAAGATTCTGGAAGGCATCAATACAGTTTATTTCTCCCCTGCCGGAGAATTATACAACATTGCCATCGAGAATCTTCAGGATACAGAAGGTATAGGACTACTGTCAGATTCTAAAAAATATTACAGACTCTCTTCCACAAGAGAACTGGCTTTGCGCAGATATGACAGAGAAAATAACGGCAAGGCAGCCGTTTATGGGGGAATAAATTATGACATATCCGAAGAAGCCCTTGTATCCTGCACCGTAAATTATTCAGCAGACTATCCGACCACAGACAGTCTCACAGCAGGTTCACTAAGGCGAACCGTGTATAATGCCGGACTGCCTGAATACCTCCCCTCGACTAAGATTGAAGCAGAAAAAATCAAGACTATCCTAGATAAAGCCAACATCCCGACAGAATTGTACTCAGAAGACAACGGGACAGAGGCCTCTTTTAAAGCCTTGTCCGGCAAACACACAGGTCTGATACATATTGCCACGCATGGTTTCTATTGGAACGGACATGAAGATCTTGGAAAAATTGATATGTCATCAGGACAGGTCATTAAAACAAGAGGACAGGAATATACAGCAATGACTAGATCCGGGCTTCTGTTCTCAGGAGCATCATATTCATTATCTGGGCACACTCTTCCAGACAATCTGAATGATGGGATACTTACTGCCCAAGAAATCAGCACATTGGACTTCAGAGGACTTGATCTTGTAGTACTTTCCGCCTGCCAGACAGGACTCGGGCAAATCAGTGGAGACGGAGTATTCGGATTGCAGCGGGGATTTAAAAAAGCCGGGGCAAAGACCTTGCTCATGAGTTTGTGGAATGTTGATGACAAAGCCACACAAATGCTGATGGAACAATTCTACAGACATCTTGTTTATGGTATGGACAAATATCAGGCTCTGCATAAGGCACAGAAATATCTGCGTGAATATGAGGAAGAAACTGTCTTGCCTGACAACAGGAATTTCATGGAAAAACGCATGGATGAAAAAACCAGGACAGAATACGTCCCTAAGACAATTCTGTCCCGGCCTTACGTGTCTCCAAGATATTGGGCGGCATTCATAATTATGGATGCGATTGCCGATGAGATGTAAAAACTACTCGGCGGCAGCCTTGGTCATTTTCTCGGTTATCTTCATATAGCGGCTCATCTGGGAGACCGACATCGTACTCATGTCACCCATATCGGCAACGAGTTCGTTTATCTGCTGCATATACTTGACATATTCCGCCATTGCAGCATAGTCGCCGTCCTTGGCTTTCTTATACAGGCTGATATACGTGTCGACGAGTTTCTCATATTTGTCGAGAAACGTGTCCCAGTCCTTTGAAGCCTGACATGATTCATTGAGCGGGGCGGAGATTTCAGGACAGCCGCAGGCCGCTTTGTACGATGCCTGCATGCCGACAGATGTCCAACTTGACAACATAAGGCAGGAAGTCGCTGCCAAAATCACTAAAACAGTCTTTTTCATTACTTTATACACTTGTCCGTGTCGTGCGCAACTTTAGGGTCCGTAATGATTATTACACTGCAAAAGTAATTATCTGCAAAGCCCGCAAAAAGTTCTTTTCAGGTCTTTTCTGTCGCACCGGCACTAATACAGAGGCATACCATCCGGTGAAAACGGGATGTCCAGCAGAATCGCCAATTCGTCTTCATAGATATCAGTATAACATGTATCACATACTATGGTGAATGGAATGTCCGGATACTCATCCCGATGCTCCTTCCTGTAATTTGCCAGCCAATCAGAAAAATTGAGAGAGATAATCATGCCTTCTTCTCTCCATCTGGTGATATTCCGGTTGAGCAGACTGTCTTTGGTCAGACTGTACCTTTTGCGGATTTCCCTGCTTATGCTCTGGACCGCATCCCGGGCTTCTTTATCTTCCAATCTGTCATGCAAATATGGCAACAATGCCATACATAATACCGCCAATGACGACAATGCAAATGCTGATATGATGCCCCACCTGTCGCGACGCACAATGGCGCGCTGCAAGTGCATGACTTCCTTATACCGGCGAGCAGGCTCTGACTTCAGGCATTTTCTCCTGATTGCGCCATATCTTGACGGGAAAAGCAGGCTGATTATCTTGCCGAGAGAGTAGATGTCTGATGAGGCATCGGATGCGGCTGCGACATCTCCGGCGAGAACCTCTGGGGCAGATGCTCCTGCTGTCCCTCCAAGACGGCGGTTCATATAGTCCGACTCAACCTCCGAAAGACCGAAATCAATGATCTTGACGTGGTTGCCGATACGGGAAATCATTATGTTCTCAGGCTTGATGTCATTGTGCAGCATACCTTTCCTATGCAGGTAATCGACAGCATCCAGGAGTTCGTCAAGCACTTTCCGCCTTGTAGACCTGGACGGGTTTCCGGCTATGAAAGCATCCAATGTACATCCTTCGACATATTCCATGACAATGGCCGGTCCGACGGGAGTACTCTCTTCAAACCACAATACCGACACGATATATGGATATTGGAGATTGCATGAGATGTCATATTCACGATGCAGATAATGCCTGGACATGGCATCGTTGCCAGAGGCGGTCTTCAGAAGGAAAAATTTGCCTCCGAGCCTCGCCTTCCAGACATTGCGTCCGACAGGCTCAAGATTGTCGAACTCTCTTCCGGAAGGCTTTCCGTCATTTCCGGGAAAGTCTTTTCTGGTCTTTTCTGGTGGTCCTGAAGTAATCATTCGTTAAAAATAGAAAAACTTCATAATTTTGCCAACAATATGAAAACAAGATCTGACTCGCCATTAGTACACGCCCTCCTCGTTGAAGCTGAAGCAGTATTCGGGCATCCGGTAAAGACGCCTTCCGACTTTGTGTCAATTGCCGACCGCATTGAAGCGGCCACCCGCGAACATATATCAGACAGCACGATAAAAAGACTGTGGGTCCCGAAATTGGGATACGCCACAGTCTCCGCCCATACATTGGACGTCATAGCAAAGTATTGCGGATACAGTCATTTCGAGGCATTCTGCACAGACCTCAACATCCGTTACGGCATAGAATCCAAGATATATCCAGGAACCGAAAGTGTCAGATCTGCGGAACTCGCTCCCGGAGACATGGTTGAAATAGCATGGCTTCCTGACAGGGAATGTGTCTTGGAGCACCTCGGGGACGGTAAGTTCATCGTCAGGCAGGCAGAAAATGCCAAAATCCGTCCCGGAGACACATTCGGCTGCCATATTTTCGTCAAGGGCAAGCCTCTTTACGTAGACAACCTGCATCAGGGAGACAAAGTATACGCGCAATACGGAATGGGGCTTGAACATGGCCTGACCAAAGTAAAAGTCAATCCATACAAGGAATAGACAAGACCTGAAAAGACCTCTTGAGTGTCCTGATTTATTAAATACCTTTGTCCGTCACTTCATGAGCGGACACAACTCATGATTAAATACAATTCATAACCTTATTTAATAAAACATTATGGACAACTCATTAACCAACGCACCTAAAAGCATAGGGGGATTTGTATGCGGGCTGCTCGGATTCATTCTCTGCGGAGCCCCGCTCGTCGGACTCATCTTGTCAATTGTCGGCACAGCATTGTGCGGCAGTGCAAAAAAGGCCGCAAGGCAACATCCGTCCCAATACAAGGGCAACGGCTACATAATTGCAGGACAAGTCCTTGGCATCATCGGCATTGTATGCAGTTCAATTATGACCGTCATGACCGTCATTTGGGGCATCATCATGGGCGAAGGCCTCTTCTACATCTGGGACATGGTTTTCGGGTATTAATCCGGACAACAGCCATACCTGCATAAAAGAAGGCGACGGATATCCTCCGCCGCCTTAGATGTTTTCACAACGGAATAATCCTTATTGTGAATTGCTTCAAACTTTCTGCAAAGTTATCAGTATTCCCGAAAAAGTCAAATTATTTTCCTTAAATTTGGTAGCCATAAACGACTGCATTTATTAATAACGGCTAAAATAGTTTGACATATGAAAAAGATTCTCGGACTGGACCTCGGAACCAATTCAATTGGATGGGCGGTGGTGAATGAGGCGGAAAATCCTGATGAATACTCATCAATCATAAAACTTGGCGTCAGAGCAAATCCATTGACAGTCGACGAACAACGGAACTTTGAATCAGGGAAACCGGTTACTACCAATGCAACCAGAACCCTCAAAAGAAGCATGCGAAGAAATCTCCAGCGATACAAACTTCGCAGGAGCAATCTCATTGAAGTATTGACGGCAGCAGGATGGATTACAGGCGAAACAATTCTTGCTGAACACGGTAATCACTCAACATTCCAGACATTAAGACTCAGGGCAAAGGCAGCATCGGAGGCAATCACATTAGAGGAATTATCCCGAGTTCTATTGATGCTGAACAAAAAG
>CALUST010000047.1 GCA_944323505.1 uncultured Bacteroidales bacterium
AATAGTATAAGGGTAGTACAGAGGTCTCCAAAACCTTTAGTCTGGGTTCGAATCCTGGTTCCCCTGCAAAATATCAAAGGTTACGATTTGGTAATTGTTTAACAGATGCCATAGCAAGCTTCCGACTTATGACATCCATTAAAAGTAAAGATGAGAAGATTCATAAACTATCTGAAAGAGTCCTATTTTGAGATGACCAAGAAAGTTTCATGGCCGTCTTGGGATAAATTGCAGAGTTCTGCCATACTTGTTATGGTGGCATCTGTGATTTTCGCTGTTGTCATCTTTATCATGGACTACGCTTTCCAAAACCTGATGTCAGCAATCTATACTTTATAATCGGGGTACACGACTATGAGCGAGAGCAACAAAAAATGGTATGTACTTCGGGCTGCTGGCGGGAAAGAGAAGAAAGCCAAAGAGTACCTGGAAAAGGAGATTGAGAGATACGGTCTTCAGGATCTGGTCTCACAAGTCCTTGTCCCTTCTGAAAAGGTCTACAAGATACGTGACGGCAAGAGGGTAAGTTCAGAAAGATTGTTCTATCCCGGATATGTCCTTATTGAGGCGGAACTCACCGGTGAGCTTCAATATATCATAAGGAACGAAGTTCCTCACATGTCCGGCTTCCTTACTGAAAAACGCGATGTAAGCAAAGGCAACGGTAAATCCCAGGAAGAGAGGATTCCGATTCCGCTCAGAGACTCTGAGGTGAAGAGGATTCTCGGCGAACAGGATGAGGTTGCAGTAAGCGAGGGAGAGACAATCGTCGACTATACCGTAGGTGAGGCTGTCAAGATCACAGACGGACCGTTCAGCGGATTCGACGGTACTGTAGAAGAGATAGTGGAAGACAGAAGCAAACTCAAAGTGATGGTTGTGATATTCGGCAGAAAGACACTGCTTGAACTCAACTTTACGCAAGTAACTAAAGAATAATCAAGAATCATGGCAAAAGAAGTTACCGGGTTTATCAAACTCCAGATCAAAGGTGGCGCAGCCAATCCATCACCTCCAGTAGGACCAGCACTCGGTTCGAAGGGACTGAACATAATGGATTTCTGCAAGCAGTTCAATGCCCGTACTCAGGACAGCGCCGGAAAGGTTTTGCCTGTAGTCATCACAGTCTACAGCGACAAATCATTCTCATTTGAGGTAAAACAGCCGCCTGTAGCAGTACAGCTCAAAGAAGCAGCCAAGATATCTGCGGGTTCTGCCGAGCCTAACAGAAAGAAAGTTGCTACCATTACATGGGATCAGGTGAAAGCAATCGCCGAGTCAAAGATGCCGGACATGAATGCCTTCACCCTGAAGTCAGCAATGACAATGGTTGCAGGAACTGCAAGAAGCATGGGTATCAAAGTTGAGGGAGAATTTCCTGCTGACTTATAAAAATCACAAGCGAAATGAGTAAACTTACAAAAAACCAAAAGACGGTAATGGCCAAATACGATGCGGCCAAAGAGTACAAGTTGTCTGAAGCCTGTGAAATAGTCAAGGAAGTGACCTTCACTAAATTCGATGCATCTGTCGAACTTTCCGTAAACCTCGGGGTAGATCCAAGAAAGGCCAACCAGATGGTTCGTGGCGTGGTTACCCTGCCTAACGGAACAGGTAAGCAGACCAAGGTCCTTGTACTCTGTACTCCGGACAAGGAGACTGAGGCGAAAGAAGCCGGAGCAGACTATGTAGGACTTGATGAATATATCGATAAGATCAAGGGAGGATGGACTGACGTTGATGTCATCATCTGTACTCCTTCAGTAATGGCCAAAGTCGGAGCAATCGGACGTATCCTCGGACCGAGAGGTCTCATGCCGAACCCTAAGACAGGTACTGTCACAATGGAGATCGGCAACGCAGTAAAAGAGGTGAAAGCCGGTAAGATCGACTTCAAGGTAGACAAGACCGGAATCGTGCACGCTGCGATAGGAAAGGCTTCCTTCACGGCACAGCAGATATACGAGAATGCACAGGAGCTTCTTTCTTCCATCATGAAACTGAAGCCTCAGTCTCTCAAAGGCACATACCTCAAAGGCGTGTCAATCTGCACGACTATGAGTCCGGGAGTGAAAGTAGATATCAAATCATTCAGTAGTGCTGAATAAAAATTCAATGTTATGAGAAAAGAAGAGAAAGCCCAAATAATTGAATCTATTGCAGCACAAATCCAGGAAACCCCGAACTTCTACATTACGGACATTTCCGGGCTGAATGCTGAACAGACTACAAAACTGCGTCGCGACTGCTTTGAGAAGGGTATCAAACTCGTTGTAGTGAAGAACACCCTCCTGCACAAAGTACTCAAAGACATGGGGAACCCTGAGGTCGAAAGCCTCTTCCCTATCCTTGAAGGTCCTACTGCAGTGATGTACACAACCACTCCAAATGCACCTGCCAAGCTCATCAAGAAATATGCTGATGACGGCTCTGACAAACCGGCTCTGAAAGGAGCATTCGTTCAGGAATGTGCATTCGTAGGCGCTGACAAACTCGGTGAACTCTGCAACATCAAGTCCCGTGAAGAACTCATCGCTGAGGTCATCGGACTTCTCCAGTCACCGGCACGCAACGTCGTATCCGCACTCCAGTCTGCAGGCGGCAAACTCGCAGGCATCGTCAAGACTCTTTCAGAAAGAGAATAAGAGAACAAATAATAACAAACTAAATAAATACAATTATGGCAGATATTAAAGCACTTGCAGAAGAGTTGGTAAACCTGTCTGTAAAAGATGTTCAGGAATTGGCTCAGATCCTCAAAGATGAGTACGGAATCGAACCGGCAGCCGCTGCTGTTGCAGTAGCAGGCCCTGCAGCCGGAGCCGGAGAGGCTGCTGCTGCTGAGCAGACTGAGTTCAACGTTATCCTCAAATCAGCCGGCCAGGCTAAACTTGGCGTAGTAAAGGCTGTGAAGGAAATCACAGGTCTCGGACTTAAAGAGGCTAAAGACCTTGTAGACAAGGCACCGGACGCTATCGTCAAAGAGAAAGTATCAAAAGCCGAGGCTGAGCAGATCAAAGCTGCCCTCGAAGAGGCTGGAGCAGAGGTTGAGGTTAAATAACTTCAACTTTTCCCCCAGAAGGGAAACAAATTCAGGTTTAGGGCCTAAGAAAGACCCTAAACCTTTTTGTCGTATTTAAGTTTTTCTCTATACTAAAGGTAGACAGATGTCACAAACGACTAAAACCCAGCGAATTTCTTTCGCATCATCAAAAATTCTCCTTGAGTATCCGGACCTGCTGGAGGTTCAATTGAAGTCATTCCGCGACTTCTTCCAGCTCGACACAACTCCTGAGAACAGGAAGAACGAAGGTCTGTACCAGGTATTCCAGGAGATATTTCCGATAGAAGACACAAGGAACAACTACAAGCTCGAGTTCATAGACTACTTCATCGATCCGCCTCAGTATTCAATAGATGAATGCCTTGAGAGAGGTCTGACATACAATGTGCCTCTGAAAGCCAAATTGCGCCTTTCATGCAGCGACCCCGAGCACGAGGATTTTGACATCAGTGTACAGGATGTCTACCTCGGGAACATTCCTTACATGACCCCGGGAGGGACCTTTGTCATCAACGGATCGGAAAGAATCATAGTATCGCAGCTCCACAGATCACCTGGAGTGTTCTTCGGACAGAGTCTCCACGCCAACGGCACAAAACTCTATTCTGCCAGAATTATCCCGTTCAAAGGCTCATGGATTGAATTCGCGACTGACATCAACAATGTCATGTACGCCTACATCGACCGTAAAAAGAAACTCCCTGTTACCACTCTTCTCAGAGCAATCGGATACAACGGGGACAAGGACATCATCGACATATTCGGACTGGCCGACGAGATTGAGGCCACCGAAGAGAACCTCAGAAAGAACGAAGGCAGGAAACTTGCGGCCAAGGTGCTCAAGACATGGATAGAGGACTTCGTGGATGAAGATACAGGAGAGGTCATTCCTGTTGAAAGGACCACCCCTATCGTCGAAAGAGGCGAGATCCTCAACGACGACACAATAGCAAGACTTGCTGAGACAGATGTCAAGACCATCCTTCTCCAGAAAGAGGAAACTAACGTAAATGAATACGCAATCATCTACAACACCCTGCAGAAGGACCCGACAAATACGGAGACAGAAGCCATCAACTACATCTACAAGCAGTTGAGGAATTCTGAACCGCCTGATGAGGCTACGGCAAGGGATGTCATCGACAAGCTCTTCTTCTCCGAGAAGAGATACGACCTCGGTGATGTCGGAAGGTACCGCCTCAACAAGAAACTGAATCTTACGATTCCGGATGATACCCGCGTCCTCACAAACACGGATATCATCGAGATCATCAAATACCTGATACAGCTCATCAACTCAAAGGCTACCGTCGATGACATCGACCACTTGAGCAACAGGCGTATCAGAACAGTAGGCGAACAGCTTGCAAACCAGTTCAGCGTGGGTCTTTCCAGGATGGCAAGGACCATCAGGGAAAGAATGAACGTGAGAGACAGCGAACAGTTCTCCCCTATCGACCTGATCAATGCGAAGACTCTCTCTTCCGTGATCAATTCGTTCTTCGGGACAAGCCAACTCTCCCAGTTCATGGACCAGACCAACCCGCTGTCAGAGATGACACACAAACGCCGTCTTTCAGCCCTCGGCCCCGGCGGTCTTTCAAGAGACAGGGCAGGATTCGAGGTGCGAGACGTGCACTATACACATTACGGACGTCTCTGCCCTATTGAGACTCCTGAGGGACCGAACATCGGTCTTATCTCCTCACTCTGCGTCTACGCGAGAATCAGCGACCTCGGTTTCATCGAGACACCGTACCGCAAGGTAGAGAACGGCAAGGTGGACCTGAGCGACAAGGGCTGGCTCTACATGAGTGCCGAAGAAGAGGAGAACAAGATGATCTCCCTTGCCAATGTGAAGCTTGACAAGGACGGCAACATCGAGGAAGACAGGATACAGTGCCGTCTCGGAGCAGACTTCCCTGTAGTGACCAAGGATGAGGTCAACCTCATGGATGTGGCCCCTAACCAGATTGCGTCAGTGGCAGCATCACTCATCCCGTTCCTCGAGCATGATGACGCCCACCGTGCATTGATGGGAGCGAACATGATGAGACAGGCAGTCCCTCTCCTCAATCCGGAATCCCCTATCGTAGGTACAGGACTTGAGGAAAGAGTATGTCTCGACTCAAGGACCCAGGTGACTGCCGAGAGAAAAGGAGAAGTGGTGTATGTGGATGCAAATGAGATCCATGTGAAATACGACAGGACCGATGATGAGAAATTCGTAAGTTTCTCACCGGAAGTGACTGTCTACAAACTGCCTATATACAGAAGGACGAACCAGAGCACGACAATCATGCTCAAGCCTATCGTAAGAAAAGGCGACATCGTCGAGAAAGGCCAGATAATGACCGAAGGCTATGCAACCCAGAACGGGGAACTTGCCCTCGGACGCAACCTCAAGGTGGCATTCATGCCATGGAAAGGATACAACTACGAGGATGCCATCGTGCTTTCAGAGAGGATGATCCGCTGGGATATCCTCACTTCGGTACATGTGGATGAATACATCACTGAAGTACGTGACACCAAACGCGGTATGGAAGAACTCACATCCGACATCCCTAACGTGAGCGAGGACGCCACAAGGGATCTCGATGAGAACGGTATCATCCGCGTCGGAGCGCACATCGAGCCTGGCGACATCATGATCGGAAAGATCACTCCTAAGGGAGAAAGCGACCCGTCACCGGAGGAGAAACTCCTCAGAGCCATCTTCGGAGACAAGGCCGGTGATGTGAAGGACGCATCCCTGAAGGCTACGCCGTCACTCAGCGGTACGGTCATCGGGACAGCCCTCTACTCCAAAGTGGCAAAGGAAAGCAACAGGAAAGAGGCCAAGGCAGACCAGAAAGCCAAAATCGACATGGCTGAGGACGAGTTCAACAAGAAGTCAGAGGCATTGAGGGCAAGATTCATCGAGAAACTTGCAACTCTCGCCGTCGGCAAGGAAAGTGCCGGAATCAGCGACCTCTATGGTGTTGAAATCATCGCCAAAGGAAACAAGATCACCGCATCGGACATCAGGGACATTGACTACGCAAACATCAATTCCAGCAAGTGGACCGCGGACAAGAACACCAACGTGATGATCAGGGAACTCATCAACAACTACTGCATCGCCTACAAGGAACTTGCAGCAAAGCATAAGAGAGTTCTCGACAAGATCAAAGTCGGTGACGAACTTCCGAACGGTGTCATGCAACTGGCCAAAGTATATGTGGCCAAGAAGAGAAAGATCCGCGTCGGTGACAAGATGGCAGGCCGCCACGGTAACAAGGGTATCGTGGCCAAGGTCGTAAGGGACGAGGATATGCCGTTCCTTGAGGACGGTACACCTGTCGACATCGTGCTCAACCCTCTCGGCGTGCCGTCCCGTATGAACCTCGGACAGATTTACGAGACCGTGCTCGGATGGGCAGGAGATGTGCTCGGGCTCAAATTCAGCACCCCGATCTTCGACGGAGCAAGCATTGACGACATCTGCGCATATACTGACAAGGCAGGGCTTCCTCGCTACGGCAAGACATACCTGCGCGACGGAGGCACAGGAGACTGGTTCGACCAGCCAGCCACTGTCGGTGTCATCTATATGATCAAGCTCGGTCACATGGTCGACGACAAGATGCACGCAAGGTCAATCGGACCTTACTCGCTCATCACGCAGCAGCCGCTCGGAGGAAAGGCCCAGTTCGGAGGCCAGAGATTCGGAGAGATGGAGGTATGGGCACTCGAGGCATTCGGAGCATCCAATGTGCTCCAGGAGATTCTGACTGTGAAGTCGGATGACGTGACCGGAAGGTCAAAGGCATACGAGGCCATCGTCAAAGGCGACCTCATGCCTACCCCTGGCATCCCGGAGTCACTCAACGTATTGCTTCATGAGTTGAGAGGACTCGGTCTGAAAGTGACATTGGATTAATTTACAGACAATTTGAAATTTTAGGAATATGCCTACTTTTAATAAAGAAAACAAGGTTAAAAGCAATTTCGAAAGAATCAGCATCTCTCTTGCTTCTCCTGAGGACATCAAACAGAGGTCTTCAGGAGAGGTCCTGAAGCCTGAGACTGTCAACTACAGGACTTACAAGCCGGAGAGAGACGGCCTTTTCTGTGAGAAAATCTTCGGCCCGACGAAAGACTATGAGTGTCACTGCGGCAAATACAAGAGAATCAGATACCGCGGGATAGTCTGCGACCGATGCGGCGTCGAGGTCACTGAAAAGAAAGTCCGCAGGGAGAGGATGGGACACATCGAACTCACTGTCCCTGTGGCTCATATCTGGTATTTCAAATCAGCTCCGAACAAAATCGCCGCTCTTCTCGGCATTGCAGCCAAGAAACTGGAGGCAGTGATCTACTATGAGAAATACATAGTAATCAATCCTGGTACTACAGGCATCGAGAAAAAGGAACTCCTCTCGGAGGAGGAATACCTCGACCTGATAGACAGCATGCCGGAGAACCAGGCCCTTCCTAACGATGACCCAGACAAGTTCAGGGCAGGAATGGGAGCAGAGGCGATATATGAACTCCTGAAGGAAATCGATGTGGACGCCCTCGCAAAGGAACTCCGCACCAAGATGAATACCGAGACTTCCCAGCAGAGACGCGCAGAGGCCCTCAAGAGGCTGAGCATCGTCAAATGGTTCCAGGAGTCGAAAGGTATCAACAAGCCGGAATGGATGATACTCAAGGTCATACCTGTCATCCCGCCGGATCTCCGTCCGCTCGTTCCGCTCGACGGAGGAAGGTTTGCCACATCTGACCTCAATGACCTCTACAGAAGGGTCATCAT
>CALUST010000048.1 GCA_944323505.1 uncultured Bacteroidales bacterium
TTATTCCGGCTCACTGAACATCCGCCTTACTCCAGAAATCCACAGTCATATCGCCGCAATAGCAAAACAAGAAGGCATTTCGATAAATGCTTTCATAAAGTCTGCTGTAGAGAAGGAAATTGCAGCATTATCATGACAGATTCCCATTTAATAACAAGCCCGGCGATTAACCGGGCTTTGCTGTTTCAGTACAGGGTCACGTTGCCTTTGACTCCCTCGATGAAGTCCTGCATAGACCGCTCGACGGCATCGAGCCTGCGCCTGCTCTCATGCATCTGCTCCACAAACGATAAGCCGTCCGCATAGGCGGAGCGCATCTGATTGAACACGCTGTCAAGTTTCTGCCGGAAGTCCCCTTGGTCTGGACGGCCAATGAACTTGAACATATTGGGGATTGCCCGTTTCAGATTATTGCAACTCCCATCTCCCGAAGCATTATCAGGTCAGACGCTGTCTCTATTCGTTCTCGTCTTCTCCGAAATGGTAATACAGAGTGGATTTGCGGTCACAGCCCTGGTAAACAATACTATATGGATATATCTATCAGTTAGTTATAAATATTTCACCAACTACTTTTTGCACCATTACCTAATTGTATTATATTTGCGACCTCTTTCAACCAAACGGAATATGAACAAAAGTATAATAACCGTAGTCGGCAGGGACACTGTCGGCATCATTGCAAAAGTCTGCACCTACCTTGCCGAACACAATATAAATATTCTTGACATCACCCAGACCATCGTATCCGGATATTTCAATATGATGATGATAGTCGATACAGGACATATCACCGGGGATTTCCACAGGCTCGCCTCAGACATGGAGAGCCTCGGCGACTCGATCGGTGTCCAGATAAAATGCCAGAGAGAGGAGATTTTCGAGAAAATGCACCGCATCTGACGCCAGTCAGACATTGTACCGACTTTTTAATGACATTAATCCGGAAACAGAAATGATAAATATCAATGAAGTCATCGAGACCAACAGGATGATCGAAAAGGAGAATCTCGATGTCAGGACGATAACGATGGGCATCAGTCTTCTGGACTGTGCCTCTGACGATGTGGACAGGCTTTGCGCCCGCATCCGTGAGAAAATCCTCCGCAAGGCCGGCAATCTCGCAAAGACGGCAGACGACATATCGATGGAGTACGGGATTCCTATAGTCAACAAGAGGATATCAGTGACACCTGTCTCGATAGTCGGGGCCTCCGCCTGCAAAAGTCCTGACGACTATGTCAGAATCGCGATGACACTGGACGAGGCAGCTGCGGAGACCGGGGTCAATTTCCTCGGAGGATACTCGGCAGTCGTGTCCAAAGGTATGACGGAGAGCGACAGGCTCCTGATAGAGTCCATTCCGGAGGCCCTGGCCAAGACAGGCAGGATATGCAGTTCTGTCAATGTGGGCAGCACGAAGACAGGAATCAACATGGACGCTGTCAGGCTGATGGGAGAGATCATAAGGAAGACAGCCGAAGCGACTCGGGAAAGCGACTCCGGAGGATGTGCCAAACTTGTGGTGCTGTGCAATGCGCCTGATGACAATCCGTTCATGGCAGGAGCATTCCATGGTGTGACAGAGACGGATGCAGTGATCAATGTCGGTGTCAGCGGACCGGGAGTGGTGAAATCCGCTCTTGAGAATGTCCGTGGGGCATCATTCGAGGTGCTGTGCGAGACCATAAAGAAGACCGCATTCAAGATAACCAGGGTGGGGCAGCTGGTAGCACAGGAGGCATCCCACAGGCTCGGCATCCCGTTCGGGATCATCGACCTGTCTCTGGCTCCGACTCCGGCAATAGGTGACAGTGTCGCGGACATCCTTCATGAAATAGGGGTAGAAAAGGCCGGTGCGCCAGGTACGACTGCCGCCCTTGCCCTGCTCAATGACCAGGTCAAGAAAGGCGGGGTGATGGCGTCTTCATACGTCGGAGGGCTGAGCGGCGCATTCATTCCCGTGAGCGAGGACCAGGGGATGATTGATGCGGCTGAATGCGGTGCGCTGACCATAGAGAAACTTGAAGCCATGACGTGCGTATGCTCTGTCGGGCTTGACATGATTGCGATTCCGGGAAACACTCCTGCAGCGACAATCTCAGGAATCATCGCAGACGAGGCTGCCATCGGGATGGTGAATCAGAAGACGACGGCCGTCCGCATAATTCCTGTCATCGGGAAGGATGTAGGAGACCGTGTTGAGTTCGGAGGACTGCTCGGATATGCCCCGGTGATGCCTGTGAGCCGTTTCGGATGCGAGGACTTCATCCGCCGCGAGGGCCGCATCCCCGCCCCGATCCACAGTTTCAAGAACTGAGACAATCCTTTACATCATAAAGATTTACACCTGGACTGTCAAAACTTTTTGGAAAACAGAGAGCGTTTTCTTGGTTACACTTAAATATCCTGTTTTGATTTTTCTTCTGTACTTTCAAGCAAGTTTTTCACTTCCTCTATGAATGCTTCAGCCTTTGGGTAAAGTTCATCAAACATTTCCTGGTCACAATATACAAAAGCATCATAGTCACTGCTATGTCTTTTCTCAAAAAGTGTTGTAAATATCTTGCTTGCTGATATTGAAAGTTTACCATTTGAGGTAAAATGCATTCCAAGCATTGTTTTTACCCCGCTATGTGTTTGGGCTGAAATATTATTTTTTAAAAGCAGGGCTACAGCCATATAATAACAAGCATAATACAACCTGTTTATAGATGCATTATAGAACCCTCCCTCTGCCATAAGTTTTGCTTCTTTCAGGCTGCCACAAGCTCTTTCTATCCTATAGGCAATCAATGAATTCCTGCTCTCTATGTCAAGACTTTCTTTCATAATACTACCCCTTCATTTACAACATTCACATAAAATGGTGTCTTGAATGGCCTGTTTTCCCATGACTTTCTGGAAATTATGTAAGGATTAATAGATACGCCTGTCTTGATTTCCAACTCATACAAAGGCCATCTGACCTCATTTTCTTCATCATAGGTAGGCTTATCATTATCAAGAAGAATCAACAAATCAATATCGCTATCCGCCCTTGCATCTCCTCTTGCCTCTGACCCATATAGGATAGTCTTTGCAGTAGGGGCGACCCTGTGCACTATCTCCCTTATCTGGTTTACTATATGCTCTCTTCTCATAACCCCAAAGTATTTATGTCGCTAATATAACTATTTTTACTCAAACTCCCTATCCTCTGCCTGACTTCAAAATGAATATGAAGTCAATAGCGAACTGGCATTCACAAATGGTTTACATCTCGGTTTACATGAACTTGCTGAACAGCCTTGAAACAGGGGACAAAACGACATAAAAAAAGAGAGTCACATTTCTGTAACTCTCTGATTCTGAAGTGGTGTCACCGGGAATCGAACCAGGGACACAAGGATTTTCAGTCCTTTGCTCTACCAACTGAGCTATGACACCATTTTTAAGAACTTCCCTCACTTTTGTTTTGGGATTGCAAAGATAGTCAACATTTCTTTGTCTGCAAATTTTTTTTGCATTTTATCCGAACATTCGCCGATTCCTGTGATGAAACCCTCCTCTGCACCAGAAAAATATTGGCGGAATCTGCAACTTTTATTAGATTCGCAGAAAATGCATCTGTCCATGTTCAGAAAAATTGTCGCAATAGAGGATGTGCTGCTTAATGTCGAAGCGGAAATGGAACTGCAGCAATATGCTGAGACCGTAGAAATGCAT
>CALUST010000049.1 GCA_944323505.1 uncultured Bacteroidales bacterium
TGTCTTTTTGTCCGGCAACAGAAACCCAGACACCGTCTCGCACGCCGTTTCGAACTTCACCCAAACGTTTGCGAACGTCTGAAAGTTGATTTAAGTACATGGCGTTTTGAGAACCCATACCGGCCATAGCTATGACCGCTTCAGCAGTTGGAGATAATTCTGGTTCAGGATCCGGAGTTGGATCTACTCCGGGATCGGGGTCCGGATCAGGCTCGGGCTCTGGTTCAGGTTCCGGTTCCGGCTCGGGCTCAGGTTCGGGTTCGGGTTCGGGCTCCGGCTCTGGCTCAGGTTCGGGTTCCGGCTCTGGTTCTGGTTCAGGATTAGGATCAGGATCAGGAGGATCAATCACCGGATTGGCATCTTTCAGATACCATTCTGTCCCAGATGCTGTTTCTCTAGAAGTAAGGTTATAAACATAGGTACCTAAATCAATCTTTTCCCCTTCATTTGCAAGGGACAATTCCAACGAACCTTCAGTTTCTGTTACTAGGGCGCGCTCTAATGCCTCAGTTGTAGGTTCGATACCGGTACTTGCTAACAGCAATTGGTGCTTGCCGGAACCGTTACCGATCTTAATACTGTCTCCAAACGCTTCTTGAACTGATGTTCTCATACTGAAAACACCACCTTCGCCGGATAATGCTGACAATGTAAGCTCAACTGCATTGTCTTTGGTTAATGCAGTGCTTTGACCGTCTGAAGTCTGGTCAAGATATACTTCGCCTCCATTTAGGGTAAGATCCACAACTTGAGTATTTGCCCCAGTCGCGCGCCAGTAAGCACCATTTTCGAATGCTAGCTTCATTGAGTCATCTGCTCCAGTCCGGGTTTTGCCTGCAGAATTTAAAGCTGTACCAACAAAAAACGAGTCACCGTTAGTGAAATTTGCATTAATCGTGCCACGGTCAGTAACAACCATATCACCCGTAATTTGAATAACTGCGTCAACTGATTTAGGTGAATTAAGGTTAACCTTCGAACCAGAAGTGGAAACAATGGGATTACTTCCTACCGATCCCACAACAAAGCTTTTAGCTTGTATGTCTGCAGTAGAGCTGTCAGTTGCAATCAGCTGTTTAGCAGCGAGGGAAGCAACTTCACCATATAAGTTGGCTTTATTGAGAAAAATGGATTCATTAGCTACGAATTTTCCTCCATTGAGGGTTAGAGAGCCTTTGTCTTTAACCAAAACAGCTTTGTCTAGGTATGCCTCTTCATTTACATCTAAAATCAAAGACGCGCCTAGCACATTCAACGAAGAGGTCGTCGCCATATTCCACAACTTATCGAATTTTAATGTTGCTTCAGTCCTACCTACATTCGAGACAATTCCCTTCGAAACATTGCCAATATAGGCTTCTTTTGCGTAAAAAGACCCTGGAGTTAATGCGCTTGTTTCAATGTGAATACCTTCGCTTCCTCCATAACCATCACCGATAATCTGCAGAGCTTTAGTTTTTAGTGATACATTTTCTAAATTTCCACCAAAATTTATTCCCCTCACACCATTACTAAGAGCAATAAGTTCAGTTTGTTCACTTCCAATAGATGCCTTTCCTGCAGATAAATCTAACAATTTATTGTAAATTGAGAGGTCCAGTGAATGATCAGAGTTTTCTACTCCAACAAAAATTCTCTTTCCGTCTAAAGAAAGTATTCCTGAATTCATAATGACTTCTTTAATACCGCCTGATTTTCCTAAATCGACAAGAAAAATAAGGTCGTCCGCGGCATTAATTTGCAAAGAAGAGTACTCAGAGACGTATACTGCGTTGCTATTGGCCGATCCAAATTTGTTGCTTCTTAATTGCAACCAAAGGCTTCCAGTTTGTACATTCATACTTCCAGAATCTATAAGAAGACCCCGATCCCCTTGTCCAACCATTTGAAGCTTACTTATTTCGCTTCCTGAGAAGTTTATTTTGGATTCATTATCTATATGAAGCAATGTACCTAATCGATATGTTGAAATAGGGGGATTCTTGCTTTCATCTAGCACTCGTAAGGTAAAGTCATGCAAATTAAACGTTATTTCAGCTGAATTTTTGGATTCGATTAAGTATGGTCCTTCCTTGTCATTAAAATTGGCGGAAGAATCCGCATAAAGTACCGTGTCGTTAGAAATATCAAATCCAGTTGATGCAGGAAGGTAAACGGGATCCCAATAATGGATAGTATCTTTATTCAAGGATTTTTTTGTAAATCCTTCGGAACTAGAACTAATGATCGTCCATTGGGCTAATTCTGGGAATGATTCAATTTGATATTCTGCCGCTATAGAATGTACCGGCAATGAAAGTGCAGCAATAATCGCTAAACAAAGAAGGTTATATCGACGATGATGGGGGGGGCTACTCGGATCCTCATACAAGCCTCCTTAGAGAAGATTGGACATCCTGCAATGGAAACCGCAGAATGATGGAGGACAAAACGACTATATCTTTGATATTACAACACCAAAGAGGCGCAGAGTATTACCTAAACTATCAAATTTTCTACTTTTTACACTTTTTTGCTGTATAAGCTTTAACTTGGCCAACAAACAGATGCAAATAAATAACCTCGATTATTCCGACAATTCAAAAAACTTTTTCCAAACCAAAAATATTCTGATAATCGACCCGGCTATTGTACAAACCCATCAAAACCAAAGTGATATAAAAAGCTCAATCAGAGATGACCCCGAATCGTCAATACCCCTAAAAGTAAGGCAATAAAAGAACCAACAATATGCATAAAGAAGTGCTCAGCCGCCGCCAGCCACTCCCCGTTTAACATAAAGTGAAGATTTTCCCCCAACACAGCCGTAAGAGTTGAGAAAGCTCCGAGAAATCCCGTAATAATGAAAAGAC